>CAYQKL010000001.1:0-128573 GCA_964418185.1 uncultured bacterium
TGCCACGCCTTAATAATAGCCAGAAGCAAAATCGTGTCAAGTACAGGAGGGATTTTAAACCCTGACAAAACGTGGATCATTGTCGCTGTTGTATAACTAAGAAGGATTATTAAGGTATTGACATTTGCAAAATCTTTAGTATAATCGTTCGAAAGGAGATATTATGAAAAAATTATTGTTATTAGTACCGGTTGTTCTGTTTCTGGTAGGTTGCGGTGGCGGTGAGAAGGATTATTGGCCCGTCACAGTGGGCAATATCTGGAACTATCAGCAGATTGACAATATCACAGCCCCAGAAACAACCTTTGCAGATACAAGCACAATGAAAGTTGAAGTCACAAAGGAGACAACGCTTGATAACAATACTGCAGTATTTGAAATCATTGAATCAGGTGAAGGCTGGACAGATACTTCTTATTGGCAGAAGACTGATGAATACCTTTTCTGGTATGATGATAAATCAGATACTGAGCCCGATACCAGCCTTGTATTCCCCCTTGAAGAAGGTAATACCTGGAATGTCCATAAGGATTCTTCTTATACCGAAACTATGCGCGTAATGGGCAAAGAGAGTGTGACAGTTCCTGGAGGCACCTATGATGATTGTTGGAAGGGTATGGCCATATACACAGACGGTACCATTGCTGAAACTGCCTATGTCTGGCTTGCACCGGATATCGGCTGGGTAAAGATGACTTCTACTGAAACAGATAGTAACTGGACTGCGACTATA
Source organism: uncultured bacterium (assembly GCA_964418185.1). Lineage (GTDB taxonomy): Bacteria > Hydrothermota > Tepidihabitantia > SM23-42 > JAOAFX01 > JAOAFX01. Next base: position 734 of record CAYQKL010000001.1, read on the forward strand.
AATATAGAACTGCTAAATGCGACGATAAAGTAAAAAGGGATTTAAAAAAAGGGGCGGTTTTGCCGCCCCTTTTTTATTTTTTGTCTTTCAGATACTTCTTACCCTTCAAATTCTCCGGCATATAATCCTGTTCTACCTTCGCATCTGGATAATTATGAGGATACTTATATCCCTTGCCATAACCAAGTTTTTCCATTAAAGACGTGGGCGCATTTCTTATATGCATTGGCACAGGCTGGGCAAGGGTCTTCAGGGCATCATCTTTTGCCTCAGCATAGGCAAGATAAATCTCGTTACTCTTTTTTGCCCGGGCAAGATAGACAACACACTGAGCAAGTGCCAGGTCACCTTCAGGCCTGCCAATGAAGTCTATCGCCTCTTTGGCAGCATTGGCGATGACCAGTGCCTGGGGATCAGCAAGACCAATATCTTCCACAGCAAAGCGTATAAGGCGTCGGGCAATATACAAAGGGTCTTCGCCTGCCTCAAGCATCCTTGCAAGCCAGTATAAAGAGGCATCAGGGTCAGAACCCCTTAAGGATTTGTGTAATGCCGATATCAGATTGTAATGCTCCTCACCTGCCTTATCGTATTTCAGTGCCTTTTTTTGAACAACCTCTTCAGCAAGTTTCAAATCTATCTTTTTTTCCTTTGCAGAAAATGCGCATAATTCAAGGGCATTGAGTGCAACTCTCGCATCACCATCTGAAATATTGGCAATGAAATTCAATGCCTCATCAGTGATTTCATATTTATTATCAAGCCCTTTTGGCGCATTCAAAGCCCGGTGCAAGATTTTTTTCATATCCTCAGATGAAAGTGGATTGAGCATATAGACCTTTAATCGCGAAAGTAAACTGGAATTCAATTCAAAAGAAGGATTCTCTGTGGTTGCTCCAATGAGAATAATTGACCCTTTTTCAAGATAGGGTAAAAATGCGTCCTGCTGCGCCTTATTAAATCTATGGATTTCATCAATAAAAATGATTGTATCGCGGTTAAAGAAACTTTTCTTTTTCTCTACTTCCTCCATAAATTTTTTTATCTCCACAATACCACTTGTTGCGGCTGAAAAAGAGACAAAATCAGCCGAAAATTTTTTGGCAAAGAGCCGGGCAATTGTGGTCTTGCCACTTCCTGGTGGACCAAATAGAACCATTGAAAATAATCTGCCTTGCTCAATCTGTCTAAAAATCGGACCACCTGGACCTAACAGATGCTCCTGCCCAAGAATCTGGTCAAAATCCTCAGGTCTTATGCGGTCGGCAAGCGGAGTCTTATCCACGGCTTATAAAATATAGATAAAAAAACGGTATATTAAAGATTAACGAATCAATTCGGTCAAGAAATCCACCATGACCGGGGAATACATTTGATGCATCTTTCAATCCCACCTCGCGCTTCATCCCGGACTCAAACAGATCTCCGATTGTTCCTAAAATTCCTATACCAAGAGTAATCCAGACTGCATCCAGCATATCAAAACCCTCTGCCCACTTCGAATTCAACCAATAGGTAAAAGGAAAAGTGAGAAAAAATGCTACAATTGTTCCTTCTATGGATTTTTTGGGACTCAGTTTTTCCGCCAGCCGATGTTTGCCCCAGATTGAGCCAACAATATAAGCAAATGTATCATATATCCAGGTTAGCACAAAGGGTAAAAGACTCACACAGAATCCATATTTTCTTAATAGTATTATGGTTGAAGGCAGGACCGAAATATAGAATACTCCAAAAAAACCAGCACATATTTCTGCAAGAAAATTTGCCTTATATCTTGATCCTGGGAATCGCATTACCGATAATAGCGCGATAAAAAAGAATAACAAAAATCCGGGCAAGAAAATTGGAACTCCAAAATAGAATAGCAAAGGAATTGCATATCCCGGAAAAAGCACTACCAGGGTATGGGGATAGACATCCTTTCTGTGCCAGAACCGAAAGTACTCGTTTGTTGCAAAGGTGATAAAAAACAGAAGTGTCAGAGGCAGTAGTATATGATCAATCCAAAGTGCAACAACAACAATCGCAACGAGAAAAAATCCGGTTCTTATTCTTTTGAATATGTCACTAAACTGCACCAAATAAACGCTCCCTTTTGTAATAATTTTCAATTGCCTTCAAAAACTCCTTTTTTCTAAAATCTGGCCAGAGTGTATTGGTAAAATATATTTCGGTATAGGCAATCTGATAGAGTAAAAAATTGGATATTCGTTCCCTTTTTTCAGCACCGGTTCTGATCAGCAAATCTGGCGGCGGCAGGTCTGGGTCATAGAGATAACGAGCAAATTTCTCTTCATTGAAATCTTCGAGAGAGACCCGTCTTTCTCTATCCTCCACAATAATCTTTTTAACCGCATCCACAATCTCACCTTGACCTCCATAATTTAAACATAGGGTTAAAACCATTCTGTCATTATTGCTGGTCAATTTCAAGGCATCATCAAGCGCCTTTCTTGCGTTTGGATACAAGTCATTCAATCTGCCAATTGCATTTATTCTCACATTATTCTTATGGAGTTCAGGAGTCTCCTTTACAATCATCTCCTCAAGCATATTCATCAAGGTCTGAATCTCATCACTGGGTCTTCGCCAGTTTTCTGTGGAAAATGTATAAAGTGTCAAATATTTGAGATGGAGGTCACGGGCTGCCTCCACAACCGCCCGCACTGACTCCACCCCTTCGCGATGGCCAATAACCCTGGGTAATCCCCTCTTCCTTGCCCACCTGCCATTGCCATCCATTATTATAGCAATATGTCTTATAGTATCTTTCGCTTCCATTTCGTCCTTAATTTTGAAATTGCCAAATCAATAATAAGTCTTTCTGAATAATATACTTTCAGTTTCTTCTCTCTGCTGGTTTTTCCTATCAATGATAGTGGAAGGTTCTTCATAATGTATTCAAATTTCGCGCGTTTCTCCGGCATAACTTCAACCAGGAATCGCGTATTTGATTCAGAAAATAACATAACATCTTCACGTGGATTGTTCCCGACAAACCTCATCTTTGAAATGTCGACCGTACAACCAATATCACCTGCCATTACCATCTCACTCATTGCCAGACCAAAACCACCTTCAGACAGGTCATGACAGGAAAGTACCAACCCGCTGGTTATTGCTTGATGCAGGGACTGCATTATTCTGGGTGCTAATTTGAGATTAACCCCAGGAACTGCACCACCCTTAATTTTCAAAAATCTAAAGTATTCAGAACCACCAAGTTCTTCTCTGGTCACACCAATAAGATAGATTAAACTATTGCTTTGTTTTAAATCCATTGTTATACATTTTCGCACATCATCAATGATACCAATTGCCGATATGAGAAGGGTTGGTGGAATCAAATGGCTTCTACCCTTCAGGTCGAGGTATTCATTATTGAGGCTATCTTTTCCTGAAATAAATGGAACACCAAATGCCCTGGCGCCGTCATAGCACCCACGCGCACTCAAGACAACATCGCCAAGAACCTCTTCCCTATCAGGTGAAGAAAAACAAAAATTATCTAACATTGCGGCTTTGGTAATATCACCACCAGTAGCGACAATGTTACGCAGGGCTTCATCAATCACTGATAATGACATATTATATGCATCATATTTGCCGTAAGCAGGATTAATGCCACAGGAAACAACAATCCCCCTGTTCTTATGGAGCAATGGTTTAATAACCACTGCATCCTGGTGCCCATCCTTAAATATGCCGACAAATGGCTTTATTACACTCGCACCCTGAACCTCATGGTCATATTCCCGGACTAACCACTCTCGTGAACTGCAATTCAGACTTCCGACAATCTCAAGCAGAACACTGTTCAAATCCCCGGGCATTTGCCATTTGATACCTTTCCCTTTCAATTTCGATCTTCTTGCCTTTTTCTCAGGCATTGGCAGACCATCATGCAAAAAATTCATATCGATATCACATACTTTTTGATCTCGGTAGTATAATAATAATTTCTTGTTATCGGTGAATTGACCGATGATTGTGGCTTCAACACCTTCACTTCTAAAAATATCAATAACTTTCTTAATGTATCTTTGTGGGACAGAAAGAATCATCCTTTCCTGTGATTCTGAAATCCATATCTCCCTCGGGGTCAGTCCTTCATATTTTAGTGGTACCTTTTCTAAAAAAACCTTTGCACCTGTCTGTTTGCCCATTTCACCCACTGCACTGGATAGACCACCACCGCCACAATCCGTAACCGAATTCAAAATGCCCAGTTCACTCACCTTTAACAGACAATCAAGAACCCTTTTTTCAACAATCGGATTACCAATCTGAACACAGGATTTTTCTGCTTCAACAGAAAGTTCTGCTGAAGAAAAGGTTGCACCGTGAATACCATCCCTGCCGGTCTTCCCACCAACCAGTAAAATGAAGTCTCCGGGTCTCGCAGCCTTCTTGATTCTATCTTTTCTAATTATTCCCACTGTGCCACAATAGACAAGTGGGTTATACAAAAAATCTTCATCAAAATATACCGCACCACTCTTTGTTGGTATTCCCATACGATTTCCATAATCCCGCACTCCATAATATACACCCCTGATTATTCTCTTGGGATGTAGAATCCCCGGAGGTAATTTTTTGTAGTCCAAATCAGGGATGCCGAAACAGAAAACATCCGTATTCATTATGGGCTTTGCACCCAGGCCTGTGCCCAGAATATCCCTTATTACACCGCCAATACCCGTTGCCGCACCGCCGTATGGTTCTAGGGCTGAAGGATGGTTATGGGTTTCAACCTTAAAGCAAACACCATAGTCCTTATCAAATTCAATTACCCCTGAATTATCATGGAAAACAGACAAACACAAAGGATGATTGATTTCCTGGGTTGCTTTCATTATTGTATTTTTCAAAAGATTATTAATGATCTCATTGCCGAACTTTATCCTGCCCAGGAATGTCTTGTGCCGGCAGTGTTCACTCCAGGTCTGGGCAATAGTTTCAAGCTCAACATCAGTGGGATTCCGTTTCAGTGTTTTGAAATAACTCTTGATAGTCTTCATCTCAAGTTTTGACAGAGAAAGCCCCATATCGCGGCTAAGTTTTACCAAATCAGTATCAAGATTTATTTGTATATAAGAGTATTCTGATTTCCGAGGTTTAGATTCTTCTTCACCGATCTGCTTGATATGTTGAATTAGAGGATTATACAAAAATAGACTCGCGGCATTCTTCAATGCTTTATTATCAAAACTACCCTTGAACAGATAATTAACACCGGTCTTAACATTAGTCAGGTCTATCCCGAGATCTTTTGCTGCCTTTTTTATGCTGTCTTCTTTTGGGTCTGTAACCCCGGGGTTAAACAGAATCTCAAACCCTTTACCTTCACATATTTCAAATTTTTCAACCACCGGGTCAAGAAAAAGTTCCTGAGCGAGATAGATAACTTTTTTATACGGAATCCGATCGTAGATGTAGTAGACATCGCGGACCTCAACCGAACTAATGCCCTTAAATCCAATAGATTCAAAATCTTCCTTGACAAACTTTCCCCTCAGATCGTTTTTTCTCGTTATTTCAATTCGATACATATATCACAGAAAGAAGCACACACTATTTGCCTCTATTTTATTTAGAAGAATTAAATAGAATTTCATTGAGTCAGGTTCCTTCTCTTCATCCATAATCCCCAAAAAACAATCTTCCAGAAAATCAATAACACAAGACCAATCAGCACAATCATCATCACCAGTATCGCAGGGAAATGGAATCTCTCTGAATCAGAAGATACATCATCACTTGACGAGACGAAAAAGTTCCTTCTGGGAGCTCACCTCCTTCAACATTCCCACTGCCTTCTGGACAAAAGGATCTATGTTCGTTCTCCAGTGATACATTTCCTTCCGACCGAATAGACTCAAAGTAATTTCCTGTTTTATACGTTCTGCGAGAGCAGTCTTTGCTGAATCAAACTGCGCCTGGGTAAAATCCATTTTTTTCTTCTCTTTCAAGTAGGTGGCAAAATAATCCAGCATCTTATCATCTACAACAAAATTCTTATCAATGTCCTTATGGGTACTCGTATAATGGACTGCAAAATCAAAGAAGTAACCCTTTACCCAGATATCAGTCTCTAATTTCGTCAACTTCTGAGGTTCAATCACTATATCCGGAGTAATTCCACCATTGCCAAAGACCTTACGTTTCAAAGTAAGGGTGACATATATGTTCTTCTTACTCGTATCGACCTTTGGGGTACTCACCAAAGAGGTCTCTTCCATTGCAAATGGTTTATCAATACACCTTCCTGAAGGCGTGTACCAGCGGGCAGTCGTCAATTTCAGGGCACCGCCATCTTCAAGCGGTATCACATTCTGCACTGAACCCTTACCAAATGTGTAGATTCCGACAATCAAACTTCTATCCCAATCCTGCAGTGCACCGGCAACAATTTCAGATGCAGAAGCACTGCCGCCATCAACCAGGGTAACCATCGGAAATTCTCCATAGGCATAGACTCTCTGGGATTTGAATGTGCGTGGTGGCTCAATCCTCCCCTTGGTGGTAACAATATCCTTATTCTGCTGTAGAAAAAATTCACTGATTGCAATCCCTTCCTGCAATAGCCCGCCTGAATTCCCGCGCAGATCAAATATTATCTTCTTCGCACCCCAGGCAAATAACGAATCAAGACCATTTCTAAATTCTGCATCTGCAGTACGAGAAAAATTGGCAAGGTATATGTACCCTATGTCCTTCGTCACCATTCCATAATATGGAACTGCCTCAAGCTTGATTATGGCGCGAGTAATTTCCACATTGAAGGGGTCGGGAATCCCTTCCCGCTGGATCGTCAGCAAGACTTTTGTACCAGGCGTACCTCTAATCTGTTTCACAACCAAGTCAACGCTCTTGCCTTTTGTCGAAACGCTGTCCACCATCATTATATGGTCTCCAGGCATAAGTCCAGCACGATATGCTGGCGTTCCTTCAAGCGGTGAAATAACAACAATCTTCTCTTCCCGGGTTCCAATCTGAGCGCCAATTCCACCAAATTCTCCTTCAGTGGAAACGCGCAATTGTTCATATTCTTCTTTACTTAGATATTGGGTATGAGGATCTTTGAGCGTCCCGATCATTCCATTTATTGCACCCTTGATCAAAGAATCCGTATCCACCTCATCAACATAATTCTCCTCAACATCCTTAAGTATTTTGTTAAAGATTCTCAATAGTGAATAGGTATCAGGCTTTGCCCAGACCCACTGACCGATTATTATTCCAAAAACCAACGAAACAACCATTATGGGAATAAATATCTTCTTTTTCATATTTTACCCCTTTCTATTTAACAAATCTTTTACATAATTTACTACTTCTTCTTTAAGTATATCCACTGATTTCCTGCCATCAAGCACTTTTATTCTTTTTTTTGCCCTCCGGGCTAATCTCAGATAGCCTTCACGAACCTTGTTGTGATAAAAAAAATCTTGTTTCTCCATTCTATCCACGCATTTTCCCCTTGCCTGACCATCAAGGATGTCTATATCAACGAGAAATGTCAAATCTGGTTTTAATCCCGCACTTGCGAACCGATTAAATATTGCGATCAACCTATTTGGTAATCTCCGTGCATATGCCTGGTAGGCATAGGTCGAATCAAAAAATCTATCGGATATAACAATCTTCTTCTGCATCAAAGCAGGTAAAATTCTTTCATAAACAAGTTGACTCCTTGCCGCAAGAAAGAGAAATGTTTCACACCTAACATTCATAGTGTTCTGCGGATCCAGAAGAATCTCCCTTATTTTTTCACCTACCTCAGTGGTCCCGGGATCCCGTACCAGTATACAGGGATAGCCCTTCTGCTCAAGCCATTCAGCAAGTGCCCTTGCTTGAGTGGTCTTGCCAGACCCCTCCACGCCCTCAAATGTAATAAAAAGACCACGTTTCATTTTTGAATCTTAGTCGAAAAAGACCGTGCTTACTAACTATTTCTTTTTACCCTTGCTGCCATTCTTACAATACTTGCGGCCGTATCTTTTTATGAAATCCTCAGTCTTCTCACGGCAGATATAATCTGGATATTGCACTGGTGGAGATTTGAAGAAATAACTTGAAGGCTCAATCATTGCCCCACTCAATTTATTGTCCAGGGCAAGTTTTGCACACCTGATCGCATCAATTACTACACCAGCAGAATTTGGTGAATCCCAGACCTCCAATTTTAATTCAATATTGAGCGGAACATCACCAAAAGTCTTACCTTCCAGCCTCATATACGCCCATTTTCTATCCGTAAGCCAGGCAATATAGTCTGAAGGTCCAATATAAATATTCTCTGCGCCAATGTCATACTTTAATAAAGAGGTGACTGCCTGGGTCTTGGAAATCTTTTTTGACTGAAGCCGTGAACGTTCAAGCATATTCAAAAAATCTGTATTGCCACCAACATTCAACTGGGAGGTTCTTTCTAATTTTACCCCCCGGTCATTAAATAGATTGACCAGGATACGATGGACAATAGTGGCTCCAACCTGAGATTTGATATCATCGCCGAGCACTGGCAGACCCTTCTCAATAAATCTCTTCTGCCAGTATTTCTGACTGGCAATAAACACTGGAATACAGTTTATAAATGCACACCGGGCAGTAAGCACCTGTTCAACATACCATTTGGTTGCCTCTTCACTGCCTACAGGGAGATAATTTATCACAACATCCGTCTTTGTTTCTTTCAGTAATCTTACGATATCAGCAGTTGGACCAGGAGCCTTCTCAATAATCTGTGATAAATAATAACCCAAGCCATCATGGGTCATTCCCCTGACGACCGGTACATTCATTTTCGGTACGGTGCAGAACTTGTAAGTATTATTTGGTTTGGCATAAATTGCCTCAGCCAAATCCTTCCCCACCTTATTCTTATCTATATCAATTCCCAGTGAAAATTCTATATCATTTATATGGTAACCGCCTAACCTGGTATGCATAATTCCAGGGATGATTTCATTTTCACGCGCATTCCGATAATAATAAACACCCTGAACCAAACTTGATGCACAATTACCAACACCTATTATCGCCACCCTAATCTTTGCCATCAAACCTCCTTAACCCACAATTTTACACTTTTTTTTGGAAAAGTCAAGATTGCGTTTATGACTAAAAAGAGACCATCAGCTTACCAAATATCTTATGAAAATCAATGCCCATCTGGTCCAGAACTGACAGCTCAGCAGGAGTTTCAAATTGATACATACGACTTTTACCTAAAATAATATGCCTTATGCGATTTTCCAGACCCTGCTCCGGCACAGAAAACTCATTCCCCTCAACCTGGATATTTATCCTCTTACCAAGATGGATTAAAAAATCACCAATCTTGAGGTTTTTATAGTAAAGATTTTCTGGCAAAAGAACAAATTCTTTTTTTGCTTCAATGATTCTCTTCTGTGCGATCAGGTAATCAACATCTTTGTCATAAAAAATTGGTGGTAGAATCCTTATGCCACCTTCACAGAGAAGAATTTTTTCTCGGTCAACCAAAGTTATCAATGCACCATTATTGGTCATTTGAATCAGGGATACCGGGAATAAAGACATCAGAGAAAAAATGATTGCCATTATACACATAGCAAAGATCGCATATTTTCTTACTTTCTTTACAAAAATAAAATAGAAAAGAACAAGAAAGACTGGTGAAAAATCAATACCCAAACAGGCAAATGGCAGAGAAGCAAAAAATTTAGCAACATTTTCAAGTACCCAGATTAATTTGACTGTTAAATAGACAATCGCTCCAACCAATGGCCTAAAAATTAGTGAAACAATAATCAAAATGAACAGCAGATAGATGATTATTGACGCCAGGGGCACGACCAAAATATTGGAAAATACCGCAAGCGTGGGCAACTGGCTAAAATACTGAATCAAAAATGGTGACACAAAAATCTGGGCGGAAAGAGATGTCGCCATTGACCAGAGAATGGATTTAAAAATTCGGCTCTCTATTTTTTTCAGAAAGCCAGCATTTATCTTTGGCAAAAGATATACTATTCCATAGACCGCACCAAAGGAAAGCTGGGCACCGGTATCAAAGAGTGTCAATGGGCTTACTGACAAAATTGTCAAAGCACTCATATTGACGATATGGATTGGATTAACTTGCCTTTGCAAAATAAATGCCAGCCCAAACAAAGAGGTCATTAGAGATGCGCGCAGAACGCTCGGTCTGAATCCAGTAATGCCTGCATAAAATACAAGAAACAACATAATAAGGACGAATTTCAGTTTATAGGGAACCGGCAGAAACAAAAAGACCGTACCTAAGAATGCAATAATAAACCCAACATGGAGTCCGGATACTGCGAGGATGTGTAACACACCGGCACGGGCAAAGATGTTTTTTAGTTCGGCACTCAAACGACTGCTACCACCAAGAATTAATCCCTGGGCGACACTACAGTAATCGGGCGCGAAGGAATTCTTGAAAACTCTATTTATGTATGTATATACATAATTAAAAATGCCTCCTGTAATATTATTGTGATAGTCTTTTCTAACGATACTGCCCAGAATTATGTTTGGCTGGTGAATTTTCTCTGCTGAAATCAAAGGACCTTTTATTGCAATGGTTTTGCCCAGATAATAATCTGGTTGATATGAATAGTGCTCAGCGTATATGGAAATGGGTATTGTATCCTTTCCGACAATTACTCTTTTTGTTATCAGTTTCAGTTTAATAACATTCTCTTTCTGATCTTCAGCAATTACTACACCTTCATAGATAAAATCCTTTTCTATGGATATTCCAGACTGGGGTTTACGCAGGTATGTATTAAATGATGAAAGTACAGTAATTAATAAGAAAAGAAAATTTCTTTTAATAAAAGATAATAATATTATAGCAAATGTTAGAACAATATAGAATATAACAGCAGGGTTGAATACTGCCTGAAAAAGTACTCCCGCAACTACTGCAAGGAGTACCTTTATCCCTAAGGTTCTAATTGATAAATCCTCCTAAACACCTGGCTTTGGATAGATTATCGCTGTCAATTTAGGTTTTGCCTTATTCATCTCTATACGTGCGACCCCGGGGTTAGAGCCAACCGGTTTAAGGCAGGCATAAATAAAATAATCTTCACCCACAGGCTGGATAATGAAGAAAAAATTCTGGGTAAGCCATATCAATTCGGTCTCTGTGCCCAGATTCAGATTCTTTCTTATCTCCTTTGATGTCAGCATTAGAGAAGATAGTTCAGCATCATAGAGGTTAACATCAAAGTTTACCTCAACGACAAACTGGGCAACAGTGATGCCGTCATAACCAACCAGACTTGCATATAGACAACCCGGAATCTTCTCAGCGATCCTTTTTATTTCTTCATGCAAATCATCAGCCATATAGAACTCCTTTCAGAACACTTATGCCCTCTCAAGATATTCACCACTCTCTGTATCAATCTTTATCAAATCACCAACTTCAACGAATGGTGGTACCTGACATTTATAACCACCCTCAAGTACTGCGGGCTTGTTCTGCGCCTGGGCAGTGGCATCTTTAATATATGCCTGAGTTTCAATAACCTTTAATGTCACTGTCTTGGGCAAAATTATACCAAATGGTTTGCCTTCAAAAAACTGAACCTTTACCCTGATATTCGATGTCAACAATTTTGCATTCTCACCAAGCAATTCTCCATCAAGAGGCAATTGCTCATAGTTTTCCAGATTCATAAAATAGTACTTGCCATCATCAAAATATATATATTCCATTTCAATCTCTTCCACATCTGCCTCTTCAACCCGATCTGTCGATCGAAACCTCATTTCCTTTGAAAGTCCTGAAGTAAGATTTCTTACCCGGCATACCACCATTCCCCGCCAGTTCCCCGGGGTAATGTGTGTCACCGATAAAACAACATAAGGTTCGTTATCAAGTTTTATGAGCATCCCTTTTTTGACCTGTGTGACCTGTATCATTTCACCTCCCAGCGATAGGTGCTTGAACCTTTTTGATCATCAATTACCACTCCTAAACCGCTTAATCTATTTCTTATCGCATCAGACAATTCATAATGTCTGTTCTCTCTGAGTTGATTTCTAATATCCAGAATTATCTCTAACAACTTTGGCGATAAATCACCTTCTTTTTTCTTAACCTCAGTAAAACCCAAAATCCTCAGATATTGTCTGATACTATGGGCAATTTCAGGTTTATCTATTTCATAACCTCTGTTAACAAGTTCAAATATTACTCCCAGTGCCTTTGGTGTATTCAAATCTTCATTCATTGCATCAATAAATTTATCCAGATCCTGCAAATTCATAATTTCAGCCGTCTCACTGTGTCTGTCAAGAAAGATCTGAATTCTCTCATAGGCTGACCTTGCCTCTTCAAGCCTTTCTTTTGAAAATTCAATCGGACTCCGATAATGGGTCTTCAGCAAAAAAAATCTGATTACATTTGCCGAATAGTCCTTAATAATATCTTCCATCAGAAAATACCGCCCGGTTGATTTGGACATCTTTTCACCAGTTATATTCACCATTCCATTATGTATCCAGTAACGAACAAACTCCTTGCCTGTTGCGCCTTCAGACTGGGCAATCTCGTTCTCATGATGTGGGAATATTAAATCTTCGCCACCCGTATGGATATCAAAAGATTCGCCAAGATAATGCATTGACATTGCCGAACATTCAATATGCCAGCCGGGCCGGCCTTTTCCCCAGGGACTCAACCAGTATGGCTCACCGGCCTTTGCCGATTTCCATAAAGCGAAGTCCAGGGGGTCTTCTTTCACCTCGGTCGGTTCAACTCTCGCTCCGCTCTGTAACTCATCAATGCTTTTCTTAGACAACTTTCCATAATCAGCAAACTTACGCACTCGGTAGTACACATCCCCAGATTTTTCATAGGCAAAACCTTTTTCCATAAGTCGCTGAATCAGATAGATAATTTCCTCAATGTGCTGTGATGCCCGGGGATAGTAATGAGGTCTCAAGATATGCAAAAAATCACAGAGCTCAACATATTTTTTGATATTTTCCTCTGCAATCATCCGCCAATCAGTATTCAATTCTTTCTGTTTATTGATTATCTTATCATCAACATCAGTAAAGTTTTCAATTGATTTCACTCTGTAGCCGAGGTATTCAAGCCACCGTCTTAAAATATCGCGCGTTATTGCTGCACGGATGTGTCCCACATGGGGTGCTCCCTGAACTGTTAATCCGCAGGAATATATACGAACCGTATCATTCAGTGGTTTGAATTCCTCAAGTTTCTGTGTCAGGGTGTTGTAAATTCTCAAAGCCATCTTAAAAACTTCTTAAATAGGCGCTTGCAGCTGCGATCCTTACCAGAGGATTTGGAGCAGACAGCAAATCTTCAAATACCTTCTGACTCTCTTTTTTTCGGTATTTTATCAGGGCATTCATAGCACCAATAGAAACATTTATATATTCATCTTTGCTCGCCTGTTTTAGCAATTCATAGAAATCAGATACAGGATAGCCTGCTATCACCTCGACCACCTTGACCCGCACAAAAGGATCTGGTGATTGTAATCCCGTTTTCAAAATCTCAACACCCGAAAAATCTTTAAGCATAAGCAGTGCCTCAGCCGCAGCAATTCTCAAATCCCAGGGTGTATCTGTCAAAAGATCCCTGATATAAGGAATTGATGATGTATCATTTAGTTCTGCCAGGGCAAGGACTGCCTGTGCCCAGACCTCTGGATTAGGATTTTTCGGATCCATTTCTTTTTTGATGAAATCCTTCGCCTGATCATTACCCAAAAGCCCGAGCGACTTTGCAGCAGAAATCCTCGCCAAGGGATCAAAATCTCTCAGTCCCTTCATAAGAGTGGTGCTGTCCTTGAAGTTCATCAACCCCTGATATGCATAGCGCCTTACCCGGGCAATCCGGTCATTTGTGCCTTCAAGCAGGATTTTATAATAACCTGTATCACTGCTCAGAGAAAGCAAATGGAATGCCTCAGTTCTCACGAGAGGTTCAGCATCCCGACTTAACTTCGCAAGAACTGGTGAATAGGTCCTGTCCTTTATCACATAAAGTGCACCCAGTGCCGCAACTATCGCATCTTTGTCACCACCCTGAAGTACCTTGTATAAAATCTCATACCCCTGCTTGTCTCCGGTTTCAATAAGTCCCCTTGCTGCATTTATCCGGATAATTTCCGATTTATCGTTGATCCCTTGTTTCAGGATAGAAAATGCCCTGTCTTTTGGTGGCACACCACAGGAGATCAAACTGATCAGCAGGCACACGGATAGTATTCTCTTCGAAAACCTCATAAAATATTATAGCCAATTTTTTAATTGTGTCAATCCTTGACAAACTGACATTATTTTGTATAATTAAAGTAGATGGAAAATAGAAATTTATCTGAAAATCTAACTGCCATTGCCGAATCACTACTTGAACATCACTCTCTCGGTAAGGTTTTTGACACAATCACCAAAAATGCTTGTTCATTCTTTAATGCCTCAGCCTCATCAATTATGCTTTTTGATAAAGAAAAGGAATTCTTGACCATTGCCCATTCCACGAATCTATCCTCCGAGTATCTTAAGGTTGTTAAAGTTCGTAAAAATGAAGAAATTTCAGGAAAGGTTTGCCAGGAAAAAAAACCCCGTTTTGTATCAGACATCATTGATGTCTTTGAAACAAAGGGCGATTATTTCTCAATAGAATGGATAAAAAAAGAAGGACTGAAATCATTTGTTTCTGCACCTTTGTTACTGAAAGATGAACCAATTGGTTGCTTAAACCTTTATTATCGCCAAAAAATCGAAGTATTTGAAAATTATGTAGCATTGGATTTCTTTTGCAAACTCGCAGCCCTTTCCATTGAACACACAAAATTAATTAGTGAAATTGAGGAAAAATCAAGAATTGTTACTGAACTTGAACATATCAGCATAACGCTGAGTTCAACTTTTGAATCTGAAAACATCATGAAGGTACTGTTGAGCTCCGCAATCAAAATTACCCAGACTGATGCTGCAAGCCTCCTGGTAATTGACGAACCGACAACAACCGTCATTGAATCCTATGAATTTTCAAAAGAGACAGGCGAGTTAAAACGTTACCGAACTTCTGCACGATTGACAAATGGTATCTCCGGCGATATTTTGAAGACCCGCAGACCTGTGATAATTAACGACCTAAAAAAATATAACAATGTTAATCCTGTTGCCCTGGAAAAGGGCCGCAGGGCAGTTATTGCAATGCCACTTATTGCCCGGGAGAGTTTGGTTGGTATACTTTATGTTGATTCATTCTCACCCCAAGAATTTTCTCAAACAGAAATTGAATATCTACAGTTATTATGCACTCAAGCCGCTATCGCCCTTGATAATGCACAACTTTATACAAAAATCACCAGAGAAGCCCAGGAAACTGCTGTTCTTTATGAAGTGAGCAGGACTTTTATATCCACCCTTGATTTCAATGTTCTATTAGAAAATATACTCAAACGCCTTTTGCAGACATTCGGATATTTGAATCTTGCAATCTTTCTCGTTGATGAGGAGAAACGGCTATTAAAACTCTGTTCATATATAAATTATCCTGAATCAGTGAAAGAAATTGAAATCAGGATCGGCTCAGTCGGTATCACCGGTCATGTAGCGGCAACAAAAGAGATGTATTATTCGCCGGATGTATCAAAAGATCC
This sequence comes from uncultured bacterium, assembly GCA_964418185.1. Lineage (GTDB taxonomy): Bacteria > Hydrothermota > Tepidihabitantia > SM23-42 > JAOAFX01 > JAOAFX01. The sequence continues at coordinate 16,411 of CAYQKL010000001.1, forward strand.
TTATTATATTCCGGGCGTAAAAGAAGCGAAGAGCGAAGTCTGTTTTCCGTTAATGATTGGCAATAGGCTGATCGGGGTTCTGGATGTGGAAAACCCGGAAATTGATGGCTTTACACCCGATGATATAAGACTCCTCTCTACTCTCAGCGCCCAGATTGCCATCGCCCTGGAGAATGCAAGGCTTTATGAAGAGGCAAAGAGACTTTCTTTGACCGACCCGCTTACCGGATTACCCAATCGCAGAAGCTTTGAACTTATGATTGAAGCCGAACTGAAAAGAGCTGAACGTTATCGCCGGCCATTTGCTCTCCTGATGATGGATTTTGATAATTTCAAAAATTACAATGACAAATTTGGTCATTCTGCCGGTGATTATATTTTAAAGAAATTTAGCAATTTAATGAAAGATACCATAAGGGATGTAGATTTTTTAGGTAGATACGGTGGCGATGAATTCATTGCGGTTCTACCCGAAACCGATGCGAGTTTCGCCCTGGTTGTCGCCGAAAGAATCAGAAAGAAAATTGAATCAGAACAACTTGATCCACCGGTCACACTGAGCATTGGCATCTCAGTATTTCCTAAGGACGCAAGAGAAAAACGGAAACTCATAGACCTTGCTGACAGTGCCTGCTATGAATCAAAGCAAATGGGCGGCAACCGTGTGAACTTTGTCGGCCCATAGAAAGGAGAAAAAAATGGAATTAATGGCAATTTTCTTTCTTATAAGTAACACATACATCGGCAATATTGACTTTGATGCTGGCGCGTTACAATTTGAGCAATTTGCTGATACTACAAGATTAAGGTTACCAGGCTGGGAAATTACTGATGAAATTGGTGCTCCAGAATTACCTTCAAAGACAATAAGCATTGCCCTGCCTCTTGGTGCAAGAATTGAAAAGATTGAAATCATCTCAACAACACAAAGGGAATTTGAACTCTGTTCTGAACTATCATTTACCCGAAAACCAGTGATACTATCACAAGAAAATATTATGAGAAATGAAGAACAAGATAAGAGTATATATCTCTCCTCAAATCCCTATCCCGAAGACATACTACAGATAAAGGGGTCAGGTATACTTAGCAATTATCAAATCTGTGAAATTCTATGTGTCCCTTTTCATTATTATCCATTGTCAAAAAAACTTGTCGTTTATAATTCAATAAAATTTGCCATTCATTACCAGGGAGGGGACAGGTTCTGGGCAAAGAATGATTTGATAAAGAAAATTGCCTCAAATAGTGACGATATTTTCACTATGTCTCAAAGAACTGAACGAGGGCAATTGCAGTATGTAATAATCACTGAATCTCCGATGGATACAGTCTTTCAGCGGCTTGCTGACTGGAAGACAAGAAAGGGTATCCCTGCCTGGGTAAGAAATGTAAACTGGATCATAACCCATTATCCTGGCGAAGATAGTGCGGCGAAAATAAGAAACTACCTGAAGACCCTTGTAGATTCAAATACTGAATATGTCCTTCTTGCTGGCGATGTGGACTTTATCCCCTGTAGATTCGCCTATGCAATGACCTGTAGTGCTGGTTTTTCTCCAGGTCGCGAAGACACAATGCCATGCGATCTTTATTATGCCGATTTGCAGGGCAACTGGGATTTTGACAATGACCACAGTTATGGAGAAATTGAAGATAGCGTGGATCTTTATCCTGATTTGCTCATCGGTCGAGCACCGGTAAATGCAATTGCTGAGGCACAAAGATTTGTAGAAAAAGTCCTGCTCTATGAAAAGAATCCAAACTTTTATTATTTGAATAACGCCCTTTTTGCTGCGGAAATTCTCTGGGCTGACCCCTACACGGATCAGGGTGTACACAAGAATAAAATTGCTGATGAATCATTTCCTGCCAACTTTGAATTGACAAAACTCTATCAGAGTCTGGGCAATGAAACAAAAGAATCAGTAATGCAGGCAATAAGACAGGGGCAGAATTTGATAAATCACGATGGCCACGGCTGGATTGATTTGATTTCGGTTGGTGGTTGGCCGAATAGAATATATTGTGCAGATTTTGATACAATCACTAATGGTCCTAAATATGGGATACTGTACTCAATCGGTTGCTGGACAAGTGCCTTTGATTATTCCTCAGTGTCTGAGGCATTTGTAAATAGTCCGAATGGCGGCGGAGTCGCATATATTGGCAATTCAAGTTATGGCTGGGGTTCACCGGGTAATCCAGGGTTTGGTTATTCAGACCGTTTTGACAGCCGATTTTTTTATGAACTCTTTAATAATGACAATTTCCATCTTGGCGAGGCATTATCTCTGGCAAAGGCACATTTTATTCCTTACTCAAGGGAGAAGAATGTCTATCGCTGGCACCAGTATCAAGTAAATCTGCTCGGCGACCCTGAAATGCCTGTCTGGACACGAATTCCTGAGACCCTGCTCGTTTCTTATCCCCAGTCAATACCTCTGGGCAACGGCAAAATTTTAATCACGGTAAAAGATAAACAGACACTGAATCCGATAAAAGATGCCCTTGTCTGTTTGATGAAAGGCGATGAATCTTATGCTTCTGGATGGACGGATGCGCGTGGCTCAATCTTTCTCGATGCGAACCCCACAAGCACCGGGAATTTTAACCTCACGGTAACTGCCCACAATTATTTTTGTGTAGAAAGAACAATCCCCGTAATTAGTGGCGCTTATGTAAACTATCTCAACTGGATAATAAACGATATGTCTGGAAATAGCGATGGCGTTGCCAATCCTAATGAAAATATCCTCTTGCCAACGACCTTAAAAAACTGTGGTAATGCAACATCAAATAATATTCAATTAAAATTGCGCTCTTCTGACCCAATGGTGACGATTCTTGACAGCACCGCATCTTTAAGTTCATTAAATGCTGGGGATTCAATCACAATTGATAATGCATTTGAAATAACCATCGGTAGTGCCCAAAATGGCCACGGCATAAGTTTTGACTTAGAAATAACCGATGCAGTTAAAACTTTAAACTTCAATCCAATTATTCTTATCGGAACACCCATCCTTAAGATTGATGAGATTGTCATCCCCTCACCTCCTTCACTGCCCAATGAAACTGAATCGCTTTATATCCATCTTCAAAATTCAGGCTTTGGTTTTGGGCATTCAACCTGGGCAAATTTGACATCTGGTGATCCCTATGTTTCTATAATCGTTGACAGTTCCTGGTATGGTGAAATCAAGCCTGAATCACTAAAAATTTCCTCGCAACCCTTTGTGGTTTCCATTAGTGCCAGCTGCCCCTCATCATATCTCGCTCATCTGCCGCTTGTAATCTATTGTGATGATTATGTCTTCAATGACACGGTAAACTTGCTCATCGGCAATACCGGTTTTGGTGATGATATGGAATCAGGAGGCGGTCTATGGACAACCGGGGGCATAAACAATCTCTGGCATATCTCTGAACGACGTTCCTTCTCCCAAACCCATTCCTGGTATTGTGGCAATGAGTCAAACGGTAAATATGTAGATAATATGAACTGCTATCTCCAGACCATTCCCTTTATGATTCAAAGAAACTCTTTGTTGAAATTCTATCGCTGGTTCAATGTTCCTATCTATGGTACGGACGGAATATACGTGATTGTGATGCATAACAATATAGCAGATACCCTTGATTTTATCGGTACCGGCGGCGCACTAAAGCAAAGACCAATTCAGAGTGATTGGTTCTGCGAAAAATATTTGCTCAAAGACTATACGATGGGCGACACCATTCAAATCCGCATTGCCTTTGTCAGCGACAATGATGCCCATACTGGCGAAGGATTTTATATTGACGATGTAAACGTTGAATATATTACGGTCATTGAAGAAACCGAAGGACGCTCTATGCCTGATGCTACAATCCTTGCGGTCTATCCAAATCCATTCCGGGAAAATACACAAATCAGATACACGATACAGGATGCAGGATACACGATACCGGATATAAACCTGAAGATCTATGATGTCACAGGCAGGGTTGTAAAATCCTTTGATCTCGCTACTCGCTACTTGCGACTCGCTACTTCTGTTATCTGGTCTGGCACTGACGACCTGGGCCACTCCTTACCCGCTGGTGTATACTTTGTCCATCTGGAATACAATGACCGCAGGCTGGTTGAGAAAGTAATCCTTCTACGGTAAAATATTACCTACGGCCGAAATTTTCTTCAATGAATTTTGTTGAAATATCACCGGTGACAAATTTTTCGTGATTTAATACTTCAAGGTGAAACGGGATAGTTGTGGTAATGCCTTCAATCACAAGTTCATCAAGTGCCCGCTTCATCCGGGCAATTGCTTCTGCCCTTGAATTTCCGTGGCAGATGAGTTTGCCAATCAAGGAATCATACTGTGAAGGAATTGTATAACCGGCAAAAATATGTGTATCAAAACGCACTCCAATGCCCTGAGGCATATGAAAGAATGTAACCTTCCCCGGTGAAGGAGCAAAATTCCTTTTTGGGTCTTCCGCATTTATTCTGCACTCAATCGCGCTCCCCTTTAACTTAATTTCATCCTGGGAAAAAGAAATTTCTTCTCCAAGGGCAATTTTTATTTGCTCCTTTAAAATATCAATGCCGGTAACCATTTCGGTAACAGGATGTTCTACCTGAATTCTTGTATTCATTTCCATAAAATAAAAGTTTCTGTCTTCGTCCATTAAAAATTCAATGGTACCAGCTGATTGATAACCAATTCCCGATGTTGCCCTCACCGCAGTTTCTATCAAACTTTTTCGCAGATTCTCGTCCACTGCAACTGAAGGTGACTCTTCAATCAATTTCTGGTGACGCCTCTGAATTGAACACTCCCTCTCACCAAGTGCTACAACATTACCCATAGTATCACCAAGTATCTGGACTTCAATATGCCTTGGTTTTTCAATGTATTTCTCAATATACAGTCTGGGGTCACCAAAGGCCGCCTTTGCCTCAGCCTGGGCAATTCTAAATCCAGACTCCATTTCATCCTCATTACGAACAATCCTCATTCCCTTGCCTCCACCTCCAGCCGCCGCCTTCAAAATAACCGGATAACCAATTCGCACCGCGGTCTTTTTCGCATCACGGATATTTTCAACCTGTCCATCACTACCCGGGATGCCTGAAGCGCCAAATTTTGCAAATGTCTCTTTTGCCTTTATCTTATCACCCATTGCCCGAATATGCTCAGGTTTAGGACCAATGAAGATAATTCCACAGGAATCGCATATTTCAGCAAACTCCGCATTTTCCGCCAGAAATCCATAACCAGGGTGGATTGCCCTTGCTCCAGTTATCTCTGTAGCACTTATTATTCTGGTAATATTAAGATAACTTTCCCGTGCCGGACCTGGGCCAATACAGACTGCTTCGTCTGCCAGGCGGGTATGCAGGGCATCAGCATCTGCTTCTGAATATATTGCAACGGTCTTTAGATTCAATTCCTTGGCAGCACGGATTATTCTTATTGCAATTTCGCCGCGATTGGCAATGAGTATCTTTTCAAATTTCACTACTTCTTCTCAAAAGAACCCCAACCACGCTCTGCCGTTGCTTCAATGCCCACAAGCCTTAATTTAAATTCATCAGGATTGGAGACTGCCTGTATTGCATCATCATAGGAAATAAGCCCATCTTTGTAAAGACGAAAGATTGACTGGTCAAAGGTCTGCATTCCATATTGTCCATAACCTTCTTCAATAGCCGATTGAATTAAAAGGGTCTTGACCGGATCCAATAAGTATTCCTTTATTGTTGGTGTGGAAATAAGTATTTCAACGGCTGGTATTCTTCCCTTTCCATCTGCCCTTGGCAGAAGTCTCAATGATACAACTCCTACAAGTGTTGCCGCAAGAAGCACCCGAATATGCTGATGCTGATGTGGTGGGTAGAATGAAATGATGCGGTTTATGGTCTCAGTTGAATTCAAGGTATGAAGTGTAGACATAACAAGATGCCCGGTATCTGCCGCCTTCAGTGCGACATCCATTGTCTCACGGTCTCTGATTTCACCAATCAGTATCACATCTGGATCCTGACGCAAAATATGACGTAGAGCGATAGAAAAGGATATCGTATCCATCAATACTTCACGCTGATTAATAACCGAGAGATTATCACGGAAAAGATATTCAATCGGGTCTTCAATGGTGATGATGTGTCTTGAAACATTTTCATTAATATGTTCAATCATTGCGGCAAGGGTTGTGGATTTACCACTTCCGGTTGTTCCTGTGCAGAGAATCAAACCTCTTGGTTTCAAAGAAAGTTCCTTCAGGGTCGTCGGCAGATTCAATTCATCAACCCGTTTAACAGAAATTGGAATGGCACGCATGGCGATAGCAATACTGCCTCTCTGGAGGAAGATATTTACACGGAAACGACCAACCCCGCGCACACCAATGGCAAAGTCCATTTCTTTCATCCGCTCAAATGTCTGCTGCTGAGAAGGTGTCATAATCTGATACGCCATTGTTTTGAGTATTTCTGGTGTCAGTGATTCGGATTTTTCTATCACCAGCCTGCCATCAATCCTTAACACAGGTGGAGCCCCGGCCTTTAAATGAAGGTCTGAGGCATTGACTTTCATCATTTTTTCAAGTAATGTTTTTAGTTCCATAATCCTCTATTGTTTATTTTCCAATTATTGTTTAACCAATTGTTATTTAACCAAATTACAATGGTTCTATTAAAAACAATTCCTGATTGTATTCAATTGGTTCTTCATTCTTGACCAGTATCTGAACTATCTTACCCGCAACATCCGATTCAATCTCATTCATCAATTTCATTGCCTCAACAATACAGACCACCTGCCCTGGTTTTACAACATCTCCCACTTCAACATAAGGTGCCGCATCAGGTGCAGGCGACCGATAAAATGTACCTACTATTGGTGAACGAATTGCCACAAGATTCTTCTTTGTCACCTCAACTGGTTGCTCATTTTGTTTGAGCGCTGCAGTTACGGGCTTTTCTTTTGTCTCTTGCGTTATAACCTGGGCTTCAGAAATTCTTTCAGTACGAGCACCATTCGCTTTTGATAATTTAAGTTTTCTTCCCCAGAAATCAGTGAATTCTATTTCAGTGAGGGGACTACTTTCTAATATTTTAACAAGTTCTTTAATTTTCTTTATATTCATAATTATTTTAAAAGGCTTGAAAGCCAATCCTGAAATGATTTAAAATCTTCTTCCTTGGGTTTTGGAGACTCCTCTTTTTTCTTCTCCTCTTCAGGTTGAATTGGTTTCTCTTCCGCAGGTTTTTCTTCAATTGGTTCGCCCTCTGGTTTCACCTCAACTGCTGGCTCAATGACGCTCTCTTTCACTGGTTCTTCAGGTTTTGATACTTCGGTATCTAATGGGCTCACGGACAGTTCCTGGATTGATTCCTCTAATCTTGGTTCAGGTCTTTCAGCCGGACTTACTTGAATTTCCGGAATTGATTCTTCTACTTTGGGTTCGATTATTTCAACAGGCTCTGGTTGTAGAATCAACTCTGATTTCTCCTCAATCGGCTTTTCTTCAACAACTGGTGGTTCAGGTACCTCGCTGATTGCCGTAGGTTGAACAGGTTCTTCAACAATCTGTGTTGGTTTTGTCTCCTCTGCTGGAACAGGAGTTTCCACAAGAAATTCCTCAAGAGATAGAATCTGCTCAGGTTCTTCGGCTTTTGCGGGTTCTTTGGTTTCAACAATCGGCTCTGGTTTTGTCTCCTCAGCAAATGAAGGAACAACTGCCTGTTCAAGGTCAATTATATGTTCACCCAGTGCAGAATCCGGTGGTTTAGGTGGTTCCACAGATGTCGGTGCAACATTTATCTCCTCAGGCTGGAAATAGTTTTCCAGTTTCAATTCCGCGACCCTCTTCTCCTCATCTATTTTTACTTCCCTAACAACACCAGATATCTTATCCCGTAATTCCTTTATTTTTTGTCTGATCACCAAATCCGAAGGATCCATAAAACCAAGTTGCTCATAGACATTCAAAGCCTCTTGTAAATTCCCCTGCCTCTCATATTCCTGGGCAAGGGTCATTGTGTAGACTGGCCCTTTTCCCTGTTTGGCTTCAAGCTGGTTAAGTTTATTCCGCGCCATTTCATCGCTTGGGTCAACCGAGACTATTCCTTTGTATGCTTTAAGCTGGCAGGCCTCATCCTTCAGTACTTCACAAACCTGAGCAAGCGTCCTGAGCGCGACAATATTTATCGGATCAAATTCAATGGTTTTTTCTAAGGCGTCTTTTGCCTGAGCATACATTCTTTTATCAAAATAACACTTTCCTAAAATCAGATGAGCAAGAGGATACTTAGGATGATATTGCAATCCCTGTTTTAGAACCTCTAATGCCTCATCAACCATATTATTCTTTCTATAAGCATCAGCAAGCTGTACAAAAATTCTTGACTTTGGATCCTTACCATATTTTTCTGCCAGTCGCGCAATTTCGGAAAAATCTTGTTCGGCCATTTATGCCTCCAGCATTATATTTTAATCAAATAATAAAGATTGTCAAGAGAAATATTCACCATTATTCAATCCTCTGAAACGAATTCATCATCACTTCAAGGCCCATAATGTAATCGGTCTTTCGTTCACCAGGCAAAAACAGAATTCCATCAACTATATAGAGCGAATCATTCTTCTTCAGGAAATATGAAAGAAATGGACCACCTGCAACCAGAGAATCATTCTGCCATACGCCTTTTATCCGCAAACCTTTCATATCACGAAACTCAACTGGTTCAACCGTGGTGAGTTCTCTGAAAACATAATCTCCATTGTAATATTTCCTTGTGAGCTCATCCCTTTTCCTTACCACCATAGAATCACCTAAAAGGTCTATGCTCTTTTCTCGATATAAAAAGATGCTGCGATCCGGATAATGCGTGTGGACAGATATGAAATTCTCTTTTTTATGTGTAGAGTCAATCATCCAGCCCACAGGCACATCCAATTCCCAGCCAAATCGGTGCAGATGACTTCTGATCTTATTATCCATTTCTTTTTCATAAAATGATAGCTTGGCTTTCCGATAATAAGATTCCTCAAAAATCTTTGTAACTACTTTCTGGTACTTCATAACTGCGGCACGAACAAAAGAAGGTTCGGATGCCACGAGTATAACCACAGTCTGATTCTTTGCCCAGAGATTTTCTACTTTGAATAAATTGAATGTATCCCTTTGTGTAGCAGTGCGGGCTTCATCATCAAGAAGTTCACTAATAAATTCATCTTTTAATGAACCATAAAGAAAAATAGAGTGAAATTGTTTGACACCTTTTAACATTGTGTCTGGTGCATAAATAAAAACAAAAGTGGGTTCGCGCTGGGGCACATATTGATAGGTTTGAAGATTACTTATGATTAAAGAAGTATCACGTTCAGATGTAACAACCACCACATCCCTTGCCTTGCCAACACTTTCAGGTAATCTTCTTAAACAAAAGATGAATAATAAAATCAGTAAGAGTGCAAAACAAAAAACTCTAAAGATATTCACCAACAATTATATAAATATCAATCAAAAAGTCAACAAGCCAATTTGTTTACGAATAACAAAAAAGTATTCTGGAGTAGCACCTTTAGTCGCGTCCGTCAGGGAAATAAATTCCCTGCTCCAGTTTTGTTAAAAGAATTACGGAAAACATAATGTAGCGGTACGATTTATCCACTGCCACCATTGCTGAGCAGTATTTATCGCACTATTTAACCCTTTTTATAAAGTTGCTAATTTCCTTATCAGTTTCAACCGGTCGCCCTCACCAATCTTTGCCTTTCTTATCGCGGTTTCTAAAAAATTTATTGATTTATTATAGGTCTCTTTATCAACCGGGAATGGATAACCATCCTTACCACCATGGGCAAAGGAGAATCTTGCCGGGTCTTGAAAAGAAGGTTTTATACCATATATTAATTCACCAATCATTGCAAGCGCCCTCAGAGTTTTCGGACCAATCCCTTCAATTTGTAGTAGATTCTCAAAATTTGCTGGTGTGGTTTCGTATGTCTTCAAGAGAACCTTGTAAAAATATTTTGGATTTATGTCAAATTTCAATACCGGATGTCTTGAAGGCATCTGCAAAATTCTTTCACTCTCTTCCAAAATCTTCTCCGGTCTATCACAGGAGATTTCTGTAACAACTCTTCTTGATTCCTCACTCTCCTTTGCCACCATATTAAGGGCTGGCTGGGTTATATCACAGCAGACTGCAGTATGAGGTTCACAAACAAAGGAATTTAGATTTAAAGAGAGCCAGTGATACCTCCGTGCTGTTCCTTTTTCAGGAAAATTCCCTCGCCCCTTGTGGGAGAGGGATAGGGTGAGGGGGGTTAAATTCATTCCCTGCTGCACTACCGCCCATTTTAAGTCCTTTGTAAAGATAAACATATGGTGATACAGATTATATCCATCCTGGACACAGGTATTATCAATCTTTGCGGACATTTTTGAGGCATAGATCAAATTTTTTGGATCCTTACCGAGTCTTTCGCCAATCTTATCAATCTCCTGCGGCGTTTTTCTTGATGTCCCACCCTTGCCACCGCAAAAATATAGTCCTAAACTATGGGTAATATCCTTTGTCCCTTCTTTCATTGCCCCACAGACCGTTGTAGTAACACCTGAAGAATGCCAGTCAAAGCCTAAAACCGAGCCAAATGCCTGAAACCAGTAGGGATCAGAAACCCGACGCAGAAATTCCTCAGTTCCATACTCAGCGACAATCACTTCAATGATCGCCCTTGAAAGTTTGGTCATCTTCTCAAAGAGCCATCTCGGTGCCCGACCATAATGTAGTGGTAAATCAGCTGTCCCCGTGCGCATAGTTATTTAAATATCTAATTCTTTCTCTAAATTATTTTTAAAAGGAATAAGAATTTTTTCTACCTTTAACAGGATCTTAATCAGGTTGTTTTTCTTGATTTTTTCCATCATCATGAAATAATAACCGCTTTCCCCTAAAAATCAAGATTCAATTTCAAATCAGCTCACAAAACCAGATTTCTTTTTCTAACAATTCATTTTAGAAATTTTAAAAATCTCTGGGCGTCATCAAAACTACTGATATTATTGAACATCACATAGCCACTTTTGTTTTCAACCTTGTCGGCAAGATTGAACAACTCTTCGTCAGAAAATTCGTGGATATAACCTTCACCACCATGCAGGCGATAATAGAAGATTTTGCCACAGGTTGAGGCACGCAAAAATGGGTCAACGACATCAATCAAGTTAAGTTCTTTGCAAATTTTTTCAGCCTCCTCTGCTTGCCATCTTCCCCTTGATTCCCAGCCTAAGATAAAATCTTTTCTATCAATCTTATTGAAAAAATTCTTCATATTTACAATGTTTTGCGCCTCTGGCCTAAAACCTGGAGGTGATTGAAAGATGATGACCCTGGCTTTCAATATCTCTGCATATTCAGTCAGTACCTCAAAACACTTGAACACTTCTTCTGAAATCTTAAAATTACCTAAATTATCTAATTTCAGATTTTCTATGTGTCTTGCCCTTTTGTAAGTCGGAGAATTTGCGGGATGGGTTATAAACTGGAATGCCTTTAAGACGAATTCAAAATCCTCTGGTGCTTCATTACGCCATTTTTTCAAAATCTCTGTATCCACAAAATCGTAGAATGTCAGTTGCACCTCGACGACCTTGAATGTTCTGTAGTATCTCCTTCGCGCTACTGGAAAACCACAACAACCCACTTTTATCATACCAATCAATTATAGACTTTTTCATTATTGAGTCAAGCCTACAGGTGATAGGTAACCTGAACATTACAATCACAGCCCTGGGCGTGCTAAAAGTATATACATCACGGGAATAAATTCCCTACTCCAGTTTTACAAAAAAACCTTAGAAGGCATAATGTAGCGGTACGATTTATCCACACCCATCATTGCTGAGCGGATTTATCGTACAAATGACTCAATCTACAATTTAATTACTTTTAGTGTGTAAGTATAATCATTTGCCTTAAGGACAACAAAATAGATACCGCTTTTAGTCAGTCCCTGTGGTAGATTGTATTGATAATTATCAGGAGCAAGGGTCTGATTCTCTATTATCGTGGAAACTCTTCTACCGCTTGCATCCAGGATTGAAAGTGTGACAGCCGTGGATTGCTTGATGGTAAGGTTGATCATCACCTTCTCCATAAATGGGTTTGGTCTTATATTAAGGTCAATCTTGTTTTTGACTTCCTGATTGTGTTCTTCAACACCTGCCAATCCGATATCAATCTTGTAGATTCTGTTATAAGTGCCACCTGTGGTCGTCCAGAGATAGCCCCCGCCAAAATCCACACCCTGCTGAAAATTCAATCCAGGTATATAACCCGGCGCCACATACCAATTAAGGATCGTGCCGTTAATGGTATCTATCTCGTATACTCTTCCATAACCCTGATGGCCAACCCAAAGATTACCATCAGATGAAAAACCCAGTCCGCGCGGGTCCGATGAATACGGAGCATTAAACGGAATAGATCGAACCGTGTCGCCGGTCGTAGTCATCTTGTAGATCCGCCCACTTTCTTCACCAACCCATAAATAGTTTCCGTCCCATGCTATTCCATTCGGGTGCCCGGCAAACGGCGGGTCATATGTAACCACAAGATTGAAAAACGATGTGTCATACTTGTATATGGAATTGGTTTGCCAGTGCGATACCCAGAGGTATGTACCATCAAATGCCATGTCCCGGTCGCCGTAGGTCGGATAAAAGATGTTGAGTACTGTGTGAGTTGCTGGGTCTATACGCGCGATTCTCGGTGACCAGGTATAATTGTTCCATAAATAATGTCCATCATGGGCAAGTCCTGATGAATAATCGCAAAATCCAGGATTGAAAGAATCAACGACCGTGAACTGGCGTCCTCGGGTTTCGGTCAAGAAATCATTATCAGAACCGACAATAACACCGTAGCGATAATAATCCTGCCCGGCGGTGCTGAAACCGATTAGAATAAAGATCGCGACAATCATTTTGTTCATAGTGTCTCCTCTGTGTTATAATATAATAAGAACCGGACAAATGTCAATATGGAATCGGGGTGGATACACATATCAGATTTTATTTCTAATTCGCGCCCCAAATACTTCTGCTAATTCCCTCCAATATCAATGCCTGTTTGGAATTTGCAGATACAACCAGTTCTCGCTGTTATACTCCGGAGTAGCGAGACTTGTCTCGCGTCAAAAAACCAATTTAACCATCATTTGTGCGTGTAGGGCAAACCTTTAGGTTTGCAATTATGGAGATCTCCACAAATGTAGATCAAGGCTTTAGCCTTGCATCTGGAAAACAAAAATGAAAAAGTAGCCTGTCCCCTTTTTTATTCCCGGGGCGGGGCAAAGCCCCGCCCCTGATTTTGCAGAAATCACTGCTTCAATTCTTGAGTCTATCGTAAAATCCAAGCCGCTTCTGGGTTGTATTCTTCTTCTCCATCTCCTTCTCTGCAAATTTCATAAGGATTGACATAGTCAATTTCTTTTTGTTTCTGCTTGCACAGTCCATTACTGCATTAAGGATTGCATTCTTTATCTCTCCGCCAGTGAGTTCATATTTATTACCCAGTCTCTCAAAATCCACATCCTTATCAAGGGGTGTCTTTGGAGAAATCAAGATACGCCAGATTTTTGCCCTTTCTTCTACATCAGGGATATCAAACTTTAATTTCAAGATTATCCGGCGCGCAAATGCTTCATCCATTACAACCTCACGGTTTGTAGTCAAAACAACGACCCCTTCAAACCTCTCAATCTCCTGCATAAGGATGTTCGTCATAAAATTGAGCATCCTGTCTGTGCTATGATCTTCATAAAGCCGTGCCCCAAACAGGGCATCTGCCTCATCAAATACTAAGACACAATCCTCTTTCTTCGCCTCTTCGAATACCATAACAAGACGTTTTTCTGATTCACCAACCCACCTATTAAGTATTCCGGCATAATTGACAATGCCAATCTTCTTTTTTAAGTAATGGGCGATAGCCTCGCAGGTCGCTGTCTTACCGGTCCCTGAAGGACCAAAGAAGAGCATGGTAATACCCTTGCCATACTTTATCGTCTCATCCAGACCCCATTTTTTAAAGATTGAATTCCTGTTTTTTACCTGATGTAATAACCTTAGAATCTCCCTTTTCTTATCAGGGCTAAGCACAATCTGGTCAAAAGTAAGCACAGATTCACGCACCTCGAGGGGTAATATCTCCTGCTCTTCTCGCTTAAAAATTTTTCGCATCCAGCCGGCAGTTTCTACTTTCTCTTCTAAATTGATTTTTTCTTCACCAACCACCTGTGTTATAACCTCTGAAGAGAGAACAAAATCTGCCTCAAAGAGTATGTTTGAATGATCATAGTCAACAGTTTTAATAAGTTTTTTCTTTAGAAGAATCTCAAATAATCTTTTTTTCTCAACAAACTGCCCTGTGTTATATCCAAGGAGTTGCAATAAATGCCTTCCTGAATACCCATCACGGTCTTTCTCTGCCATTTCAAAAAACATCAACAAAAGAACATACTTCTGCTCATTGGTTAATCTATGTTTCTGGGCTAAATTTTCAAAGGGAATGACTGTGCCATAACTCTGTGCCTTTTCAACAATCTTTGCAAGTTCTTTTTCAAAATCCTTAATTAATTTGTTAGTGTGCCTTAATTTATTTTTATAATATTTGATATCCTTGCCACCTTTATCAATATCAAACTCACCGTCTTGAATACGCTCAAAAATCCCCATACGGGCATGAAAAAGCCGAAAGAGTTTATGGGTAACCTCCAGATAGTTTGTATTTAGCCTTTCAGCCTGTCTATTAGGCATAAAACCTCCTTTCACCCCTTTTTCCCTTTCCCTTTGATAGAAGGTAAGGTGGGGTGGTTTATTTAATTAACTTCAATAACCATACTATAATAATGTTTTGCCTGAATAACCTCCTTAAGTTTTTCTGGCTTGATGGCATATATCTCATTTGCCACCTCTATTACTTCGTTTTTTAAGGTCTTCATAATTACCTCCTTTTCCTATTATTATTATAACGGAAAAATCCAAAGAATTTTTAATAATACGGGATATTAATACCACCTACAATATATAATTCCAGAAACAAGATAATCCATTCCTGGATCAAACATTTCTATCAATAAAACCTTCATTTTTTAACCCCTTTTCAGCTTAATTTTCTTTTATAAAATAAAAAAGTCCCGAAAAATCGGAACTTTTTATCAACCACAAAAATCAAAAACCTATAAACTTTAACCTACTATATTATATGCAAATTTCTCCCTTTGTCAAGGGGGAAAATGTATATGAAGACCAAAATAAGTTTAAAATTCTTAAAAGTTATGAAATTACAAGACTTTTATATTTCTATATCAAAATGCCAGCACATTCCTGGCACCAGAGACAAAAATCTCTTGAAATTTCAATAATTTTTTAATATCTTCCTCTTTTTACCACTGGTCTTTATCTTCCCCCTTGACAAATTTATAATAATAGTTATAGTTATGCTAAATTATATTAAAAATAAGGAGAAAAAAATGATTAAACAAAGGGAGAAGACCTTTAAAGGTGTCAAATATCTCCAATGCTGGAAAAAGGGGGATGGTTACATAATCAAAATAGAAAAACACGATGTTAAATTAGAAGGGGTTACTAACTTTGAGATTCGTACGGAGAACCCTGTTGAGATTAATCACATTTACTTCGGCAGTGAAACAGGCAGATTTGAAGATATTGGATTTAATATTTCTTTCTGTGAACCTTGTCAGGTTAGAATTCAAAATTGTGCCCCACGGTGTTACTTATATTTATCTCCCGAAGGTTCTGAGTAATTTAATATGAATAATAACCGGGTATAAAGTTTTTTATTAACAATAGGAGGATAAATGATTGAAAGTCAAAATATTATTAAATGTCCCAAATGCGGGACTGCGATAAATGTAAGCGAAGTCCTTTATCAACAACTTGAAAAAGAGATAAAAGAAAAGTATGAAAATAAGATTGCTGAAAAGGAATCCGAATTAAAGGCTAAAGAAGAAAGACTGAAAGACCTTGTTGATAAAGAAGTTGAAAGCAAACTTAGAACAGAGAGGGCAAAGTTAGAAGAAAAATTAAAGCATCAATTTGATGCGGAAAATGCTGAGCTAATCAAAGGATTAAAGGAGGAACTGGGAAGAAAGTCAAATCAGGTGAAGGAACTGCATAGATTAATGGCAGAAAATGAAAAACTTAAACTTGAAAAAGAAGAACTGCGCGAGCAGGTGGCGTTTGAAAAAGAGAAAGAGTTTATGGAGAAACTAAAAGAAGAAAAGTTGAAAATCCAAAAACAGATAGAAGAGGCTAATATTCTGAAAATAAGGGAAAAAGAAAAAGTTATTGAAGATTTAAAGAGTCAACTTGATGAGGCAAAAAGGAAGGCTGAACAAGGTTCAATACAACTTCAAGGCGAAGTTCAAGAATTAGAGATCGAGAATATTCTCAGAGCATTATACCCTTATGATGAGATTATAAGAATTAAAAAAGGACAGCCAGGTGCTGACATTTTACAGATTGTAAGGACAGAAAAGGGTAAGGAATGCGGTAAAATTTATTACGAAAGCAAAAGGACAAAAAAATTTGATCATAACTGGCTAAAAAAAATACGCGATGATAATCTGAAAGTAAAAGCCGATATTTTAGTCCTGGTTACAGAAGTAATGCCTGATGACGAGAATAAATTCTTTTTTAAAGACGGTGTCTGGGTCTGCTCATTCTTTGAGGTAAAAGGGGTTTCAATGCTTTTAAGGCATAGTTTGCTTCAAGTCCACTCAGTAATGATAACCCAGCAGGGTAAAGAGACCAAGATGCAGATGCTTTATAACTATCTGACAAGCCAAGAATTCAAAGTTCAATTTGGCGCGATAATTGACGGTTTTCGTGAATTACACAATGGTTATCAAGAAGAAAAACTTAAGATGCAGAAAATTTGGAAAGAGCGGGAGAAACAACTTGAGAAGGTGCTCACCAATGCAGTGCAGTTTTATGGTGCAATAAAAGGGATTGCTGGTGCCTCTGTTCCCGAAATCAAGATGTTAGAAGGTGGTCAAGAAGTCCCTATGCTTGAGCAAGAAGATGCACAAGGCAATAACAAATGAATCCGTCCGACAACCCTCAAACTCGGTCTTACGGTGGGAACATATTGTAACAAAAACCACTTGAAATGTTAAGTTTTTTGGTTATAATACTTGGTCTTTGAAAAAACGAATTTTGAGGAAAGTGAAAGCGACCGGGCATCTGTTCTTGTATTGTCTCTGCCACATGCCTCAGGGTAAATGGCGGAGTTTTCTGGAACCTGAAGAAAAAATGTTGCCTGAGGTAATTCTGGAAAAAGGTCAATATAAAGACCATCCTGGATGCCATAAATACAATCTTTTAAAAAATTTTTGAATTATAGTAGGTAATAAATGGCACCAATTATGTTAATATGTAAAGAAGAAGCAAAGAAATGCGTTAAGTGTAGCGGGAGTCTCTTTGGAGAAAAATCTTATGCCGAATTATGCGACAAATGCGCGAGAAAATTTCGGAACCACTGCCCAATATGTGGGAAGTATTTAACACGGGGAGTAGCTGCTCCTCTATGCCGAAGGTGTGCCAGAGAATTAGAAGGATATTGTTTTATGTGTGACGAAAGACTTTAAATGAGGCTAATGGAGGCATAGGCATGACGAAAGTGGTAAAAAGATTTATTACTGCCATCTTTAACCATATACTGAACCCTTTTCCTGTGAAGTGTTTGGACACATGGTATCTGCTTGTTCCATCTTTTTGTATACCTATGATATACAATGGGCATAAATTTAGCATGCTCCATCATCAGAAGGTGTTATTTATTAGCCAAGGTTCTCACGGAGAGAATGCTTTTGAGGATGATAAATTCTATGGAAAATAAAACCTTTGATTGGAATCCTATTATAGAGACACTTAAGAATTTAAAAAATAATGTGATGTCTCAGGAGGATTGGTTTACTGAATGTATAAAACTCGCGCTATGTTATAAAAATGATTTTGCAAAGAATTTCCTTAAAAAGATTTTCAGCGAAAGTAAGTGCAAAACTAACTTGGAAGACTTTGAGATTGAGAAAATCCAATCCCAAGTGCAGGAAGAGAATAATATTTATGATCTGGTCATAAAAATTCTGGAAAAAAGAGGACAAAAAAGGGTTATTATTGAAGTAAAAAGAGGGGTAGGGGTTTCGGAAAAAAAGAAACTAAAAGAAAGTAAAGTTGATAAAATCAATCAACTTCAAGAATATATAAAGAAATGTGATTACCTTGTTTTGATAAGCACCCATTGGCATCCACTTAAGGAAATAAAGAAGGAAGTATTTGATGATTCTAAATACCTCAAACCCGCTAATCAAAATAATTTTCTCTGGTGTGATTTTTATGAATTATTAGAAAAACATGAAGATGAATTTTTCAAGTTTATAAAGGAGGAGGTTATGAGTGACGATAGGCCGTGTGACTTAAAACAGATTCACGATTATCTTAAAAATCTCAAAGAAGGAAAAGGTAAACAAGAGTTATATCGTTTGCTTAGAGACCCACGCTTGAGAGCAAAAATAGGGGAAATTTCCAAAACGATAGGCGCTGGTAAGCTCGAAGAAAAAGGTTGGTATGGCTACTTAATCAGGAAAGATAAAACGAAGATATGGATAGGATTCTATCTTCAGTGGATTTCAAAATATACCAAGGAAATGTTAAAAGTAAACGAAATCAAAGATTCTCTCAAAAAGTATATTATTCAAGTCCCTAATACACGTGGTGGGGAAAACGAAGTGGTTGACACGCCTTGTTTTATTGTTCGGGTAGAGCAAAATGAAGATGATATCAAAAGCTTTCAGTCAACTGTGCAACGATTTGACGGAGTAAATATTTATTTTGGTAAAGGAAAATTCAGTGAGGATAAACAGGAAGTAGTTTGTAAGGTCGCGGTCTTTAATCTTCTGGACATTTTAGATACCAAGAGTGAGATTGATATCGACACAATAGCAGGGTTATTAAATAACTGCATTAAGATTGAGGCGGGATGTTTAGAAAAACAATCCTGATTAGAATATGAACTTTATTTTAGAACATCGTGTCGGAAGAATTGAAGAAAATAGACGCTAACAAAACGATGTCCATCTTGTAGAAAAGAGATACCCGATAAAGTAGCATTTTGTCTGAATTGCGGGTATCCATTTAAAGCAGAAAAGAGAAAAACAAGGTTGATGGCTGTGTTTTCTTGTGGTAATACTAGCCTTGTTGATTTATACAACTTCGGTATTTATTTGTTTACCCGGGCTGATAATTTCCCAATTTGTATTTGGTGTATCATTAAAGATGGGTAATTTTTGGTTATTAGGGATGGTTTTTTCTGTGGCAATATATGGTTTAATATACTTAATTTTAAAAGACCCATTAATTGCAGATAAAGTATATTTGGGTATCTGCACCGTAGTGCTTATTTTTACTTATTTATTGTATCGTAGCGATTCAATTTTTTATAAGAAACTCATTTACAACACATAGTTTTGGGAATTTATAATACCCGTAAGAAAAGACTTGGCAATAGAATTTGAAAAATATAGAATATTGAAAGAGCCGCCAATATTTAGTTTTGTAAATGTAAAAAGCGCTAACGTCTGAAAAGGACTTGGTATGGAAAAATGCGGTAATCACTACCTTGCACAAAGGTTATAAAGTAAGAATCCTGATACCTTAAGATGACTGGATTTTAGTTCAATATGATTCTATTTATGAAGGCTGGATGCATAAATCGCTTTTAAAACTGAAAGTTTCATTAGAGACTAAAATAAAACGTGGTGATTAGAGTGCTGATTTGTCAGAAAAAAATTCCAGAAATGTAGGGCAAACCTTCAGGTTTGCAATTAAGAAAATCAAAATAAAAAAGTCGCCTGTCCGTTTTTTAAAAACTGTATTTTACCTTCAGGAAAACCTCGTCGTTTTCTTTCATCATACCAAAGTTTGTCTCTTCTTTGCCATCAATGAGCCGGAGTCCAATTGATATCTCGCAGTCCTCAACCGGTTTGTATGATATTTCAGGCATATAGACCAATGCATAGTTTTCTTTTATATCTGAGAAATCCTCTATCTCCAATCCACCACTTACAGGCATCAATTTCAACCGTTCCTCAAGGAGTTTCCATTCTAATCCGGCAAACAAATAATCCTCTATCTCTTCGCCCCTTTCATAAAAGAATCCGTGCGCATACTGGAGATTCAAATAAATTCCATTTTTGAATGTATAATCAGTGCCGATTATATATTTTGCATAGGGTTTTTTATCAAGGATGACTGAATCGATCACACCCATACCGAGCTGGGACATATCAATTCTGTAATTTATACGTTCAGGAAAGAAGACCGCAAATTCAGCCCATATCCCAATATCCTTTATCGCTCCGGCAAAATCAAATCCGAGTATCTGCATCTCTGGAAAGGAAAGTTCATTATAAATATTTACCTCACCGGACATTCCTGCAGGAACGATTGCTGTATTGGTTAAGATTGGAATACCATCCATTATACTGGCATAACTCAAGGAAAAGTCAAAACCAAAGAGATTCTTTTTTAACCTCAAGCCATTAAGAGAATTTTTTATAGCGTAACCAGGCATAGCAATTGAATTTGTGATATTCAAGGGTATTATCCCGGGTGGAAGATTTATCTTTGAATTCTTGGCATTGAACCAATCTCCCTGGGGCAGAATTGCAGGTGTGAACCGCGGGATGAACATATAGGATAGGTTAAAATCTTTCACATAACCATCAATCTTAATACCATTAGAGGAGAGGTGTCTGCCAAAGTCCCAGATATCTTCAAGGTCAAGGGGATTCATATTATCCGTGGGATTTATTTTATCTGCGGTTCCCCAGGCGATACGCTGGCGTCCGATGCGGATGTCAACATTCTTTAAGGGAAATTTTAAGATATCAATATATGCCTCTCTGAGATCAAGATTGAAGGGTGTGACTTTTTCTTTTGAATAAAGGTCAGAGAGGTTTGTGATATATGGGAATCCGAATGAGCGAAGCCAGATTTCGCTGTGGAATTTCAGGTTTTCTGAGATTGTTTGTTCAGGGTTCAGACTGAGACGATATTCTTCAAAAGAAAATGTATAATCTTCTTTTAAAAGAAGGCGCTGGTCAGTTGAAAGGTATCCAGACCAATCAAGGCTGAACCCAATGTTTATAAATATAACAAGCGCAATTATTTTTATGTTTTTTATTTTTTTCATTTTGACCTCCTTTAATCCCCTCCTTTTTCCTCCCCCTTCAAAGGGGGAGGGTAAGGGAAGGGGTGTTTCATTTTGACTTCCTTTAACACATTCATAAATAAGGCAATTGAAGACAATGGCGGGCAAAAATCCCCTTATTTCCCCCTTTAATAAAGGGGGATGAGGGGGATTATATTTGTTATTTTGTATCACCATTGTTATAATTGACGGCAGGTGAAGAAGTTGGGACAGTTATCAAAATTATCGCGGTTAGAAACCGCTCCTACATAAGGACTAAATTGCCCTGCCATTTTATTATTTACTGAGATTTCTCTCGGTAAAGATATCATCACCAAGACCAATATCAAGTTTTATCTCTTCTATCGCCATCTCGGTTTTATTTCCGCTGCGCAGGTCCTGCATCAGGTAATTCTTCGGAATTATATAGTCCTTTATCCTTTCGGTCCTGATTACCTCCATTATCTTTATCATCTCACCCTTTTTATTAAAATGCTCTGCTTTTATCGGAAAGAAGTCGCTTTTGCGCACATAGAGATTTATCTTTGAATATTCTGATACAATCCCTGACTTAGGGGTCAATTCAAGCACATAAAAATCCTTTTCTTCTTTAATTATCTTTGGATCCCATTTGTCCGAGTAGTTCTTTGCCTCAAGGTCTTCATAGGTAAAATCTGTTCCAACAAATTTCTGATTCTTCACATGGGCAGCAATACGCCTGGTCTTCTTGTAGGCAGGAAGATAGACATACATAATATCATCGGGTAAAGATAGAAATCCTATCCCTTTCTGGTCTGCGGGTGAGAGAACCTTTACCAGTCTTTTGTTATTCCCTTTTTGATACATCTGGATCTCGCGATTCTTTGTATCACCATTCTTGTTGATGATATTTATCTTCATCAGTCCTGAAAGGTCCTTTGGTGCAGCCAGGACCTCATCCACCTTGAACAGAATCTTCTGTGCATCAAAATTCTGCTCAGCATTTGTTACCTGTAGCATAAGCAGGCAGATAAAAAAGAGCTTCATTTTGACCTCCTTTCAGCCCCCTTCTTTTTCCTCCCCCTTCAAAGGGGGAGGGTAAAGGGAGGGGGTATTTCATTTTGACTTCCTTTAACACATTCATAAATAAGGCAATTGAAGGCAATTGGGGGCAATTGAAGGCAATTGGGGGCAATTGAAGGCAATTGGGGGCAATCGTTCAAATTATCGCGGTTGGAAACCGCTCCTACAATTGATTTCAAATGTCTCATTTTGTCCTTTCTTTTAACAAGATTATCACAGGCACAAGGGTAGTTGCACCAAACCCTGAACTCAACATCGTTATGCCCAGCAATATTCCGAATCTCGTAATCGGAACGAGGTTTGAAAAGATCAGGACCAGAAAACCGAGCATCACAGTGAAGACATTAACGATAATTGCGCTTCCGGTATATTTTATTGTATCAAGGATTGCCTTTTCTGAATTATTCTTTTTCTTCTCGTAATAATAGCGATTCAGAAAATGGATTGAGTAGTCAATGCCAATGCCAATACAGATGCTTCCTACAAGCACAGTTGCCACATCAAGTGGAATCTGCAATATTCCCATTGAGCCGAAGAGTATTGAGAGACTCAAGAATATCGGGATAAGACCTATCAGACTATTTTGTAAAGAATGGGTGAGAAAGACAAGGCAGATAAATATCGATACGATCGCAATGAAAAGGCTGAATAACTGACTCTTCAAAAGACTTTTATTGAGATGTTCATAAACAAGTGGAGAACCCGTGAACTCAAATTGACAAATATGGTTATTCCGGGATTTTATATATTCCTGGATTTTTTTGACGAAAATTTCACTTTCTTTATTGTATGCACCAGGGGTCATTGCCTGTATCAAGCCTTCTGTTTTATCTTCGTTTATGAGTTGTTTTATGGTCTCTTCTCCTTCAAGTAAGAAATATAGATTGCTTATTTTTTCTCTGGTATCAGGAATCCTTTTTCCTTCACCCATTGCATCATTCATCTCTTCAATGAGGTCAACGATCGATTGGGGATGGTTAACGCCTTTAAGGGTATTGAGAAAGTTATGGAGTTCCTTCATCGCATTGAGCATTTCAGGTGCCTGCAAATCACCCTTAACAAGAATCTGGACCGGAACTGAACCACCAAAACTCTTTTCCATTATTCCTTCAGTAATCCGTATTGAACTTCCGGGCTTAAAATAATCAAGAAAATCAACCTTTGTTTTTATTAGAGGAATTCCTGATAAAAAGCCCAAGCCGATGATTAAACCGAAAATACATACAAGTTTTTTATGGTCTATTATCCAGATACCGATTCTTTCCATTAGGGAATTTATAAATTCAAGATTCTGCCTTTTATTTGTCCTGCTGTATTTAATACTTCCAAGTATCGCCGGGATCAGTGTGATACTTATTATAAATGCAATGAAGATACCAAACGATGTGAAGATTCCAAACTGCTGGATCATTTGAAGATAAGAGCCAAAGATGAAAGAGACAAAACCAATAATGGTTGTTAGTGCTGCAAGGAATACTGGCACGATCACCTTTGAAATGGCACTCTGTGCTTTTAGTTTCACATCATTTTCTTTTTCCTCAAAGGATTTACAGATGACATGAATTGCATAGGCACTGCCTATAGCCATAAGGATTGCTGGAGTTACATTGGTTATGACGGTGAGCGGAATCTTTAATAATGCCATAAAACCGAGTGTCCATAATGTGCTGATTCCAACACTTATAAGTGGGAGAATCACATTCAGCATATTACCGAAACTCAGATAGAGGATTATCAAAATCATCAGGGCAACAAATGGCATTAAGACTTTTAGATCTGTGATAATCATATCATTTACCGTATTCAACTGGAACGGTAGCCCGGCAAAATAGGTTTTTTCTTCTAAATTCGCATCTTTCACAACCCGCTCAATATCCTTTGCAACCTTTGACTTATCCCCTTCTATACGGCATATAATCAAAGTCGTCTTTCCATCTTCAGAGACAAGGCGATTGCGGTATATCTTTTTATTCAATGCATAATCTCTTATTCTATTCAAGCCTTCCTGGTCTAAAATATTGTCTTCGTCTATTAACTTCCCAATCTCCAGGCCTTCTTCAGTCTTTTTAATATCAAGAATATTTGTCAAACTTGTGACATAGGTGATACCCTCAATCTGTTTGAGTTGTCGGGTCAGATAATCTATTGATTTTATGGTTTTCAAATTGAATACATCTTCTGCCTGGACTATTACAATTCCCAGACTATTACCGGCGTATTTTTCACCGATATAATCAAGGAGTTTCACAGCAGGGTCGGACTCTGGAAGATAACTTGCCATATCGGCATTGACCTTTATATTCCTTAAACCTATTGCAAATATGATACTCAAAACACATACCAGTCCGATTACCAATAAACGATTTTTGACGATAAATGCAGAGAGTGATCTCATCGATTTATCTCCTTATTGAATTTTTGACTAATAATGTTTTTTGGTCGAAAAGTCCGAAAAAATTTTTTTATCATTTCTTTAAAATTCCCTGATAAAGCATCTCAAGCATTGCCTCGGTCTTTTTTTCCAGTCTGCCAATATCTTCTTCAGTACCCCAGAGGTATTCAAATCCCTTCAATGCCATCACAAAGTAGTTTGCCGCCAGGACTGGGTCAGGGATAGAGAATATACCTTTTTTAATGCCTTCGCGTAAAATATCAAGGATGAGTTTTGTTTCATAACGGTCATAATTCTCCCGGAACCGCTGGATGAAGTCATACTCCTTGAAATATTCCTCGCGAAACGAAACGTAGAAATGGGCAATGCGATAAAATACACGCATCCTGGTGAGGACATATACGGTCAATTTCTCCTTCGGGTCATTGGCCGCAGAGAGGGCATTCTTAATCTCATCCTTTACACCCTGGGCTTCCTTTTCCACGACCCCAAGGAAGATCTCTTCTTTATTTTTGAAATAATAATAGATTGAACTCTTGCCCTTTCTTGCGGCGCGGGCAATGGAATCCATTGTGGTCTTGCGATAACCAAAACGGGAAAAGACATACCTTGCCGCATCAACTATTGCCTCGCGCATTGCTTTCTTAGAAACGGTCATATACACCACCTTTTTGATTTTTCGACCAAAATCGTTTTTTATTCAAAAGCATAATCTATTATAATCAAAAAATGGAAATTGTCAAGGGGTAAATTGCATGGGGGTATCAGATGTAAGGAGTCGTGTGGGGCAAGACGTTCCTGATCCATTATATTTATTCAAGGATAAACTTGCAGAAACGAAAAGAAAATCAGGAAGTGTCAGTTGGTCAAATCATTGACAAGAGTTGATATATAAGTAAAATATAAATATAAACAATGCTGATATTTAATCTTCTCATCCATTTTCTATGCACTCAAAGTCCACCGGTTGAATGGGCAAGGATTTATGGTGGTGATGGCGAAGATTTTGCCCGTGCTGTCTTAGAATCTCCTGATGAAGGCTTCATCGCTATTGGCTCAACAAATTCTTATGGTAGTGGTGGCTATGATGTTTATATCTTCAAGGTTGATTCTTCTGGTTATCCATTATGGTCAAGGACCTATGGTGGACCTGGAGATGATCATGGTTATGCGTTATGTGCTAGATCTGATAAATATCTGATCATAGGCTCTACTGACTTCTATGGCCAGGGTATGCGCGATATATTTTTAATAAAGATAGACCAGAATGGAGACACGATATGGACAAAGACCTATGGTGATTCACTTGATGAAATTGGATATTCAATTGTCTCTACAGGAGATGGTGGTCTTTTAATTTGCGGAACGACCAATTCAGCAGGTGCTGGAGGTTATGATGTTATTATTATAAAATTAGATTCGCTCGGAAGAATAATCTGGTCAAAGACATATGGTGGATTTCTTGATGACTTTGGCTATTCTCTTGATAAAACAAACGATGGAGGTTGTATCATTACGGGCAAAACATACTCCTTTGGCAATGGTGGGGCTGATGTCTATATTATAAAGGTTGATTCAATCGGTAATTTAGAATGGTCCACTACCTATGGCTCAAATTATGACGAAATAGGTTTCTGTATCCAGCAGACCCAGGATTCAGGATTCATAGTATGTGGAACCGCATATTTTTATCTCGTAAATTATGATTGGTGCCTGTTGCGCTATGGTATCTCAGGTAATCTTATCTGGCGTTCATTCCAGGGCAGTTTGAATGATGATTATGCCTATTCAATCCAGGAGATAGGCGAAAAGAATTATGTGATTGCTGGAAATTTCAGTTACGAAGTCTATGTAGTAAGGGCAGATACTGGAGGTAATAATATATGGTTGTTGACTTATGGTGGTGCAGGAACAGACTGCGCCTATTCAATCAGGCAAACTTCAGATAATGGTTATATAATTACCGGAATAACAAATTCCTATGGTACAGGTGATAATAATGCGTATTTGATAAAGACCTATCCTGACCAGGTCAAAATAGGGGAATCGCCCATAGAAAGTATTCAACCAGAAATTTTTTTTAATGCCATTCCCTCACCTTTCAGGCATAGATTGAAAATCACATTCAGACCAATTGGAAATTCTATTCCTTTGATAAAGATCTTTGATGTAAACGGTAGATTGGTGAAATCTTTTAATCACTCTAATTGCTACTCTCTACACGCTACTTCTACGGAATGGGATGGTACTGATGAGAATGGAAATTTAGTTCCTCCGGGTGTTTATTGTATTTATCTCATTACCCCAAAAGAAAATCTAAGCAGGATTGTAATAAAGTATTGAATTAAAATTTGCCTTTATTGACGGTCTATCTATTATAGATATAATTGATTTATGCACTCCACAATCAAAAACAAAGAGAACTTTTTGCTGATTATTATTATCCTATGTTTTTTGATCAGGTGCAGTTCGCCTTCAGGCAAAAATCACGAATGCAGATTCTGGGGTATAACCTTTTCTACAGATTCATTGATTGTAAATCCTTTAATAAGAACCCACCTTGAGTCTCTGCGTGCACTTGGTACATATAATCCTGATGGCTGGGGTATGGGATATTATGTTGAATCAAAGGCTGATACATTGCTTCCAGTTATCCGTAGGGGTGAACCATCAGCACCGCTTGACCCAAGGTATCCTGAGATAATTGAAGAATTGACCCGAAATATTAGAAAATCTGCAGTTGCCCATGTGCGTAAGGGTTCAAGTGGTCCTACAAATGGGATTCCTGACCCGCATCCATTTAGAAGAAAGTGTATCAATAGAAGATTTGAAATGCTCTTTGCCCATAATGGCACAATAAATACTGATATCATCTTAAAACTAATTGAATTAATCAATCCATTTTACCTTGAGCAGAATCCACCGGATTATGCACCGAATTATCTTGATTCTGACCTTTATTCAATATTACTTGTTGAGGTAATGGATGAATATCCAGATTTAACGATTGAAGAGTGCATCAAAATAGCAGTGATAAAACTTGATTCTGCACTCGGAATTAATAAGGCGCAATTGAACTTTGTGATGACCTCAGGCAATACCCTCTGGGCATTGAATTTCACAGGAGCAGAACCAAAGTCAATCACTGTCTATTATTATCCTGATTCTATTATTTCTAAATTCTGGGTTGTTGCCTCCCAGCCCCTTGATTCGCTCAGCCAGAAATGGGTTGAAATACCGAATCGCACACTTGTCTGTCTAAGACCGGATGAACCAGTAAGATTGATTCCGATATATCAGAAATTTGATCTGCCAGGCAAAGATATCAGCAAAAATTTCTTTATCCAGCCCAATCCATTTAATGAATCAGTAAAAATAGATTATTCTGTTGATTTGCCCGGTATTGTGACAATTGATGTATATGATGGGTCAGGTCGGTTTGTGAATAGATTATTGAATGAATTCAAAATCTCAGGCAAATATACACTCATCTGGGATGGTTTTGATGATAATAATAGCCCTGTGCCTGATGGTGCATATTTCATCCATTATAAAAAATATAACCAGGAAAGGGTTTTGAAGATAATTTTTGTCACACGATAAAAAGAAGACAATACCACGGTTAGAATCCGATCTTAAATAAAAGATTATATCCCTCCTTAGGTGAAGACCAAATTTTACTATCTCATAATTCCTGATGTGCATCAATGTAGGACGGACTTCCCAGTCCCGATAAAAATATGGTCGGGGTTAGAAACCCATCCTACTTTGCCAGTAGCGAATAGAGAGTGGCGAGTAGCGAAAAAAACCTAAGGTAGAGACTTCAGTCACGTAATCCTCACGGAACTAAAGTTCCTACTCCTTGCTTGATATATGATGCAGGATACACGATTCAGGGCATAAGATTCAAAGAATAACATTATTCAAACTCCGATCTTCCATACCCACTTCCTCAACCATTGTCTTGCCTCCTGTTATCCGTTTCACGGTTTACGGTAAAGGTTTAACGAATTCTCCCCTGCTTATTTACCAGTTGCAATTAGAAAAAAAATGGATATAATAATCTATGATTAAGAGATACGAGACCGAAGAGATCAGAAATATCTTCAGTGAAGAGCACAAGATGGAGGTCTGGGTTATTGTCGAACAGGCAGTTGCCCGGGTGCAGGAAGAATTGAGAATCATTCCAAAGGGTTTGAGCCGGAAATTAGAAAAGATAAAAATAGATCCAAAAAGGGTTGATGAGATAGAGAAGATAACCAATCATGATGTCATCGCATTCCTTGAAGCAGTAAGAGAAAAGACTGGAAAAGAAGAAGGCAGATGGCTTCATTTTGGGATGACTTCATACGATCTTGTTGATACTGCCTGGGGATTGATATTAAGGGATGGACTTAATATAATTTTACAGAATGTTGATAAATTATTAAAAATTCTAAAGAAACTGGCGCTAAAATATCGCAAAATACCACAAATTGGTAGAACGCACGGCATATTTGCCCAGCCGATCACATTTGGATATAAAATAAATTCCTGGTATCAGGAAGTATTGAGAGCAAGGGATAGAATAAATCAGGCAATTAAAGAAATCTCTTTTGGTAAATTATCAGGTGCTGTTGGCAGTTATACAATCCTTCAGCCCGATATTGAAAAAAGGGTGATGAAAAAATTAAATCTACGACCAGAATCAGTCTCAACCCAGGTGATTCCCAGGGATCGTCATGCCTATCTTTTAGCTGTTCTTGTATTATATGGTTGTGCTATAGAGAGAATTGCCACCGAAATCAGAAATCTTTCCCGTTCTGAGATTGGCGAGGTCTCTGAGCCATTCGGCCGTGGGCAAAAAGGCTCATCTGCAATGCCCCATAAACAGAATCCAATTACCTGTGAAAGAGTTTGCGGTCTGGTCAAAGTCTTGAGAGGTTATCTAATCCCTGCCTTTGAAAACATCAACCTCTGGCATGAAAGAGACCTGACCAACTCTTCGGTGGAACGGGTTATTATCCCCGATACATTTCATATTGTGCATTATATTACAAAAAAGATGGCCTGGGTGCTGGAGCACCTAAGGGTCTATCCAGAAAAAATGAAGGAAAACTTGAACAATAGTCTGGATCTTTATGCTTCACAAAGTCTGATGAATAAATTGATTGAAAAGGGGATGCAGAGAAAATCAGCGTATGACCTTGTGCAAAAACTCTCTTTTCGCGCATTAGAAGAAAGAAAACTTTTGAAAACAATCACCGAAAATAATGTGATTATAAAAAAATATCTAAGCCAAAATGAAATCGCAAGAATATTTGATTTGAAATGGTTTATACGAAATATTCTGTGATATTGACTTTGTTCAAAAATTTGCTATAATCAAACGATGGATCTATTCAAAAAATGCAAGGCGACAGTTGATGCCGTAGAGCGCGCAAAGAGTATTGATATCTACCCTTATTTTACACCCATTGAGTCAGCCCAGGACCATCGGGTAATTATTAAAGGTCGGGAATATATAATGATCGGTTCTAATGGTTATCTTGGACTGGCAGCAGACGAGCGGCTCAAGCAGGCCGCAATTGAAGCAATAAAAAAGTATGGTTCTACCTGTTCGGGTTCAAGATTTTTGAATGGGACACTTGATATTCATATTAAGCTTGAAAAAGAACTTGCAGAATTTCTTGAAAAAGACGGCGCAATAGTTTTTTCTACTGGTTTTCAAACCAATCTTGGCATAATCTCTTCCATTACGGGCAAGGATGATATCATCATCATTGACCGCCAGGACCATGCATCAATCATTGATGGTTGCAGACTATCATTTGCCGAAGTAAAAAAATTCCGACATAATGATATGGCTGACTTAGAAAGAATTCTAAAATCCCTGCCGCAAAATAAGGCAAAACTCTTAGTTGTTGATGGCGTCTTCAGTATGGAAGGGGATATGATTGATTTACCTGAGGTTGTTCGGTTGAAGAATAAGTATAATGCAAAACTTTTGGTTGATGACGCCCATGGCATCGGCGTACTTGGTAAGAATGGTCGTGGAATCTGTGAGCATTTCAATCTTCTGGACAAAGTGGATATTATTATGGGAACATTCAGCAAGTCTTTTGCCTCACTCGGCGGTTTTGTTGTTGCTGAAAAGAATGTGATAACTCATATAAGACATACTGCAAGGGCATTGATATTCTCTGCCAGTATGACTCCGGCAATGGTTGCCAGTGTCTTGAAATCTCTGGAAATCATCAAAAAAGAACCTGAACGTCGTGAAAGATTATGGAAGATCGTAGAAAGAGTGCTTTCGGGATTTAAGAAAATTGGACTGGATACAGGCAACAGCACAACACCCGTGATCCCGGTTATCATCGGCGAAGACGAAAAATGCTTCGCCTTCTGGAAGATGCTCTTTGAAAATGGGGTATTTGCCAATCCAGTGATTTCACCGGCAACCCCGCCCGGTAGGGCATTGATCAGAACAAGTTATATGGCAACCCATACTGATGAGGATATTACAATTGTCCTTGATGTATTTGCAAGGTGTGCAAAGGCATTTGGTCTGGTAAGGTGATTAAGACCGTTCCAGTAAAAAGCGAAAAAGAATTAAAAGAATTCATAGAGTTGCCATATCGTTTGTACAAAAATAATCGCTACTGGGTACCTCCATTGAAAAAAGATGTTTACAATCTCTTTGATAAGAAGAAATATCCATTTTGGGAACATGCAGAGCGGGAGATGTTTCTTGTCTATCGGGGCAAAGAAATGGTTGGAAGGGTATGCGCAATTGTTGATTATAATTTCATTGAATTCTGGAATGAAAAGACCGGTTATTTTGGTTTTTTCGAATGTGAGGATGATACTGAGGCAGCCAACGCCCTGTTTAATACCGTAAGCAATTTTCAAAAAGAAAAAGGAATGACAAAATTTGTCGGACCATTCAATCCTTCCACCAATGAAGAGGTAGGTTTTCTACTTGAGGGTTATTTTCTGGAACCGATGATAATGATGACTTATACTTTTGAGTATTACCACGAACTTGCGTTGTCTGCTGGTTTGACCAAGGCAAAGGACCTGTATGCCTTCTATATGGAAGCAAAGAATGCACCGATGGAGCGGTTAGAGAGAGTTTGTTCAGTAATTCGTAAAAAGGTCAGAGATTTGAAGGTCAGGCCAGTCAATATTGATGATTTCAACAATGAAGTAAAGAAGATAAAAGAGGTTTATAATGATGCCTGGAGCAGAAATTGGGGATTTGTGCCAATGACCGATGCTGAGTTCAGTCATATCGCCAAAACTCTGAAAGATCTTATTATCCCGGAACTAGTCATTATTGTTGAAGTTGATAATACACCAGTTGGCATTTCTCTAACCGTACCCAATTACAATTTCATCCTTAAGAAACTCAATGGCAATTTGAACCTACCAGGTATGTTGAAATTTTTATACTACAAGAATAAAATAAAAGAGGCGCGATTGATGATTATGGGTGTCAAAAAAGACTACCAAAAATTAGGGTTAGAAGGATTAATGGTTCTTGAAACCCTGAAGGCCGGGATGAAACTTGGATATCTCAGCGGGGAATTGAGCTGGACCCTTGAAGACAATCACTCCATAAATAATACCATCACAAAGATTGGTGGAAAGTTATACAAAAAATACCGCGTTTATCAGGGCATAGTTTAAAATCTGCCCTTTCTTGACAAAATAATATTTTGGTATATAATATAAATTATGAGGAGGCAGAATGACTTTTATCACCACGCTTGATGTGATTCCGGGGCGGGCTGATGAATTACTCAACGCGATAAAAAACTTGAAAATACCTGAGGAAATAAAAGTAAGAGAGTTTCTTTCACTTTTTGGCAAACCTGATTTTATCCTTATTTTTGAAGCACCAAATGAAGACAAGGCAATGAATTTTATTCTCAGATTTGTTGCCTATGCAGTCCCCAAAACATCTCTCGGGGTTAATGTGGAGTTTTCCGAATGAAGGATGAACTAAAACGCATTGCCCATGATGAGGGGATAAAGACCGAATTACTGAAAAAAAATTTGCAGGCAGGCACCACTGTTATTATTGCAAGCCGTCTTCATGGTATAAAACCATTAGCACTCGGAAAAAACTGCCGAACAAAAATTAATGCAAACATTGGTACATCTCCGGACTTTGCCAGTTTAAAATATGAACTAAAAAAATTGAAGGTGGCAATAGAAAGTGGTGCTGATGCAGTTATGGATCTATCCACGGGTGGTGATATCGATAGAATCCGAAGGGAAATTGTTGCTACTTCATCGATTGCAGTAGGCACCGTACCAGTGTATCAGGTCGCAATTGAAATGCGCAAGAAGAAGAAACCATTTACAAAGGCAGGCACGGATGAAATCTTTGAGACCATTGAAAGACATCTTGAAGATGGTGTGGATTTCATAACTGTGCATTGTGGAGTGACCCTGGAAACTATCAAAGGGATGGAAAGGAAAAAAAGAGTCTGTGGTGTGGTAAGTAGAGGTGGCTCAATGATGATTGAGTGGATGAAGACAAATAAAAAAGAAAATCCGCTTTATGAAGAATATGACCGATTACTGAAACTGGCAAAAAAATATTCGGCTACGCTCAGTCTTGGCGATGGACTCAGGCCAGGTGCGATCAGTGATGCCACTGATGAATATCAAATTAAAGAACTGGTAATCATTGGCGACCTGGTCAGACAGGCAAGGCAGAATGGAGTATCTGTAATTGTTGAAGGTCCGGGTCACATTCCAATTAACGAAATTGAAGCCAATATAAAATTGCAGAAGACAGTCTGTAATGGCGCACCATTTTATGTGCTTGGTCCTCTGGTAACAGATATTGGCGCAGGCTATGACCACATTGTTGCGGCAATCGGCGGAGCCCTCGCTGGATACTATGGTGCAGATTTTCTCTGCTATGTGACCCCCTCAGAGCATCTTGGACTGCCCAATGTTGAAGAAGTGCGCGAGGGTGTTATTGCTTTGAAGATTGCTGCCCATGCTGCAGATATTGGCAAGGGTATTGCCCAGGCCCGTGCACGTGATCTTGAAGTATCTCGGGCGCGTTATGCTCTTGATTGGAACAAAATGCTGAAACTCTTAATTGACCCAGTCAAGGCAAAAGGAATTTTTATGCGCAAACATTCCCGTTCGTCCTTGACTTGCACAATGTGTGGTGAATTTTGTGCAATGAAAAGAACACAGAAAATTTTCAGGAGGTCATAATGGAAGTCAATGAAGACATCCGTTTGAAAGAACTAAACTATTCAAAAAGAGGTAGCATTGCCATAATACTCTTCTGCATTTTAATTGAGATAATCTTCTTTTTCGGCGCGGTCTTCAAGTTTTTAATTGTTCCAGTATTTATTCCAATTCTTACTGCCATCGTATTTCTCTTTGGTCTAATAATCTACAACCTTACACGCAAGAATATTTGTTCACCAGTAATCCCTTACAGCATCACAACGACTACGACTGTAGTTTTAACACTATGCCTTGCCTTTATCAGCCCGCAAATCCGAATACCGTTTTTTATGATTTACTTCTACATTGTTCTTCATCCGGCATACTTATTGGGAATGAAAAACGGTCTCTATGCGGTAGCGCTTACCGATATTGCCTATAGCGCTATGGTTTTGATAACCCGGAATATCTATCCCGAGATGAATTTGGGTATTGAATTTGTGAATCTCATTTTCTTCACTTTTATTTCATTCTTGCTTATCATTGACTTTGACCGCGACCTCATCAGATTGCGCCAACTAAGAAATATATTGAGAAAGGTGGAAAAGGGTGACCTGACCATAAAAATTGAAAAAGACAAGGGCTCACCAGATGAAATATCGCTTCTCAGTGAAACCATAAATAACCTGCTAACAACTGAAGCAAACATTATAAGACTGGTGATAGAAACATCCCGGTCTCTCAGCAATATCGGCGCCCAGATTGCCTCAACCTCAAATGAACTGTCCTCAGCAATATCAGAAATTGTATCCACGACGCAGAAGATGACTGAAGGTGTTGACCGTCAATATCAGGAACTTGATAAATCAATCTCCTTAGGAAAATCGCTCAGCGAAATAAGTTTTACTGTGGTAGATAATGTTAAAAAAGTGGAAGGATATGCCAGCAATTTTTCCACAAATGCAAGCACAGGATTAGATCAGAGTGATGTTGTGATAAAGAATATTGAAATTATTGGCTCACGGTATGAATATCTTATCGGTTTAATGACAAAGTTACATGATATCTCCAATACCATCACAAAAATAATTGAGACCATAAACAAAATTTCAGAGAAGATCAACATCCTCTCGCTCAATGCGTCTATTGAAGCTGCCCGTGCGGGCGAATTTGGCCGAGGATTTTCTATTGTTGCTGACGAAATAAAGAAACTGGCAGACAATACTCAAAATTCAGCAATGGAAATTGGGGAAATTGTCAAAGAGATGGTTGACTCTATAAGATCAGTGGCAGAAAGTTCTGAAGAAGTCAGAAGGGCGATAAGCGATGGCAATCAGGTTGTCAAGTCAACGACCGAATCATTAAAAACCATATCCAGTGCTGTTATTGAATTAAACAACGCAATAAAGAATATCAAGAATGTCATCTCCCGGGAAGAAGAAGAAATCAATAACATGCTCAGACAGATTGAAGACTCATTTAATATTTCCAAAGAAAATTCCAGCGCAGCAGAAGAAATTCTTGCCTCACTGGAAGAGCAATCTGCTGCAACCGAGGAGTTTGCAGCAACCAGCCAGGAACTGCTCAACATTACAAATCAACTATCCCAGGTGATTCAGAACTTCAAGGTCTAATGGCTGACATTCTTGTTGTTGAAGACAAAGCAAGTTTTGCCGAAGTCCTGAAGACAGCTCTCGAAGATGCCGGTTTTACTACAATTATAGCAAAGACGGCCAGGGAAGCAATTCAAAACTTCAAACGAGAAAAATTTGATCTCGTCCTGCTTGATTTGAGACTACCTGACATTGATGGAATTGATACTATGCGTGAATTAAAGAACATTGATAACGATGCAAAATTCATAATTATGACCGCATTTGGCACAATTGAAAGGGCAGTGGAGGTAATGAAACTTGGTGCCTGTGACTTCCTGACCAAACCCTTTGAGATGGAACAACTAATTCTGATTGTGCACAAAATTTTTGAGGAACTTCGTGCCCGTTATGAAAATATTCTGCTTAAAGATGTTATCCACCATATCCACGGCTTTCCTGAAATAGTAGGCAAGAGTGAATCAATTATAAAATCAGTAGCAATGCTCCAGAAAGTTGCGAATACAGAAACGACTGTACTCCTTCTTGGTGAATCTGGAACTGGTAAAGAACTCTTTGCCCGCGCCTGCCATAATCTATCTTCAAGAAAAGACAATCCATTTGTTACAATCAACTGTGCAGCAATCCCCGGTGAACTCCTTGAAAATGAACTGTTCGGTTCAGAGAAAGGTGCATTTACCGGGGCTATAGCAAGAAAGGTCGGAAAATTTGAACTTGCCCACAAAGGAACAATATTTCTTGATGAGATTGGTGATCTCGGACTTGACCTTCAGGCAAAACTCTTAAGGGTTCTACAGGAAAAGACCTTTGAACGTCTTGGCGGCACTGCTTCAATCAAGGTTGATGTGCGGATCATTGCCGCCAGCAATAAGGATCTGGTTTCACTCGTGAAAGAAAAGAAGTTCCGCGAAGACCTGTACTACCGATTGAGCGTTTTCCCTATCACTATTCCGCCCCTGCGAGAACGAAGAGAGGACATTCCTCTGCTGGTAAAACACTTTCTAAAAAAATTGAAATCCGAGAAGAATATTTCTGAATCAAGTCTCGAAAAATTGAAGGGTTATGACTGGCCCGGGAACATTCGGGAACTTGAAAATACAATTGAACGGGCGAATATCATCGCAACAGACATAATCCAACCTGAAGATATACTCCTGCCAACCCAAGTAGAAAAGCAATTCGATCTATCAATAGAAAAAATGGATTTGAGAACCGCGGCAAATTTTGGACGGGAGAGTACTGAGGCAAAACTAATAAAAATGGTCCTGGAAAAAACCAGGGGTAATAAGTCCAAGGCTGCGCAATTACTCAGAGTATCTTATAAAACACTACTCAGCCGGATTGTCCGTTACAGACAAAAAGGACTGTTGTAAAATAAGATAGGCTGAAAATGCCGGGAGCCGGACTTGAACCGGCACTCTCCTTACGGAGAAGCGGATTTTAAGTCCGCTACGTCTACCAATTCCATCATCCCGGCGCTTAACCTTCATTATTCATCACTGTAATCAACTTTTTATCACCGTAATTGATGAATTGTAAATTCACCAATCCCATCATCCTGGCAGACACGCTCTGTGTGGCATTATAATCAATAAAATGAGTCTTGTCAATTGCCCTCTTTCACAATCCCCCTGTCTCCCTCTTTAAAAAAGGGGGAAAGATGGGGATTTGGAGTAGCGAGACTTGTCTCGCGTCAAAAAACCAATTTTAACCATCATTTGTGCGTGCAGGGCAAACCTTTAGGTTTGCAATTATGGAGATCTCCACAAATGTAGATCAAGGCTTTAGCCTTGCATTAAAAAATCACAATAAAAAAGTAGCCTGTCCCCTTTTTGGAATATTGACAATTGTATAAATCTTCATAATATCTTTATCGGGTTATATATGAAACTTGGAATTGCACTGGGTGGCGGGGGCGCAAAAGGACTTGCCCATATTGGTGTTCTTGAGGCACTTGAGGCTCACAATATAAGACCACGATATGTTGCTGGCACATCAATTGGCGCAATTGTCGGAGCAATATATTGTCTGCAGGGAAATTCCCGGGATTTGAGAGCAATTACTGAAGGTATTATTCAATCTCAAGAATTCAAAAAATTGGAACTTGATAAGTTTTATACCACAGGTGCAAGCGCACTTGAAACTTTCAAGAAAAAATTATTTGAAAAATACTGCTTTGGAACTCTGCTATTTAGAAAATCGCTCGTAAAAATGGAAGCAACAGAAAAGTTGCTTTTTCAACTCTTTGGCAATAAGGGATTTTCTGATTTGAAAATTCCTTTTGCCTGTAACAGTCTGGATATTAATTCAGGCAACGAGGTTATTTTCACCTCAGGACTGCTATACAGGGCAGTCTGGGCAA
Source organism: uncultured bacterium (assembly GCA_964418185.1). Lineage (GTDB taxonomy): Bacteria > Hydrothermota > Tepidihabitantia > SM23-42 > JAOAFX01 > JAOAFX01. Next base: position 54,300 of record CAYQKL010000001.1, read on the forward strand.
GTTGTGCCATCCCGGGGATTTTCCCTTCGTTCAATGAAGGTGGAAAAATTCTTGTTGATGGTGGCACTATAAATAATATTCCAGTTGAACCATTGATGAGTATCGGCGCGGAGAATATCATTGCGGTCTATCTCGGAGAAATGCCTAAATTTGACCGGGGTCCTGAAACCGGCTTTTACATTACCCAGCGGGCACTATCATTTATGAAATACCATCTTGACCGAAGAATTTTAGAACTTGCTGACTGTATTGTCAAACCTAATGTAGCAGAACATCACTGGGCTGATTTTACTGATCTTGATGGTTTAATTCAAAAAGGAAGACTGGCAGTAGAGGAAAACATAAAAGAAATAAAGAAGATTACGAATATCTGGTATGCTATAAGAAAGAAACTTTCCAGTATCTTTTAAAAAAGGGGCTGGATTTTCCAGCCCCTTACCGAATTTCTCAGCCCTGTGTTCAACGACTATCGCTTCTGGTATTCGTTCCAGCGGTTTTCTAAATTCGGATCTTCTATCGTCTCAAGAATGTAGTTGCAAAAATCCCTGCCTGTAGCACCAGTCGCCCTTCCAGTCATAATCAATTTCTTCTCAAACTGACCACAGATATCAAGTGCCATTTCCAGTTTTTTACCAAGAGTTACATAGCCAATATGATTCAAGAGCATTGCCCCCGCACGAATTACACTACAGGGGTCAGCATACTGAGTCCTTCCTTCAGTCACCATTCTTGGCGCGCTGCCATGTATGGCTTCAAACATTGCATATCTCTTGCCAATGTTGGCACTACCTGCAGTTCCTACACCACCCTGGAACTCAGCCGCCTCATCTGTAAGAATATCTCCGTAAAGATTGGGAAGCGTAAGAACCTGAAATTCAGTCCGTCTTTTCACATCCACAAGTTTTGCGGTCATAATATCAATAAACCAATCATCCGCATTTATACCCGGATATTCTTTGGCAATCTCATAGAATGTCTTCAAAAATAATCCATCAGTTGTCTTTACTACATTCGCCTTGGTTACGGCAGTAACCCTGGTCTTGTTGTTTTTCCTGGCATATTCAAAGGCAAGACGTATAATCCTTTCACTTCCGGGCTTTGTGATCATCTTAAAATCAATTGCAAGATCAGGTGTTACCTCAATGCCAAAAGGTCCAAGGGCATAGACATCTTCAGTATTTTCGCGGAAAAATATCCAGTCAATACCCTGGGATGGAACACGCACCGGTCTGACATTGGCAAAGAGGTCAAGTTCTTTTCTAATGGCAACATTGGCACTTTCAATGTTGGGCCAGGGGTCACCCTTTTTCGGTGTAGTTGTTGGTCCTTTGAGGAGCACAGGACACTTTCTAATCTCAACGAGAACCTCATCTGGAATTGCCTTGTTTACCTCAGCACGTCTTTCAATTGTACAACCCTCAATCACCCGGAACTCAATCTTTCCCTTTTTAATCTCATCCTTTAGCAGATGTTCTAAGACCCGCTGCGCCTCTCCAGTGATATATGGACCGATTCCATCACCACCAATAACACCGATTATCAAAGGTTTCAATTTAGAATAATCAATCCAATCTTCTGCCTTTTTTATTGTTTGAACCCGTTTTATCTGTTTTTCTAAAATTCCGCCAAAATGTTCCATCGCTTTGATTATCGGTTTTGGATAACCGGTTTTCTTCACAGATTTAGCCTTTTTTATTTTCTTGACTGTGGGCTTTTTTTCCATTTTTTTCTTCTTTTTCATTTTTTTTCTCCTGTCTTAATCTAATTTAAAATCACCATGTTTTTCAATATGGGCTAACAGGCCACCATCATTGAGAATATTGATCATTGCCCTGGGCAATGGGTGGACCTTTATTTCTATACCCTTGGTTTTGTTTTTTACCAGGCCTGCCTCCAGGTCAATCTCAAGTTCGTCACCCTGTTCAATTTTGTCTGTGTCACATTCTACAAGTGGCAGTCCAATATTTATTGCATTCCGATAAAATATTCGGGCGAATGATCTGGCAAGGACAGCACTCACGCCCGCAATCTTTATGATTGTGGGTGCGTGCTCCCTTGAACTTCCCAAACCAAAATTGTTACCCGCCACCACAAAGTCGCCTTTTGCCATTTTCTGGACAAATTGAGGGTCGGCATCTTCAAGCACATGTTTTGCCAGTTCTTCAAGATTTGACCGCAGATGGAAATATCGTCCCGGACAGATCAAGTCAGTCGAGATATCGTCTCCGAATTTCCAGGCATTTCCTTTCAGAACCATAAAATCCTCCACTATGCCTTTTTGACTGTTTCCTTTACCCACTTTGTAGTTACTGATTTCGGTCTTTCAATCGCCTCACCCAATGCACGACTGACAATCAATTGAGCACACATTCCCATTGCCCTTGATACTCCAAAAAGAACTGTATAGTATTCAAATTCAGTAACACCAAAGTGATAAAGCAGACAACCCGATGCGGCATCCACATTGGGCCAGGGATCTTTTGCCTTGCCCTGTTCTTTCAAAACATTCGGCACAATCTTAAAGACCTTAGCGACGATCTGATAAAGTTCATCTTCTGGACAGACCCTTGCTCCAAATTCGTGGAATGCATCAAATCTTGGATCCGTGATTCTTAATACCGCATGCCCGTATCCAGGAATTACCTGACCTGAATTTAATGTATCCCAGGCGAATTGCCTCAAATCCTGGTCGCTCGGTACACCACCGAACTTCTCTCGCACTTTGATCACCCAGGCAAGACACTCCTGATTAGCAAGTCCATGCAACGGACCGGCAAGACCATTAAGACCTGCAGACACTGCATAGTATGGATCTGAAAGGGCAGAACCAACGCAATGACAGGTATGGGCACTTACATTTCCACCTTCGTGATCAGAATGCAGTACCATATATAAGCGCATTAAATTCTTGAACTCGCCACTGGGATCAGGGATTCCTAACATATGAGCATAGTCACCTGCCCAATCAAGATCAGGATTTGAATCAATCAATTTTCCTTTATTAAACCTCATCCTGTATATGCCTGCAGCGATTGCCGGAAGTTTTGCAATTAGATTCAACGAATCTTCAAGAGTCCAGTCCCAGTATTCTTCCTTTTTCATTCCTTCAGTATATTTCTTCCTAAACAATGATTCCCTTTCCAGTGCCAGGATTGCCAGACTGAACATCACCATCGGATGAGAATCCTTGGGCAATGCCTTCAATGTATCCCACACATATTCAGGAACTCTGGAACGTCTTTTCAAATCCTTCTTCACCATCTCGGTTGCTTCTTTATCTGGCAGTTCACCAATGATAAGCAGATACAACACTTCCTCTGGCAATTTGTTTTTTAACTGGGCAATTGGGATCTCCCTGATTATTAAGCCTTTATCCGGTGGAACTTCAGAGGTATCACAGATCAATGCCTTAACCCCCCGCATTCCACCATATGCCTGGCTGACTGTAACCTCAGAGATAACCTTCTCACCATATTCTTTTACAAGATTTTTTATCTCCTCTTTCCATAGAGGAATTTTTTCTTTTAGTTTGAGTTTAATAATATCCATAAATCTACCCCTTTCTTTTGGCTGTCTTTCTGGTTTGTTTAACGACTTCTCTGGGGTCGCTGATAAACCCCTTTATTGCAGAATAGGCTGCAGTTGCTGGAGAAGAAAGGTATATCAAACCGTCTGGATTTCCCATTCTTCCCTTAAAATTTCTATTTGCTGTGGAAAGGCAGACCTCGTTATCACCAAGTATGCCTTCATGAACCCCCACGCACGGACCACATCCCGGACCAAGAATAATACCACCTGCCCTTACAAATACTTCAAGCAGACCAAGCTTCAATGCATCAAGAAAAACCTGCCTTGAAGCAGGAACAACTATCAATCTTACATGCGGCGCGATCTTTTTATCTTTCAAAATACTTGCTGCAATCTTCAAATCTTCAATACGACCATTTGTGCAGGTGCCAATAAAGACCTGATGAACCTTTGTATCTTTTAGTGCGGTCACGGGCTTTGTGTTGTCAACTGTATGAGGACAGGCAATCTGGGGTTCAAGTTTACCCGCATCAATCTCAATGACCCTTTCATATTTTGCATCTTTGTCAGGAGCCAGGGCGCGCCAATCATTCAATCTACCCTGTTTTTCCAGATATTCCTTAGTGATTATATCCGAAGCAATCAACCCGGTCTTTGCGCCAGCTTCCACTGCCATATTTGAAAGAGTAAACCTTGATTCCATTGACATATTGTCAATCGCCTCACCTCCAAATTCCAGTGATTTGTAGGTCGCACCATCTGCACCAATCATTCCAATGAGATATAGGATCAAATCCTTTGAACCTACTCCTATAGGAAATTTCCCTTTCACTTCAATCCTGAATGTTTCTGGCACCTTAAACCAGGTTCTACCCATTGCCATTCCTATTGCTACATCTGTAGAACCCATTCCCGTGGCAAAGGCACCCAGGGCACCAGAAGTACAGGAATGGGAGTCTGCTCCAATCACAACATCCCCTGGTTTGGCATAGGATTCAACAAGTCTCTGATGGATTACTCCATCTCCAACCTCAGAAAGAATTGCTCCAGATTTTGCACAAAAATCTCGCAAAAACATATGGTCATTGGATAACTCTTTACGGGGTGAAGGTGCAGCATGGTCAATAAAAACAATGGATTTTGGCGCACGTACTTTTCCAATCTTCATCTTTTGAATCTGGCGCACACCCAGTGGACCTGTTCCGTCCTGGAATGCCGCAACATCTACCCTGGCTATCACGATCTGTCCGGCATAGGCGTCCTGACCACTCTTTTCTGATAAAATCTTTTCTGCCAAAGTCTTGCCCATTATTCTACCTCCCTGTTAAAAATGCACCGCTTCCGGGACTAAAAAAAACGTTAACTTATGATTTTTCGGGAGATTTTGTCTCCCCTGGTTAATAAAACGACTATTGAAAGTCTCCATAATCTTTATGCTTCCGAAAATAGAGTATATCAAAAATCAGCCTCGTGTCAAGCATTTTTAAAAGTTGACATTATGAGAATTTTGTGTATAATGTAAACAATGAAACGCGGACTGGTCATTATTCCTACTTATAATGAATCAGTGAACATTGAAAAAATCATTGCGAAGATCCTGTCAGTATCAAACCAACTTGAAATTCTGGTCATAGATGATAACTCCGCAGATAATACTGCCGTCATTGTAGAAGATTTGATTAAGAAAAATATTAAGATCCACATCATAAAGAGACCGCGAAAAATGGGACTTGGGACTGCCTATGTAAAAGGATTCAGTTATGCCCTTGAAAACAACTATGATTTTGTCTTTGAAATGGATGCGGACTTTTCCCATGACCCAAATGACCTGCCCAGATTCATTGAACTCCTTGATAGATATGATCTAATTATTGGTTCAAGATACAAAAATGGGGTCAGTGTCGTAAACTGGCCAATGAAGCGCTTGCTATTATCATTTTTTGCCTGTATGTTTGCCCGTTTTGTTACTGGCATTCCGGTGAAAGACCTGACCAGCGGGTTCAAGTGTTATTCGCGCAAGGCGCTTGAGAGTGTAAACTGGCAGAAATTTAAGGTTGATGGCTATGGATTTCAAATTCAGAGCGTCTATGGCGTGTCTTGTGCCGGATTGCCAATAACTGAAATCCCCATTATCTTTGTGGAACGCAGGGCTGGAACATCAAAGATGTCAAAGAGAATAATCTGGGAGGCATTCTGGCTTGTTTGGAAATTGAGATTGATGTCGGTATTTAATAAGAGATGGCTCTGTAAATGAATTTTATTTTTATAGCATTACTATTTACTTTAATCCTAAAACCGGTATATTATACAAACTACAACTTCTACTACAACATAGTCGTAAATGATTCAATGGTCTATGGCGCGACAAATGGTGGGATTGTTGCCTACAATTATTTAAGAAATTCCTATCGGGTTGCAACAAATACTGATGGATTACCCATCAACCGACAAAGATGTATAGCAATGGACAGTGCAGGAAATCTCTGGACCGGTAGCGACGCGGGATTGGCTAAGATTGATCAAACCTTTCAAGATATTAGACTTTATCCGATGGAACATCTCCCCAGCACAAGGATTAATACAATCTACTGCCTGAATGATACAATTCTTGTAGGGTCTGAAAATGGTTTACTGGTAATCGATACAAAAGGCACACCTGACAATTTCCAGGATGATGGGATTCTTAAGATCTATGATTATCAGGGACTTTCCTCCAATAATATCCAGACGATAGAAGCAGATTCATTCTTCTGGATCGGTACTGATGAAAAAATAACAAGATTCAACCAGGACTTTTCAAATTATGATACCTACGGAGTAGAAAATGGCATTTTGAATAACAACATAAAAAAGATAAGAATTATTGATAACGAAGTTTTTGTCGGCACTGACGCAGGCCTGAATAAATTTGTGGGAGACTATTTTGATACACTGATATTGGGATACAAAATAGCCGATATCGCACCGGCTGGTGATTCAATCCTGCTCGGTCTTGATTCCACGCGGCAGATAGGTATATTTTTTCAGGGAAATCTAACGATTGTCAAAGACAGCATTCCCTATCTCACAAAAATCAATGATGTGGAAACCTATAATGGAAAGTGGTTCTGTGCCCTTGGAAATCGCTACGAATCTGATTATTTTGGTGAGGGTATTGGAATTTATGACCCGGTATTACATTGCTGGCGAATAAAGAAAGCCAGTTGCCTCAATTCTAACCATATCTGCAGCATTACCGCAAATGAATATGGTGTTTTTGTTGGTCACGGCAGGAGAACCGTTGAATCCCGGGGTATGAGCTGGCTAACAATAGATGATAAATGGAAAACTTTCTGCCAGGATTCCATAATCCCCACCAGATATGTGCACCGATGTGTTACTGCACCAGACAAAAAAATCTGGTTTGCATTCCACTATACAGATTCATTGTTTGCCTGTTCATTTGACCCTGCGAATAATACCTGGTATTATTTGAGGCAGAAATATGGTGGGATTGACAGCACCGTTGCAATATGGGATATGAAATTTGACCAGCATAATAATATGTATCTTTCCTTTGCAGGACCATCAGACAAGATATGGATCATTGATTCATCACTATCCAGTGTCTATTTTCTCGGCGACCGAACCCCGGGCTTTGAGGTAGAATTGGCGATAGATTCAGGTATGAGGGTATGGAGTACAGTCTTCGACGCAGCCGGTGGTGTATTGATGATTGATACGAAGGGCACACTCTTTGATCGAACCGATGATACAAATTTAAAATATGGCAAATCCGATGGTTTACTTTCACATTATTGTTCAGGGATTACAGTAGACGAAGATAATGTTGGATATATTGCCAATGATATTGGGCTGGCAATATTTCAAAATAATACATTTGAAGGCATACAAGATTTTGCAGGTGCAGCAATTTATGATGTCGTTGCTGACGGGCAAGCCAGAGTCTGGATAATGGCAAGCAACGGAATATATTATTATGATACACATTACAAACTACTGAAGAGTTTTTCATTCAGTGATTTGAATGTGAATATTGAATTTCTCAGTCCGGGCAATGAAATCATTCAGGTTCAGGGTTTTTTCTTTGACCCATTGCGTTCCTGTTTCTGGCTGGGTGGAGAAACAGGATTGCTCAAACTGGAAATACTAAGCGTAGATATAATGCCTGTGGATAGCACTCTGATATATCCGAATCCAGTAGTGGGTGGCTCAATTTTACGAATAAAAAATATCCGATCTGATGCCTCCGTAAATATCTATTCTATTTCCGGACGGCACCTTGCTAAAGACCTAAAACCAAATTCTCTGGGTGAAATCCTGTGGCATATCCCTGAGAATACAAGCAGTGGTTTATACTTTGCTGTAGTCAATTCTTCCGCAGGCAAAAAGGTGTGCAAATTTGCAGTTATCAGATAGTCATTAAATGCACGAATACAGTGTAACCAAGTCCCTGGTTGAAATCTGTAATCAGGAAGCCAAGAAGAATAATATCGGCAAGATTCGCACGATAAAATTAAAACTTGGAAAGTTCACGGGTTTTTCTCCTGAGGCAATAAATTTTTATTTTGGGTTTTTAAAGAAAGACACAAGGTGCGAGAATGCAAAGATAGAATTCTTTGAGATACCAGTCCGAATTAGATGCCCTGATTGTAATTACGAAAATGACATTGATGAACCAATCTTTCTCTGCCCATCCTGTGGAAGGAATAACATAGAAATACTTTCAGGCAGAGAACTATTTATAGAATCAATAGAAGGTGAATAAATGAGAGGAGAAAAATGAAGAGAATTTCCGTATTGAAGCCAGTTCTGGTCTCCAACCAGGAAAGGGCAAAAGAAAATAGAAGATTCTTTGATAAAACCAATAGCCTGGTTCTGAACATCATTGGCTCTCCAGGTTCAGGCAAGACCTCGGTTATTGAGCAGATTATCAAAAGATTGAAATCTGAATACAGAATTCTTATAATTGAAGGTGATATCAGAGGCTCCATCGACTCTGAAAGATTGAGCAAATTGAAGGTTGATACAATTCAGATAAATACGGTTACCGAGTGCCATCTTGATGCATTTATGATTGCCCAGGTGTTACCAAAGATTAATAAACCCTATGATTTAATTCTCGTTGAGAATGTCGGAAATCTTGTTTGCCCTGCAGAATTTGAGATTGGTGAAGATTACAAGATCGCAATTCTATCCACACCCGAAGGCGATGACAAACCCCTGAAATATCCCCTCCTTTTTCATCTGGCAAGAGTTGTCATCATTAATAAGACTGATTTATCACCGCACCTTGATTTCGGTATAAAGAAGGCAATAAAAAATATCCAGAGTAGGAATCCAAAGGCAATAATATTTGAGGTGTCAGCAAAGACCGGTAGAGGTTTTGATAGACTCGTTAATTTCTTAAAAAAGGAACAGAAGAATAAGAAAAGATAGCCTATCGCATTGCACTAATTTTCGATCTGTCTTTTCAGTATTGCATTTAGATGTCCGCACAAACCTTCTACTCGTGCGAGTTGTTCTGCAACCAGACCGATTTTTTTTAAGCCATTTTTATTGACTCTGAGAATCGTCTGAATCTTAAGAAAATCTTTAATGTGCAATCCCCCGGTATATCGGGCAGAACCAGCCGTGGGCAATGTATGATTCACCCCACTACTATAGTCACCCAATACTTCAGCCGAGTACTTGCCAATAAATAATGAACCGTAGTTTTTGAGTTTTGAAATATAACTATCCGCATTTTTGACCTGCAATTCCAAATGTTCGGGCGCCTTACTGTTAGCAATCTCAACTGCCTGATTCATATTTTTGACGATGATGATCAAACCATTTTTTGCCAGAGATTTTTCCGCAATTGATCTTGTTTGCAATATCTTAAGTTGTTTTTTGATTTCTTTTTTTACCTTTCTGGCAAGAATTACAGAATCAGTAACCAATATTGGAATGGCATTTGTATCATGCTCAGCCTGGGCAATTAGATCTGCAGCGATAATCTCTTGTTCAGCAAACCTGTCCGCGATTATTAAGATTTCAGTAGGTCCGGCAATAAAATCTATACCTACATCACCATAGACCAGTTTCTTTGCTGCAGTCACATAGATATTGCCTGGACCAAATATTTTATCGGCACGCCTTACACTTTTGGTGCCATAAGTTAGGGCAGCAATTGCCTGCACCCCGCCGATTCTAAAAACTTCCTTAATGCCTACAATCTTTGCTGCTGCAAGGATTGCTGGATGGATTGTCTTATGGTAATTTGGTGGTGAACACATAACAATCTCTTTCACGCCGGCAACTTTCGCTGGTACCCCACACATCAAAACCGTGGAAACAAGCGGAAATCTACCGCCCGGCACATAGATGCCAATTCGGTTGATCGGTATTATTCTCTGTTCAGCGATTACACCCGGTGCAATCCTAATTCTGAAATCTTTTAATTGTCTGAGTTGTGCGATGGAAAACTTTTCAAGATTGGATTTCGCATGCTTTATTGCCTTAATAGTACGGAATTCAGTCTGTGAGTATGCCTTTTCTATCTCTGCGGTTTTAATCTGCAAATCTTTGAGTAATATATTGTCAAATTTTTGCGTATAACTTTTCAGTGCCCTATCACCGTACCTTTTTACCTCCCCAATCACCTTTGAAACCATCGATAACTCAGCACTCATCTGACATCTATAAAAATCATTACCCAGATTTTGGTAATAGACTATCCTCAATTTTTCCTCCCCTGTTTTAATCTCTTCTTTGCTACAAATCTATATATTTCAAGAAAATTTCTCAGAATCTTTTTCCCGGATTTTGTCAGGATGGACTCCGGATGAAACTGTACCCCTTCAACATCATAAACCCGATGTTTCAACCCCATTATCAAACCATCGTTTGTCCAGGCAGTCACTTCAAGACAATTAGGAAGGCTTTCTCTTTCGACTATGAGCGAATGATAGCGCGTTGCCAGAAAAGGATTCCTTATTTTCCAAAAGATATCCTTTTTGTTATGATAAATTAAAGATACCTTTCCATGCACAATATGATCTGCCCTTATAATTTTTCCGCCAAATACCCTTGCGATTGCCTGATGCCCAAGACATACACCAAAAATTGGAATTCTATCAGCGAAAGCCTCAATGATTCTACAGGTCATGCCCGCATCATCAGGCGTTTTTGGACCCGGTGAAATAAATATATAATCTGGTTTTAGTCTTCTTATCTTCATAATCGTTATCTCATCATTGCGGTATATCATCAATCTTTCGCCCATTGCCCCCAGATATTGGGCGAGATTATAGACAAAAGAATCATAATTGTCAATCAAAAATATCATACCATCTCCAGCGCTAATCTCAATGCCTTAATCTTATTTATTGTCTCCTGATATTCTTTCTGAGGTAGCGAATCAGCAACAATTCCTGCACCCCCCTGGATATAGGCGACATTGTTCTTCACAAGAATTGTCCTGATCGCAATACAGAAATCCATATTTCCGCCAAAATCAAAATAGCCTATCGCTCCGGCATATAAACCCCGCTTGACGGGTTCTAATTCATCAATGATTTCCATTGCCCTGATCTTTGGTGCACCTGAAACTGTGCCGGCAGGAAATGAGGCACTGAAAAGGTCAAATGCATCACAGTTCTTACGTAGATTTCCAGTGACATTTGAAACGATGTGCATGACCCTGGAATACCGCTCAATTTTTAAGAGTGTAGTTGGTTTCACTGTTCCATATCTGCACACCCTGCCCAGGTCATTTCGTGCCAGGTCAACAAGCATAATATGTTCAGCAAGTTCCTTTTCATCACTAAGGAGTTCTCTTTCTAATCTGCTATCCACTGTGACATTTTCCGCCCTGGGTCTGGTTCCTGCAAGAGGTCTGGATATTGCTACGCCGTCTTTCAGTTTTATAAGGATTTCAGGTGAGGAACCGAGGATAGTAATGTCATCAAGTTGCAGATAATACATATATGGTGAAGGATTGGTCAGACGCAACGCGCAGTATATGTTAAATGATGAAGAATTAACAACGGTCTTCATTCGTTGGGAAAGAACGACCTGAAATATGTCGCCCGCAAAGATGTAGTCCTTTGCCTTTTTTACAATGTTGCAGAATTCATCAGTGGTAAAATTTGAGTCATACTTCATTGACCTCTTCCCCTTCACTGATAAAATCTGTTTATCTTCAGGCATATATAGAATTCTCTTTAAGTCATCAAGGCGATCTTTGTCTTTATTATACAAAATAATTTCGCAGGTACCGTATCGGTGGTCAAAGACGATGATCTCTTCAGGAAAGATAAAAAAAAGATCAGGTATTTTCAGTTCATCAGGATTATTATCCGGAATTTTCTCAAAATATCTAATCGCATCATAAGAAACATAACCCACTGCACCACCTGAGAATGGTGTAAAATATGAATGTATCCTGCTTGGTTTAATAATCTGCCGTAAAGACAAAAATGGATTGCCAGTTTTTAGATCTTCTCTATCTTGATAAACTATCTGAATACGATTATTCTTTGCCTTGAAGATTATCCTGGGCATGGCGCCGATGAATGAATACCGTCCCCTTTCGCCACCCTGTTCAAGCGATTCATATAAGAATGCGTAAGGTTCATTTTCATAGAGCATTTTGAATGCTGAAACAGGTGAGATTCTAAACCCAGAAAACTTTTTTCTAATTCTTAAACTGAATGCATCTTCCATAACAAACTCTTTTCAGCAAATCAATAAAATCAGGAAAAGATATGCTGATACATTCGCAATCCTTGATGACTGTTCTACCCTCAGCAATTAAACCGGCGATTGTCATTGCCATAGCAATTCTGTGGTCCTGGTGACTATTGCATACAGCCCCCTTCAGCCTTGTCGGTCCATTGATCAACAATCCATCTTCAATCTCTTCTATATTTGCGCCAAATTTTTTCAATTCTGTGAAGATTGCCCTGATACGATCAGTCTCTTTTATCCGCAATTCTCCCGCATCTTTAATTATTGTCCTACCTTTGATCTGGGTTGCCAGAACCGCAAGCACAGGGATCTCATCAATCAATTTCGGAATCATTGGACCAAAGACCTTAAAAGGAGAAAGCATTGACCTTTTTATCATAATGTCAGCAACCGGCTCTCCTCCAACTATTCGGTAATTATCCATATTGATCTGAGCGCCTGCGTCTTTAAGCGTCTCAATCATACCACAACGTAAAGGATTGACACCAGTATCTTTGAGAACTAATTTATCGCCCGCAGTCAAAATTCCCAGCACAATAAAGAATGCAGCTGAAGATATATCGTTGGGAATCCAGATCGTTTTGCCTCTAAATTGTTGTCGCGGGAATATGATGATACTCTCTTTTGTTTTACAAAATTTTATCTGAAAATAATCAAAAATTTTTTCGGTATGGTCTCTTGTCGGAATCTGTTCTTCAATTGTAGTCCTGGAATTCGCATAAAGTCCGGCAAGCATCAATGCCGACTTCACCTGGGCGCTGGCAACGGGCAATCGGTAATCTATTCCTTTTAATGTAGAACCGATTATACACAATGGTGCGAGACCTTTGTTTCTACTATGTATCTTTGCACCCATTTGTTCTAATGGTTCAATAACCCTCCTCATCGGTCTCTTTCTCAAGGACTCATCACCGGTAAGTATTGAATTGAATCTCTGTCCAGCGAGTAAACCACTTAATAGACGCATTGTTGTGCCGGAATTGCCACAATCAAGTATATCCTCTGGTTCACCAAGTCCATCCAAACCCTTTCCTGATACCACAATTTCATCTTTTTTGGTTTCAATTTCTATACCCATTTTTCGTAGGCATTTTAGCGTTGATAGACAATCCTCAGCATGAGAATAATTATTGATTCTTGTTTTACCTTTTGCAATTGCTCCAAGAATCAGACTGCGATGGGTGATTGATTTGTCGCCGCCCACCGAGATTTTTCCTGAACTTTTACTACATTTTTTGATCAATAGATTCATTTACACCATCCTTTACAACCGGATAACTTCCAAGGAATTTGAAGTAGACAGATACATTTTCTAAGGTTTCAATCGCACTTCGACAATTTTCCTCTTCAATACTACCCCGGAAATCAATATAAAAAATGTACTCCCAGGGCTTTCCAATGATCGGTCTTGACTCAAGTTTCAACAGATCAATGTTGCGCAAGGCAAAGATGCTCAAACAGCGAAACAGAATTCCTGGTTCGTTCTTTACCCCGAATACCAGGGTAGATTTTGCCTCTGGCCCCGCAAAAATTTTCTTTTCTTTTGAAAGTATGAGAAAGCGGGTAAAATTCATTGGATTATCTTCAATCTTTTTTCTTACTGCCTTCAAACCGTAGATCGCACCTACCTGTGGACCAGCAATGATACCAACCTCGGTCTTGTTCTCTTTTACTACAACCTCAGCCGCACCGGCTGAATCAAAGAATGAAACAATCTTGTATTTCTGATTCTCCAACAGAAATCCCCGGCACTGTTCTAAGGCTGCAGGATGTGACCAGATCTCCCTGATATCCTCTAAGTGACCAATGCTGAAGAGATCATAGGTTATCTTCAATTCAACTTCAGCGATTATCCAGAAATCGTGATTTAGCAACAGGTCATAATTTCTATGGATACTACCCATCAGAGAATTTTCAATGGGTAAAATTGTATATGCATCCTGATCATTACTCAATGCACCTAAGGCATCCTCAAACCTTGTGAGCCCAACATATTCAACCGTGTTTCCGAAATAGGTCTGCCCGGCGAGTTCACTGTAGGCACCCCTTGTCCCCTGAAAATATACTTTGAGATTATCTCTTTTCATAGTGTCCTGCCAATTGCATTGGCGATCTTTTTAATATCTTCCATCAACTCTCTAAAGACTTCAATTTTTAGCGATTGCTTTCCATCGGAAAGGGCGTTCGTTGGATCCGGATGAACCTCGACAATTATGCCATCGGCGCCAGCAGCGATTGCGGATTTCGCCAGGGCATTAACATATCTCCAATCACCTGAGGCGTGACTTGGATCAACAATGATTGGTAAGTGGGAGAATCTTTTTGCTACTGGTATTGCACTAATATCAAGGGTATTTCTTGTATAGGTCTCAAATGTTCTTATGCCTCGCTCACATAGAACCACATTCTGATTTCCTTCCGCAAGAATGTATTCAGCCGCCATCAGCCACTCTTCAATCGTTGCTGACATTCCTCTTTTTAATAATACCGGCTTATTAAATCTGCCCACGGTTTTCAATAATGGAAAGTTTTGCATATTCCGCGCACCAATCTGCAATATATCAGCATACTTATAGACTAACGGAACATCAATCTCTGAAAGAACCTCAGTGACAATAGATAAACCTGCCTTTTCCCTTGCCCGAGCAAGTATCTCCAGACCCTTTTCACCAAGTCCTTGGAAACTGTAAGGTGAACTGCGGGGTTTATATGCCCCGCCGCGCAGATACTGTGCACCGGATTCTTTCAGGGCACAGGCAAGTTCAATCATCATACTTTCAGATTCCACTGCGCAGGGACCGGCAATCACAGCAATCATTCTATCACCAATCGTTTTACCATTAACTGATACAACAGTATTTTCAGGATGGAATTCCCGGCTGGCAAGTTTGAACGGACTCAATATCGGTATGAGATTTTCAACCGCAGGTAGAGATTCAACTGCCTTGATGAGTTTTTCTCTATCTGTAACACCGATGATATGGATCACGGTCTTTTTCTCACCGAGAAAAATCTTTGTACCATAACCCAATTCTTCAACTTTTTTTCTCACCCTATCTATATCTTCTTTAAGGGCTCCTGCCGACATTGTAATTATCATCACTTACCTCCTCTTAAACTGTTCTGCCAATGGCTTGCGTTATAATCTTTAATTCCTCAACCAATTTTTGAAAACCTCTAACATTTAATGATTGAGGACCATCAGATAGTGCTTTTTCCGGATTGTTATGGACCTCCACCATTATCCCGTCAGCGCCAGCCGCAATTGCCGCCCGAGATAGAGGCAAAACCATATCACGTTTTCCCGAAGCATGACTCGGGTCGGCAATCACTGGCAAATGTGAAATTCTTTTCAATTCCGGAATGCTACTGATATCAAGGGTGAAACGGGTAAAATCGCTGAATGTCCTTATCCCCCTTTCACAAAGAATAACATTGTAGTTGCCTTCAGACATAATGTACTCGGCCGCCAATAAGAACTCCTGAATGGTAGAAGCCATTCCTCTCTTCAGCAGTACTGGTTTCTTACATCTTCCAGCTCTTTTCAAGAGTGAATAATTCTGCATATTCCTTGCTCCAATCTGGATGATATCTGCATATTCCTCAACCAGCGAAAAGACTTCTGTATCTACTGCTTCAGATACCACGGGTAAGTTTGTTTCTTTACCTGCTTTGGACAATATCTTCAATCCTTCTTCACCCATTCCCTGGAATGAATATGGCGAGGTACGGGGTTTAAATGCGCCGCCACGCAGCATATCGGCACCAATGGACTTCACTGCTTGAGCAATGCTTATGACCTGCGCTTCTGATTCAACCGCACACGGGCCTGCAATTACCACTGCCTTTTTATTACCAATTACTACGTTACCAATCTCTATCTTTGTATCATCCGGTTTCATCTCTCTACTGGTCAACTTATATGGCTGGGTAACAGGAATGACATTTATCACCCCATCCTGTGCCTCAATCTTTTGTCTATCAATCATATCTTTATTACCGGTAATGCCAATTGCCACACGCTGGGCGCCTTTTATTGGATGGGGCACAAGCCCCATCTCTTTTATCACCTGACAGACCGCTTTTATCTGGTCTTCAGTTGCATCCTTGTGCATAACCACAAGCATATAACCTCCTTTTATTTTTTGTGGTTGCTTCTTTAAATTTCTTTAGCAACATCTTTAAATCTTCTTTATTTCTTATTGCCTCAATTATCCTGCTACCAATTACAACACCATCTGCAACCTGACACAATCTCCTGACCTGTTTGGGATTTGAAATGCCAAATCCTACAACAACAGGCTTTTTTACAATCTTCTTAACTTTACTTATAAATATGGGTAAGGTTCTGGGAAGCCTTTTCCTCACCCCGGTCGTCCCTGTAACACTTAAACAATATACAAAACCACTGCTCATCTTCCCAATCATTCTTATTCTTTCTGTATTTGATGTCGGTGCAACCAATTGTATCAAATTTATTCTATAATTATCAGCAAATTTTTCAATCAATCCTGATTCTTCAACCACCAGATCCGGCACGATCAATCCTGAAATACCAATTTGAGAAATCTTTTTATAAAATTCCTCAATACCGAACGCAAAGACAGGGTTCAAATAGGTCATAATGACAAGTGGAGTTTCAATCTCTATTTGTGCAATCTCTTCAAATATTTTATTAAGTGCTATTTTATTATTCAACGCAATATTTGATGCATACTGTATCGTCTTTCCATCCGCAATCGGGTCTGAAAAAGGGATTCCTATCTCAATAATGTCTGCATATAAACTGCTCTCTTTTATATATTTGATTGATTCTTTAATCCCTGGATAACCTGCAGTAAGATATACAATCAAGGCAGATTCATTATTTTTTGAAAGGCATTCAAACTTTTTATCAATCTTATTCATAAAACTCCTCTACAATCTGGAGGTCCTTATCACCCCTTCCTGAAAGGTTTACGATGATTATCTTTTCTGGATTTATCTTCTTTGCCTCCTTGATTGCGATATATACTGCATGGGCGCTCTCCAGTGCTGGTATGATACCTTCGGTCTCAGTGAGAATTCTAAATGCCTTGAGTGCCTGTTTGTCTGTGCAGGAAGTATACTGGACACGACCTTTGGATCTTAAAAAGGCATGCTCTGGACCAACCCCCGGATAATCAAGGCCTGGTGCAATGGAATGGGTTGGACTTATCTGCCCATCACCATTCTGGAGCACATAACTCATTGCTCCATGGAGAACACCCATCGTTCCATAAGAAAGTGTTGCTGAATGTTTCTTTGTATAAATTCCCTTTCCACCAGCCTCAACACCGAGCATCTTTATTTCTGTATCAAGGAAGGGATGAAAAAATCCTATTGCATTGCTACCGCCACCAACACAGGCAATGAGGAGGTCAGGCATTCTCCCGGTTATTTTCAATATCTGTTTTTTCGTCTCTTTGCCAATGACTGATTGAAAATCGCGCACCATCATTGGATATGGATGTGGACCAACGACCGAGCCAATACAATAATAAGTCGTCCTCACATTCGTTACCCAATCCCTTATCGCCTCATTTATTGCATCCTTCAAGGTCTGTGTTCCTGAATCAACCGGTATTACATCTGCACCGAGGAGTTTCATCCTTAAGACATTCATACTTTGCCTTTGAACATCCTTCTTCCCCATATATATTACACATTGCAAGCCGAACAAGACACAGGCAGTAGCGGTTGCTACACCATGCTGACCTGCACCGGTCTCAGCAATTATCCTCTTTTTTCCCATCATCTTTGCCAGAAGGACCTGGCCAATCGTATTATTTATCTTGTGCGCACCGGTATGGAGGAGGTCTTCCCTTTTAAAATAGAGCCTTGCACCTTTTAATCTCTCTGATAGATTCTTTGCATAATATAATGGAGTTGGCCTTCCTGCACAATTTTTTAGATAATGATTCAGTTCGCGTTTGAAATCAGGACTGTTCTTAAGGCGATTATATGCCTCTTCAAGTTCAATAATGGCGGACATCAAAGTCTCAGGGACGAATCTGCCACCAAACCTGCCAAAATATCCCTTTTTGTCAGGCTTCTTATAAGCCATCTCCTCCCCCATTAATAAAGTATTCAATTGCAAGGATATATCCATACCAGCCCAGCCCTGTAATCTGACCAGTACATACTGGTGCAATCAAACTTTTGTGTCGGAATGGCTCGCGCGCGTAAATATTGCTGATATGGACCTCTATTGACTTTATCCCAACTCCCTCAATTGCATCCCTTATTGCCACAGATGTATGGGTATAGGCACCGGGATTTATCACTATCCCATCATAAACATCAGCAGTCTGAATCAAATTGATTATTTCAGTTTCTGAATTTGTCTGGTGGATATCAACTTCTATATTTTTCTCTCGTACAAAATCAATGATCCTTTTATTGATTTCCTTAAGACTTAAAGACCCATAGACCTCCGGAATTCTTTTCCCCAGTAGATTTAGATTTGGTCCGTGGATCAAAAGAATTTTCTGCATAGAACCTCCTTAATAATAACCTTACCAATTCTTTGAAAAATTGGCATTCTTATCTTTGCACCTTTCATTTTTTTATCCTGAAGCAACATTCTTGCAATATCTGCTTGTTTCGTTCCCTCAGGCAAACCAATGGGCAGGGAATAATCTTTTAATAAACTCTTCACTTTCGCCAGTTCTGCCTTTTCCTTACCAAAGAGCCGTATCTCCTCAAGCATACCCATTGCAACTGCCTCACCATGTGAATACTTTCTATAATTCGTCGTTGTTTCAATGATATGCCCAATGGTATGTCCAAAATTCAAAATTTGTCTGAATCCCTTTTCCTCATCTTCATCCCTGCTTATAATTGCTGCTTTCATAAAGGCACAATCTCTGACAATCTGATAGAGCATTGATAAGTTCCGTTGCATTATCCCTTTTCTCTTCGCCTGTAAAGTTTCAAACAGTCTTTGCGATCCTATCAGACTGTATTTGATAACCTCAGCAATACCATTTATAAATTCTCTATCAGACAGAGTCAAAAGTTTTTTAATGTCACATATCACCAGTTCTGGCTGGTAGAATGTGCCAAGCATATTTTTGCCAGATTGTGTATTAATCCCGGTCTTACCACCAATGGCTGCATCAACCTGGGCAAGGAGCGTCGTTGGTATATGAACAATCTTGCATCCCCTCTTTAATATTGAAGCAACAAAACCCGTAATATCAGTTATCACCCCGCCGCCAAGGCTGACAATAAAATCCTGCCTTTGAAAGTTTAACTCGAGAAGAAAATTGCAAATCCTTTCCACAGTATCGATATTCTTGTGCAGTTCACCATCAGGAATTACCAAATAATGGACCTCTTTTCCCTGATTTTTCAAATGTTCTATTATTTCTCCTAAATACAGTGCTCCAACCAATGGGTTTGTGATAATTACTACCCTTTTCTGCCTTATCTTCAATCGTCCCAGAATATCAAAACCAATTACCAGCGGATAATCTTTTGTCTTTGTCTTTACTGAGATTTCTATCTTTTTGTTGCAGGTATACAGCTTCTTTAAGTTGAGTCGGCACTCAATCTCGTGGGCAATACGATCTGGTGGCAGTGTTGAAGTATCAATCGTAATTCGGGCAAAGTCATAGATACCTTTTCTCTGTCTGTAAAGCCTTTCAATGTCAATCTTTGATTTCACCAGAGGACGAGAAGATTCTGGTATAATCCTTTTCTTCAGCACATCTGGCTCTGCAAATAACTGAACGATTGTGCCAAGACTCGCCAATGTTCTGCGGTTTTCGGGAGGAATAACCATCCCTCCGCCGGTAGCAACCACGACATTTTTCAAACCCTTAATTCTGTTGAGTGCCCATTTTTCTTTCTTCCGGAAATAATCTTCACCCCTCTCTTCAAAGATCTTTGCCACTGTCTTTTGTTCAACCAGTTCAATCATCTGGTCAGTTGAAATGAATGCCATATTTGTATTCTGCGCAAGTATCTTCCCCACGCTATCCTTACCGGTTCCCATAAAACCAACAAGAATTATATTTTCAAACATTTTTTATCCTTTTTATGTACTGTTTATAAACAGCTTTTATATCATCAAGGTTGTCGCTACCGAATTTCTCACAGAATGTGTCAGCAAGCACATAGGCAAGCATTGATTCCGCAATTACACCAACGGATTCAACTGCACATACATCAGCCCTTGGACTTGGTGCAAAGACTTTCTCTTTTGTCCTCAGGTCAACCGAAGTTAGTGGATTTCTTAATGTCGGGATTGGTTTGACATAAAGCCTAATTACAATCTTCGCACCATTGCTTACACCACCCTCAATGCCACCAGCATGATTAGTCTTTCTGTAAAGACCATTCTTCTTGTCATAAAATATCTGATCCTGGACTTCTGAACCAAAACAATAACTGTCTCTTATCGCATCCCCAATCTCCACTCCCTTTACCGAAGGTATTGAGAGCATCACCATTCCAATGCGCGCATCAAGTCTTTTGTCAAATTGTGTGTAACTTCCCAATCCTGGACAAACATTGTCTGCGAATACCTCAACTACTCCACCCAATGTATCACCCTTTGCACGCGTCTCGTCTATAATTTTCTTCATATTGGACTGCCCCTTTGCCAGACCAACAGAAATCATCCTGGAACCTATTGTAATACTAAATTCATTTAAGAATAATTTAAAGATTGCGCCGGCAGCAACCCTCGCCACAGTCTCCCGTGCCGATGCCCGTTCAATGACATCTTGTATATCAGAAAGTCCATATTTCAAAAATCCTGCAAGGTCTGCGTGACCGGGCCTGGGTACAGAAACAAATCTATTGTTCCGGTGCAGACTGTTCATAAACTCTTCCGCACGATAATCCTGATTTCTAACAAAGATACCTATGGGTGAACCAATTGTCTGTTGACACCTTATTCCTGAAATTATTTCTGCACAGTCAAACTCAATCTTCATCCTCACACTACGGCCATATCCTGCCTGACGCCTGAGGAGTTCATTATTGATAAAATCAAGCTTTATCTTGAGACCCGCCGGCATACCATCTATTATAACTGATATACCGGTTCCGTGAGATTCTCCCGCAGAAAGCATTCTAATCACATCGCACCTCCTTTAATGCCTTTTCCATTATGTTGACCGGTGGTTTAATTCCTGTCCACAAGCTGAACGAATAGGCCGCCTGGATGACAAGCATACAAAAACCATTGACTACCTTAATGCCTTTGTATCTTTTCAAGCTGAAGCAGTAATTTGTATCATAGTATATGCTACCAGGTCTCAATTTGGGCACAATTGTATTATAAAGGTCTGTTGAGGTAGCATTTACCACCATATCAACCTCAGCAACAAAATCATAGATAAGATCAAATTCTATTGCCTTTGCTTTGCAAATTTCAACAACTTTAAGAGTATTCTCAAATGTGCGATTTGCCACCAGAATTTCTGCTGGTCTTTCTCTTTTTAAGACATACGCGCAGGCGCGTGCCACACCACCAGCACCAATAAGAAGAACTCTTTTATTTCTTAACCTAATCTTATTTTCTCTCAGCGATTCATAGTATCCATACACATCTGTATTTTCGCCAAGCAGACAATTATTATCTACAACAACTGTATTTATTGCACCAACCTCTCTGGCAATCAAACTTGTCCTATCAACATAATCAAGGCTACTTATCTTATACGGATTAGTTATATTGAGACCTGCAAAATCCAATTTTCTCAGACTATCAAAAAATATCCCCAAATCCGCAGGTGCAACACATAATGGATAATACCTACCTTCTATATGTAATTTTTTGAATGCATAATTGTGCAGAATTGGAGAGTAGGTTAGTCTTAGAGGATAGCCAATCACACCGGCAATGAACATTTTCGCACCTCCTGAATAAATCTTTCTATCTTCTCTGAATCTTTTTTCCCCGGTTCTTTTTCTACCCCTGTACACACATCGACACCATAAGGTCTCAACAGGTCAATAACCTGTCTGACATTGAAACAATTCAAACCGCCGGCAACAATAATCCTGCCTTTTATGCCGGCTATAATTTTCCAGTCAAAAGTAATACCGCTCCCTTCACCCGGGTCAAAAACAAAGGCAGATACATCGTATTTCTCCATTTGTCCAACTATCTCTTCTCTGTTTGAATTATTGCAAATCCTGATTCTTTTTATTACGCGCGCCGACTTTATTGCCCGACAGTAATCCTCATCTTCAAACCCATGAAGCTGGACTGCATCAATGCCTGTGAATTGAATGATTTGATTTACGACTTCAAGTGGGCTATCTTTAAAAACTCCAACTGTGGTGATAAAAGGTGGCAATACTTTGATAATCTTCCTTGCGGTAGTTGGTTCAATCATTCTTGAGGATTGTGCAAAGACAAAGCCCAGGGCATCAGCTCCCAATTCTGAAGAAACGAGGGCATCCTTGAAATTCGTAATTCCGCAGATTTTGATCTTGCTACTCATTTAGCCATCTGCTCCCATCTTCAAAGACCTTCCTGAACATAGCGCTGTTACCTTTTTGAATAGTCTTAGTGATTTCGTTTAGGGTCTTCTGCAACTGATTGAAGATTACTTTCTGGTATGGATTCAGTCTTTGAATCTCATAGTACAGCGCTGGATTTTCGTGAACTACACTACGGGTCGTAACCAATTGAGAATTGAATGTTGTGCTCGCCACGCACTTCAGACTACAAAATTCATAACCACTTGTCAGAAGTATTTTGATAAAGAGTATGTTTATGAAATGAGATAACCCAAGCACATAAGAGATTAAGCGATCGTGCTCAACATACGGCAGAGGAATGATCTTTGCTGCAGTACCTCTAAAAAAATTCATCGCCTTATCATCTGCCTGTGCACAACCGCAATTACACAGACAAATCACTTTGTCAGCAAGAGTTTTGCAGGCGGGGCCAAACATTGGGTGGATACTGGTAATCTTAATGTTGTTTTCAATTGCGTCCTTAATCGCTGGTATGATATGACTCTTTACACTACCAATATCGCAAACAACTCCAGGAAATCTTAGTACTGAGATCTTTCTTAGAATTTCCGGTACAACCCCTAATGGAGTAGCAATCAGCACAAAACTCTTCTTAAACAATGCCTTTTTCAAATCTCTGTAGTATGGAAATCCATCAATACCCGATTTCTGCACATCACATATTGATACCCGATGCCCTTGATTTTGGAAAAAATATGCAAACCATTTGCCCATTGCACCGAGTCCACCGATGATCAGGATATCTTCACGCGTCCCAGAATATGCCGTATAATGCAACTTCTCCTGTTGAACTCGTGATTGTTCAATGATATTAGAAAAGATTGATCTTATGAAATTTTCATCCAGGTTCATCTGCACAGCACACCTCAATGCATTATCAATCACACCCTTTTCAACATTCCAATCCTGTAATGGAATTCTCAATCTTTTTTTCTCCCTGCCAATCTCTTTGACCACACTCAGTCGTTGATTGATCAACCTAATAATCTTTCGGTCAAAATTCTTGACCCTTTTTCTTAAGATTTTGAGTCTGTTCATTTTTTACCTCTCCCCTATCAATGTTGATAATTTCTTTTCAATATTTCTTGCCCTGAGTAAAGAGGTTCCGATGAGGATTCCATCAAAACCTGCATTCTCTAACATTTTAACATCCCTGCGATCCTTTATACCACTCTCACTCACAGTCAGAAAGTGGTCAGGAATTATTTTGCGCAATTTCAAAGATAGATTTATGTCTACTTGAAAATTACCAAGATTGCGATTATTGATTCCGATAATATCCGTTTCGGTGGTTATCGCCTTTTTTATGTCCTGTTGAGTATGGACTTCAACCAATGTCTTCAAGCCAAGCGAATGGGCGATATTTATGAAATTCTTCAGTTTATCCAATCCGAGTATCCGGGCAATCAACAATACCGCATCGGCACCAAGGAAATAAGATTCAAAAATTTGAAATTCCTCAATGATGAAGTCCTTTCTCAATATTGGCAGACTGCTCATTTTCTTCACCTGTTCAATATGGTCACCCTTTCCACCAAAAAATCTTTCGTCGGTGAGCACCGAAATGGCATCAGCACCTCCCGATTCATAGATCAATGCGATCTTTGAAGGTTCAAAACATTTTCTAATTACACCTCTGGAAGGCGACATTCTCTTTATCTCCGCGATCAACGCTATTCCATGCTTGTTGAACCCATCAGTGAAATCCCTTAATTCAGAATGTCTGCCCTTTAACAACTCCCGAATTGAAGTGATCTTTTTCTTCCGGGAAATTTCCACTCTCTTATATCTGATTATGTTTCTGAGCACATTCATTTGTATATCTCAACAGTTCTTCTACTTTTTTTAATGCCAAGCCTGTAAAAACTGATTTCTTTGCAAGTTCAATACCTTCTTTAATTGATCCTGCTTTACCCGCGACATATATCACCGCACCAGCATTGAATATCGCCATATCAGTTTTGGGACCGGAAGCTCCATTCAGAATTGCCATAAAGGCATCCAGATTATCCTGACTGTTCTTAACCTTTAACTCTTCTATGCTACAAGTCTTGAAACCAAACTCTTCAGGTATGAGTTCATAGCAACTTATATTGCCGTCCTTTACTTCTTTTACATAGGTCTTTGTTGTAACAGTTATCTCATCAAGACCATCAGCCCCGTAGAAAACAAGAGAGTGTTGTACTCCGAAATTTCTTAATGTCTCAGCGATTTTGTTCACAAATTCTTTTTGACATACTCCAATCACCTGCCTTTGCACACCAGCCGGATTACAAAGTGGACCTATCAAATTGAAGATTGTTCTTATACCCATTTCCTTTCTCGGTCCGCTGGCAAATTTCATTGCGGGATGAAAGAGTGGTGCAAATAGAAAACCAATACCTATGTCTTCAATACAATTTTTCAGAGCATCGGCGTTTAAGTCGATTCTTATCTTCAATGCTGAAACAAGGTCGGCACTTCCACACAAACTTGAAACCGAACGATTACCATGTTTTGCGACTGAACAACCTGCCCCTGCAGCAATAAATGCCGCAGCCGTTGAGACATTAAAGGTGTGTGCACCGTCCCCGCCCGTGCCGCAGGTGTCCACAAGGTTTTTTGAAGCACAATCTATACGGATCATTTTTTCGCGCATTGCCCGAGCAAAACCGGTAATCTCATCTACATCTTCACCTTTCATCCTCAAACCGGTAAGTAAGGCACCAATCTGGGCAGGTGTTACATTACCTTCCATAATTTCAAGGCATACTTCATATGCCTGTCTCTGCGTAAGGGATTGATTTTCTGTCAGCAGTTTTATAGCTTCAACAATATTTATCATAGATACCTCAATTCGTACTACTCTTTCCTATACCTTCAAGGCAGAAAAGAGATTTAGAAATGTTAAAACAAGAATAGTTTCCGGTGTGGCAGGCAAAACCATTTTGCTTTACAATCGCAAGCACTGCATCACGGTCACAATCTGCCCTTACCTTGATCAATTCCTGAGTATTGCCAGAGGTTCTACCCTTGAACCATAACTCCTGGCGGCTTCTTGAAAAATACCACATCTTGTTGGTCTCAAAGATCTTTCTGAGTGATTCTTTGTTAGAGTAGGCAAGCATCAAGACACAACCTGATATATCCTGAACAATCGTAGGAATAAGTTCACCCTTCCAGTTGAGTGTCTCAATGAAAGCCTCAGGTAGCGAAATTTTTCCTGTATACAACGCCATCCCCAGCTGGACATCAACATCCAGCCGGGCAAGGGTCCTTATCTCATCCATACTTGCTACGCCACCCGCAATGGTTATCTTCTTGTCTGTACATACCTTTATCTTCTCAACCATCTTCATATCAATTCCCTGCATTGTTCCTTCCCTTTCTACAATGGTAAAGAGAAATTCATCTGTATAAGGCTCAAATACCTTTATCCAATCAAACAGATTAAGCCCAATATTCTGTTGCCAGCCTTTGATAACAATCGAACCATTAATAGAATCAAGGGCAATGATAATTTTGTCCGGTCCTATTTCATTCTTAAGGGATAATAAGAATTGGTGATTGGGTTGATTCTTATCAAATGCCCTTGAACCAATAATGATTTTGTGGGCACCCGCATTGATCAACTCTTTTGCCCTTTCAATTGTGCGAATTCCGCCACCCACACGACAATCGGCAATTTTTAATAACTGCTTGATAGTATTCAGGTTTTCTCCTCTACCCATTGCCGCATCAAGGTCAATCACTGCGATTTCATTATATCGGTCAAATTCTTTTGCCAGTTTCAGGGCATCATCATATTCTAAAACCTTTTCTCGACCCTGCCTTAACTGGACAACTTTACCACTCATCAAATCAATTGAACTGATTACCATCTTACACCAACCCCCTTTTTATGAAGAAATTCTTTAATCTCTTTAATCGTAAACTGTTCAAAATGCAACACTGATGCCAGAAGTACAGCATCCGCACAACCAGATTTGATCACTTCATATATCTGTTGAAGATTTCCTGCCCCACCTGAAGCAATCACTGGTATGCCTGCTCTTGTTGCGATCGCCCTTGTCAAATTAATATCATAACCCTTCTGGGTGCCATCCTGATCTATTGAATTCAAAAGAATTTCTCCAGCCCCAAACCTCTCACATTTTCTTGCCCATCTGATCACATCAATTCCCGTATCAAACCTTCCGCCATGTGTATAGGCATGCCATTTATCTCCTGCTTTTTTGGCATCAATTGATACTACAATGCATTGGGAACCAAACAATTCTGAACCCTGTTTTATCAACTCAGGAGTCTGAATTGCTGCAGTACATATTGCCACCTTATCGGCGCCTGCATTGAGAAGACCGCGCATGTCATCTGTGGTCTTTATACCACCGCCAACACACAATGGAATAAATACCTTTTTTGCAACGGCTTCAACTACCTTTATCATTGTCTTTCGGTTTTGAACAGATGCCGTAACATCAAGAAATATGAGTTCATCTGCGCCCTGTTCATTGTAGTATTGAGCAAGTACTACAGGATCACCCGCAATCCTCAAATTCTTAAACTTCACACCTTTCACAACCTTACCATTATCAACATCAAGACAGGGAATGATCCTTGTGGTTAACATTTTTCCACCCAGTTCTTTAATAATTGTATTCCTGCCCTGCCACTCTTTTCCGGATGGAACTGAACTGCATAAATATTACCCCGGTTAATGACTGATGCATACCTCACCCCATATTCAGTCACACCAATCACTGCGTCTTTCTCTTTTGTAGTAAGATAATAACTATGTAGAAAATAGAAAAATGGATTATCTTTTGTAGAATCAAATATCAAGGAATTTCTCACTATCTCTACCCTGTTCCAGCCAATCTGAGGAATCTTGTATCTGCGGAATCTTCTGATACAACCCTTGAATATACCAAAGCCTCTTATTCCTTTTGCTTCTTCGCTTGATTCAAACAGCAACTGGAGTCCGAGACATATACCCAAAAACGGTCGATCTACTCTTAACCATTCAATCACCGGTTCAAAGAGTTTCGAGATCTTGAGTTTCTTAACTGCCGAACCAAACGCGCCCACACCAGGCAAAATAATTCTTTCAACACGACGCAGCCTTCTCGGATCATTTATTAATAAATGCCTTACACCCAAGTATTCAAGTGCATTCATCACTGATTTGAGATTACCCGCACCATAGTCAACAATGCCAATCATAGAACTCCTTTTGTGCTCGGAATCCTTTTTATTTTCTTATCAATCGCACTGGCCTGTTTCAATGCCCGGGCAAATGCCTTGAATATTGCCTCAACCTTGTGGTGGTCAGATCTTCCAGAAAGTAATTGAATATGCAGTGTGCACAGACATCCATTGACAAATCCCGCAAAAAAATCCTGCAGCACATCTGTCTTTAATTCACCTATCTTTTCACCCTTGAAACTACCATAAAATTTCAAGAATGGTCTATTAGAAATATCTATTGCAACCATTGCAAGCGCCTCATCCATTGGCTGAATAAAAAATCCTGCGCGGTTGATACCCTTTTTGTCACCCAGTGCCTTATTAAATGCCAGACCAAGGCAATAGCCCGTATCTTCAACAATATGATGCTGATCAACCTTAATATCACCTTTTATCCTGGCTTCAAGATTGAATCCTCCATGACGGCTCAGGGTTTCAAGCATATGGTTGAAGAATCCAATTGGTGAATTAATCTTATAATCACCCGTTCCATCAACATTTAATTTTATCAAAATTTCGGTCTCTTTTGTCTTACGCTCAATCCTAAACTTACGCATTATTTGCCTCCTAATTCTTGAATACTACTTATCAAATTCCTGATAAATATGTTATTCTCCTCTTTTTTCCCAATTGTAACTCTAAGCATATTCTCTAAGTAAGGATGGTTAAATCGGCGTACAAGAATTCCTTTTTTGTAAAGATAGTGGAAAAGGTCGAGTCCGGAGATCCTTTTCAAACCGAATAAAATGAAATTTGCCCGAGACGGAATCGGCGCAATCTCTGGTGTGTTATTTAATATTTTGAATATCCTTTCTCGCTCATCAATGATCTTCGCTGCTGTATCCTGAACAAATCTCTTTTTCCCCAGCATGAAATTTCCTGCAACCTGCTGGAATATCCCCACTGAAAATGGCGGCTTTGCCTTTGCAATATGTTTTATCACAACAGCATTACCCAGGGCATAACCGAGCCTTATACCAGCGAGTCCAAATGCCTTGGAGAATGTACGCAATATCAAGAGATTTCTATATTTGTCAAGTAACCTCTGGGCAGTCAATTTATGGAATTCATAGTATGCTTCATCAATGACCACCAGTCCTCGGGCTCTTTTCACAATCTCTTCAATCATATAGATTTCCATTGCCGTTCCTGTAGGATTATTGGGTGAAGCAAAAAACATTATCTTTGTGCTAAGTGCCTTTCTGATAATTGCATCAACGTCAAAAGAAAAATCCTTTTTCAGTGGAATTTCAAAAATATTAAAATTAAGAATCTGTGCAAAGTATTTGTAGATTGCAAAACCCGGTGTCACAAATGCAATATTATCTCCTTTATCACAGGTAGCGAGCATAATCGCAAGTATCAATTCATTTGAACCATTGCTAACCATAATTCCTTGTTCAGGGTGCTGAGTATAAATTGATAGTCTTTCTTTTAGTTTGATAAGATCATCGAGTGGGTAACGATTCCAGGGTATCTTTTTTATTCTCTCAAGAATTTCTCTTTTGTGTTCCGCAGGAATATCATAAGGGGATTCATTCTGGTTCAATTTTATTCTTGCCTTCTGAGGTACTTCATAAGCAGGTAGATTGATTATTGATCTCTTTAGGTTTTTCATACCACAACCTTTTTGAATTCATATTCAAGGATGTCAGTTGCACCAAGTCTCTTTAACTGGGGAATGAGTTTTATCACCTCGCTCTTCTTCACCGCCACCTTCACGGCAAATCCTCTTGCGCCATATAAAGGAGCCACAGTTGGCGAACGCATACAGGGCAAGATTTTAACAATTCTATCAAATTTCTCCTTAGGCACATTCATCTCAAGCATTACCCTTTCCCGGGCATCAAGCACTGCCTGAAAGAGCATCTTCAGCTCCTCAATTTTATTTCGCTTCCATTCGTCTTTCAGTGTGTTATTACTTGCAATAAACCTTGTGGTTGATTCCATGATAACTTTCAGAATTCTCAATTTATGCTCTTTCAAAGTCGTGCCGGTTGCGGTGTTATCAACAATCATATCTGCATCCTCAGGTGGATAAACCTCGGTCGCTCCATAGGTACGCAAAAATCTGTATCTATATCTTTCTCTTTTCAGATAATCTCTGGTCAACCTCTCATATTCTGAAGCAACTACAATCTCTTTTTTGCGCAGATCTCTTTCCTTAATATTTTCTGGTATCGCCGAGACAATCTTTACCGGATCCAATTTAAGATCCAGTATCTCTACAACATTAACATCAGATTCTATTACCCAATCTTTACCAGTAAATCCCGCATCATGTGAACCAATCTCCACTAATTCAGGAATGTTCTGCGGTCTTAAGATCTTTATCTCAAGTTCAGGGTCACTTACAAATGGCCTGTATACTCGGTCATTTGCTCCAATGTCAATCCCGGCATCAATCAATAGTCTTGCGACCTTTTCATAAATACTGCCTTTGGGAATTGCTATTCTCAACCTCTTCAATTAAACCTCCTTTCCGCCAGATAGACTGACGAATATAATCGTTTGGTCTTGAAGCCTTAACTAAATCCCGAAAAGGCTCTCTTCTTTTTTTTGCTAAAAATTAGGTTTTATGTGAGGTGATAGAATGGCGGCACTTCCGGGACCAAAAAGGATGTATTGACCCTTATTGGGCCCGGAAGTGCCAATACCAGTAATGATTAAAGTGAAATCTTGTGTGGTTGTGGTTAAGTGCAAATAGATCCGATATTGTCCTCATCGGACAATCGGTCTTAAAATCTTTACCCAGATAAATCTTAACCACGATACGAGTATATCCAAAAAAAGAAGCTTGTCAAGAGGAAAATGCAAACCTTCAAACACATCGTTACCAGTGCAAAAAAACTCTTAAGCAGCAAATTTGAATAACGACCTTTCTGCGCATATTAAAAAAGACCTCAAAAACCAACTTTGGGAAGAATAACTTCTATCAATACTGGCATCCCTGATTCCCTTCCCCTTACCCCATATTCTTACATTTCTAAAATTGACATATTGATAATTATAAATATCTAAATATGTGCAATTATGCATACCTCAATATATTGTGGGTATCTCTTTCTTTGTGATTGTCTGGTGCTTACAATAACAAATTGATCGCGTGCCGTCAAAAAGATTGGCATTGGACACAACTCTTCTCAGAAATTATCAAAATGATAATAGACAGTGATTGATCTATAGTCCTGGATACTTTTCAGTAGTATGTTGACTAAATACCTTATGTCATTATAATATCGCATATGAAAAAAATCTGGGTCTTTCCTGTTCTATTTGTACTGCTATTTATTGCAATCTTTATTCTCGCAGGAACTCCACTATTCTTGAATTTTGCAAAGAATAAAATTGTATCCACAGCCCAATCCCAGGTTGGTCTACCAGTTAATATCGGCTCATTAGAAGGAAATCTTTTTTATAATCTGAAAGTTCAAGATATAAAAATCGGCGATCTTGCCGAAATCAAATCAATCAATGTATCATACAATATATTATCCATAATTTCCAGAAAAATAGAAATAAATTCACTGATCATAGATAGGATTTCATTGGATCTGGACAAAGCAAAGGCATTTGCACGCAATGTCACACCAAAAAAAACAGAAGAAAAAGAAAGGAGAATGCCACTTGAAATAACAATCAAAAAGATGGAGATCAATAATACGAATATCGCCAGTATAATAAATGAAAGAAATATTAGACTTCTCCTAAACATAAGGGGTGCATTAATAGACCAGACTTTTGCCATTGAACAACTGGACATCAAGACAGAAAAGTCTTATGTCATAATAAGAGGAAATGTTCCACTAACCGAAGAAAATTCTTTCAATTTGAAATATTCATTGTTTTTGACGGTTGATGAAATAGGTATTGGACGATTAAAAGGAACGGTTCAAAGCACGGGCAATATTGAAGGAAAATTTTCAAACCCTGTGATTTCAAACAACACAGAGGTTTCCATAGACTATAGAAAAGAACAAATAAGAGGTCGTTTTCAAATCAACTGGAAAATGCCATTTCTGGATAGTCTTGATATCAATGCAAATTTTTCAGTTCGGATGCCTGATCAGAAATTAGAACTGACATTGAAGAAGAAATTCACGAATTTTTTTGCCGGTGTTATCTCAACCTATGGTGATATTCGTATCCCCGGCTCAATTAGTGGTTCATTTGAAGACCCGAGATTCAAAAGTCAGATTCAGGGTGCATTAAAATTCGCCGGGTTCAAACCCAAAATCAATGGCGCTATGACCTATCATGGCAATACCCTGAATCTAAATATCAATCTGAGTGAAAAGAATTTTTCTGCCCGACTCAATGGAATACTGGATATTTTAAATTCCAAAATCATCAAAGGAGATATCGTAATAAGATGTCCTGAAATCAATCTGGTGAACAATTTTTTGAAGGAACCAATGCCCGTTAGCGGTGCCCTGAATATGAGGGCAGAATTTGACGGCAGTTTAGATAATCCATATATCTCTAGTAAACTCACATTGCACAACGCCACTATATATAACGAAACAATCAACAAGGCGGATCTAAAATTTAGCCTCCAAAATGAATTTCTATATCTTGAAAATGGATTGATACAGAGTCCCCGTGGGCAGATCAATATCAGTGGAAATTACGGAACAAAAAATAGCAGTTTCAATTGCAGAATTTCCAGTGAGAATATAAGGTTTGAATCTCCTGAAGTTTTTGGTAATGATACAATTCCACTTAGCGGCAACATTGGATTAGATATCAATCTTTATGGTAATATATCTGATATCAATGGCTCGGGCAAGTTCTATCTTGCCAATGTTTTCTATGATAAATATAAATTTGATGATCAAAATCTTGAGTTTGAGATAAAACATAATATTGCAAATATTTGTTTATCAGATATTTCTGAACATCTGCGACTCAATGCCTCGATTCAATTGGAAGAACCTTATCACTTTGATGCCCTGTTATCTTTAAAACATTTTGAATTTGCCCGCTATCTGGGATTAGAATCTGGATATATTTGTGGAAATATTTCAGCAAGTGGAGACATCGCCAGCCCCATCTTGAGCGAAGCGAACATTACTGTTGATACAATATCTGCAATAGCAGAAAAGAATGAAATCCATAATTCTGAACCTATATATATTGAAATACAAAATGGAATTGTTAGAATTCACAAAGCAAGCATCACAGTGCAAGACCATATACTTTTGGTTCAAGGTCAGGTACCATTAGATAAAAGATTCGGCGATGTCAATCTAAAAATTCAAGGAGACCATATACAGATCGGCTCACTATACGCTATATTTAGCAAGCATCAGGCACCTGGTGGATTTCTTGATGTGGCTATAGAGGTGAAAGGCGATTTGACTACCCCAAAGATAAGTGGACAGATAAATTTTGAAAAGGTGAGTTATGCACTGCCGGATATTCTGGTTGACTCGGTCTCAGGTTTGATCAAGTTTCAGAAAGACTATTTCAATATTGAATATATCAAAGGTAAGATCAATGATGGCACATTTGATATTACTGGCTTTATCAAACTTGATAAATCAGGGATTGATACAATTGCTATAAATTTAGTGATTACAAAAATTGACTATGCAAGCAAAGAATTTGGTTCGGTAATCTTGTCCAGTTCAGTCTGGTTTATTGCCAAAAAAGATTCTTACAAAATAAATGGGGAGTTAACAATTGACCAGGGAATCTATGACCGACCATTTAACCTTCAAACAATCACTCAAATTTTGACGACTGCAAATCGTCCCAAAGAAGAGAACAAATTGCTCAAACAAATATACTGTAATATCGGTATAAATTCTCCAAATGGTATTAAGATTTCCAATAATATTGCAAATATTACTGTGGATCCAGATTTACAAATCAAAGGTTTGTTGTCCAGGATAAATATCTATGGCACCGTAAAAACTTCATCACCCGGCGAAGTCAAATATCTGGGTAAAAGATTTGACATTATGAGGGCAATCATACAATTTGACAACCCCCACCAGATAGACCCGGTTCTGGACCTTGAGGCAATGCATTCTGTATCATCAGTTGATGGCGATTATGAAATGACAATGGCGCTCACTGGAACAATTGGAAAATGGTACCTAAAACTTTCTTCAGATCCACCTATTCCGGAACAGGATATAATAAGTCTACTATTAATTAACCGAAGAAGACCAGGGCTTTATCTTTATACTGAAGCAAAGGATATCAATCTCACTGGTCTGGCAAAAGATTATGCCCTTGGTTTAGCAAGGGGTACACTTGAAAGGACGGCTGAGAAATCACTGGGGTTTGAAAAATTCACAATTACGGGTGATCTACTTGAACCCAGACAATGGGATATTGGATTTGAAAAGAGAATTAACAAGAAGCTTACATTTATTTATGGCACAGGTATAGAATCCTGGGAAGTGCGCAGGATTGGTATCAATTATGCGATCAATGATAATCTATCAATATTTACACTCCACGATCAGGAAAATATGAATTCAAGTGTGGACTTTGATTTAAACTTAAAGGTAAAATGAATCTTCTTATCTTCTTGATATTCCTTCAAGGTGATTTCAGAGTAAAAGAAATAAATATCCAGGGCAATAGTTATCTTGAGGAAAAGGCGATAAAAAATATTATGTTCACAAAGACAAAATCACTCTTTCGGAAAGGAAAATTTATCTCCCAAATCTATGGCAGTGATATTCTGGCAATAAAGAATCTATATGATTATAACGGATTTCTTGAGAACGAAATCACAGATAGTTTGATATTTGACAGCACGCAGAAACTTGTGGAGATTAATATAATAATCAAAGAAGGCATTCAGACCGTTATCAAGGAAATTGAATTTGAAGGGAACAAACTATTTTCTGATCAATTTTTGAAAGAAAAAATAACCACAAAATCTGAAAAACCATTTGACCGAAGAAAATTTGAGATTGATAATTATGTTATCACCTCTCTATATGATAACATTGGATATACCGAAATTCAAATAAAGAACGGGCATATTATAAATGACCACCAGGCAAAGATTGTATATGATATTACTGAAGGAGAAAAGCAGTTTGTTGAGGCAATTGAAATTACTGGTTTGAACCGGACACGAGAAGATATTGTGCGCAAATAGCTTACCTTGAAACCACAGGATATATTCTGTTATGCAAACATTCTAAAAAGCCGACGCAACCTCGCCAACCTCGGCATCTTCAATTCAATCAGAACCCAGACAAAAAATGGTTCAAAAACAAATTATAAAATTATCCAATTTATTTTTTCCGAGAAGGAAAGGATTGTATTAAACCTTCGCCTTGGCTATGGGACCAGAGATTATCTACGATTCGGTGCCGGGCTTACCCATCTCAATATATTGGGCAGAGCCTGTCAAGGAAGGGTTGAAGGTAAAATAAGTTTTGCTGAGTATCGTCTAAATTCCGAAATCATTTTTCCAAAATTTATCCTGTTCCCGGTACGATACCGTATCGGATCGTTCTATCAATTTAAGAAGGAGATTGGATTTAAATCCCGGCATATTGGTTTGTATAACGAATTCCGATTCAATTTATTAACCGGCTCATTCTCAACGAAATACAATGTTGAAAACATACGGACATATTTTCCCATTGAGAACAATAGTCAAAGCGATAGTATCAAGAACGATTGGCTACACGGAGTTACACTAACCTGGTTGAGAGACAAAAGAGACGACCCGATATTCGCCAATGCCGGTAATTATACAAATCTCACCATAGAAACAAGTGGAATAATTATGCCCGCCGATGTAAACTATGTGAAACCAACAGTTGAACAAAGATTCTTCAAACCATTCTTACCAGTAGTCCTTGGCATCTCATTTAAAGCCGGGACAATTCAGGCAATAGCGCCCTCATCAGAAATTCCAGTCTATAAGCGATTCTATTGTGGCGGCACTACTTCGGTCCGGGGCTATTCAGACTGGTCAATCGGTCCAGAAGATAGTAAGGGAAATCCGCTTGGTGGTAAAGTCTTGTTTGAAACATCATTAGAATTCAGATTTCCAATCTATAAGATACTCGGTGGAGTATTTTTCATTGATGGAGGAAATGTCTGGACGGAAATTGACAATATCAAATTGAATTTGAGATGGGCACTTGGTCCGGGTTTGAGACTGCGTACACCCCTGGGTAGTCTGCGCCTTGATTACGGCATAAAACTAATGCCAGAAACCAATGAATCATCCGGCGCCTTACACTTCGCAATCGGCGAGGCATTTTGAGCCTATGCTTTTCTATCTTTTTCTGAACCTATTGACGGTCTAAAGAAGATTTTAACATTTCAAAATTTTGAAATCTTGAAATGTTGTTGCGGGAATAATCTTCTCGCCCTCTTGCGTACCCTTTGTAATGTAGTAATGTAGTGTCCGACTTTAATGAGATAACAACATTTTCCTGAGGCAGAAAGTAATCAAGTCTCTACTCCCGAAGTTCTGTTCTCTGCTAAGACCTTGATAATTGCTGGTTGATAAGTATAATACTCAATGCCAAGAAATCAGATCCAGATAAAAGGGATTGTCCAGGGTGTGGGATTCAGACCATTTGTTTACCGACTGGCAAAAAGTCTGCACCTTGCCGGCTTTGTAAGAAATACCTCCTCTGGCGTGGAGATTGAAATAGAGGGTGAAAACAACAAAATCAGAGAATTTTTGAAAAAACTCTGGCTTGAGAAACCAAGAGCGTCAATAATTGAAAGAATAACGGCCAAAAATATTCCCGCAAAGAAGGAAAATAATTTTTTCATCAAAGAAAGTAAACTTACCAAAGGCTTCACCCAGGTCTCTCCGGATATTGCAACCTGCGAGGATTGTCTCAAAGAGTTCTTCCAATTTAAAGACCGCAGATTCAGATTTCCTTTTATCAATTGCACGAATTGCGGACCAAGATATTCAATAATCTACAATACACCCTATGACCGCAAACAGACCTCAATGAGGGAATTCAAGATGTGTCCTGAATGTAACAAAGAATTTGAAGATGTTCATAACCGCAGGTTCCATGCCCAGCCTGATTGCTGTTTCTTATGTGGTCCTGAATTTTCTCTATACAAAATTGATGGCACAAAGATTATAACCAATAATCCAGTTGATGAAGCCATAAAATTGCTCAAGAATGGTAAAATCATTGCCATTAAAGGTATTGGTGGATTCCATATTGCCTGCGATGCTACAAATTGCCCGACGGTAAGAAGATTAAGAATTTTGAAAAATAGACCGACAAAGCCCTTTGCAATAATGACTGAAGAAAAATATTTAAACAGAATAGTCAGCATAAATCCTGCGGAAAGGGATATATTGAAATCACCAATTGCACCAATTATGCTTTTGGAAAAGAAGAAAAGTGTAGTATGTGATGAAGTTGCTCCTAATAATCCATACCTTGGTGTGATGCTACCCTATGCACCTGTCCATTATCTACTATTAGAGAGAATCCCCTATCTTGTGATGACCAGTGGCAATATTGTTGATGAGCCACTGGTAAAGGATGACGGAGAAGTCAGAACCAAATTGAAAAGGATGACTTCATTCTATTTTACCCATAATCGTGAAATCATAAATCGGTGCGATGACTCAGTCGGGTTTTTTCTTAAAGGCCGCGGATTCTCAATCATCCGCCGTTCAAGAGGGTATGTGCCGGTGCCGATTGAATTGCCATTCAGTGTTCAACCTACCCTTGCCGTCGGCCCATATCTAAAGAATACATTCACACTTGCGGAAAAAAAGAGTGCCTATGTCTCGCCCCATATTGGTGACCTGGATAATTTTGAAACCCTGAATTTCTTTAATGAAATGGTTGAAAAATATAAGAGGTGGTTCAAGATTGAACCCGAATTGATCGTCCACGATTTGCACCCGGACTATCTTTCCACAAAGATTGCGTATCAATACTTTAATCGTGAACCGTTTAGCGTGAACCGAATAAACAAGATCAGCAAACGGTCAACGGTAAAGGGTAAACGAATTGTGGGGGTCCAGCACCACATTGCCCATATCATCTCCTGCCTCGCAGAGAATAAAATCTATGATAAAGCAATCGGCATTGCCTTTGATGGTACAGGATTTGGTCTTGATGGAAATATCTGGGGTAGTGAGTTCTTTGTTGGCGATACAAAAGAGTTGAAACGGGTTGCCCATCTTGAATATCTACCCCTGCCTGGCGGTGAAGAGAGTATAAAAAAACCTTATAGAATTGCAATTGCCTATCTTTTCAAACTCTTTGGTCCAATCCCCAGAATTTCCTCTCTTACTGCTCATTCAAAAGAAATCCAGGCAATCCAACAAATGATTGATAATAACTATAATCTTGCCTATACATCAAGTATGGGCAGGTTATTTGACTGCGTCTCAGCACTGCTTGGCATCACACAGGAGATAACCTATGAGGCAGAGGCAGCAATAAACTTAGAATATATTGCAGCAAAAAATATTAAAAACTTCTATTCATATAAAATTGTTGAAAGAGTAAAGGGACATCTTTGTCATGCTGAACGAAGTGAAAAATCTAATATAGAAATGAAACCTGATGTAGCCTCACCCTTCAGGTCAGATGGTAAGAATGAAGCAGTGCATTTTATCCTTTGTATTTCAGAAATCCTGCAAGGCATAATCAACGATTTGAAAAAAGGGATTGGTAAAGATATTATTTCAGCAAAATTTCACAATACCGTGGTTCAATTCTCCCTTGACATCGCAAGGATGTTGCGTAAGATTTATGGCGTGGATAAGGTTGCTTTATCAGGCGGTGTCTTTCAGAACCGCTACTTATTGAATTTGATGATAAGAAGGCTGGAAGATAACAACTTTGAAATATATACCCATCACAAACTGCCCACGAATGATGGCTGTATCTCGTATGGACAGGTGATTTATGGAAATATTGTATCCAAACTATAAATCCGAAACACGAAATCCGAAACAAATTCCAAATCCTGAATTCTACCATTCTCCAAGACATTTAAATTGGGGGTTGACTTTTGGATATTGTGATTTAAATGAAGTGAGGCCACTTTGTGTTTAGCCGTCGTTGGTAAGATAGAAAAGATTGAAGGTGATACGGCGATTGCCGAGATTATGGGCGTGCGCCGGGAAATCTCTATTGTTCTCACGCCCGAGGTAAAGGTCGGTGATTACGTGATGATCCACGCCGGCTTTGCCATCAATCCAGTTGACGAGAAAGAAGCCAAAGAGACCGAAAAAATCCTCAGAGAGGTTGCAAAATATTCATAGTTAAAAAGCGTCGTAGATAGATAATTACAACTTAATCAATTTGGCACATCCGATCAGCACCTCATCTGCTAACACTGCACAAAAGTATACGCCCTGGGAAACACTTTGCAGATCAGCACTTGCTATCCTCACAGATTGCGCTTGTACTGGATATGAATTCTTATGGATGATTTTACCGCAGGCATCATATATCACAACCTTTACCGTCGAAAGGATAGGACGATTTATCTTCAGTTCAATGGTATTTGAGAAAAAAATCGGCCGGGCGGTAACACCGCCATTTGAAAGACTGTAGAACACGACATCATCCACTCCAAAAATTAGGTTACGGTAGATTTGCAATCCGGCACGGTGGCAAGCACACGCAATATAGTTGACGCCTAATGCCGCTAAACCAAAGGCATAATCGGGCGTCTGATAATGGCCCACTTCATATGGACTGTAAGGATTATTCACATTGATAACTCTCAAGCCACCGCTACCATCCGCCATATAACAATAGGAACCAACAACTGTTACATCACAAGTCCAACCTGAGGAACTTAGATTACCAACCAGCACAGGATTTGTTGGATTAGAAACATCAATTATGACTAATCCATTATTATCATCTGCAACATAGGCATAAGAACCAGTGACGAAAACACTTCGGGCAGAACCCGCTGTATTATATGAACCAACTAATACCGGGTTTGCAGGATTATTGATGTTGATAATCTGCAATCCCTCAGAAAAATCGGCAACATAAGCGTACGAACCAGCAACAAATACTCCATATGAGTAACCAGGGGTATCATAATAACCGACCTCAACTGGATTAACAGGGTTTGCAATGTTTATCACCCGTAGTCCGTAGTAGTCGTCTGCCACGTATGCATAATTGCCAACAACATAAATCCCTCGTGCCCACCCTGGAGTAACCAACGAACCAGTTTCATAGGGGTTTGCTGGATTTGCCACATTAATTATTCTAATTCCGGATGGACCGTCAGCAACATAAGCATAAGAACCAACCACATCAATCTTGTAAGCCGTACCAGGCGTATTACACGACCCGATCAATACAGGGTTGGCAGGATTACTGATATTAACAATTTGAATTCCGGCTCCTCCGTCAGCTATGTAAGCATAGGATCCTATAACCACAACACCATAAGCGCGGTCCGAGGTATATAAGAAACCGATTCGTGAAGGTGAATTTACATTTGATAAGTTCCAGATTTCAAGACCCCCTAAACCGGTGGCGATGTAAAGAACTTGGTTAGTAGCAACATAAGACAAACCGCTTACCAGGCCACGCGTTTTAAATCGTGCTATTTCAATCGGATTATTCGGGTCGGTATCATCAATTATTACTACACCACCGCCCGTAGAGGCGTACACATAATTACGTGCATTGTCGTGGACAATTGTTATAGCAGGTCCGTAGGGCCAATTGCCTATAAACCGCACATTCAGAGAATCAAAATCAGTAATTTGTGACTTAATGAAATTATCGCTCGACGAGGCTAACAACAAAATTGGCGTTATGCAGATCAACCAGAGCAAACAATATATCTGACTTCGTTTATTCATCATATTTCCTCCTATTCTTTATTACATCATCATATCGCATATAGTATCAATTCATATTCATTTTTGGGAATCTCAATGCTAAAGATACCCATAAGGTAATTTTTAGGCATGCCCGATAGGTCTTCAGTGACCCAATTCAAACATCATATTTTTTTGCTTACTACTTCTATTCAGGTCCCTGAAAAGTCCGTTATTCTGATAACAGACACCAAACAGGAACACATGCCTGTCTTTCATAATTACAAAAGGTATTCTTTTATAGTAAATTATATTCCGAATCTTAATGATGTCAAGACTTTTTTGCTGA
Organism: uncultured bacterium; assembly: GCA_964418185.1. Classification (GTDB taxonomy): domain Bacteria; phylum Hydrothermota; class Tepidihabitantia; order SM23-42; family JAOAFX01; genus JAOAFX01. Next base: position 95,447 of record CAYQKL010000001.1, read on the forward strand.
AAATCTTTATAAAAAAACAACCTATTTGAGACAACTCCACTATGTTATATTTTCCAACTACTTCTTTCTTCCTGCCCACCAGTTATGCTCACCCAGTCCTTCAGCAAAATGTTTCCCTTCAATCCGTTCCCAGTCGCCTGAAAGTTTTCCTCTAATAACAACCCTCTTTTTTGTTGTAACCCAGTAAAATACATTGCGTTCTCTACAATTAACATAACCATCTGCAAGAAAATCATTCTTTACTACAATAGCATTTATTTCACCATTATAACTAAGTTCCCTTGTCGGCTGATGAGAATATTTTACCTTAAGCTGACCCTTTTTCTGACTTATGGTCATTTTAAAAGATGCATTATACGCCACACCGTCTTCCCCAATCTTTCCAACCCAGGTTCCCAATATATCCTTCAAAGGAATAGTTCCAAGGTCAAGCGTCTCTCCTTTAGCGATATTTATATTGTTGGTGTATATTTGGTAACCAGGAAATTCAATGTCAATTTTATGTGGTGCCACTGGAATATTTCCGGAAACATAAGGGGTTTTGCCAATCACCTGTCCATCAAGATAAACATTCGCACTCTCCGGCTCAGAGTTTACCCGAAAAGCACCAAAGACTGGAACGAGATTCACTCTAACCACAACATCTACAGCAAATCCAATATTCACCTTTTTCTGGAATTTTTCATATCCCTGTTTCTCAATATCTACTGTGTGTGAACCAATAAATAACTCGGCAGATTCAAATACTCCTGTTCCTTTAGACTTCAATCCTGTCTGCCGGCCATCAATCAAGATTGTTAAATCAGTTGCAGGCTCAACATAAATAATTATCCTGTTGCGTAGAAATATCCACATCAATATCACAAATATACATACTCCAATTGTACTGAATAAAATTGATAAAGTTTTTCTAATAAATTTTTTGTTAGCATTCGCTATTTCGGCGTTAGTTTTTTCAAGATTTTCCTGATATTGCTTGGCATCAGGGTCAAATTCAATCGCCTTTTCAAAGAAGGGAATCGCCTGTCTTGGTCTTTTGTCTTTTAGTTTATCTTCTGCGTTCTTTGAAAAAATCAAGGCGAGTTTTTTACGCATTTCAGTATCCAATTGTGTAGCAGGTGATATTTTCAGTATTAAATTCTCAGCACCTGAAACATCGCCCTTATCAAAATATGCAAAAACCAGATAGGTATGTATCACACCACTCATCTGCTCTGAAATATTTTCTTTCAGAAGCAAACCCTTCAACATTTCGATTGCTTTATCGTATTCACCAGTTTCATAATAATACTTTCCAATCATAAAGCCCAGTTGGATATCTTCTATTCTCATTTCTTCCATCTTTTGGTAGTATTTTGTCAGACCCTCCATATCATTTTGATCTGTGAAGTATTGAACAATCTCCCTGATAACCTCTTCATTATTGGGCACAAGAGTCTCCAGTTTCTGAAGTTCCATAAATGCCTTTTCTTTATCGCCCTTTTGCCTATATAGATTTTTTATCAACATATGGAATTCAACGCTATCGGGCTTGATCTTAAGGATCTTCTCACCCAGAGCAATTGCCTCAATGGTCTTGTTCTGAAGATAATAGACGCGGAAAAGTCCAATCAGGGCATCCTCAGAATCGGGCTTGATATGCAGGGCAGAACGAAAGGAAATTTCCGCCTTAACGAGATCATTCAGTTTGAGATGAATTATCCCGGACTTGTGATGGGCATCAAAATTTTTTGGATCTATCACTATTACCTTCTGGTACTCGTCAAGTGCTTCATACAGGAAATTATGCTTCTGTAGCAAACCAGCAAGTTCATTATGCAGATTTACATTTTTGGGTTCAGATTCAATCTTTTTTCTCAAAAGATTGATATGAGCGGTAACTTCAGTGCTCAGAGTTGCCAGAATTGTTCCGCAAATACTACATACCTTATATTTATCTTTTAACTGTGCTCCACAATGTGGACATTTTTCCATAAATACCGTCCTTTTCTATTCTGAAAAGTAATCCATAATAATTATATGAAAGATTCGGAAAATGTCAAGAGAACTGGAAGGAATAACAAATCCCCTTGCATTGGTCGGAATTATTGATATAATCATCTGTGAAGAAATTTCTGCTTCTTGATGCCCATTCTTTGATATTTCGTGCCTATTTTGCATTTATAAGAAACCCACTCAAAAATTCCAAAGGGCAGAACACTTCGGGGATCTTCGGTTTTTTGAATTCATTAAGAAAGATCAAGGCAAAATTTTCAAGCGACTACATCGCACTGGCATTCGATGCTCCTGGTGAAACCTTTAGAGACCGGTTCTATAAAGAATATAAAGCAACCAGGCCACCTGCGCCAAAAGATATCCCATTCCAGATTGAAAAGGCAAAACAGATAAGTCAATTTATAGGAATTACTACTTATGAAATCTCCGGGTATGAGGCGGATGACATATTGGCGACCCTGGCAAAGAGATTGCAGGCTCATGGCGAAGTCTATATTATCAGTTCAGATAAAGACCTTATGCAACTCATTTCCGAAAATGTGTATGTCTACGATGTATTTAATGATATAATCTATGATGTTGCGCAGGTCAAAGAGAAATTTGGTGTGGCACCGGAACGTATCGGTGATTATCTTGCACTCTGCGGTGATTCCATTGATAATGTCCCGGGTGTGCCAGGCATTGGTCCACGCCGGGCGATAGAAATTCTGAAAAAGTATCCTGACCTTGAGCAGGCACTTGTAAAAGAACCGAAACTTGCTGAATATCGGGAAACATTGATACTATCAAAGAAACTTGTTGAACTTGAAACTGATGTTCCGATTGAAATTAACCTTGAAAACTTAATGACAAAACCCCCTGATGTTTATAGTCTCCTTAAGGTGCTCTCGGAACTGGAATTCCATTCATTTATAAAGGAATTTGCCAAAAGGATTGATACTGCAGACATAACCAGAAAAGAAATAATCAGCCCAGACGAAATAAAAGAGTACGCCGGAATTTTCATTGAGAGTGATAAGGTTTTCATAAGTTTTAGGGGAGAAGAAATCTATATTTCATCTGTGAATGATACAATGAATATTATTTCTGATCCCAAGATTGTAAAAATTGGTTATGACCTGAAATCAGCAGTAAAATCTGCACCGATAAAATCACCCCTATTTGACATAAAGATTGCAGCCTGGCTCATTGACCCCAACATAAAGAACGATCAGTTTGAAGATATCTGCCTTAAGTATTTAAACTGCTATTCTGAACCCGCACCTGAGACAGTAACAACTCTTTCCCTAAAACTTTATCCTCTACTAAGCCAGAAACTTGTGGAACTGGGCGAGATTGATCTATATAGAAAGATTGAAGAACCATTGATATTTGTCCTCGCTAAAATGGAAGAAAGAGGTATTGGTATTGATCTTGATTTCTTAAGGGAACTCAAACACCGCATCGAAAAGGATATGACCCAACTTGTTGATGAATGCTACAGTATTGCTGGTAGTGTATTCAATATGAATTCACCCAAACAACTTGCCCAGATTCTTTTTGAAAGGCTCAAACTACCACCGGTAAAAAAGGGAAAATCCCATTACTCAACAGATTATGAGGTATTACAACAACTGAGCCACAAACATCCATTGCCAAAGAAGATCCTTGAATACCGTGAACTTGCGAAGGTGTTAGGGACATACATTGATCCGTTGATTGATTTTGCAAAAAATGGCCGGGTTCATACGACCTTTAATCAAACCGGTACTGCTACGGGCAGGCTATCCTCAAACAACCCCAATATCCAGAATATTCCGATCCGTACATACCTTGGCAACGAATTAAGAAAAGGATTTGTTGCTCAAAAGGGATTTTTGCTTATTTCTGCCGACTATTCACAGATTGAATTAAGAATCCTTGCCCATATAACCAAAGACAGAAATCTCGTTGAGGCATTCAAATCCAGCCGTGACATTCATAATCATACTGCATCATTAATTTTTGAGATATCTGAAGATAATGTTGATGATACAAAGCGCAGAATTGCCAAGGTGGTAAATTATGGGTTGATCTATGGGATGACTGATTATGGCCTTGCCCAGGAACTGGGGATTTCTCGCGAAGAAGCCGCACAATTCATTCAATCATACTACACACTCTATCCTGAAGTTGATAAATGGAGGCAATCAGTAATCTCAGAGGTTGAACAAAAAGGTTATACCGAAACACTCTTTGGTAGAAAAAGACCTATTCCGGAGATAAATTCAGAAAACTACAATTTGAAGGAGTTTGGAAAGAGACTGGCAATCAACACACCAATCCAGGGTACGGCTGCCGATCTGATAAAATTATCAATGATTGAGGTAGAACATAGATTGACGATGGCACGATTTAAATCCGGACTGATACTGTCAATTCATGACGAATTACTATTTGAAATAGAAAAAGAAAGAATAGATGAAGCAAAGGCCATAATCAAGGAATCAATGGAACAAATCAGCAAATTTGAAGTTCCCATTTCAGTAAATATAAATGCCGGCGAAAACTGGGCAGAAGCACACTAATTTTTACCCATTGATTATTTCCTATTTTTGAATATAATCTATCTGTGATTACCAGAAAATCTAAAGTAGAAGATATTTTAAGAGATTTTCCAGAGAAATCAGGCATTTTTGTGCAAATGGGCCTCCCCTGCCTTGTTTGCGGCGAACCGTTCTGGGGAACAGTTGAGGAACTATGCCTGAGATATAATGTTGAACCTGAAAAACTATTGAAAAGATTAAACGAAGACGAAGGAGTAAGAATATGAAAAAGTGGAAATATTGCCCAGTGTGCAAAAATAGGTTAACCAGTAAAAAATCATCAATCCTTTGTCAGAACTGCGGCTGGCGATATTACATCAATCCACTGCCATCAGTTGCAGCATTCGTAATAAATGGAAAAGATGAAATACTTCTGATTAAAAGAGGAATTGATCCGAGTAAAGGCAAGTGGGCATTATCATCAGGCTTTATTGAATCGGGCGAAACCCCAGAGCAAGCAGTGATCAGAGAATTAAAAGAAGAGACAGGATTAAATGGCAGGGTAAGGCAAATGCTCGGTGTCCATATCGAACCAACAAAGATTTATGGCGATGTTCTCCTTGTAGGTTATGACATTGAAGTAACAGGTGGTAAAATGAAAGCTGGTTCTGATACTACAGAAGCAAAATTCTTTCCGAAAAACAAGCTGCCTGAAATTCCATTTTTGAGCCATCGTGTTATCATCAATCAAGGATTGAATAATCGGTTAATAAATAATGCCTACATCGAGGTTCTAAAATCAAAGGTGACTGAGGCAATAATTACAGATACTGTCCTGTTTTATAAGGGGAGCATGGGTATTGATGCGAAGATTATGGAGGCAGCACATATTAACCCTGGAGAAAAGGTTCAGGTTCTGAATTACGACAATGGCGAAAGGCTTGAAACCTATGTGATTGCAGAAAAGCCCCACTCAAGAAGATTTGTCCTGTATGGACCGGCTTCACTAAAAGGGGAAAAAGGCCAGAGACTGTGTATTCTTTCGTATGCATTTGTACCCCAGAATCAGATTAATTCTTTTAAGCCGAGGATTGTTATCCTTGATACAAAAAACCGCATCAAAAAGATCAAGTAATAGAAGATTTCTTTATGGTCCGGTACCATCAAGACGCCTGGGATATTCATTGGGCATAGACCTTATTCCGCTCAAAACCTGCACCTACAACTGTGTCTACTGCCAGTTAGGGAAGACAACAAATCAAACCGTCAAACAAAAGAGATATGTTCAACCAGATAAAGTATTGAAAGAACTAAGCCATTTTCTGAACCTGAAGACCCGAATTGATTATATTACATTATCGGGTTCTGGCGAACCAACCCTGAACTCAGGGATTGGCATGCTGATAAGAAAAATAAAAAGAATTACAAAAATCCCTGTAGCAGTTGTCACCAATTCTTCCATAATCTATAAGAATAATGTCCAGAAAAATTTACTAAATGCTGATGTGATTATGCCTACACTTACTTCAGTTCAAGAGCGCACCTTTAAAAGAATCCATCGGCCTGCGCCAGGGATAACTGCAAAACTCATCATTGACGGATTGACAAAATTTCGTAAAAAATATAAAGGCAAGATCTGGCTTGAGATAATGATAATTAAGGGAATCAATGATTCAAAAAAGGAAATCGTGGCTTTGAAGAAAGTGATACACAAGATTCAGCCGGATAAAATTCAATTGAATACTGTAGTAAGACCACCAACCGAAGAATTTGCAAGCCCCATTTCTCGGGTCCGACTGAATCAAATAAAGAAGGTGTTGGGGAGAAAATGTGAGGTAATTGCCGAATTCAAAGAATCCGAAAATTTTCTCAGAGCCAACAACAAAAAAACAATTGTTTTACAATATCTGCAAAGAAGACCCGGCACCCTGATTGATTTGAACAGTTCTCTGGGAATTAACCAAAATGAATTGATAAAATATCTTAATGACCTAATGAGAACCAAGAAAGTCATAAAAAGGAGATACAGAGGTAAAATCTTCTATGAAGCCATCAAAAATAATTGAACCATCAGATCTATCAAAAGAAGAACTCCTGAATTTTATTCCTGACCTTGCCAAGAACTGGCTTGCCCATGACGGGCTCTGGTTTCTTTGTGTGGAGAAAAAGTATGGTCTGGAATCGGCAATTGAACTTGATAAAAAGGCATGGGAACAATTTACTGTCATTGAGGCAGAAAGAATAATGAAACGATTGGGTATTGCGCCAAATAGTGGCATACCGGGATTGATCCAGGCATTGAAATTCCGACTCTATGCATTCATAAACAAACAGGAGATTATTGAGATCTCAGAAAAGAGATGTGTTTTAAGAATGAACAACTGTCGGGTACAGGAGGCAAGAAAACGCAAAGGACTGCCCGATTTTCCGTGTAAGCCTGTGGGTATTGTTGAATATTCCTATTTTGCAAAGACGCTTGATACAAGGATAATAACGAATTGTCTGTGTTGCCCTCCAGATCCACATCCTGAACAGTATTACTGCGCCTGGGAATTCGTTCTTCAGGATTGAATACTATTTTCCTCTTATCGTTTCCAGAAGTCTCAATGCCTCAGGTTTATCATCAAGGATATAATCTGCTTCATAAGTCGGATTTTCCAATTCCAGGACTCTGCTCAAAAACCACCTTGCCTTTTCGTAATCTTTCTTCTTGATATAGACCTTTGCCATATCCACATAGAGAATTGCATAGTTTGAATCAGTCGCAATTGCTCGATTAAGATATTCAATTGATCTATTGAGATTTCCGCCCATCAATCCTGGGAGTTCATAATAGAGCATTGCACCTGCATCCATTGCACCAGTATGTTTGGGATCAAGTTTCAATACAATATCAATCTCCTTTTTAATTTCTGGCACCAAACCGAGAGAATTTAGCACACCCTTTGTCTGACCGCTTCTCCCGAGATTTACCATATACCAGAAGTGTGCCTGAGCACAATTTTTATCCAAATTTATCGCCTTTTTTCCATACTTCATACCCTGTTCATAAAAATATAATTTATCTTCTTTTTTTTCTGCGTTGTCACCTGATAGGTAGCAAACCTTGGCAAGTTCATAATTTGCACGAAGATTATCAGGTTCATCTTTTACAATATCTGACAGTATTTCATAACTCTTTCTCAGATTCTCCTTATCTATATGTCGGGTCTCATATAATTCAATTGCTCCCTGGATTTTTTCGGCCGAACCTTGGGCCATAGCAGATGCCGCGCAAAAAATTAATGCAGTGAAGATTCTGTATAACATAATTCCTCCATTCAAAGAAATTTCAAGAACCTGGCTTTATCCTTGCAGTAAAATCTTATCAACATCTTTGATGACTACTCATTTTCAATATTGTCGCAATGGTAAAATAATTTATCACCTTCTGCTGGAAGCGTTCGTAAGAATACAAAATTGAAGGATTTTCTGAAATCTTCACCTTTAATGTCAAAGGGTTATCAGTTATGTATACTGCTTCCTTCTTGATGGTCAAATCGTTCTGCCCTTCACCGCCAAAACCGTATCTATACCCTGCCTCAGCGACTTTTTTCAATACTGTAGTATTAATTCTATTGAATGGATAAGAAATCGTATCAACTTCACCAAGGTATTTCTCCAGAATTCTTTTTGATTCAAATAATTCGTATTCCAGCCCTTGAACATCTATACGGGTCAAATTACGGTGCGACATTGTGTGTGAGCCAAACATAATACCTGATTTTCTCATTTCCAAAATCTGATCCCAATTAAGATGATAACTTCTTTTCCCTAAAATTGAAATATCCCAGTAATTTCGTTTGCCTATGTAATTGGCTACAAGAAATATCATAGCCGAACAGCTGTATCTTTTCAGAACCGGGAATGCGTGTTGATAAAGGTTTTCCTCGCCATCATCAAAGGTTATGATTATTCCATCACGGTCTTCACCGGGTAGAACAATATCATAACCGCAATCAAGGATTGTTTTCAAAAAGAGGTTTAGTTGCTCAGGGTAATTCCAGGTTCCACAGAACTGGAATTTGTTAGTTATCCTGTGGAACTGTAATGCCTTTATCATTCTCTCTTGTACGGCTAATCAATATCCAGCCCGCAATAGAAAATATTAGAACTATCGCACCAAAGATCAAAAAAAGATATTTTTTGACGATAAAGGTTGCCATAGAACCAACCACCAGTGCACCAACAACAAAGGTCAGATTCAGAAGCCAGTCCCGAAAGGAAAATATTCTACCCCGGACTTCCTCATCTGCATAATGATGGATAAGCGTATCCTGACCAATAAATATGGGTGATGCAGCAATTCCCACAATCAAAGCAATGATAATAAACTGATAGAATTGGTTAATAAAAGGAAAGGCAAAGAGACCAATGCTAACAAGAATAAAGCAATAGACTATAAATATTTTTAAATCAAGATAGTGCCCGAGTGTACCGGCAATAAAGGCACCAAGCAGAAGCCCAATTGCACCGACTGCGGCAAGCACACCCACACCCCTTGTACCCCATTCCATATCTTGCTGGATAGTGGGTATTGCCAGTACATAGATCACGCTACCGGCAATAATCATTAGAAAGATTGTAGCCATTGCAAAACTCAAGTTTTTTCGTTTAACAATATGTTTTATCGCCTGAAACATCTCTCTTAAAATCCTCAATATACCATCCTTTATCATCAAAATCAAATTCTCAGGTTTCAAAGGACCGATATCTCTAACCCTTTCTTTTAGATTGACTCTCATCACATATAGCATAACTGCTGAGATACCAAAGGTAATACCATCAATGATAAATGCAATAATCCAACCTGCGATACCCAGTACGTTCTTCCAGAAGGGCCAATCAATTATCAAACCTCCAGTTGCCATACCTAAAAATGTTGCGCCCCTGCCTACAAGATTGATGATTGAATTTGCAGTAAGCAATCTCTTTTTGGAGACGAGATTGGGAATTATTGAACTTCGTGCCGTATTGAAAAATAAAGCGAGCAAAAACATAAAGAATACTACACCGAAGACTGGATAGATGTTTTTTGTATAAATATATATTGCAGGAAGGCAGAATGCACAGACCATCCGCATTGTATCACAGATGACCATCACCTTTTTCTTATGCCAGCGATCAACCAGAACTCCGGCGATAGGACCAAAAAGCAATACCGGCAGGGTTATAAAAAGCGCAAGTTGTGAGAGTAAGAACGGCGTTCTTTCTTTGGGGAATAATCCAATAAGTGCGATGAGTGCAATATAATCAAGTTTGTCACCGAATTGACTCACGGTTTGAGAGAATACAAATATTGAAAAATCCCTTATTCTCAGAATATTCCAGAATTTTACCTTAGCTATGGCACACCTCAGTATAAAAATCCAAGACCTGTTTGGTTACAACCTTCCAGTCATATTGTTTCGCTTTTTTCCTGCCTGCATCACCCATCTGCCTCATCAGTTCAGGCTTTCTTAAGAGACTAATGATCTTTTCAGTTAGGGATTCAGGATTCATCGGCTCAAAGAAGAAACCTTCAACCCCATTGCTAAGAATCGTTCTATATCCTGGAATGTCTGATGCAACAATCGGTTTGCCGCTCGCCATCGCCTCCAGTAAGACAATACCAAAACTTTCTGCCCCGGTTGCAGGCGAACAATAGATATCACAGGATGCATAATAACGAGGTAAATCTTCTGGGCTTACATAACCTACGAATATTACATTTTCTTTTATATGCTCCTCAATATAACGACGATAATAATGTTCTAAAAACCCTTCACCCACAATAACGAGTTTTGCTTCGGGGAACTCTTTTACAATATTGGGAAATGCCATCAAAAGATATTTCAATCCCTTGCGCGGTTCAAATCTTCCTACAAAAAGGATTTTGGGCGAATATTTTTTTAATTCTGCTATCGTAGTTACCTCAGGATTGAACCTTTCGCTATCAATACCATTGGGGATAATTCGATATTCACCAATTGGGAAATAGCGCAAAACACAATCCCTTGCTACTGTAGAAACTGCAATCATTCCATCAATTCTCCGGAAATACTGTTCCAGCACTGGTTCCCATAGAACATAACCAAAACTCTCTTCGTAGGCCGAATGAAAGGTAACAAAATTTTTTGCCTTTGAATACTTCAAAGCAAGATAAGGCAGAGTTGGTGCAAGCGCACCATGCAAATGGATGACATCAAATCTCTCTGCCTCCAGAAATCTACGAATTTGCCAGGGTAAGGTAATACCAAAACTCAATACTGAAAATGAGCGATTCTTAGGAAATTTTATTGCCCTGCCCATACGCACAATCTTTTCATCCACATAGGGATAGTTCTTGCCAAATGATGGAGCAAGAATTTTTGCCAGATGCCCCATCTGATTCAAATTTTTCCAGAGGTGTAGAATATGTTCTGAGATACCTCCGGTATGGGGATAAAAAATATCTGAGACAAGCAGGACCTTCAAGCAATGCCTCCTGTATGTCCAAACCCACCCCTTCCCCGTTGAGTTCTGCTCAACTTCTTTACCTTAATAAATTTCGCCTTAGTGACCGGAGCAAATATCATTTGGGCAACTCTATCTCCACGCTTTATTCTCACTCTCTTCTTACCAAAGTTGAAAATGATAACCTTTATCTCTCCGCGATAATCTGCATCAATTGTGCCTGGTGCATTCAATATTCCTATCCCATATTTTAGTGCCAATCCGCTTCGAGGTCTGACCTGGGCTTCAAAGCCCTCTGGTATTTCCACACTAATACCAGTCGGTATTGCACAAAAATTACCAGGTTCAAGAACCACAGGCATTTTAATATCCGCACACAAATCGCACCCAGCAGAGTGTTGCGTCTGATATTTTGGTACAAAATTACCTTTGATTTTGATTTCTATTCCACCAGTTCTCTTATTATCCGTAGACCTTTTGAATTTCAGGTATTTGAAAGTCTTTTTCATCATTCTATCCACTCAGGATGAAAAACAAACCACTGGTCTGGATATTTTGAAATGATTGTCTGGAATCTTTCAATAATATATGTGTAGAATTCATTTTCATCATTGAACAACTCCATTTTTTCAACGACCCCCAAGTAACGTTTTTTACCATCAGTTTTTTTAAGCAAAACCATATATCCAAAGACCACAGGAATCCTGCGTTTGATAATTATCGCACCCAGATTTCTTGGAAGGCTCCTTTTTCCTGAAAAGAATTTGAATACCACACCCTGCTTGAGTATATCCCGGTCAGCAAGAACCGCAAGTATACGGTTGTTTTTTATTGTATCAAGAAAGGCGTAACTCGCCCGGGAAAGTGAGAAAGTCCTTAAACCTGTTGCCTCACGATGCTTTGTATACAATCTAAACATCTCCGGCTCGGTCTCTTCAACCAGTGCATTCATTGGATAACCTAAGGCAGCAAGATAACTACCAGCAAAGTCCCAGTTTCCAAGATGCATTGTAATCAGAATACAACCCCTTTTCTGCTGCAATGCCCTATCCAGATTTTCAAAACCCCGGGGAATAACCTCTTTTATTAATTCATCCTTCTTCAAAAATCCCAACCGAAAGAAATCAACCATACAACGACTAAAATTCTCAAATGTCCGCCGACCAAGTTCATTATGAAGTTCTGGATTTAGTGGCAGAATGTGGTGGAGATTCTGCAAGATGTAACCTCTTTTTCTCTTAAGAAAGGAATAACATATTCCCCCAGTAAACCGCGCAATCCCGTCAGTAATTCGTAGGGGAAGTATCCTTACCAATCCTATTCCACACTTCTGAAGTTTAACCGCGATATTCACCAGTCAAGATTTTATGTTTTTTTTTCTGTATTCTTTGAGCGCGATACCAAGTATCTTTATGGCATTTCTAATATCTTCTTCTTTAAGCACATAAGCAACTCTGATCTGATTTCTGCCCTTTTTCAATGTAGAATAAAATCCATTGGCAGGCGCAAGCATTACAGTGCTATTTTGATAACTAAAATCGGTCAGAAGCCACTGACAGAAATGGTCAGCGTCCTTCACAGGCAGACTGAGGACCGTATAAAATGCACCTTCAGGTTTGTGCCCATAAACATCAGGGATCTCCTTTAGACAATCAAATAGCACATTGCGGCGGTGTTCATATTCTTTGATCATTGGGATAACATATTTATCTATACATTTATAAGCCGAAATTGCACCGATCTGTTCCAAGGTCGGAGGGCACAATCGTGCCTGGCAGAATCTTATCAGTACATCCATCACCTTCTTATTACGACTGATAATACAACCAACCCGGGCACCACAGGCTGAAAACCTCTTTGATATAGAATCCATCAGTATCACGCGATCTTCAATTTCTGGTAGCGATAAGGCGCTGATGTGTTCTTTGCCATCATAGATAAACTCACGGTAGACCTCGTCAGAGAGTATAAAAAGATTATGTTTTTTACTCAAACGCTGAAGGATGAACATCTCCTCTTCGGTGAGCACTGTTCCTGTTGGATTGTTTGGTGTGTTGATTAGAATCGCCCGGGTACGAGTGGTTATCTTCTTTCCAATCTCTGATTCAGATGGAAGATGAAAACCATTTTCAATCTTTGTTTCTATCGCAACAAGTTTTATATTAGCCATTACAGAAAACCCGTTGTAATTTGTATAATAAGGTTCAAAAATTATTATTTCATCTTTTGGGTCGCAAACCGTCATCATCGCGAAGATAATTGCTTCACTACCACCAATTGTAATCCAGATATTATCAAGGTCCAGGTCAAACCCAAGGGTCCGATAGTAATTAAGAATTGCAAGCCGTAGATCAAGCATTCCCCCCGAAGGTCCGTAACCCAACACCTTTTCGCGGTAATTTGCAATGGATTCAAATATCTCTGGTGGAGTCTCAATATCAGGTTGACCAATATTAAGGTGATAGACCTTTATTCCTCTTTTCTTTGCCTCATCAGCAAAGGATGACAATTTCCTGATAGGTGAATAGGGCATATGGTCTGCCCTTTGTGAAAGTATGCGTTCTTTAATTTGTTTTTTTACCATACAGAAATTATATCCAGAAGATTTCAAAAGTCAATCATTGTGGGATGAGTGTTCTGCCCTAACAACCTAATCAAGCCGTTGACATTGGATAGAATTTCCATATAATTAAAATGGGCTTGAAAAACCAATGAAGCATACAAAATTTAGGAGAATTTCAAAGGCAAAATTGCTTGAGGAAGTAGCCATCTTGAAAGCCCGGGTAAAAGACTTACAGAAAACCCTGGTTTGGTACAAGGCAATAAATAAGGCAGTCTTTGAACACTCACCCGTGGGGATCACTGTGAGATTAGGGTCAGGCGAGCTTATTTCATTCAATAAAGCCTGGAAAAAAATCTGGAATTTAACATACCGAAAAATCATTGAAAACGAAGAAAAATGTAGAAATTGGAATGTTCGCCAGCGATATCCTTTTCTAAAAGATGCCATACCAAAGGTTCAACGAGTTTTTGACAGAGGTGGTGAGGTATTTTTACCCGAAATTCATGTAGTAAATCCGCAAACAAAGTTTGACAAATTGATTTCCCAGCATTACTATGCGATAAAAAACAATCAGAACAAAGTTGAACATGTCGTAACCATTACCCAGGACATTAGCGAACAAAAACGCGTTCTCACGGCACTCCAGGAAAGTGAGGAGAAGTTCAGAACTATCGTAAACAATGTCAATCTTGGGGTCTATCGTTCTACGGCTGAATCACCTGGTTATTTTGTCCAGGTTAATCCTGCATTTGTAAAGATGTTTGGCTATAAATCAACAAAACAGGTTTTGAAGATACCGGTGGAGAAAGTTTATAAGAACCCAGAGGACCGTAGGAAATTTATCAGAGATCTTCTGACAAAAGGAGAGGTGACTGACCGAGAACTGCTATTGAACAGAAGTGATGGTTCTATATTCTGGGCTTCAATATATGCCAAGGCACACTTTGATGAGAGTGGTAAACTTCAGTGGATTGACGGTGTGATTGAAGACATTACTGAACGCAAGAAAACAACCGAAATGCTCCACGCCCTTTCATTCACGGATGAACTCACTGGACTATACAACCGCCGAGGATTTTTTGCTTTGGCTGAACACCAGGTGAAAATTGCAAATCGGACAGAAAAATCTATGTTGTTACTCTTCGTAGATATGGACAACCTCAAGGATATCAATGATGAGTATGGCCATCAAATGGGTGACGAGGCACTCATCCAGACCACGAAAATTCTAAAGAAGACCTTCCGCGGATCTGATATTATTGCTCGAATCGGTGGCGACGAATTTGTGATTCTGACCATTGAAATGCAGAAGACAAAAGGAGAAATCTTCTGCGAACGTCTGCAAAAAAGTGTGAATATTTTTAACCGAACTAAAAAATTACCTTTCGGTATTGCATTAAGTGTAGGATGGTCATATTATGAACCCAAAAAACCTAAATCTATTGCGTTACTTTTGAGGCAAGCCGACCGAATGATGTATTTGCACAAAAAAAAGAAAACGATTTAAGAGGTAATTAATGAAAAGAATTTTTTTATCAGTAGAAAAAGGAGGATAGTATGAATCAATTGGTTGGGTTTTTCTTAATAACCATTATAGGACTATTCAGTCCACTAAAAAAAATCAGAGAGATGCAAAGAGATCATTTTGAACCCCAGTACGTACATCCATCAATAAAATCAGAAAATCCATGGAACTGGAATCTTTTCAATCTGCCGGGGGGTGAAATCCTCGGTACATTCAGCCATCCTAACGCGCCGAATTTGGCATTTGCCCTTTCATTCCGCGATGTCTGGCGTACAACAGATGGCGGAACGAACTGGGAATTATCCTTAGAAAATTGTATGCCCCTGGGGGGACTGATGTCAACACCAACAAGGGGTATAGTAATTGACGGATCAGGCACAGTCTGGATAACCTTAAATGGTGGCTCAGATTGGGCTGAAGTCTTGTATACGAATAATTTTCAGACGGCAAGTTTTGAAGTGACTGATACGATAATTTACCTTGTTGATAGTACTCCCCCAAGACTTTGGCGCAGTACAAATTCAGGCCTTTCCTGGCAGGTCATTGGTACTTTTAGTAATCTTTACGCAGTTGACCAAATCACCCATATTCCAAACGCACCAAATGTCTTTTGGCTGCTGGGTCACACCGTACCTGATGATACACTTACCTATATCTATTATTCATCAGCCAGTGCATTTGTTGATACCATTCCAGCTGACGAGGTTTTAGATTTTCAGCCCAATCCGTATAATCCAAATCATACCCTTATTGCTACAAGTAATGGGATGTACCAGGCATTATCTCCGGCTGGTCCATGGACAACGCTAAATGAACCACTGGTCTTTGGATTGTATCAACCCGTAGATATTGAATTTACGGGCAATGATTCAATCGTAGTTTCAAGCTATCTCAGTCCCGGGATTTTTAAAGGACAAAGGCAGTATAATGTGTGGCTATTTTCTTACGTGGAATCGCGTGAGATAGGCACCTATGTAAGTTCCGGCGGACCAACAACCTTTTATGCTGGCTGTATGGGCAAAGGAGTCTACAAATCTACGGACGATGGTTCCTCCTGGTCAATCCAGAGAAACAATCTCTATGCCCATACCATTATCAGTCCGGGTTGTGTTAGCTATCCTAATTTGGATACGAGCTTTTACTACATTGGCCTTGGTGGTATCATTTATCGCTTCAGAAACCCGGGTTCTGCTTATGATACATTAAAGAACTTTCTACTTATGGGTTCTGCGATTGAATCTGCTCCAACCAGTCCTAATTTTCTTATTGCCTCCTGCATCGATATGCAGATTTCTGGAACAACCTTAAGCATGGGAACGATATTTACATCTAATGATGGTGGAATGAACTGGACAAAGGTTGATTCTAATTACCTGCCCACTGATTTTCTAATAACCAGTAATCCTAATATCATTATTGGTCTCTGCGACACATTCTTGATTCGTTCAACAACTGGCGGTACCAACTTCACACCAATATTTGCGCAATCTACTTCTCTGGGAAATCTTGCGGGTCTTGATACAATCTTTGTCGAAACGGATGACAATGTATTCGTAAGTTATGACCAAGGTGCAAACTGGCAGCTCCTTTTTGTTGACCCCGGCGACGGCACCAATGAAATCTCCTATGACAATACCCAAAAAATTCTATATTTGACCGATATTCCGATCTACCGATACAACTTGCAAACCGTCATTCTTGACAGCATAACATTCAATGGTTATGCAAATTATGTAACTGATGTAGCGCCGAATGGAAAGCTATATTTCTTATACCGTGGTGCCGATACTACCTACATTGCCCGTTCATTTGATACCGGAAATACTATTGAGCAGGAACCATTTCCTATCTCACACTTGTTTGGAGGGCTGGTCGCCAGCAACAGTGCATTATACTATTACGAAGGAGGCAGGAGATTCTGGGTAAATATGGATATAACGCATAAGATTGAAGAAATACATACAGGAAAACAGATTTCACCAGTTTCTATGCCAACAGTAATCAGAAAGGGGACAAATTTGACTATTAAATTCACCTCGTCGCAATGGCAAAATTATCCACTCAAGTTCTACGATATTTCAGGCCGAGTTGTAAAAACTATTACTCATCAAAATTTCGTTTCAGGATCTGGCGCCATTGAGTTCAGCACAAAGGGGTTTGAATCAGGCGTCTACTTCTTAATAATTGACAATCCACAAAACAGGATTGCAAAGAAATTGATTATCTATTGAATTTTATCGCATTATGATATCATAAGGCACGAGTTTAGAACAACGGTTGTTATTGACTTATCAATAGGAATCAATATAATTTGCTATGAATATTCTTGTTACCGGTGGTGCGGGTTTTATTGGTTCCCATATTGTTGATGCCTATATAAATGAAGGACATAGTGTAGTAATAATCGATGACCTTTCAACTGGTGATATCAAAAATATAAATCCCGGGGCTGAATTCATAAAACAAGATATTTCCAAATCCGAAATAGAAACGATCTTCAAAGAATTTCGATTTGAAATAGTAAACCATCATGCGGCACAGATAAATGTACGCCGTTCTCTCGAAGATCCATTATTTGATGCACAGGTAAATATCATTGGTTCCTTAAATCTTCTCAACCTTTCAGCAAAATATAGAATTAAGAAATTTATCTTTTCTTCAAGTGGTGGTGCAATCTATGGCGAACCGAAGACCTATCCCATTACCGAAGATTTTCAACCAGAACCGCTTTCGCCGTACGGTGTCGCTAAACTTGCCGTAGAACATTATATCAAAGTATTCGCAAAGTTATACAATTTTCAGTATGTCATTCTGCGCTACAGTAATGTCTATGGACCTAGACAGATTTCCAAGAGCGAAGCCGGGGTCATATCAATCTTCATTAACCAAATTCTTGAGAGCAAAGAATGTTTTGTAAACGGTGATGGCGAACAGATTCGTGATTATGTCTATGTTGGTGATGTAGTAAGGGCAAATCTTCTGGCATTAAATGCCCATTCAGATTATTTTAACATCGGCACCGGTATTGAGACCAGCGTTAATAGATTGCTTGAGGTGTTGGAGAGAATATTAAAGAAAAAGATACCCCACCAGCATCGTGCACCAATACCCGGTGAGGTGCTCAAGAATGTTTTGGATTATTCAAAGGCAAGAAAAGTGTTATGCTGGTCTCCAGAGGTTCTCTTAGAAAAAGGTATTGAATTGACATATAAATACTTTTTTAATGAAAAACAAAACAAAGTATCTTAATTCTGAAATCCTTGCGCGCTTATCAAGACTTGATTTAAAGGCAAGATTAGTCGTAGAAGGATTTCTCACCGGCTTGCACCATAGCCCGTACAAAGGTTTTTCCCAGGAATTCACTGATTATCGTCCCTATATGCCCGGTGATGAAATAAAACGCATTGACTGGAAGGTATTTGCAAGACGCGATCGATTCTATGTCAAAGAATATCAGGAAGAAACCAATCTGCGGGCGTATATTCTGCTTGACAAAAGTGGTTCAATGGGCTATGGAAAGCAGATAACAAAACTTGAATATGCAAAATTTTTGAGTGCCTGCCTTGCCTATCTTCTGTTCAAACAAAGAGATGGAGTTGGCATTATTACCTTTGACACAAAAATAAACCACTTCATACCACCTTCGGCAAAAAAAATAAATTTCACAAGAATTCTACAGTCAATTGATGAAATAAATTCTGGCAATGAAACATCCCTTGCCAGTATCTTATTTGAACTCGGTCAGAAAATAAAACGCCGGGCACTGGTTATACTTATCTCAGACCTTTTTGATAAACCCGAGACGGTTTTGAAATCGCTAAAATCATTTCGGGCACGCAGACACGAAATCATCGTCTTTCAGATTATTGATCCTCAAGAATTTACATTCCCGTTCAGCGAAATTGCTATTTTCCAGGATATGGAAACGAATGAAAATCTGGTCATTGAACCCAGCGCCGTTCGAGAATCCTACAAAAAGAAATTTGGAGAATTTCTGGATTATTATAATCGGCATATGCCTGAATCCCGGATTGATTACGAGTTGATAAATACGGCAGAGAGTTTTGACCGAGCACTATTTTCATATCTTCAGAAACGTGCAAGACTTATATGAAATTTCTTAACCCCAATTATCTTTTTGGGCTCATTCTTATCGCTGTTCCTATTATCATCCATCTCATCTTCAGAAAAAAATTACAAAAATTTCCTTTTTCTTCCCTGATGTTTTTGAAAAGTGCTGAGGCTTCCAGATTGAGATGGTTGAGATTGAAAGAAATCCTGATTCTGCTTATGAGGTGCTTATTTGTCGCCTCGCTCTTCCTTGCCCTTGCCCGCCCCCAGTATCAGGGTAGAATATTCAGGGGCAGTCGTCTTGCTGCTGTCTATTTGGTTATTGACAATTCATTAAGTATGAACTATGGCAAAAACTTTAAAGCGGCACTCGATCAGGCAGAAAAGATTATCACCGCCTATTCATCCAAGAGTATGTTTTATGTTATTCCCCTATGTGTCCAAAATGATTACAAACCTTTCTGGAGTAATAGAATCTCTGCACTCAATAGGATAAAAGAAATACGGTTGTCAAATTCCACTGGTTCAATAAAGGATCTATACGAGAAATTTGCCCGGGAAAAGACTGAACTACCAGCTGAATTTGTGTATATTGGGGACGGTCAGACAATCAATTTTCGCGGTCTTGAAACAGTGAATAATTTCTACTGGATAAAAATACCTCTGGGTAGCAATGTTGCCATTGAATACGTTGAATTAAAAAATCCTTATTCAATCCCCACAGACAATTATGAAATGAAGGTGAAAATAAAAAATTATTCAGGTGGCTCTTATCAAGGTAAGGTTCAAGTTATTGCTGGCAGTCTTTTTCAACAGAAGGAATATAACATACCACCAATGCAAGACCTGATAACCGTCTTCTCCTTACCAGTTAACATTCAAAACGGTGTAGTGAAGATTGACAATGACAGTCTACCAGTTGACAATCAATATTACTTTTCAAAATCTCTTCTATTTAGAATAAATGTGCTGGTTGTTGGCAATGGGAAATATATAAAACTTGTCTTGTCCCCTTCAACCACAATTAAAACGCCATTCAAAATTGAACATACTACAGATTTGAAAAAAGTAAACCTTGGTCCACATCAAATCATTTTGCTCAACGGTATTGAAGAAATCACAGAATTTGAAAGACTGAAATTGCTTAATTTTCTCACGCAATCACGAAACGGTTTGATAATCTGTCTGGGACCGAAAACCGGACCCCAATTGAAGAACTTTCTAACTGACTGTGGCGATATTAAAGGTTTGGTCAATATAGATGGCTATCTAAACATCAAATGGTATGATACAGATTATCCACCATTCTATGTTTTCCAGGACAACCCCGGATTGAAGACTATCAAGTTCTTCAGGTTATGTCAGATGATCCCGCGTGGACGGGTTCT
Organism: uncultured bacterium; assembly: GCA_964418185.1. Lineage (GTDB taxonomy): Bacteria > Hydrothermota > Tepidihabitantia > SM23-42 > JAOAFX01 > JAOAFX01. Next base: position 115,967 of record CAYQKL010000001.1, read on the forward strand.
GGCACTACTAAATAATGATATGCCATTAATCATCAATCATAACAACCTTACAGTCCTCACAACAGAATTGAATGAAAGTAGTACAGATCTCATTTACAACCCGAACTTTGTACCGCTATTACATTCACTCATTTATGGATTGACGAACAAACATATTGATAATGAATTCAGAATTGGAGATAGGGTTTTACGACCTGATTTGATCCGAGATCCAGATGGCGAAATCTTGTCTGATAGTATTCTCTCAAAAATAGGATTTTATACCGTTAGCAAGGAAACACTTGCGGTTAATATCGACCCGGTTGAAAGCAATCCTGCCACCATAACGCCACAGATGGCAGACAATCTGGGGATAAAGACAATAACCATTGAATCATTGAAGGGACCAGCCGATATGAGCACCTCTTTTCTGATCATTGCCCTCTGTGCCTTTGTCTGTGAACTGCTCTTTTTGTTATTATAGATTAATAAACCAGCACCTTAAGACGCTGAGGGCTGATGTGCACAGGAGTCATAAATTCGGGCAGGACAATTTCAGGTGGAAGAAAATACTCACCGTTAACAAGGTCTGTAGTTTTTATACAGGCACTAATATCTTCTCTTTTTAAATCGTTAAGCCGGCTACGGGCACCCAGGATAATAACCGTATCTATCTCCTGAACTGAGACCCAGGTTCTCTGCCCTGAATTCCTTACTACACTTAATGAGACATTCGTGAATACCTTTTGCGCCGATGAATCTATCAATACCCTGACACTCACATTTTCTGAAGAAAATCTTACCAGCCCGGATACCGGCTCAAATTTCAAGTTTCTTTCAAATGTTGCTGACTGATTCTTTATATCTAACGATTCAACATTTACTTCATTCAACTTCTGCAGGATTTTTCTCGGTCCTGTTACCAAAATTGTATCGAGCAGTTCAATCGCAGCAATAGAAAATCCGCCCTTCAGAACACCCTTGAGTGGAATTGATGGCTTCGCGGGTTTGGTAATCTTTTCATCAACCTCAACATTAACAAATCTTAACCCATAGTCTATCGAAACATCCTTCACGGGTATAACAAAATCCTTTGTAGAAATGACATTCTTACCCGGAACCACCTCAGAAAGGTTACATTCTGCCACTGGTGGTTTTATCCAGATTCCAAATAAGAACCTTCCTTTTCCATTGAAAGAAACCCTCAATTTCGGAATAGAATCTGTGACGATATATGTATCAGGTAGATTTCTGTAATTAATTGATATCTCGCGCTCATAACTATATATTCCATCAATTGCCACAAAAAGCCACAGCCCAAATGCGAGTATCAATGATAGGATCTTGCGCGCCGGCTCTACTGTAAAAAATCTTACAAATAATTTCAGGATTTTAAGCATAGAAATACCATTATGCCCTTCTGTATGTGCAGACGGTTTTCTGCCTGGTCATAGACAATTGAATGTGAACCATCAATCACCTCATCAGTAATCTCCTCACCCCGGTGTGCGGGCAGACAGTGCATCACAATATAATCATCTTTTCTCACATTTTTCAGAAGTTTGCTGTTCAACTGAAAGGATTTGAAAATTTCTTTCCGTTGTTCTGCCTCTGCCTCCTGGCCCATTGAAGCCCAGACATCCGTATAGATAACATCTGCCCCTATAACTGCATCTATCGGATTACTGGTCCACCTTGCATTCGCTGCCTTTTTTAAGTAATCTTTGTTTGGCTCATAACCGTCCGGTGTTGCAATATTCAATTTGAAACCGAGCAATGTTGATGCAGCAACGAAAGAATTGCATACATTATTGCCATCACCAATATAGGTTAAGGTCACTTTATCCAGACTACCCTTTTTCTCAATGACCGTAAAAAGGTCACAGAGTATCTGACAGGGATGTTCAAGATCACACAGGCCATTTATCACTGGAACACTGGCATTTTCAGCCAGTTCTCTAATATGTTTGTGACTGAATACCCTGGCCATAATTATATCTACCCACCGGGACAGATTCTTTGCCACATCTTTTACTGCCTCTCTTTTTCCAAGTTGAATATCCGTCGGCGCAAGGTATATGGCATGACCGCCAAGCTGAGTCATCCCGGTCTCAAAAGTTACCCTTGTCCTCAATGATGGTTTTTCAAAGATCATTGCCAGAGTCTTATCCTTCAAAATCTTGTGTTCAATGCCCTTTTTCTGCTTATCTTTTAACTCTCGGGTAATATCAAAGATCTTATATATTTCTTCCCGACTCAGGTCAAAGATTGAAGTTAAATCTCTTTTCATAATTTCTACTCCTATTTTCTTAATTATATAAAATTCTCCAGAAAAATCAATATTCGCTTAGTACAGGATACATCTTTTTTATTTCTTTCCGGGGTAATTTACCCAACATTTTGGACTCTACTTAACTCTGCTACGACCCATTGACAAAACAAAAAAATGCTTTATAATTGACCTATGTTGAAGATCAAACTTAACGATAGCATAATGGAAGTTGAAGCAGGCAAGAAGATTGTGGAACTGATGAAGGATAAGAACTATATTGCAGCACGAATCAATGGAGAATTGAAAGACCTTAGCACCTCAATCAACGAGAATTGTGAAATAGAATTGATTGGTTTCAATGAACCAGAAGGTCAGCAGATATTCTGGCATTCAACTTCCCATATAATGGCAATGGCAGTTAAGGCATTATTCCCCGATGCCAAATTGGCAATTGGCCCTGCAATTGACCAGGGTTTTTACTATGATTTTGACCGACCCACCCCATTTACAACCGAAGAACTTGCAAAGATTGAAGAAAAAATGGTAGAGATTATCAAAGAGGATATACCTTTTGAACGAATCGTTATGACGAAAGAGGCAGTTATTGAATTTTTCTCCCGTCGTAGTGAGTATTATAAAGTAGAACTTGTGCGCGAAATCAACGATAAAGAAATAAGCCTTTATCGCAATGGAGAATTTGTTGATCTGTGCCGGGGACCACACATACCGAGGACCGGGCTTGTGAAGGCATTTAAACTTCTGAGTGTTGCAGGCGCTTACTGGCGTGGCGATTCACGCCTGCCAATGCTATCAAGGATATATGGCATATCCTTCACTTCCCAGGACCAATTGAAGAACTATCTGCATAAACTTGAAGAAGCACAGAAAAGGGACCATCGCAAACTCGGTGCAGAACTGGAACTATTTTCAATCTTTGATGAAGCAGGTGCAGGTCTGGTCTTCTGGCACCCGAAAGGAACAATCATCAAAAGGCTCATTGAGGATTACTGGATAAAACAACACCTGAAAAATGGTTATGAAATAATTGCCACCCCACATATTGCCCGAAGCAATCTCTGGCAGACCTCAGGCCATTATGATTTCTATCGAGACAAAATGTTCACCCTGCCCGTTGAAAATGAAGAATATGTGCTCAAACCGATGAACTGTCCAGGTCATATTTTGATCTATAAATCAAAAGTCAGAAGTTATAAAGAGTTACCTATAAAATATGCAGAACTGGCAACGGTCTACAGGAACGAACTCTCCGGAACCCTGCATGGCTTGCTGAGGGTAAGGGGCTTTACCCAGGACGATGCCCATATCTTCTGCCGTCCTGATCAGATTGAAGAAGAGATCATCAAAATCTTGCAATTGACCTTAACAATATTCAAGAAATATGGTTTCAGTGATTACCAGGTAAACCTATCAGTGCGTGACCCAAAGGAAAAGGAAAAGTTTATGGGTTCAGATGAAGAATGGCAAAGGGCAGAGAATGGATTGATATCAGCCCTGAAAAAGGTCAATCTCTCATATAAGGTTCAGTTGGGTGAAGCAGTATTTTATGGTCCGAAGATTGATATCAATATCCTTGATGCCCTGGGGCGCGCCTGGCAGGCGACAACGGTTCAGTTTGATTTTAATCTGCCCAAAAGATTCAACATTGAATATATGGATGCAAAAGGACAGCATAAAGAAGTTGTGGTGATACACCGGGCACTGTATGGTTCACTGGAAAGGTTTATCGGCACCCTGATTGAGCACTATGCGGGCGCATTTCCGTTCTGGCTTGCACCGGTCCAGGTCGTTATAATGCCCATCACTGACAAAGAAAACACCTATGCCCGGGATGTTTTTAATCGCGCTTTGAAACACGGTTTAAGGGCAGAATTGAATAGTAAGTCTATGAAAATAAACTATCGAATTAGAGAAGCAGAAGTCAAAAAGGTTCCATATATACTTGTCATTGGTCAACGCGAAGTTGAGAAAAAAACCATTTCTGTAAGAAAAAGGGGTCGTGGAGACCTCGGTGAAATGAAATTAAAGGATTTTTTCAATTTGTGTGACTCAGAACAAGGGGGTGAAGATTAAGAATCTACCAAGAGTCAATAATGAAATAAGAACCGAAAAGGTCAAACTGGTGGATGAAAATCGTCAGTATATGGGGATATTTGATACTGCAATTGCCCTGCGCATTGCCCGTGAGCACGGGCTTGATCTCGTGGAAGTCGCACCTGACGCCCAACCGCCAGTATGCCGTTTGATGAATTTCGGCCGCTATGTATATGAGAAAAAAAGACAGGAACGGGAATCAAGAAAACACCAACATCAAACTCAAGTTAGAGAAATGAGGATGTCAATGAAGATATCAGACCACGATTATCAGGTTAAAATGAACAAAATCAAGGAATTCCTGGAAAAGGGCGATCGGGTAAAGGTCAAACTAAGGCTACGGGGTAGGGAACTCATCCATGCACACATAGGTATGAATCTGGTAGAAAGGGTAATCAATGATCTCAAGGAAATTGCAAAAGAAGAGGCACCGCCTAAACAGGAAGAACAGATTATCTTTGTTACCTTGATTCCACAAAAAACTAAGAAGGAGAGTAAACAATGAAAAAACTGAAATCAAAAAGAGGTTGGTTAAAACGGATTAAAATGAAAAAGAATGGTAAGATTCTCCGCTGGAAATCAGGAAAAAGGCATCTCTTGACCGGTAAATCACGAAAGCGTAAGAGAAGATTGTCCAAACTGACCCCGGTATCCAAATCCGACTTAAAGAGATACAAGGATTTTAGATAATCTATACAATTTATAAGAAATGTCCTCTGAAAGTTATGGTAGACTATGATTTACCCCGTGATACTTGACAGAATTTATAATATGATTATAATCTCTGGATAGGTCTGAACTTTATTAATTTCAGGCAATATAGAGCAATTTATAGAGAAAGGAGAATAATAGATGCCAAGAACAAAGAATGCACCGTATACGAGAAAACGCCGAAAAAAATGGCTTAAGGCAGCAAAAGGTTACTGGGGTGCAAAGCACCGCCTTTACAAAACTGCTCGCATACAGGTGATGAAGGCATGGCTTTCTGCCTATAAAGAACGGAAACGAAAGAAAAGGGTCTTCAGGGCATTATGGATTACAAGGATAAATGCGGCATTGCGCGAAAAGGGCCTGAAATACTCAGAATTTATGAATATGTTGAAAAAGAATAGTATTAATATAAACCGCAAAACCCTGGCAATGCTTGCCTATGAACATCCTGAAGAATTCAATTCCTTGATTGATGCCTGCAAAATTGCCCAGTCATAGAAAAAAGTGGCTTGAAAATGGATAAGAAGCTTACTGATATTAGATCGACCATTGATAAAGAATTGAGCAATATCAATGACCTGAAGGCACTTGATGCCTTCAGAATTCGCTATTTAGGTAGAAAGGGCATACTGAACGAACTCATAAAAGAACTTGTGAAACTACCTGTAGAAGACCGAAGAAGGATAGGCAATGAGATAAATCTTTTGAAATCAAGATTGAATGAGATCTTAAACACCCGTCAGACAGAATTGAGTCAGACCGCCATTCCCGGGGTTGACCCCCTGCTTCCGGGCAGAATGGCATATGTTGGTCATCGTCATCCCCTCTCATTGATCCTGGATGAAATTGAATCATTTTTTGAAAATCTTGGATTTGTTGTGGCTTCAGGTCCTGAAATTGAATATGACTGGTACAATTTTGAGGCATTGAATATTCCAAAAGACCACCCGGCGCGTGACAACTTCTCAAGTCTATACATTTCAGATGAACTCCTCTTAAGAAGCCACACATCTCCGGTTCAGATAAGGGTAATGGAAAAGACTAAACCACCGATTAAGATTATCTGCCCGGGAAGGTGTTATCGGTTTGATCCATTTGACCCGAGTCATTCACCGGTCTTTCATCAGGTTGAAGTACTATATGTTGATAAAGGAGTTTCATTCGGCGAATTGAAATGGCTCCTCAGTGAGTTTGTAAAACATATATTTGGTCCAAAGACAAAATACGAATTAAGACCGAGTTTCTTTCCTTTTACTGAACCGTCTGGCGAACTTGCCATAAGTTGTTCTGTTTGTCAGGGCGAAGGCTGTCCGGTCTGTGGGAATACGGGCTGGCTTGAGATGCTTGGCTGTGGTATGGTCCATCCCCAGGTTCTAAAGAATGTCAAAATCTCACCAAAAGAATATTCTGGCTATGCCCTGGGAATGGGTATTGAGCGGGTGGCGATGATTAAATATCTGATTGATGATATAAGGGTATTTTATAACAATGACATAAGATTTCTGGAGCAGTTTTGAATATGGTTATACAGACAGTAGAAACGATGGCCCGGTTTGAAAAACCCAGGAGTATGAATGTTAGTTTCAATTAAATGGCTTGAGGAGTTGCTCAATACAAAACTTGATGTGGAAGTGCTGAAAAAGGCAGCGAATAATCTTGGTATGGAAGTGGTTCAGGAATACAGGTATTGTCCGGGCGAAATTGTCATTGGAAGAATTCAAAAGATGACTCCCCATCCGAACCTGAAGAATTTGAATATCCTGGATATAAAAACCACTGCCCATCACCAAATTGTTACCTCAGCCGCAAACATAAAGTTAAATGACCTTGTCTTTGTGGTTCCCACCGGCAAAAAGTTCAAAGACCAGATAGTTGGCGAAAGGGATTTCAATGGTGTCAAATCTAATGGAATGCTGGTAAGTGAAGAAGAACTTGGAATTGCTGAAAAGTCAACTGGTGTTATTATTCTGGATAAAGGAACTGAAGGAAGACACTTCACTGATATCTATGACGATGTAGTATTAGATATTAAAGTCAATGCCAATCGTCCTGATCTTTTATCGGTGATCGGACTTGCCCGGGAGTTCAGTCTTGGTCTGGACATCAAAATTCTCTGCAAAGAAAAAACTTCTACACAGACCAATCACATTGATAAATCCTGGGTAAATATCAAAGACCCTGATGGTTGTCCAAGATACACCGCGAGAATATTTGAAAATGTGAAAATTGCGGAATCTCCCTTTTCCACAAAATGGCGCCTGGCCTGTATGGGAATGAAAGGTATAAATAATGTGGTTGACATTACCAATATCAATATGCTACTTTATGGCCAACCCCTGCACCCATTTGACCTTGATCTGCTGAAAGGTAGAGTGGTAATCAGACGGGCGCAAAAAAATGAGCAATTTGTAACTCTTGAAGGAACCGTCTTTAAATTGGATGAAAATGACCTGGTAATTGCGGATAAAGAAAGTCCAATTGCCCTTGCCGGCATAATTGGTGCACGGTGTTCTCAGATTACAAACTCAACCCGCCGTATCTTGCTGGAAAGTGCATTCTTTGATCCCCGACGCGTTGCCCATACCCGAAGAAGACTCGGAATACAGACTGAGGCATCAATGCGATTTGAACGGGGTGCAGATCTATCAATGGTTGATGAAGTTTCAAGGATAACTGCGGAAGACTTCAAGATCTGTGCCCATGCCCTGGAGACCAAATTCATAAGTATCGGGAAAAAAGCAAAACCCAGGATAATATCTTTATCCCGGAGCCGGATGAACACCATCCTTTCTTTAAATTTGAATACTGAAGAAATCAAAAATCTATTAAATAAATCTGACATCAAAGTAACAGGCAAGAATCAAATCAGAGCGAGCATCCCCCATTATCGCTATGACCTGCAGATTGAAGAAGATATTTATGAAGAGGTCGCAAGGATATACGGTTATATGAATATTCCTGATGTCCTGCCTGGACGCTGGGCAATAACCAGAATCCAGGATAAGACACGGAATTTTATGAAATTCCTTAAGTCCTATATGATTGGACTTGGTTTCTGTGAAACCTATAATCTCTCACTTGTATCCAGTCAGCGACTAAATGAACTTGGCTACAGTGAGTTTGTTAAATTAAAAAATCCGCTAAATGAACGTTTTGACGCATTAAGACCAACCTTGTTTTTAGGACTACTTGATGCAGTCAATTACAATCTCTCAAAGGGTAATTATTCACTCAAACTCTTTGAGATTGGAAATATACTCTTTAATTCTGAACCTTTCCAGGAGAGAAGACTCGCAGTCATTCTTGGTGGCGAACTCTATCCAAATTTCTGGGAAAATTCTAACAGGATGTTAAATTACTACGACGCCAAAGGAGTCGTAGAGACAACTCTTGAAGCCCTGAGAATTAAAGAAATAGAGTTCCAAGCCCACAAAATGCAGGTCTTCAGTCAGGCAGTGAAGATTGTCCATTCTGACAAAGAACTCGGTTACTTAGGAATTATTGCACCGGAAATCTGTGAGCGAGAATTCTTCTACTTTGAGTTATCAATAGAAAAAATCCTTTCCCTGGTGAGCGAACCATTTTACATCCCACCGCCAAAATTTCCCGCAAATATTCGCGACCTTGCCTTTCTATTTGATGAAGGCACCGAAGTGCCGCGCGTTAAAAATCTGATCAGTCGCGTTGCTGGTCCAATCCTGGAGAAGGTCATACTCTTTGATTACTACAAAGGTAAAAACCTGCCCGCGGGCAAAAAAAATCTGGGGTTCAGGTTATTCTTTAAGGCACCGGACCGAACCCTTACCGACGAAGAGGTAGACAATTTCATTAAAAAAATAGTTTCTGAAGTCTCAAATAGTTTTGGGGCTATTTTAAGAACAAAGGAGACAAATTGAACGGAATAGCAAAACTTGAAGAAAAAATTGATCGCATTGTAAACTTGATAAATGAACTTAGGCAGAAAATCAGTGAACTTGAAGAAGAAAACAGACAACTAAAAGAAAAAGAAGAAGAAGTAAGAAAACGAGTTGACGGTTTGATTGAAAAGATTGATACAATGACCTTATGATTGAATCTTTTGTTGATTTATTTTGGATGAGCAATCAGGAGCAATCTTGAAGAAAAGCCAAGGCAATGAAGTTGTAGTTAATATCTTCGGAAATGATTATCGGATTATTTCCGAAGATATGGATGAGGAACGAATTAAGAAAATCGCTGAAATTGTGGATAAAAAGATGCGGGATATTCATCGTGAATTTCCCCTGCCATCAACCACCAAGATTGCCGTGCTCGCCTGTTTGAATCTGGTTGATGAGTACCTGCAAAAGGAAGAGCATCTTAATAGAAAGAATTCAGAATTGGAGCAAAGGATTAATTCTTTGATCCTGAAGATTGATGAAGTGATTACTTAATTCGTTCCCTGCGATGCTCGTGATGGGTATTAAGTCTTGAGCCAACACCCATCGTTAGGGAGCCAAGTTCGACTCCAGGTTTTCCTGGAATTGACAGGCGCCCACTTTAACCCTGGGTTCAAAGACTTTTTCCCACACGGCATATGCGGGGAACTTTTAAAAATTTTCCCGGTGCTGTATTTTGGCAGCCCCGGAATTGGGAGGTTGATATGACAGTGCTAATAATCGCCATAATCATTTTGGCTTTAGAAGCAATCATCGTAGTTTATTTTTATCTGAAACAAAACCGAGCAAAGATTGTAAGTGCCCAGGATGAAGCAAGAAAGATTATTGAAGATGCAAAAAAAGAGGCAGAAAATTATCGCAAGTCTGCTGAGATTGCTGCTAAGGAACATTGGTATCAGGAAAAACTAAATTTCGAAAAAGAGACCCTGAATCGGCGTCGGGAGATTGAAAAAGCCGAAAGAAGGCTCTTAGAAAAAGAAAATGGATTTGAAAGGCGCGAGAGATTAATCATTGATAAAGAGAAAGAACTTATCAACAAAGAACACAACCTGCAAAACCGAGAAAAGATAATCCAGGTGAAATCTGAGAGACTTGATCAGTTGATCAAAGAAGAAACTGAGGCATTACAAAAAATAGCCAATCTTTCAAGGGATGAAGCCAAGGCTGCCCTGATGAAGAACTTAGAGGCTGAGGTAAGGCATGAGGCATCTGGGCTTCTGAACCGCATAAAAGAAGAAGCAAGACAAAAGGCTGAAGAGACTGCCCGGGAGATTGTTCTTCAGGCAATTCAGCGCTGTGCTACAAGCCACACAGCTGAAACAACAATATCAGTTGTATCAATTCCATCAGAAGAAATGAAAGGAAGGATCATTGGTCGGGAAGGTCGGAATATCCGGGCATTTGAAAATCTAACTGGTGTTGAGGTTATCATAGATGATACACCTGAGACTATTTCTCTATCCTGTTTTGACCCTGTAAGAAGGGAGATTGCCCGACTTGCAATGGCAAAATTGATTTCTGATGGAAGAATCCACCCTGCCCGCATTGAAGAAGTAGTAAAGAGTGCACAAAAGGAGATTGATACCACAATAAAAAGCACAGGTGAAGAAATCTGTCTGGAATTGGGGATCATCGGCCTGGCACCAGAACTTGTAAAACATCTGGGCAAGATGCATTTTCGCACCAGTTATGGTCAAAATCTATTACAGCATTCAAAAGAGGTTGCCTATCTATCTGCACTCATAGCCCAGGAATTGGGTTTGGATCCAATTATTGCCAAACGGGCAGGATTATTGCACGACCTGGGTAAGGTTGCAGATGTCACTATGGAAGGGTCACATGCCCAGATTGGCGCTGAACTTGCAGCAAAATTCAGTGAAAGTGATACAGTTGTGAATGCAATTGCTGCCCACCATGAGGAGATTGTAGCAAATACTCCGTACGCCTTCATTGTGGAGATTGCCGATTCTATTTCAGGAGCAAGACCAGGTGCAAGAAGAGAAACTATTGAGGCATATATCAAAAGACTTAAAGCCCTTGAAGAAGTTGTCTCCTCATTCAATGGTGTAGAAAGGGTATATGCTATTCAAGCTGGTCGTGAAGTCAGGGTAATGGTCAATCCTGGTGCGGTTTCAGACAACGAAGTAATAACTATGGCAAATGATATGGCACGCAGAATTGAAAAAGAGATTCAATATCCGGGCCAGATAAAAGTTACTGTGGTGCGTGAGACCAGGGCAATTGAAATAGCAAAATAAAACATTCAATACATTGATATCGTAGTAGCCAGTGGCTTACCAAACAAGGTTGGAGCAGGGAACCTGATTGCCATCAGGGCACACATTAGTCCTGTGATTTTCTCTTTCTGGAATAGAGACTTTAGTCCCGTGAAAATTTGAGACTGAAGTCTCTATTCCAGAGGATTATAATTTAAATTGTAGTGGCAGGCCGCCACACCTCTTGGCGGCTCGCTCGGCAATATTCAATTATGTCAAGCAAGTTTGACTACTACAATACACACAATCCCCCTTACTCCCCCTTTCCCAAAGGGGGAAACAGAGGGATTTAATCAAATCATTCCATTCTTTATTCTATTTCGTGCATCCTGTATGATTCATCAAGGATGTAGTAACCGGCCGCCACACCTCTTGGCGGATTACTCGGCACAAAAAAGTCAAGCAAGCTTGACCACTACAAAAACATTTGCAGGATCGTCCGCCATACTACCTGGCGGGCTCGCAGGAGACGCAGGAATCGCAGGAAACGTTCAAACAAACCCTTCCCTTGTAATTCTGGGTCCCGACTTTAGGCGAGGACGAAGAATTTCAGATATTCTAAAATACAGGAGATTCTTCACTCCGCTATCGCTCCGTTCAAAATGACAAGAGACGATGAGTTCATCGTCAGGGTGACATTAAAATGTCATTTGGTCATTGTGACTTAGAATTTGTTTGGGATTTGGTGCTTAGGATTTAGAATTTAATTCTGATACGGACGTCGTAATCGTATGACGATGGATGTTATGTCCTTAATTGGGGTCTGTATATAATCAGGGTGAAAAAGGTATGATGGCCCCAAAGGCGTAAACCTTTTTACCTGTTTATTAAATTTCAAAAATGCTGGCAGGATGGAGCCATTATACCTTTTTTGCTTTTAATAATGGAGATGATTGATGAAGAGAGCTTATATGATAAAAATGATGATACCCAAACCCTTGACTTTTGAAAATATTTTATTAAAATTATTATATATGAGTGATTATGTCTTATCTTATCTTCTAACTCAGAAGATATTCATCGGCATTTTATCTGTGCTGATTTTAACAAAGATGCCTTTGGCTATTTCTATGTGAGATTTATAAGGTTTGTCTGAGGTTGCTCCGTCTGACATCGGAGCCCAAAGATAATGTCAGAGTTGTAGCGTCCATCTTTAGATGGACGAAAATGTGGCGGTGCAATCCCGGTTTTGTCGGGGCAGGTTCATCGCACCAAATGTAGGAAGGGCTTCCAGCCCTGATAAAAATGGAGGAAAAAATGAAGGACAAATTTGCTTTAAGTTTACTTTTAGCACTTGGTATGCTAATAAGTTTAAATGCCCAATCCTACCCACCAGATGG
>CAYQKL010000002.1:0-105321 GCA_964418185.1 uncultured bacterium
TTAACATGCGGCTTGGTTCGCTCAAACTTTGCCTTTGCCATAAAAAATCCTCCTTTATCCTTATCCCTATAAATAATAAAGAATAATCTAAACTTTAATTATATTTAATTTCCAGGAAAAGTCAAGAGGAAAATGCAATAGGCTATTTTTCTAATTACCCTTTCTAAACCGCCCAATTTTCATAATCTTTGCAATATTAGCATCTGGATTAATGACTGGCTCAATGATTGGCTTTGCTGCGGTTAACAAGGTACTGACTCCTGGACCATGTCCGGCATAACGACAATCTCCATGAATCACTATGCCGATAGTTATTGCCCCTTTTCGAAAACTTCTGCCAAAAAGATTATCATGGTCCATAAGGGCAACAATATCACCGAGGCGAATTCTGTCCAGTTTGTGCCTTTTTATGAAAACACGGTCAGTGGTCATTATGTCATAGTCACCGGCGCCCAGCATTAAACTTCCTGTACCTGAACCCATCAGTTCTGCAGGAATGCAGGCAGTTACCGGAACCTGGATTTTATTGCGTATGGGTTTTATCTTCATTTTGTGTAATAAACCAGGATCAAGATTGTAAACTGCTATTTCAGGATAATCAAACAATTTCAGTCCCTGACCATAGCCTCTTATCAGAATTCTATCGTCAATAGAGAGTTTGTCCAAGACATTATCAGGAAAGTCTATCATTACATGTTCAGCACCTCCATGATGACCGGTGACAGTTCCTTGCTTGCCTTTGGCATCACCGGTTTTTACAATTGCTTGATTTCCTATGCAGGCATAAAAATTGTAACCTGCATTTGGTCCGGCATATCTTTCTTTCTCATCAAGGATTGTTGAAACGCAGGGTTCAATGTGGTCTGCTTCCCAGCCAAATGCCGGGTCACCAACTTTTACATTATATACAATGCCACCTGTTCCTGGCAACAAGAATGGTTTACCTTCGGCATCCACACTATGGGCACGGGGACCACCCGGGTTTGCCACCTTGCCCAGTACTGACATCATTACAAGTTTTTTTTCATTGGTTCTTAACATACTACCTCCTCAGAGTAGAAACCAAATGCGGGTTTTAAATATTGCTTTGTTTTCATCAGAACCAGGTATGTGGTTCATATTATGAATATACTCTCGGCCTGCCTCAATATTTAAATAGAAACGCTGACCAGCATACCATTCAATCCCGGGCAATATGACCAGTCTTTTTTCCACAACTCCCGAGGGAAACGCTGGATATGCAGGTCCTCGCTCAATCTCATAAGGCAGGAATATGCTTCCTTCGCCTTTTCTCGTGAATTCAAATCGTATCCTGGGAACTATTCTTTTACGATTAAGAAATCCTATACTGGCTATCCACTTATCAACATCATCTCCCAAGGGAAAGCCCAGACACAGTGAATCACTCTCATAGATATTCTCTGGAATCCTGTGGGTATAAACCCATTTGTCCACAAATGTGTAGTTCAATTTTGTCTGTATTCTTTCAAAAACTATTTGCTTGAGACCACATTGAAATGCAAGTTTATGAGGATACTCATCGTATTCAGGCGGTGGTTCACTGAATTGATAATCATCAATAAGGAATTCTGCAGATAGAATGGTATTGAATAGATTCACTGAACCATCAAGGCACCACATAATATTGTCATTTCGGTTCATTCCCCACTGGCTTAGATAATAGGGAAGCAAGAAATTCAGATACAGGGGCAGTACTTCATCTGCCCAGAGAATAGCTTCAGAAAAACCCAATTTCAGGTTATTTAAATTCAGCCCAATCCTGTGGGTTGAGATGAATTTCAATGGTGCAGTATTAAAAATAGAGAAAGTTGAATTGAATTCATAATATCGCCCCGTGTGGGAAAAAAAGAATCCATCATACCCTTCGTTTGCTGGAGATAAGAGCAGACTGTATTCCTCGCCGAAACCCAGTAGTAGATTGCGTCTTCCGATAATTAGATTCGTATTCTTGCCGGCAATTTTGAAAAAACCTTCATTGAGATATGCCTGAGCAATGTCCTCCCAGGGTTTTGGCCCGGCACTGTCAATTTTTGAACCGAAATGAAACCTTATTGCCTCACCAAAAGTGATGCTGTTGGTAATCCTGCCCGAGAACTGGAGATCAAAATTGGCATAGAAATCCTGGAGATTGTGATGCTTTCCGTCCATATTGATGATTGTGTAGAAATCGCTGGATTTTGAAAGATACGGACCAAAAACCTGGATGAAACTTCTGTCTATGCTATTCAATCTTTCTTCCAGAAAGACCAGGGTATCAATTTCAGAAAGGATATCATTGAGTTCAAAGGGCCTGACAGTTTGCATTTCTACAAAACCCCTGGTCTGAAGATAATCAATAACTGAATTCAGTGGTGAATCAAGAGGGATTGTAGTATTTAACAGAATAAATAATAACAACTTGACCTCCTTTAAAAACTAAAACCCTTTTTCTATCAGCAAGTGAACCTTACCATCGGTCCATTTGCCTTTTTTGGGCCAGGCAAAAACAATGGAGACATTGGCAAAATTTGTCTGTGCTTCAATGCCTGCGCCATAGGAATAAGTATAATAATTATCTAACCAGGCAATGTCAATAAGCGGATAGACTGGCAGGGCTTTGTATTCAAGATTTATCCACCAGGATTTCTCATTGTGAAATTCGTCTTCCATATAACCCCTCAAATTTCTTGCCCCGCCGAGACGGATGTAATCAAAATACTCAAATAATTCAGTTCTCACGAAATAATAATGGGGTTTGACAAAAAGATCTGCACATTTGATAATGCCATCGTATTTGATGCGCAATCTTTCATTCTCTCTGAAGAGATAGTCAATTGTTATGCTATTTACTATTGATAGGATATTCCATTGATATCCAGTTTGTATCCCCACACCGACGATGGCATTCTTATAATCGTAATTGATAGTATCCGATAGATAGTCTACCATTTCAATACCGCTGGATAACATCACATTTATATAATTATTAAGCGGTGCTATAAATTTTCCATTGAGTTCAGTGAGCCTGGCTGAATCGTAGGTCCAGAGTGAAAGTTCACCATTAAATTTTACCGGATGTAAGAGGACCGGTTCAGTGAAATTTGTATTAAACAACCTCTTGTTGTTTCCTTCGGTGATATTGGACTCATAACGGAATTGAAACTGACGCAGTGTGCCAAAGATATTCAAAGAATAAAAATCTACAGTAAAATAACTGTTTACTTCGGCGAATGAACCGGTCGCCATTATATAATCAGAAAATTTTTCCTCAAGGTCAAAATAGAGAAAGTAATCTTCGCCTTTTTTCATAATGGATTCGCTAATATTGCTAAAGACATTGGTTTTAAGGATTGCTGATTTTGTCTGATTGAGATTATTTAAAGAAAAATATCGGTCTTTTTGGATGTGAGCGATCCTTCTTAGAGGTGCGGATTCGGTCTTGCCATTGGTCTTGAAAAGGTAGTCTTTGATAATGATTCGCTCGCCTTCTTCTATGTGCAGAATTAGTTTTGTGTTAATTGTATCAGCAGCAATAATTTCCGGACGAATACTACAAAAGGCAAATCCAACGTTACAATACTGATCAAGAATTCTTTTTATGAATTTTTGAATATCCCTGGATTTTTCGAATGGAGTGTATTCGGCGAGGAGAAATTCTGAGGAAAAAAAAGTATTTCCTTCAAAATCAATAATGAGGTGATCAGGACTTTGGGAGGGATTGATAATTGTGGTTGTCAGGATTGAAACAAATAAGGCCGCCATCTATCATCCGGGGTACCAATTTCTCTTAAAACAAAAGTAAAATAACTTGGTTTTTTGGGTTTTTTACGTAGTTTCATATTGGCGGCTTGAAGAATCCTGTTGCCTTTGCGATTATTACATTCCAGACAGGCGCAAACAAGATTCTCCCAGGAGTCTTCACCACCCAGTGCCTTGGGGATGATGTGATCAGTCGTCATCTGACCACCTTTTTTCCCGCAATACTGACATTCATTATTGTCTCTTTTTATGATATTCTTTTTGTTTAGAGGTATTTCTTTTCTTTTTATCTGGACATAATATCTCAACCTGAGCACAGATGGCACGGGTAATTCAAGATTGATTGAATGAAGTATTTTGTCCCGGTCATTCTCAATCAAATCAACCTTACCTAAAAGTAACAGGGTTATAGCCCTTCTCAGTTTCAAAACTGTAAGTGGTTCAAAGTTCTGATTAAGTAGTAAGACCGGGTTGTGAAGCATATCTTAAAATCCTGCTCTAATGGGCATTATTACATCAATCACCAGATGCCTGGTATAATTATAGAATCCAAAGATATTTGATGAATCGTTATAGGCAACATAAATCCTGAAGGAATCACGAATACTACGGTCAATAAAAATTGTATCGTAGACAGGATCAAGTTCAAGTTTGATCTCCTTTAATTCACTTAGCAAGTCATTTTGAACTTCTGTGTCTGGTCTTAATGGACCCATTCTTACTGCATCTTCAACCTTATTTCTCGCCGCTGAATATGTGAACTGGATGCGGAAGATTTGATAGCCAATATAACCAACGATTAGTAGAGTAATTATTATAAAGATTATCCCAAAACCCGAAATTCCCCTGGAATTTTGATTCAACATAATTGCCTCCTTATTTTTTCCCTCCCTCAATAAACCAGATATCTTCTTTTAATTGTTTGGTCCAGATATCACACCGTTCAATTTCGGTGCGTACATAGGACAGAAATTGACTGTCATCCCGCGCCTGATTATAGTAAGTCTCAGCCTGGTTAAGGAGACTGAGCGCAGCCTTTGCCTCACCGATATTTGATTTTGTCTTTTTCTTATCCCACACTGCCTTTCTCTGAAATCCCCTGCGTTCATAGATGTCACCCAATAATACAAATGCATAGTTATTATCTGGAGAGACCTTTAGTGCCTCACGCACCATATTTTCAGCCTCCACTAATTTACCTTTGCTTATCTGAAGATCCGCGAGATATAGAATAGGTAAAGCGTTGTCCGGTGCCAGTTTCTTTGCCTCCTGATATTCTTTTTCGGCATTGGTATATTTTTTTTGTTTTGCGTAAATTGAACCCAACTGAAGGTGATAGAAATAATAATCAGGTTTTTTGGTGAGAAGAAAATTATACTCGTTTATCGCCTTATCATATAATTTTAAATCAAGATAGGTTTTTGCCAGTAATTCCCTTACATCAATAGCCTCTGGTTTCTTCTCTTTTAAAGCTTCAAGATAACTGACTGCCTTTTCAGATTCACCCCTCTCCACATAAATATTTGCTATTGCCTTTATCGCAACGAGGTTTTCAGATTCATATCTCAAACTTTTAAAATAACAATCTAATGCCTTATCATATTCTTTTGTCTTTGTATAGACGAAGCCAACACCATTCAATATGTTAACATTAGTGGAATCAAATTGCAGGGCGGTCTGATATTCAATAATTGACTCACCATATCTCTTCAATTCCGCATATAATGCAGCAAGCCCTTCATAGGCACGGGTATCCTTTGGGTCAATCTTCTTTGCATGTATGTAGATAGATTCAGCTGGGGTAATTTCATGCCTTGCCCGGTAGATCTGCCCCAATGCTATGTAAGCGGCATAGAATTTTGGATGTAACTTAATTGACTCGTTAAAGTGTAATATTGCCTCATCATATTTGCCTTGCTTTAAATACTCGTAGCCAATAGAATATTCTTCCTGAGCCTTATTTTTTGCATCTTCAGTTGGTTCTGGTTCAGTTTTTCGCACTGGCTGGGTTGCTACGCAACCCAATAGAATTAAGCCTATTGTTATAATAAATGAAAAATTTCTTTTCATTTTTCTCCTTTCTGTTTATGAACTTCAATATGGAGCCGACGGGATTCGAACCCGTGGCCTCTTGACTGCCAGTCAAGCGCTCTCCCAACTGGGCTACGGCCCCATTTTATTTTTATATTGTCAATTTTATCCAGGATGGGTCATTTGTCAATACTTAATTTCATTGACAAAACACGGTTTTTATATATGCTTAATTTGTGCAATTGCTGCTCGTAATTTTGTTTCTTGAGCCAAAGGCTGTGTTTGAACTGCCCGGAAAATTCACAACATTTGAGTTTTTTGAAGGTTCATTCTATTTTGCCCAGTTTGATAACCGAGTTATTACCATAACTGATAGTGCTCGCACTATTACAAATCTCTTCATACCGATTGAACAAAACCTCCGTATTTACGCCTTTAAGATTACCCCTTTTTCCATATACATACATTCATCTGAAGGTATTATTAGAATGCTTGTAAATTCAGGAATCAGTGAAAAAATTTATTTAGGTGATGTCGTATCGTTTGTTCTTACTGATGCCGAAGAAGTTGTGCTTGCTGACCGTTTGAAAAACGGGCTTATTTTTCTTGATGCCGAAAGAAAGGTGAGATTGATAAGAAAGAATATCAATGTGGTTGATATGGGCTACTATGATAATAGGATATATGTGTTGACAAGAAAAGAAATCATTGTGCTTGACGACCATGGGAATACATTGGAACTCATTAAGTTACCCGAAAAAATGGATCGTATTGCGGCATGTGAAGAAATCTATCTTTTTTCACCGTTAAGTAGTATTATGTATAAAAGAAATGGAGACTGGAAAAGGGTTGAAATGAGAGAACCGATCATTGATTTGAAAATATTTCAGAAGAACATTTTTGCATTGACTCAATATGGCAATTATATACATATTTATGATAAGTCTGATTTCTGAATCAGACAGTCTGCTTGCCCTTGATTCAATTTACTACAATTTTAGACTGGTGATCAATGATACAAGCCTTGAAGAAAACTATAGTTATGTTCCACCGGAAGACAGTGAAGATAGCAAAAGTGCGTTAAAGATCAGTGGAATCAAAGATTTTACTTTTGATATTAACCAGGGTTTTGATCAGGGATTGAAACTGTATGTTGCTGGTGAGGTAGAAGGTGTCAGGGTGAAGGGTGCTCTTTCTGATGAGGGGGCAGACCTGCAGACCCGTCGGATATCTGATATTGAAAAGATGCGCCTGGAATTAACAACGAAGAATTTTTATGGTGGACTGGGAGATTTAAGTTTGATACTTCCTTTTGATATTTACAATGAAATTGAAGGAGTGAGATTAGGACTTTTAGGACAAGCAAGCAATATTAATGTCTCCTATGCCTTAAATCGCGGTCAGTACAAGAGGTTGGAATTTGATGGCGAGGAAGGCAAACAGGGTCCTTATTTTCTTTCGGGCAGGGTGATCTATGGTTCAGAGCGGATCTATGTTTCAGACAGAATGAATTCTTCTCGTCTTCTCAAAATTGAGGAAGATTATGATTTTGATTATGAACAGGGTATTATCAATTTTACCAACAAGTATATCATCACGCGGAATACCCACATTATCATTGAATATCAAGAAGCCACCGAGGATTATCAGAATATTTACCAGGAGGCAGATGCCCAGTATGCTGGCGGTGGCTTCACTGTTAATTCAATTTTCCATCGCACCTGTGATGATCATACCAATCCCCTGAGTTTTCAATTAACCGGAGCAGAAATAGAAAGTTTGAAGGCTGGTGGCGATGATGCACAGGTAAGACATACCTATGCTGACACAAGTTCGGCGGGAAATTATGACCTTGTTGATGGGCATTTTGTTTATGCTGGAGAAGAAAAAGGACATTATGTTGTTACCTTCTTTTATGTTGGAGAAGATAATGGCGAGTATGTCTATGATCCGATAATTAAAGGATTTGTTTATCAGGGACAAAACCTTGGGAATTATACACCAGAGAAACTGATTCCTTTACCACGCGATAATCAGTTTTACGGATTAGGGGTAAAGCATATTTCTGGCCTGTCAGCGAGGTTCTATGGTTCAACTGTTGATAGGAATAGATTCTCGAACTTAAATGATAATGATAATTTGAAAAATGGTTATGAGATGAATTTTGATAAAAAGATAAATAACCTTTCGCTCAATGGCAGGTATATAAACTATGATAAAGAATTTTACCAGCCAAGAGGAAGAGAAGGACTTGATTACAATTATGAGTGGAATACAAATGATACGCTTGAAGAGCTTGCGCAAATTAATACAGGGATTGTATTGCTTGAAAATTTGAGTCTTGATCTTGGCTACGGATTATTAAATCGTACCCACCGTCGTCGTCAGCTTTTCTTAAGGCCGCTATTTTTTTATGGAGGATACGAAGACATTGATACCGTGAATAAATATATCTTCGGGCTCAAGAAGACATTCAATAACCTTTCTCTTTATTCCCAGTATATGAATCAAGAAATGGATCATTTTACTGAGTATAGTGTGAACTACCGTTTTGATCAGGATAAAACCGCTGGTCTGTCAGGAAATTATGAAAGGGATATATATGGTAGAGCAGTACTGACAAAAATTGATTTTAGCACAAAATCCCTTAGTTTTTTTGCGGGCCATCGTATGTTTTATGATACAACATTGGTCTTTGGAAATCTCAGATTAAATGTCTACCACCGGGGCTTTGGTATCCAGGGTGAAATAGAACAATCACAGCGATATACACAGAAAAAGGATGAGGTTTACATAAAGGTTGCCGAGGGCACAGGTAATTATGTGTATGACCCAGTGACCCGAACTTATATCCAGAAGGCAAATGGAGACTATATTAAACAGGTTATTATGCTAAAGGATTTCCAAAGAGTGATCAGCCGCAGGTATAGTCTTGAGCCGACTTTTTCCTGGAACATAATGGACTTGAAAGTCAGGCTATTCTATCTTGATGAGACAAATTTTGCCAATCGTAAAGAAGAAGCCAATCTGAATTTTGATAAAGATGATAAGCATCTTGAAATAAATTTTAAGGATGAATATACAAAAGACGCCCGCTATGCGCTTGAGCCGACTTCCCGGTATCAGTACAATTTTTCCCTTAACCCTGGATACAAAAAACTATGCAATTACTATTCATTAAATTATCGTAACGAAAAATGGAGTGCATTTTTGAGAGAGGAGCGGATAGATTATGGCATTGCAATTGACCTCGAGATAATTGAACAACCTCAGGTAAAACCTTATACTGGTTATAGATACAGTGAGATTTTTTCTGATTTCTTTCCTGGTTCTGTATTTACTCTGCAAAGACCATCAATAGGCCTGCTTTTGGGACAGTCGTTAAAGAAACAGGGCAGGATTGAATTAAATAGTGAATTATTGTATAATAAATACAATGTTGAAGAAGTGCCATACCTGTTAAGTGCTAATGAGCCGCCAGGTCTAACAAAGATATTTACCTTGAGTAGTTCTTTAGGTGTTGGTAATAATACTATCTTCAGTTTGGTATATCGTGTTCAATTTTCACCCGAAGAAAAACCTATCCATAATTTGAAATTTCAGACAAGGATAAAATTTTGATGATTGATCCTTATCGCGAATTCTATGAAAATGCAGGAAGGCGTTACCCTGAAGACAGACTTACTTATTCAAGTTTGAGTGGGATAATTAGGAAAAGATGGGTTTTGAACAAACTAAAACAACTGCCTCCAGGAAACCTCCTTGATTGTGGTTGCAATATTGGCAGACTCTCTTCAGAATGGAAAAAAGGGACAATATTCGGTGTTGATATTGCCTATTCTTTGCTTAAAAAGGGAAAGAAAATTTACCCTTATATAAATTTTGTCCAGGGTGATTTGAGAGAGATTGAGTTTTTTCAGAAAGATTCAATTGATAATGCGATAGCAATTGAGGTCATTGAACATCTTCTTCGGGTTGATGACTTTCTTAATGGCTTGTATAATATAACAAAACCCGGTGGAATGGTTCTCATCACAACACCATCATATTCAGGAAAAAGACCAGAAAAACTCAAACTTGGGGTATTAAAAAGTTTCGGTATTAAAAGAGGGATCGAAGGTGAATACTATCTTCATACTGCGTATAAACAAGAAGAATTGAGGGATGTTGTTAAAAAATCTAAATTCTCGGTGATTGATTATGGTAGTTTTGAGTTTGAATTGCGGGGCTGGGTAAAGCCATTTACGGTTTTAAGAAATTTTTTTGAATCAATTTCGGACAGATTTTTTCCCTATTCATTATTGAACATTTTTATCGTTGAATTTTTAAATAGGCTTGAGATTGATACATTTTATATCCTTGATACACTTGGGCTTGGTAAATTGATGAAGATGCTTTTTAAAGAAGGCAGGCGTTCTTATGTCCTGGCAAAGAAGGTTTTATGTGGTTAAAAGAATTTCATTATAATTTGCCAGAAGATTTGATTGCCCAGTATCCGCTTGAGAATAGGGCAGAGGCAAGATTATTGGTCTTAAATAGAAACACCGGTGGGATTGTGCACCGAAAATTTTATGAAATAGTTGAATATCTTTCAAAAGACGATGTCCTTGTTTTGAATGATACAAAGGTCTTCAAGGCAAGGCTCTTTGGCAAGAAACCGACCGGTGCCCGGATTGAAATTTTTATTATTTCATACAATCAGAATGAATGTATTGCCTTTGTCAGACCGGGTCGCAGAATAAAGGAAGGGACACCTATAGTCTTTGCAGACGGCATATCAGCGGAGATTAAGCATAGAGCACAGGGTAGATATTATCTTGAGTTTAGCAAACCAATTGATGAGGTCATAAAGCACCTGGGCAAGGTTCCACTTCCCCATTATATTAAGAGACATGCGGAAAAAGAAGATGAAGAAGAATATCAAACTGTCTATGCCAGAAAGATCGGTTCAATTGCCGCACCAACCGCAGGATTACATTTTACCAAAGATATTCTTGAGGCATTAGAGAAAAACGGTGTGAGGGTTGTTTATATTACGCTCCATATTGGTCCAGGCACATTCAAACCAATCCGTTCTGAAGATATAACAAAACATTATATGGACCCCGAATTTGTAGAGGTTGATGCAAAATCAGCCGAGGTCATAAATTCAGGAAAAAGGATTATTGGCGTTGGGACATCAGTGGCACGTACCCTTGAGTTCATCGCCTTGAAAAATGCGGATAATGGGGAAAAAATAATGCCGTTTTCAGGTTATGCGGATTTATTTATCTATCCGGGTTTTAAATTTAATGTCCTTGATAGTCTGGTCACAAATTTTCACCTTCCCTGCTCAACACCACTCTTACTGGTCTGTGCCTTTGCAGGAAAGGAATTGGTATTCAGGGCATATAAAGAGGCGATTGAACAAAGATATAGATTCCTATCCTATGGCGATGCAATGTTGATAATTTAAAAATGGAAAGTTTTTTATAGAGTGGCCGCGTGATTTTTCGCAAAAAATTGAACTTTCATTGTCATTTGATACACAATTCAATATAAAAATTTGAATATTTCAATAGTCCTGATTCGCGTCAATGTAATAGTGACTTCTTAATCTTCGTAAATGGGGGTAAAGTTTTTGTAGTAGTTCTGGGTCAGTGATAAAAGATGAGGTATCAGTTTTGCCTCAAGGGGAATGAGAATGGTGAAAAGAAAAATAGTATATTCGCCGTTCATTTTTCCTTTAGAAATTTCCTATTGACTTTCTTTACGATTTAAGTCAGCCATAGTTAACCCTTAAATTATAATAAATTATAAATTATCAT
This sequence comes from uncultured bacterium, assembly GCA_964418185.1. GTDB lineage: Bacteria > Hydrothermota > Tepidihabitantia > SM23-42 > JAOAFX01 > JAOAFX01. The sequence goes on from CAYQKL010000002.1 coordinate 11,598, forward strand.
CTGTCAATAGGCAAGCGCTGAAAATACTGAACAAGGTTTTTCAAAAAAGCACAGTAATACTGCAAATATTCTGGTTTATCTAATTTTTATGGAGACAGTAGCAAGGAGCGAGAAAAAAAGGGATTGTTATCTAAATCTTGCATTAATCAAAATGATGGATATAATCAAAGACTATGGCACTTATATTATTTCTATTTTTTTGGCAGCAGAAGGTTGACTATAAGATTTCTTGCAGTTTAAATGTTGAAGAACACACCCTGAATATAAGTGAAACTTTGATTTATTATAATAATTCACCAGTCAGTCTTGAGACACTATATTTCCATCTTTATGCCAATGCCTACCGCGATAATAATACCACATTTGCAAAGGAATTAAAAAAGATGGGCTCATATGAATTCTTAAAGGCAAAGAAGTCTGAACGGGGCTGGATTGATATCATATCTATCACCAATGAAAACAATGATTCGCTAAATTTCCAGATTGATGAGACGATTATGTCGGTAATCCTTGATAAGCCTTTATTATGTGGTGATTCGGTTATTTTAAGGATTGAATCGGTCTTAAAGATTCCAAAGATGTTCTCCCGGCTTGGTTACAAGGGTAAGCATTTTGAGATCGTCCAGTGGTATCCAAAACCCTGTGTCTTTGATAAAAATGGCTGGCATAGACAGGGTTATCATGCAATTGGCGAATTCTATGGCGAGTTTGGCAATTTTGATGTCACGATAGAATTGCCCGCAAATTATGTAGTTGCATCAACTGGGATGTTTGTTGATTCCTCTCTAATTGAAGGCGATAGAAAAAAGATGCATTTTTTTGCCGAGTGTGTCCATGACTTTGCCTGGGTCTGTGACCCGGACTTTGAGATTGAAGAAAGAGAGGTTGATGACATGACGATTGAGATATACTACATAAAAAAATACCGTAAGAAATGGAAGAATGCGGGTGATTATGCAGTTGATGCTGTATCACGATATGATAGATGGTATGGCAAATATCCATATAAAAGATTGAGTGTTGTCCAGAGCTATTTTGGTGGTGGTATGGAATATCCAAATCTGGTGATTATCAATGGGGGAGAGGATAATCTCACAAGGCAATTTGAATTGGTCATCATTCACGAGATTGCCCACCAATGGTTCTATGGAATCCTTGGTTCCAATGAAATGGATGAAGCCTGGCTTGATGAAGGCTTGACTTCTTATACTGAGCAGAGGTATTTCATTGACAAGTACGGTGTTGATAATTCATTTTTCAAATCAAATTTCATACCTCAGTTGTCCCATATTTACATAAATAATCTTCTGTATTATATTACCCTCGTAAATGAAATGGAAAAACCAGTTCTGACACCTTCTTATGATTTTGTTGAAACCCCCCTTGCCTACCAGACAGCGGTTTATACAAAGCCGGCACTTTTTTTGCGATATCTTGAAACCCATCTGAGTGTGGTGACATTTGATTCAATTTTGAAGGCATATTTTGGAGAGTTTAAATTCAAACACCCCACGACCGAGGATTTTATCAAGGTCTGTGAAGAGGTTAGTGGCAGGGATTTAAGACAATTCTTTTATCACTTTTTGCATACTACAAAATGCTGTGACTGGCATATTAAGAAGATTACAAAAAACTCTGTGGTGATTGAAAATAAGGGAGAGTTTTTGTTGCCCACTGATATGCTGGTGCAGACTGATAATGGTGCACAGGTCGTGCGGATTGATAAACAACTTGATACCTTTAATTTTGCGGATGTCAGGAAAATTAAAAAGATTATCATTGACCCCTATGATTATACACCGGAGAAAGACCGCTGGAATAATTTTTATCCAAAGAGATTTGCAATAAAGCCCATCTTTGACTGGCCCTCATTTGATACATATCAGGTCTATTTCCTGCCTTATCTGTGGTATGAATCAGATGATGGGTTCACTCCTGGATTGTATCTTGCCGGTGCCCAATTCATTGATGCAGGTTTTATTAAAGGCAAAAATCAATGGCTGGCTGGATATATCTATGGGACAAAGAGCCATAGCCACAGTTATACATTTGGTTATCAAACACCTTTATTATTTAAAAAGGGGTATCGTTTAAGGTTATTCTTAAAGAGTTCAAAGAGTGGGGATGAGATAAAATCCCAGGCTGGGTTTATGAATGATTTTGGGATTCCATTGACTGCACAACCAAAATTAAATATGAAGAGTTTTGTTGATTATAAAGATCTCTATTCGCTAAAATATGTTGATTCAACTGATTGGTCAATCAGCAAATACTATTCCCTGCAGAATGAGATCTCTTATGCTACCAGGCATTGGTCATTAGATTTTGCAACAATCTTTGCTCCTGATTATTTTAATACCGAATGGAATTTTACAAAATTCACACTCGCAATTGAAAAGAAATCAAAGATATTCTTGCCTTTTTTATATGCCCGCTTCTTTGCCGGAAAGGTCCTCGGCACAGCACCAGCGCAGGAAAGGATATTTTTGAGTGGGGGCTTAAGGCATAGTTTCATAAGTGATTTATTCTTTGGTCAAAAGGGTTATGCATCACCCCAGGAACATATCCATATAAAAACGGATGGTAATATGGCTGGTTACCAGGGTTATCACATAAAGACCGATGGTCTATCCTGTATAAATCTTGAATTACCGAGTGGTTTACCATTGCGTATATTTGGTGATTTTGGTTATTACTACAATCAGGATAGTCTGAAATGGCAGGATTGCTATGATGCGGGAGTAAAACTTGCTCTGGGACCGATTTCTTTTGTCCTGCCTGTGGTCAATACTGAAGAATTCTTTCCCAAAAACTGGTCAATTGAATTCTCTGCCATTGGTATTGGTTTTTGATTGCTATATTTTTTAAGGAGAGCAAAAAAGAGATCATTTCTTTCGTATGTTTTCAATAAAAAGGAACCCCTCACCTTATTCGCCATGAAGTGTGGCAAAATCTCTCCGCTTGTTCCCATTTTTTATCCTCAGAAAAACAATTTATATTTTAATTACTCATTTCGTCATTTTGTCAATTGACGAAATGATAAAATGAGAGGAAGATGGGAGAGATATGAAAGGATAATGACTTTTTTGAGAAATTCGTTCTGATTATGCAGCGAAGAAAGATTTTTAATATCAATTGAAAATTATTAAAGAGAGAGTGAAATTTCTGAAAACAGGTATTCTACAGCCCTATCGCAATTACCTAATGATAATAAATTTACCCTGATAGGTCTTGTCTGCTTCAATCCTGTAAAAATAGACCCCTAATTTCAGGTCATTAATGCGAAAATCTGAGATACTCATATTCTTTTCCATCGCACCCATAGAGTTATAGATTAATATTCGGGAATCAATCGGCAGGTTCTTTATTTGGAAGTTGTTTTTCAAGATTGCAGGAATAATGATCTTATTTAATCCTGAATTAGAACGTTTTTCACCGATTCCGGGTAGATAAATCTCTTTAAACCCTTCCTGAATCTGCCAGCCCGGATTATTTATTGCCCGCCATTCATAAGCACCGACATCCCAGCCAGTTCCATAGGGACGGCTTAGGAGATTGAAGTCATCAAAGGGCGCGCCATAGGCGCTGGTGCCATTATTGAGCAATGTAGCATTTGACTTCGGATATAGATCTATTGAACCAGGTATGATATTGGGATTGATGAATTCTAAATTTGGATGATTCCCGAGCGTGGAGCCAGAGACCTGGGATGTGCCATAATGGCGATTATAAGCGACATAGCCCGGACCAATACCATCCGGTGCCTGTATCGCGCTGGCAGTGATTGTATCCTGATAGCAGGCATTGTTGATACAGACCATCTCACCGGTTGCATTATTCCAGTCATCAAGCCTGAGACAGGTTGTATTGCAATGGTAGATTGTATTATTGAGAATATATAAGTCATTCATTCCCCAGTTACTATAATTGCGGACATTTATGCCATAATCACAATTGAAGATGACATTATTATCAATATTGGTCTGACCCACAGCAAAGATTCCTTCAGATGTATTCCAGACCACATTCCGACGCACGATATTATTATCACTGGCAGAGGTCTGGTCGGTCTTATACAGGACTATCCCTGCCTCATCACAATCATAGACAACATTATCCTGAATGATATTCAAATATGTGCCCCGTTTGAACTGGATCCCTTTATGGGGATGGCAATTATGTATCCAGTTAAGTTCCACAAGGCAGTGATGAACCGGCGAAAGACCATCGTGATTACCGATATACATTCCTTCACCAACATCGGTGATATTATGAATGTGGCAATGGCGGATGGTAAGATAAGTAAATGATTCACCAGCAGGATTTGCACTGATGCCCACGCCGGTCAAATCGTGGATATGTAAATCTTCAAGGAGAATATGGTCGCTCGTGGTCCGGAATTTTATCCCATCAATACCAGAACCAGCATAAGAGTTCGTTATCTCAATACCAGTGAGTTCAAGGAAGTGGCAGTTATAGATATCAATTACATTATCATAATTTACGCCATTGATTATCACACCACTGGAATAAGGCTGGATTACAATCCAGTCATTTGACTGGCCATAGAGGTTAGAGATATTCCAGTTCATATCATATGTGCCAGGCATAATGAGTAAAGAATCACCTGCCTGCAAAAGATTTGTATAATTCTGGATTTCACCCGGGGTTGAGGCAATATAGGTTGTTGCATAACCAGAGACAAAAATCAAAAATCCAACTATTTTTATTTTCATAAGTCCTCCTTTTGCCTGACAGAAATATTATAAATCAATAATTAATTCTGTCAAGCAGAAAGGTTGTTTTATGATATTGTAGAAATGACTATTATTATCTTATCTTTATTACCTTATAAGCCCTGCCTGGTTTTAATTGCACAAAATAGACACCCGGTTTTATTCGTGAACAGTCATATATCCCATCTGTGGTTTTGCCCAGATAACTTCCCGCAGCATCATAAATCTCCGCCTCTCTTTCCGTATTAACAAGTTGAATTATGTCTTTGACTATGGTGGATTTGAGATAACAGACTGGCTCATTTTTATCTGTCTTTTCTTCTATGCCAATCATCTGGGCATCAATATTGGCATAGATATCATAACCAGATGACCGATACTCTGTCCAGACATTCAGATAGCGACTATTAGCACCAGGCACAACATCACCCCAGTAAACATTATTCGCTGTTGGCGTAATTTTGAGTGCAGAGCCGACTGGTGTGCCAGTAGTGCTATAATGTTGACCCCAGAGTTCATATATGCTGCCATTAGACTTTGAGTAGGTTACGAAATAGTTTACGCCGTTAAATATTACGCGTGCTGATTTAAAATAATAGACATTTGTCGCAATCGTAAACGGGCTGCCAATCGGTGTTCCATTGGTTGATACGAGAATACCTTTGAGTGTATATGGAGATGCATATTCAAACCAGATCGCCATGAAATTTGTTCCACTATATGCTACATGGGTATAATAAATTGAAGAACTACCTGTAGCCAATCTGATTGTATCGCTGGCAAAAGTTCCATTTGTGTTGACAAGCCTTCCATACAGCGCATAAGGCGATGGTGAGTATACACCGTAGACAACCAAATACCGAGTTCCACCCCAGGCAACAGAGGGATAATAGTGGGTAGCAGTGGTAATCCGACTGATAAGGATACCGCCCGGGTCAAGGACCGAACCAGCAGGGGTTACACGGGCACCATATATCTGAGGATATCCACTTCTATTGTCGGGCCAAACAACAAAATAATATCCACCGCCAAAGGTAATTTCTGGAGCATACTGGGCAGGAGATGGACCATCATAATAGACATAGAAAGAGTTTATTGAATCACAATTCGGAGTGACACGCACCCCGTGTATATCACCGTATGATCAACACCCTTCTCGCCAGACTACCAGAAAATTAGTTCCATCATAGGCAACCCTGGGATTGAATACACTGTCTGCAAACAAGAATTTTCCATTGGGGTCTAATACAACACCACTTGTAGTAACACGTGCCCCATACAAAGAATAGATTGGTGAAGAGCGATAGTCGGTCCAGAAGACATAGTATTGATTATTCGCATATATTGCACAGGGGTATACTTCGTAGGAAGTAAGATTGGCAACAGGAAAGTCTGCACCGATCAGAATCAGACCGGTGAAGATAAAAGCAAGGTTCATAATACCTCCTTTCTTATTCAAGATTATAATAAAAAAACAATGTTTGTCAAGTTTTTGAAAAATGTAAAAATTTGAAAAAATTTACACATAATAATTGAAAGTACCAAAGATGTAATTGTTTAAAATTGGGATTTAGCTATTATTTAGCATTTAACTGAGAAAAGCGACGATTATCTTGAAGATTCAACAAAAAAGTTTATAATTATGATTATGAGGCTATGGTCAATCCATCCGGAATATCTTGATACAAAGGGATTGATTGCATTATGGCGCGAGGGTTTGCTTGCCAAAAAAGTCCTGGAAGGAAAGACCAGGGGATATAAGAACCATCCTCAGATCTATAGATTTAAAAACTTTGGAGAACCATTAAAGGCGATAAATTCATATTTGTATTATGTCTATCTTGAAGCACGAAAAAGAGGCTATAACTTTGACATCAGTAAGATATCGCTTCCTGAGAAAATACTAACCTGTGCCATACCCGTAAGATCAGAGGATGTAGAGTTTGAATTTTTGCACCTCTGCAAAAAGCTCAAGGTGCGTGACAAAAAACGATACAGATCTGTCTGTAATAAGAAGATAGTGTGTAAGAAGATTAAACTAAATCCTTTATTTTATCTCATTCCGTATTATATCTCCCCTGCCTATAAATGTTGCAAAATTTAGGTACGGAAGAAGATTTTTGCAATGAATTCATTATTCCTTGTGCTTGACATTTGCCCAGAGTTCGGTATGATTTGAGAGTGGAAGAGATAGAAGAAAAGATTTCTCCGGTTGAAGAAAAATTTGAACGAATAAGAAAGACCATCGGTTTTTTTCTTGGTCCGATCCTTTTTATCTTTTTATTATTCCTTCCGATGTCCAATCTCTCAAGGAATGCTCATTATCTTTCAGCAATACTCGGCTGGGTCGTTATCTGGTGGATAACGGAACCAGTGCCTATTCCGATCACTGCACTATTAGGCGCCTCGCTCTGTGTTATAATGGATGTTGATACAATGAAGAAGATATTCGCACCATTTGCTGATCCGATTATATTTTTATTCATCGGTAGTTTTATCATTGCCAAAGCGATGATGGTGCATAGACTTGACCGTAGATTCGCATTTGCAATTCTTTCAATACCCGGTATTGGCAAGAGTAGTAGCCGCATTTTATTCACACTCGGTATTATTGCCGTGATTATATCAATGTGGGTGAGCAATACCGCAACCACGGCAATGCTCTATCCCATAGGTCTGGGCATCCTTAATACCATTGCCCAGTTGCATTCAAAAGATGTTAGGAAATTGAAATATTCTACAGGTCTTATGCTTATAATTGCCTACGGTGCCTCTGTCGGTGGCATTGGAACGCCCGTGGGCACACCGCCAAATTTGATGGGAATTGGAATGATAAAACAACTTCTGAATAAAGATATCACATTCTTCAGATGGATGTTATTTACCATTCCAATGGTTATCATAATGTATATGGCTTTGTTTTTTCTTATCAAACTACTCCATCCGTCTGAATTCAAAGAACTTTCAGGGATTGATAAGTATGTAGTAAGGGAAAAAGAGGCAATGGGCAAGATGACAACCGGTGAAAGGAATGTGCTCATCGCATTTTTGATCACCGTTGTTTTATGGGTCTTTCCTGGTGTATTAGCCCTTATCTTTGGTTCGGATGCCCAATGCTGCAAATGGTGGGAGGTACATATACCTGAAGGGCTTGCAGCGATCATCGGCGCAATTATTCTGTTTATTTTACCACTGGACTGCAAAGAAAGAAAAGGGACTATAACCTGGAAAGAGGCAGTGAATATTGATTGGGGAACGATCTTGTTGTTTGGTGGCGGGTTGTCATTGGGTTCACTTATGTTTTCAACCGGGCTTGCTGAGAATATTGGCAAAGGGATTTTGAACCTGACCGGTGCCCATAGTCTATTTAGTATCACTGCAATCTCAATAATGCTTGCGATAATTACGAGTGAACTCACCTCAAATACTGCCTCAGCAAATATGGTTATTCCGATTATGATTTCGCTTTCTATCGCTGCTCAGGTCAATCCTTTAATTCCAGCACTGGGAGCCTGTCTTGGCTCAAGTTATGGTTTTATGCTGCCGGTTTCGACCCCACCCAATGCAATAATTTATGGCTCTGGTTATGTGTCCATAACGAAAATGATCAGGGCGGGCATTATCTTTGACCTCCTGGGATTTTTGATAATCCTTGCAGGTGTATTTTTGCTTTTGCCCCTGTTGGGGTAGAGAAAAGTGTATCAGGGTATCATTTATTGGCGATTAATTGCATCGTTTTTGCGAAATCCGGTCTTAAGACCTCGATCAATTTTATTTCCCTCAGGAATTGTATGAAACCTCTGATATCCAGATTCAAGAAATGGTCTTCTATTTGTAATTCCTGGGGTAAATCATAGAAGAACGCACCACTGCCCAGGGCATCTTCAAATCGGGCAATATTCTCAGCGATTACTTTTTTTATTGATGTTTCTTCAGGAACTGGAAATCTATTATCAGGCATCTGGAATCCCTGCATTGTCAGAATCTTTCCTTCAATATCAATGGCATCAATTTCTTCTTCACATAGTGCCTCAGCAATGATGAATCCGTAGAGCGAACCAAAAAGATGAAAGATATGGGTATTCCTGCCATCGTAGAAAAATGGAAAATCCTTGGGTTTAAGTTCGGGAAAGAATCTATTTTTCAATACTGCAGACAATAGATAATTGTAATTGCCCGCGCCCTTACCTTCAAAGATTTTGGAAAATTCTGGTCCTTCACCAATGAATCGTGCATACACCTTTTTTTCCTTTTCATTGGTCTGCACCTTTTCCCAGCATCTACCACCAAGGATGAATTTTTCAAGGAGATAATATATCCTGCCAATCATAAAACCTGTACTGATATCATACACATCATACTCACCAAAGGACTTTTCTGCGATATTGGAATGAATTTTTCCATAGGTAATTTTGTTTTCTATCTTGTTGCCTAAAAAGTATATGCCGGGCTTCGTCTCTTTGATAATGCCAGCGTCGAGTAATTTTATGAAAACCTCTTTAACCACATCGGTCGGATATACTGAGTCAAATATTTGATAAAGGCTATTAAAGGTGGTACCAATCCTGCGTCTCTGAAAAAGATAAGAGTAGATTTGCTGGGGAATTATTGATAATAAAGGTTGATACCTCTTTTCATATAATTCACCTTTGCACGCGCAATCAAAGAATGTTTCAAAAAGAATTTTTTCCCAGTTGTTTGCATAGACCCCAATGGCAAAAAGTTTGTCGGTCCGACGATTTCCCCGACCGCTTCTCTGTAATAATGACGAGATGTTATGAGGCGGACGAAAAAGGACGATGGCATCAACATCACCAATGTCAATACCCAGTTCCAGGGTTGAGGTTGCGAGGAGTATTGCCCGGTCTGCATAATTCATTATCTTTTCCACCTCTTCTCTTCTTGAGCGGGGTAAACTTGCGTGATGAACAAATACCCTATCTTCAAACGGCGGTATATTGAACTTCTGGGAAAAACTTTCGGCAAGACTACGGGCATTGAAGAAGGCAAGAAGCTTTTTGAGATGATGCGTCTGCACAATTTTCAATATTGCAGCTATGAAATTTCTCGTTGGAATCAGGACATATTCAATCTCCCTATTTGATTTCAATAGACAGACTTTCGGTTCTTCAAAATAGCGCTCACCAATTTTAAGATCATCAATCGTTGCTGACAGTGCGCAAGACTGAATTTTGATGTTATATTTCTGTAGTATTTTTCTCAGTCTAATAAGAAGAATCCTTAACTGATCACCCCTTGGTGTGTTATCAAGGAGGTGGATTTCATCAAGGATTATCGCAGATAATTTCAAAAAGATTGCTGGTGTCCTGGATAACATTGAATCAAATGATTCTGGTGTGGTTAAGAGAATATTTGGCAACCTTTTCTTATCAATGATGGGATGGTCACCGGTCTTCCTGCCCAGGGTCAAGTTCAAGGAACTTATCGGTTCTTCAAGACGACGAAACAGGTCATTCACCAGAGCACGGGTTGGTGTAATGTACAAAACTTCAAGACCTCTTATTTTTTCTTTGAGTAAGTTTTCTATAATCGGCGCAATCACGGCTTCGGTCTTGCCAGTTGCCGCGGGCGAAATCACCACGACATTTTCTCCATTAAGGATATGGGGAATTGTCAGTTCCTGAATCGATGTGAACCTGCCAAATCTACTGAAGAATGGACCCCAGGTGCGTGGAAGCGATTCTTTGACCAGTTGGGCTTCTATCATTTAATAGGCAATCTGTGAAAGATCTTTCATTTGATCAGTACAATCTTTGTAAGATACTTACCCGCATCGAACTTCACAAAATAGACACCACTTTGTAAATCTGAAAGGTCAAGCCGATGACTCTTGTTATATATTCTGGTCTTCTTCAACAACCTTCCTGTAGCATCATAGAGTAGTAGATCTCCATTATTTATATCTGAATAGACCATTAATATACCACTGGTTATGCGTGGTAGAATGCGGAAATCAGAAAAGTTGTTTTTGCTTATTTCTTCCATTGCAACGAGGGGTCCAAAAAAGACTGAACCAGTAGAACCATTTTCACCATTGCCGTAACCACCAATTCCGCCATTGCCGCCTGAACAGAAGAGTGTCAAATGGGTTGTATCCAGTATTGAGTAAAAGATCTTTAACCTACCACCGCCGCCGCCGCCTCCACCGCCACTCAATCCACCGGCATATCCATAGCCAGTGCCATAGCCATTTGGATGGGCATTTGTGCCGCCAGTATAGCCCCTGCCTGTGCCATCAATTGATGAACTATGAATGTAAATAAATGGCGCCTGAAAGATAATCTTACCAGTTGAGTCCACACCATTCCATATTCTTATTTTCAACCGTGCATCGTTGCTCAGGTGGACCTTCAAATTATACGGGTGAAAACCACACATAACAATACTGTCATTCACAACGAGCAGGCTATCACTATCTTCGTAGACATAACCCAGTACAAAACATATATATATAATAAGTGCCATCAGTCCTCCTTATTTGATTATACCAAGATGAAAATAAAAGTCAATCATTCCCCACCTTGACAACAAAGTTGACAAGTTAGATTTATTAGGTATAATTATCTATGCTGAAAGAATTGTGTGAAATTCCTGGTGTAAGTGGTGATGAAGATAAGGTTCGTTCATTCATAAAAGAAAAGATCTATCATTATGTTGATGAATTGACTGAAGATGCCTATGGCAATCTCATCGTCCGCAAGGGTAAGCCAAAAAAGAAAAAAATCCTTCTTGCTGCCCATATGGATGAAGTGGGTATGATGATTAACGGCATTGAAAAGAATGGGCTTTTGAAGTTTAAAACAATTGGACTCGGGTCACAGACTATCCTTGCCAAAAGGGTTATTGTTGGTGAAAAGAGGATTCCGGGTGTAATCGGACACAAACCAATTCACCTAACACAACCTGCAGAACGAAACAGGGTTATTGAGATCAAGGAACTTTTTATTGATATTGGTGCTAATTCCCGGGAACAGGTTGAACAACTCGTGCAGGTCGGTGAATTTGCAACATTTGCTACGGAATTCCAGAAAAATGGTGATATAATCACAGGCAAGGCGTTTGACAACCGCATAGGTTGTTACATTCTTATTCAATTGATCAAAAACACAGACCTCAATGCTTATTATGCCTTCACAGTTCAAGAAGAAGTTGGACTTAGAGGTGCAAGAATCGTTGGTTATAAGATTAATCCGGATGTTGCTATTGCCGTGGACACGACTGGTGCCAATGAGTTTCCTGAGAAAAAAGATCTTCCTGATTATCCGGTTCTGGGCAAGGGGCCTGTACTTACCATCGCTGATGCCACGATCATCTGCAATAGAAAACTGCTGAAGATTTTTGAACAGACGGCTGATAAGTATAATATCAGATACCAGTACAAACAGCCAATGATTGGTGGGACTGACGCCGGAGTTATACACCTGACGCGCACGGGTATTCCCTCAGCGGTTCTATCAACTCCAGCGCGGTATATTCATTCACCCCTTTCAGTTGCCTCAATGAAGGATATTAGTGATTGTATAAAATTGCTGTCTTTATCAATTGAACAAATTCTAAAAGGAGTAAAATGGAATTAATCAAAAATCTTACGGAAATTTATGGACCTTCGGGTCGTGAGGAAAATATCCGTAGGTTGATCAAATCAGAAGTAAAAAAATATTGTCGCGAAATCAATACTGATGCACTGGGGAATCTAATCTGCCACATACCAGCGAAACGCAGGAAGAATACAAAGAAATTGATGTTCTGCGCACATATGGACGAAATTGGTTTGATCGTCAAACATATTGACAAAAAGGGATTCTTAAGATTTGCCAGTGTAGGAGGCATTTTTTCAGAAATGATTCTCCACCACCGCGTGCTTTTTGAAAATGGTGTTATGGGAGTTATTGGTGTGGAGACAAAGTCAGAAACACCAAAACCGCCAACCCTTGAAAATTTCTATATAGACATCGGTGCCCGGGATCAGGATGAGGCAAAAAAAATGGTTCAGATTGGTGATATTGCATCATTCTATCAGACTACGGAATTAGCAAATAACAAGATTGTATCAAAGGCACTTGATGACCGGATTGGTTGTTATTGTCTGATTGAGACAATGAAGAATGTTAGAAAAAACCATACAGACCTCTATTTTGTATTTTCCACTCAGGAAGAGGTTGGTTTGAGAGGTGCAAGAACAAGTGCATACCGGATTAATCCTGATTATGCGCTGGCAGTTGATGTAACGGGCACTGGAGATACACCAGAATCACCTCAGATGGCGGTTGCCATTGGAAAGGGCGTTGCCATAAAGATTAAGGATAGTGCATTTATCACAAGCCCGGTTATCAAAGATAGACTGATTACCTATGCCCGACGGAGAAGGCTGCCTTATCAGCTGGAGATCCTTGAAAGGGGAACGACTGATGCCGCAATAATCCAGTTGGTCAAAGAAGGTGTTTTGAGTGGGGTACTTTCCATCCCAACTCGTTATATTCATTCACCCAATGAGGTTTGTGACATAGGTGATGTAAAGGTGACAATCAGCCTTTTGATTGCCTGCGCTGAACAGGGTTTTTGATTTCTGATGAAGAAAGGCTATTCAATTGTATTCAGTTCAACAAATTCTTCAATTTCCCGTCATTTTTTTGTATCTAAAAGTGTGTTTTACATTATTGTTGTAGTATTTTTGATTTTGCTGATTTTCTTCATCCTGGGATTTGTAAAATATGGTGCCCTCTCGTATAGAATTGTAGAATTGGAGCTGTTGAAAAGACGCAATGCAGAGATTGAAAAGGAATTTGGGAAACTTGAGACGATAAAAAAGAAATTAGAACTTGCGGAGGCAGAGAACCAGAAGATAAAGGTTATGTTGGGCATCGACAAAACACCTGCTGAGGTGGTTCCCGCTGTTGAGCAGGTGGAAAGTAAATATGAAAGTGAATTGAGTAAAACAGAAAAAGCCGAGAATCTTCCTTGTTTACTACCGGTGATAGGACAGATATCAAGAAAATTTGATGAACAGCATCACGGAATAGATATTGCTGCCCCTATGTATTCGCCAGTTATTTCCGCAGCGAGTGGCAAGGTTGTTTCGGTAGGCTGGGATTCGCTCTATGGTAATTTTGTAATTATTGAACACAGTGCGAATTACAAAACCTTTTATGGTCACTTAAACTCAATTCTTGTAAAACATGGAGATGTAGTAACTGGTGGTAAGATCATTGGCACTATCGGTTCAACAGGTCAGTCAACTTCACCCCACCTGCATTATGAGGTGATCTTTCAGGGGAGTCCGGTTGACCCAATGGTTTATTTGCCAGCAAGGGCTGAGATCAAAGGAGGTCTATGAAAGCATTGATTACAGGTATATCAGGATTTGCGGGAAGCCATATCGCTGATTACCTTTTGTCGCTAAACAATATCGAGGTGTTTGGAACTATAAAATGGCGTTCACGCCTGGACAATATCACTCATATACTTGGTCAGATAAAACTCTATGAGTGTGATATCCGGGATGCCTCGGCAATAAAATATGTTATCAGTGAAATCAAACCCGATTTCATGTTCCATCTTGCAGCCCAGAGTTATGTGCCTTTTTCATGGCGTGCACCTTCTGAGACCCTTGCTACAAATATCCTTGGTGAATTGAATATTTTTGAGGCAGTCAGGGAGATGAAACTTGACACAGTAATCCATATTGCCGGTTCAAGTGAAGAATATGGGCTTGTCTATCCTGAAGAAATACCAATAAAAGAAACAAATCCGTTAAGGCCCTTAAGCCCCTATGCAGTGAGCAAGATTGCTCAAGATCTGCTCGGTTATCAATACTACAAGAGTTATGGTTTAAGGATTGTTAGGACAAGGGCTTTCAATCACACAGGACCAAGGCGGGGCGAGGTCTTTGTAACCTCTAATTTTGCCCGACAGGTTATTGAAATTGAAAAAAAGCGAAGAGAACCGGTTATATATGTGGGAAATCTTGAGGCAGTAAGGGATTTCCTGGATGTGCGTGATGTGGCGCGGGCATACTATCTTGCTGTGAAAAAAGGGAAACCTGGAGAGGTCTATAATATTGCCTCAGGCAGGGGTGTAAAGATAAGAGAACTGCTTGATTTAATGATCAAACTGGCTCACCTGAATCTTAAGGTCGTTCAAGATCCTGCGCGAATGAGACCTTCTGATGTAGAATTGCTCGTTGGTTCAAATGAGAAATTCAGATCTGAAACAGGCTGGCAGCCTGAAATTCCATTTGAAAAGACGATTCAAGACCTACTTGAGTACTGGCGAACAAGAATTCTATGAACCGTATTTTAATCACCGGGGCTGAGGGTTTTGTCGGTTCCCACTTGATGAAGATTCTGAAGGAAAGCCTTGATATTATTATTCCTGCTTGTTTTCCTTTATTGAAGCCAAAGAAAGGTAAATTTGTCAGTCTGGATATTATGAATATTGATATGGTGCGTGAGATTCTAAAGTCACATAATCCAGACATTATTTTCCATCTTGCGGCGGTCAGTTCGGTCGCCAAATCATTTTTTGATAGGCCTTTAACTTACAATACAAACATTATTGGAACAGTAAATCTACTTGAGGCTGCACAATCTTTAGGCAAAAAGATCAAGTTTATCTTTGTTTCTACCTGTGAGGTTTATGGTGGTGGTGAAAATCTAAAAGAAGATTCACCTATTATCCTGGTAAATCCTTATGCCGTTAGTAAATATGCGGGTGAAATTATCTGCAAAGAATATGCTAATGCGGGTATTGATGCGATAGTTCTAAGACCATTTAATCATACCGGACCCGGGCAATCAGATGATTTTGTTCTGCCTTCTATTGCCCGACAGGTTGCTGAGATTGAACGGGGTAAAAAAATTCCGCTGATTGAAGTAGGTAATACTCAAATAAAAAGAGAATTTATGAATATTATGGATGTGGTTCTGGCATATAAACTTGCCCTGGATAAATGTGCAGTGGGGGAGACCTATAATATTTCATCAAACCAGAGTCATACCCTTGCTGAAGCAATTGAACTCTTCAGGAAATACAGTAAGACCACTTTTGACATTAAAATCGATCCTTTACGCGTTCGCAAGACTGATATCTCAGCACTTGTTGGCAATGGTGAGAAATTTGCGCAGGTGACAGGCTGGTCGCCAAAGATAAAATTTGAAAAGACTATTGAAGACCTATTAAACTACTGGCGTGCCAAAGTCTGAACTCAGATGACACACATACTGGTTTCCATATTCCTGGTTATTAGAATATTGAAATATTAAGATGAATATTCTGGTTGTGAATTGGCAGGATTGGAAGAATCCCTATGCCGGTGGTGCTGAAGTCTATCTTTATGAAATATTTTCGCGTCTGCTCAAAAAAGGGCATAGAATTATGATTCTTTGCAGTCGGGCGCCAGGGCAAAAACCTTATGAAATTCTTGATGGCTTTGAGATATTTCGCATCGGTAAAAGGTTTAATTTCAATTTTTATGTGCCTTTTGCTTTAAGATCCATCCTGCGTATTAGAAAGGTTGACCTGATTATGGATGACCAGAATAAAATTCCTTTTTACTCACCGCTTTTCACCAGGAAAAAGAATCTCATAATGATTATGCATCTTTTTAGAAAAGCAATCTACAGAGAAGTCAATCTTCTTTCGGCAAGTTATGTCTATGCAACTGAAAGTCTTATTCCAATGCTATACTCCCATTCACATTTTATTGCCATTTCTCAAAGTACGGCTGAAGATCTGAAAAAGATGGGTGTGAATAATCCAATATCAGTTGTCTATTGTGGGATACCAGAGGTTGATGATAATTTTGATATTTCGCGTCAGAAAAATCTTGTTGTTTATGTTGGTCGGGTGAAGCGATATAAGTCCATAGACCACCTGATATATGCAGTAAATAATCTCAGAAGAGAAATACCCATAGAATTGACGATTGTTGGTGATGGGGATGCCCGGCAGGAATTGATATCCCTCGGTCAGAAATTGAATTTACCCATTGATTTCAAAGGATTTGTAACTGAGAGAGAAAAATATGAAATGTATCATAAGGCAAGGATTATTGTTCAACCTTCAATAAAAGAAGGGTGGGGATTGACTGCAGTTGAAGCTCAGGCATGTGGAACACCCGTGGTCTGTGCCAATTCACCAGGCTTAAAAGAAACCATCATTGATGGCAAAACCGGTTATTTGTATGAATACGGAAACATCAATGAACTCAGTGATAAAATAAAAGATTTGCTCTTTGATGATAGCAAGTGGGACAATTTCTCAAAGGCGGCGCGGGAATGGGCAAGGCATTTCTCCTGGGATAATTCTGCTACGAAAATGGAACAGATTATTCTGAAAGAAAGCGGGGTGCGGTGACTTTACTGCTATTTTCTTATATCGGCATAGTTGGAAAATTTAGTTTATGTCTTTTCTCAGTTTCTCCTGCTACAGATGATTTTTCAATTGCCATCCAGAATTATGACAAAGGTAATTACCGTATCGCCCAGGTTTTCCTCGAACATTTTATATATGAGAATCCTGATGATACATTAATTCCCGAAGCCAACTATTATCTGCTCAAGATAGCTGAAGAGAAAGATGATTTTGTAAAATTTTTTGATCTTGCTAACCATTATCTGGAAACCTTTAAGCACAACAAGAGGACAAAAGAAATTTTTAACCTTCTATTACAGAATTTTGTAAAGCGTGGTTCATTTGCCCTTGCCTTTGAATATCTGAGAAAATACGATTTTCTACCACCCGACACTGGATTGGTTCGCCAGCTTGTTTTAACCCTTGCAACCCAGGAATATTACATTGATGAACTTTTGCAGTTTTTGCCAGAGAATGATTCATTGAAAATATTGAAAGCACTATCGCTTACGGATTTTGATGAACGGATAAAGATATTGAAAACCGTCAAGGATCCGGCAGGAAAGTTATATCTTGCAGAAAATTATCTTCTCCGTGGAGATACCCTGGGTGCCTATGATGAATACCAGCATGCGAAAAGTAGTGGATTTACTCCAGAGAATATTTGTCGGTGGGCAAGAGTTGTGCTGGAATTCAATAAAGCAGAAATACAGAAAATGATCTTTCTTATGGAAAAATATCCGGAACTTGAAGAAAAGCGAAAATTGTTAAATATGTTCATCACAAGAAGACTTGCTGATCATATTGTGATCCGGGGAAAGGAAGACATTGAAATTTTACAGAGATTCTGGAGTGCCGAACATCTTGATTCAATGCATTTTGTTGCACCTGAAGGAATAAAGATTGATTCAATTCTTGATGATACCGTAAATGCGGAGACTAAACTATTGGACATAAGAAAAGATTTTGCGCCAAATTTCTTTCTGGATTCAATGTGTTGCACATTTCTGCTAAAAAAGCAGATGTATGCTCAAGCCTATGAAATCGTCAAGCAGTATCTCAAATATTATGAGACTGAGGAGTTTGCGCGCACTGTGCGGGCACTAAAATACTATGAAGAAAAAAATTACCGAATGGCACTTAATGATATTATCCATATTTCAATCAAGGATGACCGGACCAAATTTATTTATGCAGAATGTCTTGAATATACAGATCACAATCCATCAAGTATTTATGAGGAATTGGTGAAAGAGAGCAGTGATTCGCTGTTGCGTCTGAAAAGCTTGATCAACTATATCAATTACGAATTTCAGAATTGCAGATATTCGGCAATAACCAAATTGAACATTTCTGACTTTCAAGGTGATACAAGTTTGATTAAACTCTATGTGTTAAGTCTCGTTCACACCGGCAGGGTGGAGCACGCAAGATCAGTCTATCAAAAATTCTTTGGTGAACCCGGTCTTGATTTCCATATTGCTGAAGTAGAATATCTTGTGAAAAACAAATTCTGGAAAAAAGCCGGTATAATTCTTGATTCACTCATAGGTGTTCCAGATTATAGAAATGATGAATACCTTTATTACAATGCCTGTATGGTGCCTTTCCGTAGTGGTGATTATATAATTGCCGAGGCTCGTTTTGCAGATTTCAAGCGCAAATTCAAGAAAGGTAAATATTATTATTCAGCACTTTTTAAATTGGGGACCTTGAAATATTTGAAACAGGACTTTGATTCGGCGGCATATTATTATGGTATGGCAGTTAAGGATAGTTTACTGCGAATAGAGGCGTTGCAAAATCAAATGCTTGCTTATAAAAAAGCAGAAAAGTGGCAGGAGGTTATCAAGGCGAGCAAAACGCTGGTTGATATTGGTCCTGATTCAATCCGGGCAGATTGTCAATTTGAGATTGGCTATGCATTTCTGAGAATCGGCAATGTTGTTAGGGCAATTGATCATATAGGAAAGGCAGTAAGAGCAAGACCGCTTGTTGACTACCATTACTGGTTGGGTGAGGCATATCTCGCCAGGGGTGATTTTACCCGGGCGCTTTATCAGTATGAGAAAATCATCAATGGATTTGCAAAAGATGAAATGTGGTATCCCACTGCTTTTTTCAAGGTTGGTCTTACTCTGGAGATGTTAGATGAAATTGGAGAGGCAAAGAAGGTCTATAACACCTTGATAAAAGAACGCGGCACTGGTGATATCTGGAGTATTGAGGCACAAAAAAGGCTGGGTATTTTAAATGACAAATAACAAAGACCAAATGTCAAATCAAACCCGAAGGTCAAATACCCAAAGATTTAATTTGGAAGAACGGACGGTGAAATTTGGCGAAGATATAATAGAATTTGTTAAAACTGTTGCTCTGTGGCAAGAAGCACAGGAACTTACCTTAATATTTTCAAGTATTTTGAGAAAATGAAAGCAACAGTTAATATTTTCAATTTGTCATTTGTTATTTACTTATCATTTGTAATTTGTAATTTGACATTAATGTTCCATGGCGGTTGTTGTGGTTATTCCACCCGTTCTTTATTACCCGGATATATCAGAAAGGTCCACATAAAGATTTTTGATAATCAAACTTACAAATCGGGCCTTGATGAGCTTGCTACTCAGCTCACAATTGAGGCATTCCGTAATAATTCAAATCTTAAAATTGTCAGTGAAGACCAGGCAGACATTGTAATCAGTGGTAAAATCATTGGTTTTTCCAAAGAACCTTATGTATATACGGGCGCCCTGAATGTTACTCAATACAAGATCACCGTGAGATTTTCTGTAGTTTGTTTTGACCAGGTGAAGAATTCAATCTTCTATCAGGGTGATATTTCTGATTGGGCGATCTATACGACAGATGAAGACAAAAGCATTAAAGAAGCAATTGAGAAGACTGCCGAACGTTTGGTTACTACAATTTTAACGAACTGGTGAGTAAAATTATTGACAATATAGTTTTGATACTTATAATAAACTGAAAATGGAACCTGAAATTTCAATAGTTATTGTTAATTACAATGTGAAACACTTCCTTGAACAGTGCCTTATGGCGATTGAAAGGGCAAGGCACGATCTCGCAATTGAAATTATTGTGGTTGACAATGCTTCGGTTGATGGCAGCCAGGCAATGGTTAAAAGAAAATTCTCCAACATTAGACTCATTGAAAACCACAAAAACTTAGGCTTTGCCAAGGCAAATAATCAAGCCCTGAAAATCGCCCGTGCCAAGTATATTCTTATTCTAAATCCGGATACATTCATTCAGGAGGACACACTATTAGTACTGAAGAATTTTCTTGATGAACATCCGAATGCCAGTGCAGTTGGCTGTAAATTGATAAATCCTGATGGTTCGTTCCAGGTGGCAAGTCGTCGTAGTATCCCCACACCCTGGGTTGCATTTACCAAAATTATAGGTTTGAGCAGGATCTTTCCAAGGAGCAGGATATTTGCCCGATACAATCTTACTTACCTATCACCTGATATTGAATCTGAGGTTGATGTGTTGTCTGGTTCATTGATGTTAGTGCGAAAAGATGTAATTGCTAAGGTTGGTTATTTTGATGAAGAATATTTTTTATACGGAGAAGATATTGATCTGTGTTACAAAATAAAGAAGACGGGTGGAAAAATATACTACACGCCCAAAACAAAGGTAATTCATTACAAGGGTGAAAGTACAAAAAAGGGAGAGTTTTCTTATATTACGAATTTCTATTCTTCAATGTTGATATTTATTGACAAACATTTTAGAAATTATTATTCAATATTCCTGAAATCTATTCTCATTTTTGGAATCTGCCTGAGAGCATTTATTGCCTATATTTACTCTCTTCTTAGAAACCTTGCAATGTCATTGTTTGATTTTACTTTAATTATGCTGAGCATTTACATAGCGATAAAATCATGGCTTCCCCATTATCCGTTGGAACGATTTCGGATAATCTTTCCTGTATATACATTTATTTGGTTAATTAGTATATATCTCTCAGGCGCATATTATTCTAAAGGAAGGTATCATTTAAAACAGGTAATCGGCGGTGCCATTGTTGGATTCCTCTTGAACTCTACTTTTACCTATTTCTTTAAGCAATTTGCCTATTCACGGGTAGTGGTGTTGATTGCCTTTTTGCTTATTATCTTTGTTTTGGGTCTCTGGCGGGTAATATACCGATGGCTTGGTCCACAATCGATTAAACATCCTATCGCTAAACTTCGACGGACGATCATTGTGGGAGCAGGAAAGGAAGGTATAAGGATTTTGAAAAAACTCAGGGCGAGGCCGGATATACCTTATGAAATCTGTGGTTTTGTTGATTTTGATGAAAGAAATATTGGTAAGGAAATTGATGGTACCGAGGTATTGTCTACGATTGAGAACATAAAAGATGTCATTAAAGTACAGAAGATTGACGATGTGATTTTTTCAAGCGATCGGCTCAGTAACAAACAGATTCTTGAGACAATTTCCTATGCCAGCGGCACGGGGGTGAATTTTCGCATTGTCCCACACGAATTGGAATATATCATTGCCAAATCCTCGGTTGATGAGATTGAGAGTCTGCCCTTATTAGATTTCGTAAGTTCGTATGATCCGATAGACATGATGGCGAAGAGATTGTTTGATATCTTTGCTTCATTGATTTTGATGATTGTCACTCTTCCCCTTAGTCTTGTGAATTTAATTGTTGGAGCAAGATTTATTAGTAAGCGGATTATCACTGAGCATGGTGGAGAGGAAAATATCTGGGTATTTGTGAACGGAATTCCTTTTTTGCAAAATCTGCCTCTGTATTTTTCGGTGCTCAAGGGCACTATAAGTTTCGTTGGTGCTGAAATTATTGAGGCTGGAAAGGCAAGGTATAAACCACCATTTAAACCGGGACTTACAGGATTTGTCCAGGTGAAAATTCGCGAGAAACAGAAACAGCTCACTGTTTCGGAGAAGGATTATTATAATCTCTTTTATCTGAGAAATCGTTCCCTGATTACTGATTTACAAATTCTTTTAAGGTCGATTTTTTAGAATTTCCTGTCATTCTTCTGGTTGCGGAGGTGGACGATGACCTTTTACCTCTCTGATCAGTTCTCTTATCTCTCTCTCAAAATCCTCTTGAAATATTAGGAATTTTGCCTGCTGCACCGGTGTTAGGATTTTTCTCAAATTTTCAATTTCTTCCGTCTGGGTTATCATTCTTTTTTTCTGAAGTTCCTGATATCTGTTCAGTATTTTCAATAATTCCTGTTCCCGGGCATTGTTGGTTATTAGATCCTTCATCTGCTTGATTAATTCCGTTCTTTGCCTATGGAATTCCTGCTCAGTCTTTCTCATCTCTTTCAGACGGGGGAATAGTTTTGTCGTCTGTTCTTCAGTCAGGTCAAGTATTTCGGTCAATTTATATATTCTTAATTTCTCAATTATTTCTCTTGGATCTTTTTCACCGGATCGTACTTGACCGAACAACACAAATAGAGGCAGCAAAAAGAAAATCAATTTTTTCATAATTTTCTCCTTATTGATATTAATAAAAACCTCATAAGTATTCTTCACTATACTTAATGCTGATAAGTTTTAAAAAAATCTCTTTCTCATCAGCGGTTAAATTTCTCACACTTTGTTCAACATCAAGTTCCAAATATTCTTCAAGCTGGTTGAACTGGTCCGCAATATCGTTATCAATTATTCTCTCCAGTAATAAGGTATTCAAATACTCATCCTGCGAAATATTTGAAACAGAAATTGTCATTTCCACTGATTGTTCTTTCCCTTGGATAAAGAAAAGAACAAATACAAGTACTCCAAGAACCGGTGCCAAAACACCAATAATTTTCCAGAAAGGTCTTTTAATGACAATTTCCTTACGGCGCACATTATCTTTAAGTTGCTCAAAAAATTCTTTTGGAGGAACAATGACTTCATCTTTGTCTATTATCTCATAAACTTTCTTCACTGCCAACAGCTCTTTTTGGCAAGCCGGGCATTCTTTCAAGTGCTTTTCAAAGATCGCTCTACTCTCTATATCCATTAACCCTTCAATGTAATTAATTATTTGATCCTTAAATTGGCAATCATTCATACGGTCGTCCTGTATGTTTTCATAGCCAATCCCTTAATAAGACCCTCAGCTTCCTAACGGCCTGAAAGTGGTTCGCTTTTGCAGCACCGGTGGATATTCCCATTATGCCTCCAATTTCCTCAAATGTGTATCCCTCGTAATGTCTGAGAATAAAAGCCATTTTCTGTCGACCGGGTAGTTTTGCCAGGGCATCATCTATCGCCTTCTTCAAAATAAGATTTCTGGTTGAAGGATTCGCTGTTGCATCGTCAAATTCAATCTCATTGTGTGCCTTTCTTTTGAAAGAAATACAGGTATTGACTGCAATTCGGTAAAGCCAGGTGAAAAACTTGCTTCTTTCATTGAATTTTTTGAGATTTCGATAAATTTTAACAAAAATATCCTGGACAAGTTCTTGCGTATCCGCATCATTTCGGGTATAGCGGTAGCATATTGAGTAAACAGACCCTTGATACTTTTCAAATAACCGATCAAATGCCTTTTCATCTCCATTCTTATAACTTTTGACCAGCAAAAGATCATTATCTTCATTCATTTTCTTTAGACGCAGATTTCTACCCTCAAGGTTTAATTAGATCCCTTGCCTGATTTTGGTATTTAGAGATATGAAAAGGCCTGAAGCGTTAAAATTTTTTTTGCGTATCCGGGGATGCGATATACGCTTAATACTCCTCCTCAGTATATGGTTCAAATTGCTCTTTTTCGGCACCACATTCAGGACAAACCCAGTCATCCGGCAGGTTTTCAAAAAGTGTTCCTGGTTCAATGCCATTATCTGGATCCCCATATTCAGGATCATAAATATAACCGCAAATAGTGCATTGCCATTTGCCCATTATACCCCCTTTAAAGCATTTTATTATATTTAATATTTTACTACTGTCAATAACAAAGATTACTTTTCTCTATTTATGTTCAGGACATATAACATTTCCATTCTCAGGATTATATATATATACTTGGCCAGTAATCGGACATGAAGTTTCATAAGCCTGGATATCATCCAAGTCCTCAAGTTTATCCGGATATTTACTATTTTCTGCATAATATATTTGAATTGCAGTTTCAATCTTCTTAATCTGAGTCTTACATCTGAGAATATTTGCCCTTTCGGGGGGTGCGACAGCAGTCTTTGATTCTTTAGATCCCCTCGTATAAACTGTGCCTGCTCTATAAATCAAAAGTCCCGCAATTATCAGACCAATTAGCGAACCAAGAAGTGCGTAGGTTCTCATATAATCCTTTTGCCTGAGATTATAAACAATTTATTGATGATGTCAATCATCAAAGATACTTGCCTGTGCGTCAATTTTGTGTAAAATTAACTATGGACAGTTTTGGCAGGGTTATTCCTGTTTATAAACCGGTTGGACCCGCAACATATGATCTGATAAGAGTCTTCAGAAAAAAGACTGATTTCAAGGGAAAGATTGGCCATGGCGGTTCCCTTGACCCTTTTGCCTGCGGGGTAGTGCTTTTACTTCTGGGTAAGGAAACTGAGCGGTTTGAGGAAATAAGAACCTGGGAAAAAGTCTATACTGCGGGCATCCGTTTGGGTGCAACTTCAACAACCGGTGATGTTACCGGTGAAATTTGCATTGATGATCCTTGTAATAGTTTAAAGATTAGAAGTCAATCTGTGGAAGAAATCTTAGAAACTTTTATCGGTGAATCAGAACAAAAAATCCCAGCATTTTCTGCAGCGAAATTCCACGGGACTCCTTTGTACAAATTTGCGCTGAAAGGTATAAACATTGAAAAGACCAAAAAAATTAGGATCTTCAAGATTGAGCTTATTGATTTAAAGATACCAATTATGTCTATCAGAGTGACCTGCACTGGTGGAGTATATATAAGACAACTGGCTCAGGATATTGCTCGAAAAATTGGGACCAACGGATTCATCTATTTTTTGGAAAGGGAAAGCGTTGGTGAGTTCAAGATAAAAGAGTGTGTACACACTGAAGATTTTGATAGAATGGATATTGAAAATCCAAAATTGTGACCGAATTGCTTTCTCAATGATTGACGAAGTGAAAAAAATGTGTATAATCTCTTAGAAAGGAGGCTATGCTATGCCTTGCGGAAGAAAGAGAAAATTGAGAAAAATAAAACGGCATAAATATAAGAAGAGAAGAAAGGCAATGCGCCATAAGAAGAAACTGAGATAAAGATTAGCCGGCACTATTTGGTGTTATTTCAAATTTGTTTACATCGCAGTCTGAGGATTAGGTCGCAGGTTCTTTTAAGGCGGCGAGATTATCTTAAAATAATGCCTCTTCGGGACGACTTGATAAATTTTGCAACTTCCCGGGCGTAAGTCTTAGACGTATTTCTGTTCAAAAGAGAAAGTATTTCAGTGATGTTATTATTTGATTTGTAGATAAGACGGAATATTTTCTTAATCTCTTCAATTTCTCTACTGGTAAAGTTATGACGTAAAAGTCCTGTTCTGTTAATACTGTATATCCTTGCACGATTCCCCCTTGCCAGAAGATAGGGCGGTAGGTCTTTGTTCAGATATGATTTGGCACCTAACATTGCGTATTTCCCGACTCGACAAAACTGATGAATACCGACCAGCCCGCCAACATATGCAAAGTCATCAATCTCCACATATCCTGCGATCTGAGCACCACTTGCAATCACAGTGTGATTGCCGATTTTAACATTATGGGCAATATGGACATATGTCATTATGAAATTACCATTTCCAATGATTGTCTGTTCATTTCTGCCCGTTGCTCTGGAGATGGTAACATACTCACGAATGATGTTGTTGTCACCGATTATACACTCTGAATATTCACGTCTGAAATGATAATCCTGTGGGTCAGTGCCAAGTTGTGCTCCCGAATAGATAGTATTATTACGACCAATCTCTGTGCCTGTTTTGATTAAGACGAAATTGCCAATTCTGGTACCTGCACCAATCTTTACCCCATCTTCAATGATGGAAAAATTACCGATCTCCACGGTCTTATCAATTTTTGCCTTTTTACTAATAACGCAACTCTTCATTTCATTGTTTGTTTGTATTGTGATTCATCAATAATGAGATTCATCAAATATGAATTGAGTGTTTTTGTTCTTTTAATCCATACAGGTGATGGGCACAAAAATGACCCTAAGTTTTTTTAATACCAGCCATTATTGTTGCTTCGCAGACGACCTCATTATTGACCCTTGCCAAACCCGTGATCTTCACTATGGTTCCTCGCTCTTGGAGTAATTCTACTTCCATCAGAAGTGTATCACCTGGTTTTACAACCTTTCTGAATCGTGCCCGGTCAATACCCATAAACAATGGAATGGCGCCGGGATACTTACGTAAAAGCATCACTCCACCGGTCTGGGCAATTGCTTCAACAATCAGAACTCCAGGCATTATTGCTTCAGAAGGGAAATGCCCCTTAAAAAAATATTCATCATTTTTAATCGTACGTCTGGCAACAATTTTTTTGTCGTTGATTTCGAGAATCTCGTCAACGAACAAAAAAGGTTCACGATGGGGTAATATTCTCTTGATTTCAGTTAGATCCATAAGCACGCTCCTTTCAATAAATATTCAAGTTTATACAGAGTGTTTTTTAAACCATTCTCTTAAATGTTTCACTTCTGCCTGAGGACAGCTACAATCGCCAATCTTACAGTAACCCCTGGGATAACCGTGAAAATCCGAGCCACCGGTTACAAATAATCCATGTTTCATCGCAATTTCATAAAAATCATCTTCCTGCTTACGGGTATGTTCTGGATGCCAGACCTCAATGCCCAAAGCACCGTCGCTGATTAATTTGTAAATCAATCCAGTATCAGTCCCAATCATTCCTGGATGGGCGACTACTGGAATTCCACCACACGCCTTTATCTTCTGTATCACCTTTTTAGGACTTGTTTCTTTCTTGGGTTCGTAGTAAGGACAGCGATAACCAAGATAGCGCAAAAATGCTTCATTGCGTGTGCGCACATAGCCGCACTCCAACAATGCCTCAGCAATATGTGGTCTTCCCATTGAACTATTCTGCGCGATCCTTTTGACCTGTGAAAAATCTATTTTTATACCATCCTGGGCAAGATTTTCAACTATTTTTTTGGCACGATTCAAACGATATTTCTTGAATTCATTAATATAGTTCAAGAAATCCTGGTTATGGTGGTCAATGTAGTAGCCCAGTATGTGAATATCACGATTCCCAATATTGGCACTCAGTTCAACGGCCGGGATTATCTCAACTCTATTTTTACTATAAGCGATTGCTTCATCGACACCAGCCACCGAATCATGATCAGTGATTGCAATTGCTGAAATTCTTGATTTTATTGCTATATCAACGACTTCTGTTGGGCTGTAAACCCCATCTGAATATGAAGTGTGAATATGTAAATCGGCGTAGGAATCAATCAATTTTTAGTCGGGAAATGCTTGCATTGTTGTATATTCCTAAACCAGATCAAGGTCATGACAGACATCAATAATAATCTTTTCATCTACCATTTCTTTTTTCAGAAGAAAACCTTCAAGCAAGGCGTTATCACATATTGCGTTTATCATACGGGGTACTCCCTTTGAGAATTGATAGATATTTTTCATAGCACCACCGGTAAATAATGGCCTGGGACAACCTGCCACACGCAGACGGTGAACAACATAATTCTGGGTGGTTTCCTGATCAAGTGCTTCAAGCACACATCTGACTGCAACCCTCTGGTATAATGCTGGATCAAGTTTTAGATAGTCTTCCATTTCAGGCAGACCAAAAAGGATAAAGTTCAGAAGTTTACCCCGTTCGGATTCAAGATTTAGCAGTCCGCGAATTTCTTCCATTAGGTCCTTTCTTTGGAGCATATTTGCTTCATCAATAAGGATAACGACTTTCTTATTCTTACCTGTGAGGTCGAGCAATCTGTGATAAACAGCAGTTATGATATCAATTTTGTTCTCTGACTCAACTGGTGTTTCCAACATCAAGGCAATCTTCTTCAGAAACCACAATGAGGTAATCTCAGAGTGTATAATAACCAAAAGAGTGGCTTCAATATTATTGTTGATTAACTGGTCCAGCAATCGTCGTGAGAGGGTTGTTTTTCCCGTACCGATATCACCGATCAACAATGCCAGCCCCTTCTCTGTTTCCACGGCATGGGTAAGTTTTGCCAGGGCTTTGGCATGCTGAGGAGAATTATAATAAAATTTTTCGTCAGTAGTAAAACTGAACGGATGTTCTTTCAATTTGTAAAAACTTTCATATCCCATATTATCTCGCTATCCTTTATAAATATGTTACCTTTGATTTTTTTGGTTTTGCCATTTCTTCTGGCTGTACATTTTTTGCCTCTTGAGAAACTGGAGGCGGTGCAGTCTGGGCTCTTTTTTTCAATTCTTCCGTGAGTTTATCTTTCAACTCATTTATTTTTTTCAAAAGATCAGGAACACTCTTATCAATATTTGCAGCATTGATATATGATTTGATCGCCATTTTTAGATTCTTCTGCATTTCATAGGCATTACCTAAAAGAAAATGCAGACCAAAATATTCTGAGGCCGGACGCTTTGGTATTGATAACCCTTCGTTCAATACCTTAATTGCTTCATCAACCCTACCTTTATCAAGTAAACAGGAAGCAATCATCTCAAAGGATTTCAGTTTCAGGTTATCATCCTTTGCCGCAATTTCAAATTCCTCAATTGCCTCCTGATGCAGACCCATTCCTTTATAGGCGACACCAAGATCGTAGTGAGAACGATAATCACCTTCACCAATGGACTCAAATACTTCTTTACGAAACTGTGATATCAATTCATTGATATTCTGGATTCCGGATGGTGCTGGTTCACCCTCAATTTCAGTTCTTAATACCTGCCCCAGGTCAATAAACTCCCTTGCCTTTGTTTCTTCTTCAATCATAGTCTGGGCAAGGGCATTTTCCGGATCCATTTCAATAATCTTTCTTAATACTGACTGTGCCTCGGTTCTTGCTTCCCGCCGATTAAGTGTTTCTGCCAGGTCCAGCATAAAATTGATCTGCACCTCTTTATTATCTATCAGTTTGGCAATTTCTATGAGACGCTGTCGGGACTTTAAATCCAGTGGTCTTAAATCTGCTACTATTTTGTATAATTCCAGTGCCTGGTCATATTTCTTTTCTTTGAAAGCCATTGCGGCTGCATCCCGGAAGCAACTGATCGCTTCTTCTTTTTCGCCCAGATTTAGATAGATCTCAGCCAGTTCTCGCGTTCTTGTTATCTCTGATACTTCCTCTTCTTCCGCAGGTTTTTCTTCAGCAACCTCAACCTCTGGTTCTTCTTCTTTTTTTGTCTCTACCTCATCCTTGAGCAATTCCGCCACTTCCGGAGAAACAAAATCCTCAAGAGACAATTCTTCCTTTGCGGGCGTTGAAACGATCTGTTCCTTAACCGGTTCAACTGTTGGAATGGTTTCTTTTACCTCGGGAATTTTGATTTCTTCTGGTGGAGGCTCAACTTTCACTGCCTCTTCAGGAGGTTCAACTACTGTTGTGGGTTCTTGTTTTATTTCTCTTTCAGTCACCTGTGTTTCAGCGACCGGCGGATGAATCTGTGGTTCAGGAACAATCTGTGCAGTAACGGTTTCTTTTATCTCTTTCTGCTTTGTTTCAATTTTCTCTGCTTCTTTTCGTAAATCCGCACTCTGCTCTTTTTTTCCGATCTTCTCATAGATTGCAGAGATCATCTGAATGATTTTGTAGTTATTTGGAACCAGGTCCTTTATTGATTCATAGGTCTTTAAGGCGGCGTCAATTTCGTTGTTCTTCATCTTTCGGTCAGCATATTCAAGATAGTAATTTGCTGCCTCAACAAACTGTCCTAATTCTTTATGTAACGCACCCAACAGGTTATAGATTTCAATCCGTTCCTTGTCAAGTCTTAATATTTTTTTGCACAGTGCGATTGCATTGGGATAGTAGGTCTCTTCGGCAAGAGCATAGGCACCTTTTTCATAAATGTCGATCGCTTCTTTCTGGCGATTTACTTTAATATACAAATCACCCAATTTGTTGAAAAGCGAACCCTCTCTGGGAAATTCCTGAACTGCCCTCTCAAGTTCACTGATTGCTTTGTTTATATCACCCTTGGCTTCTAATTCTGCGACTGTTCTTTTTATTGAACCTAAATCAGCCATTATTCAAATTTCAATCCCAAATTACTAATAACCCTTTCAATGACTGTTTCATCAATGGTCTGTTTGCGTTGCACAAAACCTTCTAAAAGGGCATTGTCGCAGATGATGTTTACCAGCCGGGGACGTCCGTCAGAGTAGCGACAAATGAGTTCCTGCGCCATTGGTGCAAAGATTTGACGTTGAGCACCGGCAATTGTGAGTCGGTGCGATATGTACGCCCTTATGGTTTCGGTACCTAATGGTTTGAGTTTGACTTTTATCGCAATACGTTGATACAATGCCCGGTTCATCATAAGAAATGATTCTAAATCGGGCAATCCACTCAAAATGAAAGAAATAAGTCTGGTATCAGCAATCTCCAGGTTCAGTAATCCTCTTATTTCTTCAAGGATTTCGGGACTCTTGAGTTTGTTGGCTTCGTCAATAATAATAATTGTCCTTTCATTCCGGCGATAGATTTCTCTTAATCTATTGGAAATACGGGACACAATTTCGGTCGTAGATGTTCCCAGATCACTGAGACCAATGAGATTGGCAATCCTGGAAAATAACCAGCCCGTAGGAAATTCCGAATGGGTTAGGACAATAAGACCGGCCTGGTATTTTCCCAAACTATGCAATTCAGTTAGTAGTTTACGGACTAACATTGTTTTGCCTGTACCAATATCTCCTAACAATATTGCCAGACCCCTGGTACCACGTGCGGCATGCAGTAGATATTCCTTGGCGAGTGCATGCTGGGGAGAGTTAAAATAAAACCTCGGATCCGGGAGATTTGCGAAAGGCTCAAATTTTAGTTGATAAAATTCTTGATAGCCCACTTAGCCTCCTGTTTTTATAGGAAAGTAATATTGTCGCCCTTTTCCTCAACTTCAATTTTTTCTTCAGGATACCCTTCTTTTGTGGGTATGCTTTCTTCAATCAATGGTTCTTCAACTGCTGGTCTGTTAGATATCTCTTCTTTAGGAGTCTCTATTATTATTTCAGGTTCTTGAAAAGGAGTTTCTTCAACCATCTTCTTCGAATCGACAACCTGTTCTACCACTGGAGCTTCTTTGCTGACTTCCACCGGTGTAACCTCTGGTGGTTTTTCTTCAACGACTGGTGCTGCAGGTTGAGGTTGTGTAAACTCCATCTTACCACCAAGTAGAGTGTAGATTTCTCTGATATCCCGATAATCAGGATTGACCGCAAGAATATGTTCTATCTCCCTCAGGGCATTCTCAAAATCGCCCGCACCTTCATAACCTGAAGCAAGCAGATATCTCAGTTCTGTCTTCTGGGCTTCAGGTATTTCTTCAAGAAGAATAATCGGCCCAAGCACCTTAATTGCTTCATTGTATCTGCCCAGCTTGATCAGTGATTCTCCAATTATCTCTATAGATGCTGGCCAGAATTCCTTTTTTTCTTTTTCGTTCTGCAGATAAGATAGTGCAATTTCATACAAGCCCGATTCAGTTGCCATCCTACCCAATGAAATCTTCTTTTTGGTATCATCTATTTCCCAGGTTATGTTTGTGCAAAAATCGTCAAACTGCTTTGCTACTTCAAAGTTGCGTGGGGTGGGACTAACCGCGGATTCCTTCAAGAGAAATTCAATATCAGCGATCTGTCCTTCAAGTGGTGGTATTTCAGATGGTTTGGTTTCCGCTATTTTTTCCACTGGTGGTTCTTCAGTAGTTTTCTCCCCAGGCTTAACCTCAGCCACGGGCTCTGTTTCTGCTGTCGGGGGAAAAGTAAATCCCTCAATTTCTTTGCTTAAGTCTTTTAGTATTTCAAGATCACTTTGAATAGCCGTGATTGTTTCATCGGCTTGCTGGACTGATGGGGGGACTTCGGTTTTGATTTCTTCGACTGTTTCTACGGGAGTTGGGATAATTTCTTCAGGTTCCTCAACTGGTTTGCTTACTGGCTTTTCTTCAACCTTGGGCATTGCACCGGGTTTTAGCTCACTGAGTTTTTTCAACGCCTCGCTGTTATTGGGGTCAATTTCAAGGATACGATTTAGAACATTTACTGCATCATCAACCTTGCCTTCCCGGATTAAATCATCAGATGCCTTCTTAAATTCAACAACTGCTTCATCGCGGGAGCCAATTTCATAAAGTAGATTACCCAATTCAATACGACTTTTTGGATCCAGTTCTTCTCCACCATCGGTCTGTGGCAACAATTTTTTTATTTCATTAAGAATTGTTTCATCATTTATTTCTGAAGCCAGACCCCGCAATCTGGTCAGTTCATCCTGGGCTTCACGAATACGGTTTATTGAGAAAAGTAATTTTGCAAGGGATAGCCTTAATGGCAAATTTTTCGGTTGAAATTCAATCACCTTGCGCAGGGCTGAGACAAAAAATGTCTCGTCCTTTTTTTCTAAGGCGCGGGAGGCAAACTCAATCAGTTTTCTGAGGGCTTCGTTAGGTAAACCGTAGAAGTGATACAGATCAACAAGACGGAAAAGCACACTATCATTCATTTCGTCGATCATTAGAATCTTTTCCAGACAGATAATCCCTTCGGCATATTGATTGTTGTGCATATAGTTTTCAAAGGCATGTTCATAACGGGAAACCGCCTCATTTGTTTTTCCTAATTTTATCGCAAGGTCACCACACATTTCAAGCACACGCGCACGGTTTGGATTTTCATCCAGGGCACGTCTCAAAATAATCTGCGCCTTTTCATATTTTCCTTCTTTAATGTACTGCTGACCTTTTTCCAAGATTTCTGTTTCCATGTTTAACCTACCTTGTAAATTATAATTGATTTTGCGAATTTGTCAATACATAATATAGCCGGGGTAAAATTCATAGGTATCAATACCTGCTACTGAGTCTGGCAGAAAATTTCATCAAGTTTTTCAAAGAACGAAGATTCATTTTTCTTCAGCGACTCTATTTTATTCCTTATTGAATTGACAAAATCCATATCCGTGATTGAAGGCAAATTTATTAAAACATTTGCCCGGGCACTTAAGAATCCGCTATGGAGCGTATATATCGCAACGCCCACATCAGAAATGGCGGTTTTCAGCCCTTTTTTCAATAGTATATCTACATAAGGGTATATGCTAAGAATTTTTTCACATACTGTAAATGGGACATTGGTTGCCTTTTTCAGTGCTTCCTGGATTGCCCTGCTACGCAAATTCTTTTCTTCATCAGTGGACTTGGGCAGGCGATAGGCGCCCATTACCTCATCAAAAGCATTTTTGTCCAGTTCAATCATCTTGTAAAATTCACTCACACTTGCCCTGAGAAAACCGTGAAATCCCTTTAGTTCCTTTTCATCAATTTTCTTCAAGGTGATGCCGGTGACCATAGTTAGTAGTGCGGTACCAAGGGCACCTTGAAGTGCAGCAACACTACCACCGCCTGGTGTTGGTGTTGCATCAGAAAGTTGACCGAGAAAATCAGACAGACTTTCTCTTTTTGCAGTTCCCCTTAGGTGGTATTCAAGAATTTGATTTTCATTGAACCGGTTGAGTTGTAGATAATGGAGGGCGGTATCAATCAATGCTTTTTCCGGAACCAATCCGACAATTTCGGATTCCTTGATACCTACGCCATATCGCTGGGCTTCAAGTTTGACCATTTCAAACACGCGGTATAATGGAGTGCCGATGTAATTCGTCATATTTATTGAAACCTGGGCAAGTCCTTCTTCTTTCAGTTCAAAACCAAGTGCCTTGGCATATCTGAATCCGCCATCTTTGAATCTTATAGCACGCGCTATATTTTTGGCGATACTCACATCATCTGTATTTAGATTGATATTATAGGCAATTAGAGGAAATCGGACACCGACAACTGTCGCGCCAGCAGTGGGATGGATCTTTGGTTTACCAAAATCCGGGTAGCGGTCAGGATTTCTTTCTATTTCCTGGCTTAGACCCTCAAATTCTCCCTTTCTGATGTTGGCAAGATTTTCGCGTTCAGGCCTGGTGGCTGCTGCTTCATATAGGAAAACCGGGATTTCAAGTTCATCAGCAATCCTTCTACCGAGACGGTGAGCCAGTTCAACACACTCTTCGGTTGAAATATTACTAATGGGAATAAAGGGAATTACATCAGTAGCACCAATACGCGGGTGTTCACCTTTGTGTTTTGTCAGGTCTATCAATTCAGAGGCTTTTCTTGTTGCACAAAATGCTGCTTCCAGTACCCTGTCTGGTTCACCAATAAAAGTCAGGACTGCACGATTATGATCAGGGTTCATTTCAATATCAAGAATTTGTACACCACATCCTTCAATTGCCTTCACAATTTCATCTATTTTTGCTCGGTCACGGCCTTCGCTAAAATTGGGTACACATTCAATGATCTGTCTCATAGATAATTTTCCCCTTTTTGATAACTGTTCTTATTATATCCTCACCAAATTGATATGGGATTTTCTTATAATTATCCAGATTCCAGATTATGAGATCTGCCTGATAATCTGGTTGTATTCTTCCAAACCTGGTCTCTCTCTTTATCGCCCTTGCTGCATTGATAGTTGCACCTATTAGTGCAACCTCCACTGGCATACGATAAAGCAGGCAGGCAAGGGAAATAATCTTGGGCATAGAATAGATCATACAGGTCCCAGGATTAAAATCCGAGGCAATAGCAACTGGTAATTCATATTTAATGAATTCCTTGATGCGGGGTTTCTGTTTACTTTGCAGATATAGTGAGGTCCCCGGCAGCAATACGGGTATGACATCTGATTTTTTCATTGCCTTAATGCCTGATTTAGTTGTGTATATTAGATGGTCTGCTGAAATACAATGAAGTTCAGCGGCAAGTCGGGCACCATTAAAATTGCATAATTCATCAGTATGTACTTTAAGTGAAAAGCCCAATTCCCTTGCCCACTTGAGAATTTTCTCACTTTCTTTTTTTGTGAAGGCAGTCTTATCACAGAAGATATCACAAAATTCGGCAAGATGCAAACGTGCAACTGCTGGCAACATCTCTTCACACTGCATATCCACATAATCCCTTCTTTTCATAAACCGGGGTATTGTATGGACCAGATAAGTAGGAACCACATCAATAGTAGCAACCTCTCTTAACTTGCTGATTACGCGGAGTATCTTGATTTCTTCTGCGAGAGACAACCCGTAGCCGCTCTTGATTTCCACCGTGGTTGTTCCATGTTTTACAAGTTTATTAATACGTTCCTTTGCCATTTCTAATAGGGCGTCTTCAGATGCGGCACGGGTCATTGATACGGTCTTCAGAATTCCACCACCTTTCTTGGCAATGGTTTCGTATTTTATTCCTTCGAGACGCAGGAAAAACTCATCCTCTCGGGTGCCGGCAAAAACAAGATGGGTATGGGCATCTATCAACCCCGGAGTTACAACATACCGTGCACAATCAATCGTTTTACCCTTAAATCCGTTCTCAGAAAATCTACCGACTTTCTTTATGATGCCGTTCTCAATGAGTATTGAACCATTCTGTATTATGCCGATACCGTTGTTCATCGTCAGAATTTGGGCGGCACCTCTAATCAACATATCCATTAAGGTATATTTTATTCCTTTTTTCGCATAAGTCAATACAGTGTATATAATATTAATATTGACTTGGTGGTTAGTTTAGGTACAATAAAGAATGCGTCATTTTGGATTTCAGTGGCATATCACTGATTTCTGTAATCTTCGTTGTTTTCATTGTTATCAGGACCAATTCACTCATAAGAATGAACTTCAATTCAGGGATATTGAAAAGGTTATTCATAAAATATCAGATACTCTAAAAGACGGAGACATTGTAATAAATATTACTGGAGGTGAGCCATTTTTATATTCTGATATTTACAAGGTCCTTGCCCTCCTTGAGGATATTGAAAATGTTAAGCGTTTGAATATTATAACAAACGGGTTGATATTTGATAGTAAATTATCTGACATATTGAAGAGTTTGAAAAAAATGAAAGAGATTAAGATTTCATTAGAAGGTGGTGATGCTGAAACCAATGATAGGATAAGAGGTAGGGGTGTATTTGATCGGGTCGTAATGAATATTGAATCTGCAAAAAAATTGACTGACAAAGAAATTATCTTGATGTTTACACTGGGAAGTTACAATTTTGACAATCTTGAACAGATGTTGAGTTTTTCGTCAGATATTGGTGTTGATGGTGTTATCATTGAACGTTTTGTTCCCTGGGGAAAGGGCCTTTTCTTAAAGGATCAATATCTAAAAAAAGATGAGTGGTTTCGTGTGGTTGAGACTATTTTACATTTTACAAGACTTGATTATACACCAGGCGAATTGGTTGCTTACAAGGCATTTCATATAGTCTTTAAGAATTCAATAGAATTAAGGGGTGCTTTGTGCAACCTTGGTGATGAGTCAATGGCATTGATGCCCAATGGCGATGTCTATCCCTGCAGACGTTTTCCAACAAAGATTGGAAATGTGGTCAGAGATGATTTTCATGAGATTCTGCTCAGGCTGAGAATTTTGAAGGACAATATTGTAGAAAATCTCAAGGGTAAATGTGCAAATTGCAAGATTGAAGAATGTTTTGGATGTCGAGCCATTGCTTATGCATTGAGCGGTGATTTTTATGCCGAAGACGAACAGTGTTTTTGTGAAAAGGAGGAATGATGCATATCGGCGTGATTTATTATTCAGTCACTGGTATGACTGAGGAATTTGCCAGTCGTATTGCTAATGGGTTAATTAAAGAAAAACATCATGTAGAACTTATTAAAATAAAAACCAATATTGAAGTTACTGGTCCGGGTCGGAAATTCAATGTGTTGAATGCCGTAGATTGTTCAGGATTCGATTTTGTCCTGTTTGGTGGACCGGTCTGGGCGTTTTCAGCTTGCCCCGTAGTACTGGAATCAATAAGGATATCAAAAGGGCTTTCTGGCAAGAAATTTATTCCATTCGCTACAATGGGTTTCCCATTTATCTTTTTAGGTGGAAAACATGCAATAGATCAAACCGGCAGGGTTGCAAAAGAGATGGGTGCAGAGGTTGTTCAGAACGGAGTAGTCATTCCAAAGTTGTTCCACGACTACAGAAAACTTATGGACAGGGCAGTAGTTGGCATCATTGCAACAATTGGAAATGCTTGACCCTGAGGACAATTTTAGTATAATTGCCTGATGAGTAACTCAATTACAAATGAACGCAAAAAGAGAAGACCTTATGTGGTAATTGAATGTCCGGAAAAGATTCCCTGTAATCCCTGTGTTGATGCCTGTCCCCAGGGCGCGATCACCATAAAAGGCAGTATCATTGAACTACCTGAAGTTGATTATGAAAAATGCACAGGGTGTCTTCTATGTATTCCTAAGTGTCCAGGTCTTGCAATATTTGTCATCGATGAAAAGCCCAAAGATTATTCAGTCATATATATCCCCTTTGAATTTCTCCCTGTACCGCAAAAGGGAGACAGGGCGATAGGTCTTGACCGTGAAGGCAAAGAACGATGTGAAGTGGAAATAGTGAAGGTTCTACAATCGGCCAAATTTAACCACTGTGCAGTCATTGGCATTTCAGTTCCAAAGGGGCTGGAACAGGAAGTTAGATTTTTCAAGTTGAAGTCTAAACCCTGAAATATCTATGTTGGCTCAGGATAAAGAAAAGGGAACGGAAAAAATTCTTGATTCAAATAGATTGTTCTACAAGATCTTCAAAACTAAAATTGGTAGCGTAGGAATATTGTGGAAAAGAGAAGTAAGAAAGACAAAGATAATTGAGATCATCCTTCCCAGATTTTCACTGGATGCAATTAAGAAGAATTTTTTAGATATTCAACCAAAAGAAAATCAGATTATTGAGAAAATTGCAAAAAATATCATGTTGAGTGTCAGTGGCAGACAGACTGAGTTTTCTCTCAATAATTTTGACCTGAATCGGCTCGGTAAGTTTCAGCGCAGGGTCTTGATGCTAACCAGAAAGATTCCGATGGGAAAGATTGAAACTTATGGCCGAATTGCAAAAAAGTTAGGTGTTCCAAAAGGTGCGAGGGCAGTTGGCCAGGCACTGGCAAAGAATCCCTTCCCAATAGTTATTCCCTGCCATCGCGTGATAAGATCTGATGGAACACCGGGCGGATTTGGTGGTAATGTTGCTTTGAAGAGAAGATTATTGTCCATTGAAAAAGTAGCTATAGGGAAATGAAGTTTGTCTATTCACCACGATATTGCGTGGATTTAAGAGGACATATCTTTCCTACTGAAAAATATCGGCTTATTTATGAGAAACTGCAGAAAGAAAAACTTATCACCGATAACAATGTATTTGAGCCATCGATGCCTGAAATAGCGGACTTGCGTAAGATCCTTACCCCTGAATATCTTGATGATCTGATTCATTGCCGGACTACTTTCAGAACCTATCGTTCTGAATTACCAGTGGAATCCGGGATCATACAATGGCAGACACTTGGTTGTGGTGGTTCATATCTTGCGGGGAAATTGGCGCTTGAGTGTTATGCGTGCTATCATATCGGCGGTGGTTTGCATCATGCATTTTCGGATCATGCCGAAGGATTTTGCTATCTCAATGATGTAGTTTTTACCGGGGTAAAATTGCTTGAACAAGGAGTGAACAGGATTGCGGTGATTGACTGTGACCTTCATCAGGGAAACGGTACAGCAAGGTTTTTTCAGAATGAAGAAAGGGTTTTTACTTTCTCTATCCATCAGGAGCAACTTTATCCCGTGAAAGAGAAATCAGATCTGGATATCGGACTTGATTTTAATGTTGGCGATGAGGAATATCTTGGAAAGTTAGCAGGTGCAATGGAAAAAATCTTCAATGATTTCAAACCTGGATTTGTGATATATCTTGCCGGTGCTGATCCTTATATGTTTGACCAGTTGGGGAATTTGAGATTAACAATTGATGGTTTGATAAAAAGAGATGAGATGGTAATTACCTATACACATAAGAATAGATTGCCGATGATTGTAGTCCTGGGGGGTGGTTATGCACAGGAACTTGAGGATACTGTGGAGATCCATTGTAATACAGCAAGGATAATGCACCGGATATACGCTAATTAGATGTCTTAGATTGAGATGCTATGCCATAATTTGATCTTGATAATAGTTATCAATGGGGGAGGAGAAATGATCGAATTGCCGCCACCTCAGTTCACAAATGCACCACTGGAACAATGTATCCAGAAAAGGCGTTCAACAAGAGACTTTCAAGACAGGGATTTAACTTTGCAGCAGATTGCAAACATTTTGTGGTCGGCACAGGGTATAACTGATTCAGTAAGAAAATTTCGCACAGCCCCTTCAGCAGGAGCAACCTATCCTTTGGAAATTTTTCTTGCCAAAAAGGATGGTTTGTTTCGTTATATCCCGGATAAACACAGATTGAAAAGAGAACTTGATGGTGATTTGAGGAATGAAATTGCCCTTGCGGCACTGAATCAGAAATTTATTGCTGATGCAGGTATAGTAATAATCATAACCGCGGTCCTTGAGCGCACTACCTGGCGCTATGGTGAAAGGGCTTATCGCTACATAAGTAACGAAGTAGGACACTGTGCACAAAATATTCATCTTGAGGCAACTGCCCTGGGATTAGGTTCAGTACCTGTTGGTGCGTTTGACGATACACGATTAAAGAAACTCCTGAAATTTAAAGAAGAAATACCACTTTATATTATTCCGGTAGGGTATATTAGAAGATAATATGCAACACTTTGGGGGCTGCCCCCAAAATGTTGCAGGGTGGAATTTTTTGCAAAAATCGCTGTATTTATAAGTAGAAAAGGAGGTTAAAATGCGCGACCATAAAAGGATGTATGGCATATATCTAAGAGCAGGTTTTCTTACTGCCATTGGATTGATAATCACCTTCTTCCTTACCCTTCCTTATGCAGAACCAGAGCCATATAAACTAAAGCAGGAAGTAGTGGGAATCATTAATGAAATAACGATGCAGATTGATAAGCAGATAGAACCCATTGATAATACTGATAGGCCCAAACCACCGCCTGCAGCAACACCGGCTGATAATCCAGACGAAGGTGTGACTACAATCACGACAACTAACTTTACCCAGAATATCATTCCGATAAATCCGACTGGTCCGGATATTGAGATCGTGCCTTATTATAAAGTTGAGGTAAAACCACAGCCCATTTCTATGCCTATGCCCGATTATCCGCCGCTTGCTGCCAAGGCTGGTATTGAAGGAAAGACCGTGGTTAAGATGCTCGTGGAAATTGATGGAACCGTAATTGATGTTGAGATAATTAAGTCAAGCGGCAATCCAATGCTCGATGAGTCGGCAATAAATGCGGCAAGAAGGTCAAAATTTACTCCCGCAAAACAAAGGGATAAGTTTGTCCGCGTCTGGGTTGTGAGACAGATTGAGTTCAGATTGAAGAATGGGTGATTATTTTGATCCTGATAGCCTGTGCTTCAGATAATCTATCCTCTTAACTGACACTGGGTCAATGCCCGTCTTTAAAGCAATGTGCAAACTTAGAAAATCGCCCAACATTATTGCCCAGAATACCTGCTCAAGGATAGTTCTGCCTGCGGGATTGATATCAACTGATTTCAAATCCTTGACTTCCTTTCTGATTATTTCTTTGATTATACGCAATCGCATCCGGTTTCGCGGATGTGCGTTTGGGTCATCAACAAAAATCGCTATCAGATTTCTGTTGAATCTCTTAGGTCTTCCCAGTCCCACGATTTCATTGTGGTTCATCTCAGGGATTATGTTCGTGTGACAGAAGATTTTTGAATTTTCATTTAACTGACACTGCCATCTCTTTGCAACCACATTATACAGATTTGAATTTGCATAGATGACGGGCAGTCTGTTTACAATAGATTTTGCAAGACTTTTGCCCTTTTTTTCAATGGATTTTGCCCATTTTTTCAAAAATAATACCAGATTCGCCAGCTGCATTTCAGGATTCTTCTTTAAGAGTCCAGTCCGATAGAGCAAAAGTGGTATCGGTGTAAACAAATACCCCAGCGCACCACGGGGTGGTAATCCTGAAGGAATTTGAATCTTCAGAATTGCACTATTTTTCAGAAGTCTTCCATTTGAAGATATTAAAACCACAGGGATCTTCCTTTTTTGCAGGATATCATAATTGTTCAGAGTTTCTTCGGTATTACCTGAATAACTGACAAGGATACCAAGGGTATCTTTATCAACATATTTGTGAATTTCATAATCTTTATTTACAACGACATCAATTTCAGGATATAATGCAGACACAATATCACCGCTGATACCGGATCCACCCATTCCACAGATCAGAACTCTGTGAATATGTCGATGCAAAATAACTTTGTTTGAGTATTTTGGCCAGAAACAGTTGAAAATGGAAATTGCCTCAGTGATCTGATCGGGCATTGAATATATTATCTCACGCATTCCCTTCATTTCATCAACTCTTCTATGCCTGGGAATTTTTTTCTTATCACCCGATTCAAAAATTTCTTTACCTCAAGGGCAGTGCGGAAATTCAA
The DNA here is from genome assembly GCA_964418185.1 of uncultured bacterium. Lineage (GTDB taxonomy): Bacteria > Hydrothermota > Tepidihabitantia > SM23-42 > JAOAFX01 > JAOAFX01. Next base: position 53,430 of record CAYQKL010000002.1, read on the forward strand.
TGCCTCCTGGGCAATTTCCTGACACTGCGGCAAGGTGATTGTTCTCAAGACAAGTTTTGCCCGGGGTATTGAAGATGGGCTCATAGATAATTCATCAATACCCAGACCCAGCAGTAACGGGATCGCGAGGGGATCGCCGGCAAGTTCACCGCACAGTCCGGTCCAGATCTGCGCACAACGCCCGGCGTCAGCGGTGTTCTTAATCAATTTCAACACAGCTGGGTGAAAATGGTCAAAGAGTTGACTGATCTTTTCATTACCCCGGTCAACAGCCAGCACATACTGGGTTAGGTCATTGGAGCCGATACTGAAGAAATCGACCTCCCGGGCAAGAAATGGACTCATTAGTGCAGCTGAAGGTGTTTCTATCATAATCCCCAGTTGAATATCATCGTTAAAATCTATCTTCTTTGTTCTTAATTCCTGTTTTACTTCATTGAAAATCAATTTTGTCCGTTTAATCTCTTCGTAAGTTGCAATCATTGGAAACATAATCTTGATATTCTTGTTTATTGATGCTCTCAAAATTGCCCGAATCTGGGTTTTAAAAAAATCCTTTTCCTGAAGACATACCCGAATTGCCCGCCAGCCCAAAAAGGGATTTGCTTCATGATAATCTGAAAATATCTTATCGCCACCGAGGTCATAGGTTCTGATGATTACAGGGTGGGGCTTCATTTTTTTTGACAGGGCATTGTATACCCGGAACTGCTCTTCTTCAGATGGGCTACCACGTCTTGCCAGATATAAAAACTCTGTCCTGAACAGACCAATGCCAATTGCTCCATATTTGATTGCATGTTCTGCTTCAGCAAAGAACTCAATGTTTGCTGAAATATCTATGTGTTTGCCATCCCGGGTTTCAGGCTGAAGTTCACAGACCGGCAATAAAGCCTTTGCAATCTGCTGATTCTTTTTACGGGCAGTCTCATAAAACTCTATTTTGCCACTGCTTGGATGAATTATCACAATACCCCTCTCACCATCAACGATCATTTCATCACCATTCTGTACTTTGCTGAGCAAATCACCAATCCCCAAGATCGCGGGTATTTCAAGGGCACGTGCTGTGATGGCTGTGTGCGATGTTCTGCCACCAAGTTCCATGGCAATGCCTATTACATTCTTTGGATTGATAAGGGTTGCTTCAGAAGGTGGTATATCCCGGGCTACCACAATTGACCCTGATGGCGCTTCAAGCACCGAGGTGTGCGAAATACCCAGCAGATTTTTCAAAACCCGCTCTGCAACATCATATATATCCACAACCCTTTCTTTGAAATAAGCATTCTTACTTTCACCAAGTTTCTTTGCATATTCACTGATGACTTCATTATAGACAAACTCGGCATTTTTCTTTTCATCAAATATTTTCTGCCTGACGGTCTCAATTATTGTATCATCTTCAAGCATCATAATCTGGGCGTCAAGAAACTGCCCGAAGTCTTCTCCAATTTCCCGATTGATCTGCTCTTTGATTTTTTTCAGTTCTTCTTTAGTTCTGACAAGTGCCTTTTCAAAACGTGCAATTTCTTCTTTTAGATAGACGGATAGTATTGGAGTTTGAAAGATTTCAGTTTTTTTAATCTCATAAATAAATACCTTGCCATAGGCGATACCCTTCGAAGCAGCAATGCCATGTAGAATCTTTTCTTTTGCCATCAGTCCTGACCCTCCAGAATCTGTCTCAAAGCACTAAATGCTTCTTTTTCATCCTTACCATTGCATATCAATGTCACCCTGGCACCTTTTTCACAAGCAAGGGTAAGAATTCCCATAATTGATTTTCCATTTACCCTTACCCCGTCTTTGACAATTTCAACCTTACTCGCAAATTTTTCGGCAAGTTTTACAAATCTTGAGGCGGGCAGGGCATGTAGACCATTTTCGTTCAATATTGTGATCGTTTCTTTTATCATAGCAACATCAGGCTAATTATTATCAAAATAAACACAAAAGTCAAGATTAAAATTGGTGCAACCTTTTTCCATAAGAGTATGAGAAAAATAATTGTCAATGGAAGCAACAATGCCACATTGTAGTCTTTATGTAATACGATTGGCAACAAACCCACAAAAAAGGCACCCAGAGATTCAAATAGGTTTTGCATCAATACAATCCTCTTACCTTTCAGGGTGTAGACAACATTCCACCCCTGTTGATAACCAGAAATAAATCCAGTGAATCTGAAATAGAGGTGAATTGCATTATATCCGAAAACAAAAATCAGTGGTCCGACGATGCCATATTTTAATCCGACAATCACTGCAAGCAATATCAATGCTGGTCTAATGGTCTGCCAGAATAATAGATCGCCGGTTGAGGCAAAGGCTGATTGACAAACCATGATGTGATTCTTAATCTCTTCAGGATTTTCTCCAGTTTCATAGGCTTTCAATACTGCACCAATAATGTAGCCGACCATATATGGATGGGTGTTGAAAAAAACTCGGTTTTGCTGTAACATAAGTTCTCTCTTTTTCTTGTCCAGGCCGACAGTCAAATTGGAAAGAAAACCAAGTGTTTGCAATGAATGGAAAGACCAGGAGCACTGCAAAAAAAGGCTTACAAAGAATAACTTTAGAAGACGAAATATGCCAGGGCGCATAATGAACCGATAATCAGAAAATAAATAGATTTCTTTCTGAAGAATAAATAAATGCCATTGGCAATGCCCAGTGCTATCAAGAGAATCATCAGCAACTCTGTATCGAACTTATACGTAAAAATTCCAAATTGCATTAGACTTACAACTGTGAAGAGAGGCAAGAAGAGTGCCACACCCCTGAAAAAAGAAGTAACAATTCCTGAAAAATGGCAGAGAAAGAGGCAGGATTTGTTGCGTAAAAACCGGTAATATGCCTGTTCATTTATCCTGCGTGCGAGAATGTCAAGGAAACTACCATAGACCGCTGCCAGTATACCAATTAGTAGAACAATGATAAGATTGGGCTCTAATTGGCTCATATGTCTGAAAACAAAATAGGAGCCACAGCCAGCAATGCCTGCAGCCTGGGCATCAGGTGGAACATCTCGGCCAATGGGTAGATTGGCAAGAAAGATCATCTGAAACAGGGCTCCAACATAGATTCCGGTTTTAATATCTCCATATAATGCACCAATTATTGCTCCAGCGATAATGGGCTGGGAGATACCGAATTCACCTATGGCATATTTGTCAAGTAGTATTAGTGCACCCAGAAGGCTGAGCCAGATTACGATCATAGTTCAATCTTAATAACTGGTTCTTTTGAAAAAACAAAGAGCAAACAAAAACCCTGGAAGATCTTCTCAAAACCGGATTCAGACGATGAAATCGTTTCAATCGGATATGAAAGGAGCGTGAATTTTTCATTTGTGCTGAATTTGATTGGTTTTAAATTATTGCCCTCAATATTGAAATTCATTGTATCAGGAATTTCGTTGAGTTCATAAAGGCTGTATTTGCCATTGATCTTGAGATTATCGTTAAAAATTCCTAAAGAAAATTCAACGCCCAAATTCTGGAAATTACCCTGATAAATCAATTCAATGACCAACTCATTACTATCAACCCTGATTTTTTTCTTCAGGCCTAATGTCTGGTTTTGAAAAGATAATTCATTGGGCATAAATCCCATTAAATCATATTTGATGATCTCGCCAAGATGCTCCTGATGATAGAAATCTTCTTTATGCGGGATTGTATCAAGTATGTGTTCAATCCCGAAAGCCCTTTCGTATTTATCATAGATCAAATATCGTTCGAGGTCCTTATCTTTGGAGCGAATAACCTCATGGATTGATTTGACTTCATCTTCCCCCTTGGATTGGGGAATTAACTCATGATATTTTTCCTTTCTACGGCCAATATAATTCAGAATATTTACACCTCGATGTCGGTCATCAATTTCTATAAAACTACCCTTTTCTTTATTGATTATACAAAAGCAGGATGAAGTACTCAAGACAATCTCATCTTTTCCATCGGCATCAATGTCAAATTGTTCAGTGCCAATTTTTATGTTGTGTTCCTCTGCTGCAATCAGATTGTGATAGACTGCTTCTCTCAGGTGAGGAAGGTATAAGCCACCAAATATGCCATGCCAGTAGGCGCAGGAACACTGCCCGCGCCACAAACTCAATTTTGCTGAAATCTCATTGCTGATATTATTTGATACATAGATCATACGTTTGTGCATCAAATTTGCTTCTGGGTACCGGCTCAAAAAATTCTTGAAATAACCACCATGCACAAGATGATAATATTTATGTTCAATGTTTCTTTTCAATTCAACATAATTTTTGCCTGCCTCTAAGGGTAAAACCCACTCACCCATCTCTTCGTATGAAGCAGTCGGGATATAAATTCTATTTGCGGGTGGTTCACTGTCAATGACATCCCTTAAATGCACAGTTTTGACCAAACTTTCATCCTTTACGAAATTCAAAAATTTTTCCAGCCATTGTTCTTTGTAGACCCAGGTATATGTTCCGGGCCAGACCCCAAATTTTTCGCCATCGTCACCCAGAACCTTCAATATGTTTTTGCATCTTTGGTCCTCTTCTTCAAGGTATCTGTGGACCTCTTCAACTGTATGAAAGGGAATTAGATAGCGCAATTTCATTGAAATTGGGAATAGTTTCAAAATCTTACCATTATCCTCGGTTATAAAATAGCTGTTCAGTTCATCAGGGCTCAGTCCTGCATAGAGAAAATGGGTATCATCAAGAAGAGTATAATCAATGCCTGCCTGCACAAGTTGGGTAATCAATCCTGGTTCCCAGACCCTTTCGGTCAACCACAAACCACGGGTTTCATAATCAAGGATTTTGTGAATAAATTCTTTAAAGTACTTTATCTGTTCAATCGCATCACGGGGAGGAATCAAAGAAAGGATTGGTTCGCTATAGGCAGAAATCAATATCTCAGCCTGGTTATTCCTTATTGCTTCCTTGAGATATTCAAAATACTCAGGGTGTTTTTTTAATAACCATTCACACAAGGGCCCAGAATTATGGATACCAAATTTTATTGAAGGATGCCTCAACAGAGTTTGTATCAAAGGAAGGTAAGAATGCTCATAGGCAAATTGGAATACTTCGTCAAAATTGCCCACAGGTTGATGGTTGTGTATATAAAATGCAAGTCTTGCCATTCACACTCCTGTTAATTTCTTTATAACATCAATGGGCTGGGAATTGGGCAGTTGTTTGCCCGTAACCTTTATTCCCAGTTCATGCAACTTCACGATTATCTCAATGTCTTCAGGAATCAGATAGATGAAGGGTGCGATTGAGCGCGCTCCTTCACGATAACCCAGACCGCCAATATAGATTTCCTTTAATTGTAGTCCGTTGTTTATAAGACTGTAAGCATCAGGGATCCTTTCTACAATGACCATAACACGTTTTTTATCAAGGCCGTTTTTGAGATGCTGGCTGCAGGTAGCAATATCATAACAATGATAAGTAATATTCTCAGGTACGGCAAGTCGATAAGCATTGCACGCCCAATCGTCCTTGCTGATTTTATCGGAGGCAATTATCAATTCCTCAATTCCCAGAGGTCGTGCCCAGCCAGCAACAACCTGACCATGAATCAATCGGTCATCAACTCTCAGGATAAACATTTCAGTCCCAGAATTCCCAGTTTATTTCCAGACTGAAGTTCCGTCCCATATTGGGAAAATCACCCGGGTTTTCATCAAGAATGTTTTCAAACAACATACCGAGATTAAGGGTTATGAATTTTATGGAAAGCCCTGGTGAGATAGTCCAGAATTGCGGATAATGATTGTCAGTAATATCAATTCTTTCAGTCATAAAATTCAGTCTTGTGAAAAAATAAATATTTGAACGTTCAGTTTTCCTCTTCCAGTTCAAACAGAATTTCAGGTTTGTTCTGGGGAAGGTTTCAGGAATCTCTGGTTTTGAGAGGTAATTGAATGCTCCAGCCAGAGAAAGATTTTTCCAGATCGGTACCTCAAAAAATCCTTCAAAACCAGAGATTGTGTGGTTATCAATGTTCACCACTGAAAAAGAATTGCTACTCTCTGGTTGATAGACGATTTGATTGGTAATTGCAGAATGATATAAACTAAATACGACCTCCTTAAATTCCATGCCAATTTCCTTGTGCAGATATTTTTCATCCTTTATATCAGGATTACCAATTAGATTGATCATTCTGTCAATTTGATGTCCATTCCCGTAATGCTCTAAAAAATTTGCTCTCCTATGGAACAAATCGAGTTCACCGAAGATACTCAGACCATTCAGGATATCATATTTCAGCCTTGTAATAGGATTTAAGTAGACCTGTCTGTCTGTTTCATAATCAATTCGGTATCCAAGACCGGCGATCAACCTGTGGAAGTAGAAATTTACGCTATGATAGAATTCAAGTTGTTTTTTGCTCAAAGGACCGTCTAATGAATATCGGAATTTGTTCTCTGCTATATCTAAACCAAAGATGTTCTCAAAATTTCTCCATTCCAATATCAGCCGCTGAATGGCACCATAGGTTATCCATTCGTTCTTTGCCTTAGAACTATCAATCGGATTTGTTTGCTCAGTGGTATTAGTCATCTGGAAAATCGCAAGTTTGTACAGTTCATTTCCCATTGTCAAGGAAATATCATGGAAACTTATGTTGAATAGTGTATCATAGTTGTTTTCACTGAAAATTAAATCAATGCGTGAAGGAATAAATTTATTAAAGTATAGATTTGCGTAGCCGGTATTTGTCCGTAGATAGACTTTATCTGAATTCTTATATTGGCGTGAATACAATCCATTCAGATAAAAACCGGTGGAATTTGTGATTGCTCGAGTAAAATCGATACTATATTTGCTGCCACCAAACATAGTGAAGTAAAGAGAAGAATGGGGTTCATTGTAAACATTAATTTTTGTTGCTATATTTAGTGCACAGATGCCGTTTTCAGTAGCGCCCCTGGATAATCCAACTGGTCTCATAAAGTTAACGGGTAATGATACAAAATTGAAATTATCAAGAAAATAATTTTTCAAACTGTGTGAATGTAAATCAACTGCGATCGGATATGGGCTGAGCAGATCAATTGCATATCCCCGATCTCTAATTAGGTAAGGCGCAAAATTGACAAATTCCGCAAAACCTTTAAATAAGAGAATGGGTTCAAGGACCCGTTCCTGATTCAACACACTATCAAGTCTCCCGGTCTGGGTAAAATCTACAATCAGAGGGATTTCATATTTTTCTGTTTTAATGGTGTCAATAGCGGTTGAGTCCAGTTGGGTACCATTGCTGATTAGGATCAATAGCCACAAAAACACGTTTGATTATAGGTCAAAATTATCATTTTGTCAAGGTTAAGGTTTTATAAATACATTGACTCGGTGGAATTTCTGGCTAAAATAACTTATGCTCCTTTTGAATGATTTGATTGAAAAACTTCAGTGGCTTCCTGGTATTGGCAGAAAGACCGCCCAGCGGCTGGCTTTCTATCTACAAAAAATGGATGTATCAAGGGTTAAGGAACTCACCAATGCTATACTCAGGGCAAGGCTTGAATTAAAAGAATGCTCAATCTGTCATAACCTTAGTGAAACCGATCCCTGTGAGATATGTTCTGCTGCAAATCGGAATAATGAGGTTATCTGTGTCGTAGAGCAACCTGCTGATGTTATGATCATAGAGAAGATTGGCGAATACAGGGGACTCTATCATATTCTGCACGGTGCAATATCACCGATTGATAATATTGGTGCTGAAGATCTGCGCATAGATAGTCTGGTTCAGAGGATAAAGGGACAGAATATCAGTGAAATAATAATTGCTACAAATCCAACTACCGAAGGTGATGTGACCGCCCTTTATATCGCTAAGATATTGAAACCATTTAACATAAAGATTACAAGGATTGCCCGCGGTTTGCCGATGGGCAGTGACCTCGGGCTTGCAGATGGAACCACAATCTTGAGGGCATTTGAAGGAAGACGAGAACTTTAGGCTAAACATATTTCTATTGACTTTTGTCTAAATTGAGTTATAATAGAACATTAAAGGAGTATGATGATGCAATTTCTTTTTGGACAGACATCCGGACAAGGACAGAGCAATCCAATTTTCAGTTTTTTACCATTAGTTTTAATATTTGTAATCTTTTATTTTCTGCTCATCCTTCCCCAGCAGAAAAGGCAGAAACAGCATCAGCAATTGCTTGGTTCATTAAAAAAAGGCGATCGGGTGATTACCTCTGCTGGTATATATGGAACAATCGCTAATATCAAAGATAATATCATAAGTCTCGTAATTGCTGATGGTGTGAAGGTGGATATTGAAAAAAGCCATATTCTATCCAAAATCGGTTCACAGGAGGAAGGTAAATAAAATATTTGAGAAAACCTTTGAAGAAAAGCTCTATATAAATAGTGCAATAGTTTTGAGGAATAGAGATGTGTAGATTATGGATTCTATAAAAGAAATTTTATGACGATATTTAAGTATCCTGAAAAGGTATTAAGACAAAAGACAATACCTGTAGATAGAATTACGCGGGAAATTTTTGATCTTGCAGAGTCAATGGTTAGAACAATGTTTGAGAACGATGGTATTGGTCTGGCAGCGAACCAGGTTGGTAAGTTGCACAACCTGTTTGTTTTGAATCTCAAACCCCTTGAAGAAAAACCAGAACCTATTGTTGTGATCAACCCTGTGATAATCAAAAAAGAAGAGCCGGTTGAAGATGAGGAAGGTTGCCTAAGTTTTCCTGGTTTGTTTCTTCATATTCCACGTTTCAGACGCATTGTGCTTCACTATAATGATTTATATAATGAAAGAATTGTAATTGAAGCGGAAGGGCTTGTTGCAAGAGCAATCCAGCACGAATACGACCATTTAAATGGGATCCTATTTATTGATTATGTTAAAGAAGATGAAAAGATAAAAGTGAATGATTATCTATCAAATATATTAAAGACTGAATGAAGATAGTATTCTTTGGTTCCACAGATTTTTCACTACCAATTGTCCAGAAGATTTCTGAACATTATCCTTTGATCGCAGTGGTGATTTCAAGACCCAAGCCAAAAGGCAGGGGATTGAAGGTTGAGCTACCTGAGGTCGGAAAATGGGCATCAAGTAAGGGTATCAAGATATTTGATCCCGAAAATCCAAATGACCCGGCATTTATCCATACCTTATCAGCGCTCAAACCTGATCTCTTTGTGCTTTCGGCATATGGCCATATCCTCAGCAGTGAACTGCTCAGGGTACCAAAACTTGGCGGAATAAATGTTCATCCTTCACTTTTGCCAAAATATCGTGGTGCCGCACCCATTCAGAGGGCAATTATGGCTGGTGATACTATTACGGGTATTACAATTTTCTTTATGGATGAAAAGATTGACCATGGGAAGATAGTTATACGCAAGGAACTGGCAATTAATGAAAGAGATACCTATGGTTCTCTATCAAACAAACTTGCATTATTGGGGGCTGAAATTATTGTTAAGGGTTTGCAGATGATTGAGAACAATGATTATGTGCCCATTGCCCAGAATGATTCAGAAATGACATATGCCCATAAGATCAAAAAAGAGGAGATGTTTATTAACTGGCAGGATAATAGTAAAAAAATATACAATTTGATTCGTGCGTTGAGTCCAAATCCGGGTGCACGAACAAATTTTCGTAACCATGAGTTAATAGTCCTTGAAGCAGAAATTGGTGAAAAAAAGATTGAGCCCGGTGCCTTATATATTGAGAAGAGAAGATTATATGTCGGCACTGGAGATGGTTCAATCGTTATCAAGACTTTGAAGCCAGAGAATCGTCGGGAAATGACTGCCCTTGATTTCATAAATGGATTCCGTATTAAAGAAGGTGAAAGGATCGATAAATGAATGCACGTGAAGCATCTATAAACGCACTTTGCGAGGTTGACGAAGGTACCAATCTGAAGGTTGCCTTGGGTAAGATCTTTGAAAAAGATGAATTGTCAGATGATGACCGTGCCCTGGCAAATGAAATTGCCTTTGGTACACTACGTCACCGCGAGGAGATTGACCTCATCATTAGAGAGACTTTTGTTGGCGATTTCAATGCTTCTGACCCAATACTGAAAAACATTTTGCGCATCGCTGTCTATCAATATCTGTTTTTGGATCGCATTCCGGTCTATGCTGTGGTCAATGAGGCGGTAAATTTGGGAAGAAATGTCAAGGAAAAATCTTTGATAAATGCAGTGCTCAGGGGAGTTATCCGGAATAAGAAAGTTCAATCTATGCGCGAGCCTCAAGTCTGGGTCCTGCGCAAGATAATTGAAGCCTATCCGGTTGAAGGCGAAAAGATTATTGAATCTTTTAAGAATCGTCCAATTCCGTATATCAGAATAAATATGTTGAAGGCAAAGCCCGAAGCGATTGAAAAGGAATTACTGGAGATGGGTATTGAACCGAGACCTGCAAACTGGCTGACAGAATTTCGTCGGATAAGCCGATTGGGAACACTCATTAATAATTCTTTATTGAAAAAAGGGATGATCTCAATCCATGATGAAGCCCAGGGTATGATTTGCCGTCTCTTAGACCCAAAACCAGGCGAACACATTGTTGATGTATGTTCTGCACCGGGCAGTAAGACGACCTACATTGCCGAATTAATGAAGGACCAGGGCGTTATTATCGCCTGTGAGGTAAGCAGTGCACGGCTCAAATTAGTTGCAGAAAATGCTGAAAGACTGGGATTATCAGTTATTCACTATGTGCTTGCTGATGGTCAGCGTTATCTGGTGAATGATTTTGATAAAGTCCTTGTTGATGCGCCCTGTACCAATTCCGGTGTGATCGCCAAGAGGCCAGAGGTTAAAGAAAGGGTAAATAAAAAGGTGCTTGCACGTCTGTCCAATCTGCAGTTTAAATTATTATCAAATGCCGCAAGATTTCTGAGGGTTGGTGGTTCAATCGTCTATTCCACCTGCAGTATATTACCGCGTGAAAATGAAGAAGTTATTGAAAAATTTCTTAAAGATAATGATAATTTCGTAGTTGAGCCAGCGCGGGATTTTATTCCCAGTGCGGATCAATATCTAAAGATACTGCCGGGTTTTTATAACACCGATGGGATCTTCGCGGCAAGACTAAAGAGGACAAAGTAGTATCTAAAATTTGTTGTTGACTTTGCTGAAAATTTTTGTTATAATTTATTATGAAGGAACAGTCTGCAACAATTAGTCTGACGAGCGCAGAGATTGAACGACTGGAGAGACTGCTCAGTGAGTTTTTTTCTCAGACAAATGTTGTGTGGTCAATGTTGATTACCAGTGCCGGGCATCTTCTGGTTCAGAGAGGTTTTACCCGTTCTTTTGATGTTTTTACAATTGCAGCACTTACCTGTAATATTTTCAATTCCACGATGGAACTGGCACGGATTGTTGGTGAGAAGAATTTTTCTGAATTACTACAGGAAGGTAAGAAGGCGAGTGTGTACTATGTATCACTGGATGGAAGCTATCTTCTGGTATCGCTCTTTGACGAACGGACAATTCCAGGTGTGGTAAAAGTAGCATCTGAGGAATTTTCAAAAGGTGTAAGGGATATATTGAGGACGATATGATAAGGAAGACAGTAGATTTTGAAAATTTCTATGTATATGAAGGCAACAGAGTTGCCGTTATGGCCGGGCGGAAGATTATTCAATTCCCGGGTGAGATTTTTAATCCCCTTTATGTATATGCAACAGGCAGTTATGGTAAAACCTATTTTCTCTGGGCATTGTATGGTGAGTTGTCCAAAAAAGAGCAGGCGCTATTTTTTACACCCAGGGAATTTGAAGATTATCTACAGAATACAAATCAATTTGACCAGGCGATTTTTGTTGACGATATCAATAGAATAAATGAAAAATTTCAAGACCAGATGCTTGCGATGGTGGATGTACTAATCAGCAAGAATAAACAGCTATGTTTCAGCGGCAGTGCCCCACCTCGTGAATTGAAGAATATGAGTGCCAAACTTATCTCCCGGCTTGAAGGTGGATTGGTCTGTGACCTCCAGGTGCCAAGGGAGATGGCGCTTGTTGACTTCATAAAAAAGAAGTCTGAAGAAAGAGGAATTATTATCCCTGATGATATTGCTCTTGAATTAACCCAACTTTCTGCGGGCTCCTTCCGGATGGTTGATGGTATGCTCAACAGACTTGTTGCCTATGCCTCCTTAGGAAACATTACCTTTGATCTAAATTCAGTCCGTTTGATCTTGAAAGAATTTTATCCCCGCGGAATTTATAGTCCTGTGGCTTCACTTGTTGAGGAATTGAAAAAGAGTGCGGATGCAGTACTCTCTGAAATCTCTGAAAAAAAGGATCCGCTCAGTGAATATAAAGAAAAGATTTATATATGGGAGATGAAAGGGTTTGATACAAGCGAATTAAAACCCCTGCTTGATAGTGATATTGAGGTTCTTGCTACTGCCTACAACACATTTATTAAAAAGGTTGAAAAACTGATTGAACTGCAAAAGGAATTTGGGGCGCTGGATGTATCAAAAGACCCTGAGTCAGCAATGAAGATAGAAACTATGCTCTTTTCACCTGATAAAATAGATGAGATTGAAAGACTGCTTTATGATATCAGAGAAAAAGGCAGAGTCAAAGAAAGAAGACCCTTTGAAAACTATATCAAAAGCGAGTGTAATAGAACGGTTCTTGAGTTATACGAGAAGACAATATTGCCAAATCTGGGTAAGAAATTCAATCCGTATGTTATTATGGGAAATACTGGAACCGGTAAGACTTTTCTGTGTCAGGCAATATCGGATGATTTGAGGGCAAGGGGCTATTACCCATTGATGTGTGACTTTGGTGAGGATCTGAAAGGAGCAGATTGGAATATAGATGAGAAGAGCGTGCTTTTGATTGATAATTTTCATAAGATTTTTCAAAAGGAAGAACATTTACGCAATGATTATATAGATAAAATCCTTAATTTTATCAAGAATGAAAAGGCCGTCTTCATATTTTCTGAGCCCTTCAGTGCGGATGTTAATTTGACTGAAAACGAAAGACTGATCTTTGAATTTGGCGTTGAAGCAACTCTGGCAGAACCAGATCAGGAAATGACAAAGATCATACTCAGTTCAAAATTGACACCATCCGAATTGGAAGAGACTTTAAGTAAAGGAATTCCCCAGTTCAATAATTTCAATGAAATTGATGATTTTGTCAGCAGATTGAGAACACCAGTTGTTGTGCCGGAAGCTGCACAGGTACCTGAGGTGGTTAATCTGGGCTTACCTGGTGAAGAGTCTGCCCAACCTGTGGTTGAACAGATAGAGATGCCGATATCCGAACCTCAACAGGTGGAAATGGTCACAATAAGCGAACAACCTATAACCGCAGAACCAGTGGTCCCAGCCGAAGCACCAGTGAAAAAATTAAAAGAGCAGCGGTTGATTGTCCAGCAAATTATGGATGAATTGCTGGAAGAAGACTATGAAGCGCAAAAAAGGAAAGAATAAATGGCGATAAAAGGTTCATTGACCGAAGCAACTCTGCCTGATGTCATTCAACTTTTGAGCTATTCTTTGAGGTCCGGGTGTCTTTCTGTAACCGATGGCAAGAATTTTGGAAACATTTTTATTAAGGATGGGAAGATTATTTATGCTACGCTTCTAAATCGCAAAGATCGACTGGGTGATATCCTGCTTCGCAAAAAGATAATTGACGAATCTACCCTGAAATCAGGACTTGAAGAACAGCGGAAAACTAATAAGCGGTTAGGTGAAGTACTGGTGGAAAGAGGTAATATCACCAAGAAAGTCCTGGAGAGCGAACTTGCGAACCAGATTGCCGAAACAATATTTACAATGCTCACCTGGGAAACAGGTTATTTCAATTTTGAAGCGGATCTACTACCGGGTAGCGAGGAATTTCTTGTGCAATTATCACCGCAGGAATTACTTCTTGAGGGTGCGCGGCACATTGATGAGTGGCGAAAAATTGAAAAGCGATTACCTCCTTTTGAGACTGTCCTGGCAATAAAAAAGGATCATACTGGTGTTCCGTTGACAAATGAAGAAGAAAAGATTCTGACACTCATTGACGGAAATCGCACAATTGATGATATCCTCAAACTCTCAGAATTCGATTTCTTCGAAACCTGTCGCACCATATATGGCTTGATTTCTGCTGGTATTGTGGAAAAACCAGAAAGGACCGAATTGGGAAGGAAGACTGTCGGTGACATAACCGAATACAAGAATCTTGGGTTTGCCTTTTTTAAGACCGGTATGTTTGATGAGGCAGAAAGAGAATTCAGAAAAATCTTAGAGATTGTCCCGGATAATGCCGAGGCACTTATGTATTGTGGACTTATTGAGATAAAGAAAGGCAATATTGAAAAGGCAAGGGAATTTTTGTTCAAGGCCGCAGGTCTGGAAAAAAATCCATCAATTTTGAACAACCTTGCATATGTTTACAATAATCTAAAGTTTTATGATGAAGCCCTGGGTAATTTGAATCAAGCCAGAGAATTATCACCGGATAGCCCAAAGATAAATTGCAATCTGGGCATTGTTCTGTTCAACAAAGGCGAACTGGAGAATGCAGAAGTCATATTCAGAAAAATTATTGAACAAAAACCCGAATATATAACTCCGTACATTTATCTATCTTTGATCTATATTAAATCAAGTGATATGGAGAAGGCAATGGCATTTCTGAAAGAATGTATCGATAAATTTCCACGTATTGCACTCTTCAAGAACAATCTGGCAGTTGTTTATGAAGCACTTGATCTACCTGAAGAAGCTGAGCGATCATATCGTCAGGCAGTCAATGATGAACCTCAAAATTATTATATATGCCGTAATCTCGCAGACTTCTATTATGAATCACAAATCCTGGGTGCAGCAAAGGAACTGTATGAAAAAATTCCCGATGAAAATAAAGACTGGGAGATACTATTCAAATTAGGAAATATTCTAATGCGTATGGGAGACGCAGATGGAGCATTAAATTTTTGGGAAAAGGCAAGGAATTTGAGCCCCGACCAGGAACTAATATCTCAGAATATTGAACTGCTGAAGAAATCTCGTGGAATATAGTTTTCAAAGTTTGATAAAACTCATAGAAGAGAAGACTGGATTCAAATGCGGAAGTTACAAAGAGAGACCTTTGACCCGACGTATCCGGGTTCGTATGCGCGCCCTTGGCATAGACGATTTTGCGCGGTACTACGATTATCTTACCAACAATCCTCAGGAGTTTACAAAATTACTTGATACCCTCACCATAAAGTTATCGTACTTCTTCAGAAATTCAGAAACATTTGATTATCTAAAAAGTGATATTATGCCACGGTTTGAAAAAAATGATCAAGTCGTAATATGGAGTGCAGGCTGTGCCCAGGGCGAAGAACCTTATTCACTGGCAATAATTGCCACTGAATCAGGGCTTTCAAAAAAAGTTATTATTTATGCAACTGATATAGATGACCATGCGTTGGAAAAGGCAAGAGCGGGTATTTATCCAACAGTAGTTTTTCAATACACACCCCAATCTTATATTGATAAATACTTTGTGAAACATAAAGATGGTTACCAGATAGGGGAGAGTTTGAAATCTTTTATTAAATTTGTCCATCTTGATCTTTTTGACCATTTTCCCTATGGTTTATGCGATTTGATTATGTGCCGTAATGTTTTGATCTATATGGATCGTAGTGCACAATCAACCCTCGTGCGCAGATTCTATGACACACTCAAACCAGGTGGTTATCTTGTTATTGGCAAAGTGGAACTGCTCCTTGGAATTCCTGAAGCAAAGGTATTTGAAATTGTTAATCGTTCAGAACGGGTGTATCAAAAAATCGGAAACTGATATGAATCAGGATTTTTTAGGAAAAAAATGATGGTTGAGCAAAAAGTAGGAATTGGTGAAATAAAGATTGTCCAGGGCGATGTTATCCTTTCTGCCTACGGCGTCGGTTCCTGTGTAGTATTAATTTTTTATGATGCAAAGACAAAGACCGGTGGGCTTGCACATATTCTTCTACCGCATGGTGCTGATGGTAGTTTCAAACATCCCAGAGGGGCGATTGAAGAGATGATAAAGCAGTTTGAGGCACGGGGTATTGATAAAAACCAGATAACTGCAAAGATCGCAGGTGGTTCCACAATGTTCGGCGAATTATTACAAACATCTATCGGTCAGAGGAATGTCATTGAGACCAAAGAGCAACTGAAGAAGTCAGGAATATCTTTGAAGGCTGAAGATGTATATGGTAACTGGGGCAGGACTGTGTTATTTAACCTCAGCACGGGTGAGGTCCTGATCAAATCTTATCGCCACGGAGATAAGGTTATCTAAATGAAGAAAAGGGTTTTAATTGTGGAAGATTCTGTTTTAATGCAAAGAGTGGTTGGAGATATTATTCAATCTTCAGGTGAATTTGAAGTATGTGGTTATGCCCGGGATGTAAATGAGGCATGGTCAAAATTTAGTAAATCAAAACCTGATGTTATAACCCTTGATTTTGAACTACCAGGTGAGAATGGGTTGGTTTTTCTCGAGAGGATTATGACTACGAATCCCACACCGGTTTTGATGTTGTCTGCACATACCAGACAGGGTGCAGAGATTACTGTGAGATCACTTCAGTTAGGCGCAGTTGATTTTTTCCCAAAGCCTTCTGGTCCTATATCCCTTGACCTCTATGATTTCAGAGAAGAACTGGTTTCAAAATTGCGAGCAGTTGTTAGGGCAAATCTGAAACCGATACCTACATCCCCCACGATTAAACCGGTAATAAAAAAATGTGATTATGTCATTGGAATTGCCTCATCCACAGGTGGTGTTAAAGCATTAAATTTTTTGATATCTGCATTGGGCAAGGAGCCCGGGTACAGGATTATTGTCGTCCAGCATATGCCGAAATTCTTTACTGCAAGTCTGGCAATGCACCTTGATGAAAGGTCAAGTTTATCAGTAAAAGAAGCAACCAATGGTGAACCCATACTACCTGAAACTGTTCTTATTGCACCGGGTGGAAATCATATCAAAGTTCATCATTCTGGAAAGATGATTGTTCTAACCGATGATCCGCCAAGATACGGTTTAAAACCCTGCGGTGATACATTGTTTGAATCAATGGCTGAAATTTTCAGAGATAAAGCCCTGGGTATTGTACTTTCGGGAATGGGACATGACGGTACTGCTGGTTTGAAGAAGATCAAGGCGTATGATGGTATAACAATTGCCCAGGATCCATCTGAAGCGACGATCGCCAGTATGCCCCAGTCGGCAATAGATGCAGGAATCATTGACTATGTATTGCCTTTGCATTTGATCGTTCGCAAATTGACTGAAATTTTATAACTATGATTAAAGATATAAGAGAGAAGATAGTTGAGCTTGCGAAATTGGTAAAGACATATAGCCCGGAGAATGAAAAACTGATCAAGGAATTGATAAGAAATTTATACATTGACATTGTAAATGAAATGAAATATCTTAATTACGCTCAGGAAGAACTACACCGGATTGCCCAGGAATTTCGCAATAGAAAGACCAGCCAGGTGGACATGGACCGTTTTTATTCATTTATCAAGGCACGTACTTCGCCGGAGCTTGATATTGCCACACTTCTTGATCGTGCCTGGAATTTGATTGTTATGGAAGAATATGATGAGGCAACCAGTATTCTGAAAAAAGTCCTTGATATTGATCCCAAAAATTTACGAGGTCTGGGGTTGATTGGTCTGGCACTGATGAATAAAGAAATGTATGATGAGGCAATGCTCTATTTTCAAAAGGTCTTGCTGATTGAACCCAGCAATCCTTTTGCCCTTAACAATTTGGGTTTTATTTGCTACAAAAAGGGGATATGGGGAGAGGCAATTGAGCATTTGAGTAAGGTGGCTAAGCAAACAAAAGATAAGATGGCAAAACTCTACGCCAATTACTATCTTGGTCTTGTCTATTATGAAAGGGGAATGATTGAAGATGCAGTAAGATTCTTTTCTGAGGCACTAAAACTTGGTCCGAATCTACAAGAGGCACATTATTATCTTGGTCTTGCTGAACTCAAGAGATATGAATTTCACCGGGCAGTTGAGTACTTTGAAAAATGCATAAGCATTGATCGAGAATCTAAGTATGGAAAGATGGCACTGGAAGAGGTAGAAAAAATAAAACCTATTCTTGAACCCAGCAAGATATTGAAGAATCGTAAGAATAACCAATCTTGATGGACTTAGGTAAAATATCTAACAGGGCAATTCAGATTGTTGTTCGCACCGGCGATTATGTTTGGCGATTATCCAGCAGAAAGAAATATGTCACTTATAAGGGTGTAGTAAATCTTGTTACACAATTTGATCATAAAGCGCAGAGGTTGATTGTCAATTATCTGTTAAAGAATTTTCCCGAATATGGAATTTTGAGTGAAGAAAATGTCAGGTATGATATAAATAAACCAATAAAATGGTTACTTGATCCACTGGATGGTACAACAAATTTTGCCCACAATCTACCAATCTGGGCAATATCGCTTGCCCTTGAAGTTGAAGGCAAGATTATTCTGGGTATTGTCTATGATCCAACAAGAAAGGAATTGTTCTCTGCCATACGAGGCAGGGGTGCCTTTTTAAATAGCAAGAGAATTCATGTTTCAAAGACAAAACTGCTTAACCAGAGTCTTCTGGTAACAGGTTTTCCGTATGATATAAGAGAAAGCAAAAACAATAATCTCAATTATTTTGCTCGTTTTTGCGTGCGCGCCCAGGCTGTCAGAAGGTTGGGCTCAGCGGCTCTGGATTTGTGTTATACTGCCTGTGGACGATTTGACGGATACTGGGAGATTAAACTCTCACCCTGGGACCAGGCTGCAGGTTCGTTGATTCTCAAAGAAGCAGAAGGTAAGATTACTGATTTTAAGGGGCGTCCATTTGATATTTATGGTCAGGAAGTCCTGGGAACAAATGGATTGATACATAATCAGATGATGAAAGTCTTGCTGTGAACAGGCATAATCATTAGACCAAATAACATAGTCCCTCGAAATTCGATACCATAATAAAGTTCTGAACTGAGGAGTATCCGGGGGGAGATGAAATCAAGCACTCTCAGGGTCCTGGCCGAATGCGCGATTCGGCTATAATATATACAGATAGCAGGATATATGAGACCTCAAATGATCATTGTAATGGTGTTTGTACCTTTGATAGGTCTGTCCAATCCTTTCGCGATGGAAGTTGTAAATGAGTTTTAAAATGCAACTTCAGATTCACAGAGGATTGAATTCCGTTACCTTCAAATTCCTGCTTCTGATACACTATTTGATGACCAGCCGTTATTGAATGGTAAAGTCATTACACCAGCTGGAACCTCCATCATTGACACGGCAATTACTCTGCCGGGTTGCGGTTATGCGGTGATTGATACATCAGTATTGACCGGACCTTTTGGTCTGCCAGGAGACACCGGATTTATCAATACTTATCTTCCTTTGTCTTTTGATAGTATTTGTTACCCCTGTTCATCATTTTCGTTGAAGCACCTTGTAATTCCCCCACCGCCTGCGGATGCATCTGCAACCAAGTACCATTACTGGGAATATGATAGCCGGGAAGGCTATTTTGCAATTACGGACTGGTATATTGATTATCCACCAACATTTGGTTTTGATAATGATGACTATCCAGGGGTGTAGTATCTTAGGTTCTGTTGCAGAATGGTGCGTGATTTTTCTCGGTTAACGGTAAACGGTGAACGCTCAACGATTCTCCTGGATGGCACTGATAATTCTGGTCATATAATCCCAGCCGGGGTCTATTTCGTTTGTACCCAGGACATCTATTGATTTCTTCAAAGAAGATATAAGAATTGAGATTGAGGACATAGAGACAAAGGTCACTGGCACATATTTTTTTTAAGAATCTGACGAACTACCGTAAACGAGTAAGGTTTTATTATCCATTTCCAGTCGATTCAGTACACTCTTATCCTGATAAAATCTCACTTGGTCAACCTTATGAAAAGGATTCAAGCGGGATACACTTTGCAATGGCAATTGGTCCAAAAAAATTGCCTCGTTTACGATTGTTTATACACAGAAATTGAAGAAAAATCAATTTCGCCATATTACAGCGACGACCCGCAGGTGGCGAAGACTGATTTGTGAGGCAAGATTTAGTGTGATTTTGTCCGAAGATATTTTGCCTATGATTGCCTGATTTTGGCAATATGTTTCCTAAATGGTTCTTTTATGACACCCTTTTCAGTTATAATTCCAGTAATCAATTTTGCCGGTGTTACATCAAATGCGGGATTACAGATCTTTGCCTTTTTTGCTACAATGCACTGTCTATTAAAATAGGCAATCTCATCTGTTCTCCGACATTCTATTGGGATTTCAACTCCTGATTTAATATCAAAATCAAATGTAGATATTGGTGCAGCAACATAAAAGGGAATTCCATAGAAATGGGCAATGATTGCGAGGCCCCTGGTTCCTATTTTGTTGGCAGTGTCACCATTTAAGGCAATCCGGTCTGCACCAACCAGGACAAGATCCATTTGAGGCATATAAGAGGCAGCCATATTGTCACAGATCGTATAGGTTTCAACGCCATTTTTTGTCAGTTCCCAACTCGTAAGTCGCGCGCCCTGCAAGAGTGGTCGCGTCTCACAGGAATAAACTGAGAATTTCTTGCCGATTTGTTTTGCTGTATATAATACACCCAATGCCGTACCAATACCACTCGTTGCCAGGGCACCAGCATTGCAGTGGACCATTATCTTTGAATTATTTTTTATAAGTTGGGCACCAAACTGACCAATCTTTTTGCAGGATTCCTTATCTTCTTTCTCAATCAGTTTTGCTTCTGCTAACAGTGTTTCGTAGATTATCTCCCTGTTCTTTACTTTTCTGACCTTCCCCTTCATCCGTTCAATTGCCCAGGCAAGGTTTACTGCAGTTGGTCTGGCTGATTTCAGATATTCGGCATCTTTTATTATTTTTTTTAAAGAATTCCTGCAGGCAGACAAGACCACACCATAGGCAGATACAACTCCAATCAGGGGGGCACCCCTTACCTGAAGTGTCTTTATTGCCCGATATACATCATTAATGTTTTTCAATCTACAATAGACTTCTTTTGCCGGTAATTTTGTCTGATCAAGTATTATTATTTCGTTCTTTTGTTTGTCGTATTCTATTGTTTTGAAGTTTATCGTCATAATATGCTATTATTCATTATCTAACACCAGCGTGTCTCCTGGCTGAAAGGATTGTATTAAACAAAAGCATTGTTATGGTCATCGGTCCAACACCGCCGGGGACCGGTGAAATTGCACTTGCCTTCTTACTTACTTCATCAAATTCAACATCACCGATCAGTCTGAATCCACTCTTTTTCGTTGGGTCGTCTATTCTGTTTACCCCTACATCAACTACAACAGCACCTTCCTTAACCATATCACCATTTACTGTATGGGGACGACCCGCTGCGACCACAAGAATATCCGCTTGTTTTGTATAATATTCCATATTCTTTGTGCCGGTGTGACACATTGTTACGGTTGCATTTGCTCCGGGTTTTTTCTGGACAAGAATCATTGATAGGGGTTTGCCTACAATATTGCTTCTGCCCACGATTACAACATGTTTCCCCGAAATCTCAATACCATTACGTAACAACAACTGCTGGATTCCGTGGGGTGTACAGGGAAGAAAACAATCTGCGCCGATCATCAATTTTCCCACATTTACCGGATGAAATCCATCAACATCTTTCTCTGGATTGATTGCATAAAGTATTTTTTCTTCGTTTATATGATCGGGCAATGGCAATTGAACAAGGATGCCATGTATTGCTGGATCCCGATTTAATTCGTCAATCAATTTCAATAAATCAATTTCTTTGTAATCCGCATCAAATTTATACTCTCGGGACATAATTCCTACTTCAGCGCATGCCTTTTCTTTTCCCTTTACATATGAGATTGATGCGGGATTATCGCCGACAAGAACCACTGCCAGCCCAGGTATAAGTTTATGCTTTTCTTTGAGCATATTAATTTCATCTTTCATCTCCTGGCGCATTTTTTCTGCCAGTTCTGTACCACTCAAAATTTTTGTCATTTCTGCTCCTCTGTTTTAATTCCTGTAACATTTTAGCCATCATAAAAAGCACTGCATATTTCCCTCCCTTGATGGGAGGGAATAAAAGGGAGGGTGATATTAGAGATTATCAGAATATCAGATGTCAACTTCCTGATATCCTGTTCTTCTAATACACTGAGGTCCTTTTCATTCCCATTAACTCCCACCTCTTTCCTCCCCTCAAGGGCGTAGGAATTTTCTGATGGCTTATCTATTACTAATTCTGCAACCTAATCATTATTTCTTTCAGATGTGGAATATTATACCCTGCCAAAAGCCAAAGTCAATAACAAACACATAGACAATCAATCCTTCTTTGATTCTTCAGAACACAGTTGATTTTCCTGCTCTGCCTTCATCTTACTTTGCATTTCCGCCTTTTTCAAATTACCCCTGGTCAGAAATCCAAGCAACAATATCAGCAGGATTACAAAAACCGCGAGGATCGTTTTTGTAAATAATAGAAAATCATATAAGCCATGAACCAGAATAGCAAATAATACCCCAAGGAATATAAATTTTTTTTCAGTGACTTTATTGAATTTTGCCTGTCCCAAATAATAACCCATTAACGCACCGAAAAAGGCATGACCAGGTACGGAGAGAAATGCCCTTAAAATGCCTGTACCCAGACCATATTTGAATACATAAAATATATTTTCTACTGTAGCAAAACCCAATGATGAGGCAACGCAGTAGACAATTCCATCCATTATCTCATCAAATTCAATTTGATTGTAGATCCATTTTTTTACCACAAAGAATTTAAGTAGTTCCTCAACCGGTGCAATAAGGATAAAGGAGAGCATAAAGGCATTGATAATTTCAAACGGACTTGCAAATACTGGTGCAAGAAGGTATTCAATTAGAAATCCCGGTATGACCATCAAAGCACCAAGTAAAAATATCTTTATGATATATTTCTTTGGTTCGGGTTCATATCGGTCCCGGTGTACAAAATACCACAAAAGGAAGAGACAGGGTGCAAGGGCAAGGAGTAGGAGGAGTACAAACATTAGAAATATTAATCAAAAAAATCTGGCTGTCAATCCAATTTTCTGCCGAAGATATTGTTGACACAAAATCATTTTTAGATATTATAAGAGTATGAACAGAGGAAATGTTTTTAGCGGCATTCAGCCTTCGGGCAGACTCCATATTGGTAATTATGTTGGTGCAATGCGTAATATGATTGCGCTTCAGGATGAATACGAGTGTGTTTATGGCATTGTTGATTATCATGCGATAACAGTTCCTTTCCAACCCTCAGAAATGGAACAGAGGATTTTCAATTGTGCAGTTGATTACATTGCGGCTGGCATAGATCCAGAAAAAAGTATCCTTATGTTGCAGTCCACGGTCTTTGAACATACTGAACTCGCCTGGATACTCAACACAATAACTCCTATTTCCTGGCTTACCAGGGTGCCAACATTCAAGGAAAAGCGTGAGCAGAATCCGGATTATGTCAATATGGGTTTGCTCGATTATCCGGTATTAATGGCGGCAGATATTATTCTTTATAAATCAGTGGTTGTACCCGTTGGTGAAGACCAGATTCCACACCTGGAATTAACACGAGAGATTGTGCGTCGGTTCAACACTTATTTCGGCGAAACATTTCCTGAACCAAAAGAATATTTAGGTAAGGTGAGCAAGATTCTCGGTCTGGACGGTGTAAACAAGATGAGTAAATCCCTTGATAATTGTATCTACCTTGATGAAGACAGAGAAACAATCTGGAATAAATTGAGTACTGCAGTAACTGATACCAATCGGAAAAGACGATCCGACCCGGGTAACCCAGAGGTCTGTAATATTTACACTATACACCGGGCATTTTCCTCACAAAAAGACATTGATTACTGTGCTCAGGAATGCCGCAAGGCTGGAATTGGCTGTCTTGATTGTAAGAAAATTCTTCTGGAAAATTTGTTTGAAAAACTTGAGCCAATTCAGGAAAAACAAAAGAAATTGAGAGACAGACCGGATTATGTCTTCAGTATTTTACAGGACGGGTATAAGCGAGCAAAGGAGATCGCCAGAAAAACGATGGATGAAGTCTACGAAAGGATCGGGATCAAAAGATACCATTAATTTCACAAGGTCTTCAATAAGGCCTGACTTCATCATCGCCAAGCGTAACTGCAACTGACTGTCCCATTAGTTCAATAGAAACGACAAGTTTTCGCTTTTTATGATTTTCTTTGGTGAGTATGCCAATTGCACCAGCAAGTGGTCCTGAAACTACTCTAACCTTGGAACCAACCACGAGGAAGGGTAGAGGATAAATGTTACGTTCGCTCTGGACAAAGATTTTTATTGAATTTATGTCTTCATCGGGTATTGGAGTTGGTCGTCCATTTCCGCAAATTTTTACCACGCCATAAGTTCGGTAGACCTTGAGCCAGTTTTCTTTATTTCTGTCTAACTGAACAAAAAGATAGTTGGGAAACAAAGGTCTCTTAATCAGAATTTTTCGGTCTCGCCTTTTACTTGGCACGACAATCTCAGGTAGAAATGTATTGATGCCGAGTTCTTTTATTATTTTGTTCGTTGCCCTTTCGTGATGGCATCTGGTATAGACCGCATACCAGTGGATATTACTCAGCGATGAATTATCTTTATTCATAATACCGATCCAGAATTATTATAGCAAAAAAATGATTGCGGTCAAGAGTTAAGGTATCCATTTTCCCGGTACCATTTGATTGTTTCTTCCATCCCCTTTTTGAAGTCGTATGCGGGTTTCCATTCCAATTCATTCATTATGCGTGTATTTTCACACACCCAGAAACTCTTTGACATATCGCGAATCTTATCAAATCCAATTAGACGCATTTTCTTTGAAAGAAACAGATCATTGAGTAGACCAAACAAATAGGCTAATGATAATGGTATTTCCAGTTTAATGCAGGATGGTTTTTTGAGTATCCGACATATTTCATCAACGACTTTATCATGTTGATAACAAATTCCATCGCTAACAAAATAGATTTTTTTATCAAAATATGATCGGTAAACAATCAGTTTCAACAGGCTCACGAAATCTTTTACATAGATGAAACTTGTATACTTATCAGCTTTGCCAATAGTCGGATAGATGCCATTTTTCAGTAATCTTAGGTATTTCAGTATTTCTGTATCGTATGGTCCATAGACTGCGCTGGGTCTGAGAATGATGTATTGTAGTCCAGATCCTATCACAACATCTTCAGCCATCTTTTTTGATATACCATAAAATGAGACTGGGCAGGAGGTTTCAGATTTATTTGTGATTATTCCAGATTTTCCCGGACCACATGCTGATTGAGAACTGATAAACAGGAGTTTGTCTATTTTTTTCCTTTTCATTGCCTGGACAAGATACATTGTACTCAATGTATTGCTACAATAGAATTCATAGAACTTGCGCCCGTTTGTTAAGGATGCACAATGGATGACCAGATCAATACCATCAAGCGCCTTATCAAGATACCTGTGGTCCGTCAGATGACCATAGGTAATATCAATGGCAGGATTATTCTTGAATAAACTTATATCCGATGTTGGCCGAACCAGAATTCTTATCGGTGCTTCTTTTACATATTCAAGAACAAAGTTTTTGCCTACAAAACCGGTGGCACCGGTAAGAAGAACCATATTCTTCAATCAAAGAAACTTTTCCGATTAGAATTGATAACTGAGAGAAAATTTGCGGTTTGTAGTCTTGAAATCGTACATTGCCTCATCAACACCAACATCCAACGAGAATCCACCGGCTTTTATGCCACCACCAAAAGTGAAACCTATCCGTTTCCCTTCATAGTCGTAAAAATAACCGCCTCTTAACTGGACAAAATCAAAGTAATTGATTTCAAGTCCTGTTCCCTTCCATGCCTCCTGCATTTCATATTTCAGGTTCTCAGAGAAGGTATTATTTGCGTTGGCGAACATTCCAACCAGAACTTTGGTAATTTCACCGGTAAGGGCGATCTTTATCACTCGGGAGTTAACGGGTTGAATCTTCAGACCAAGTCTGAGTGTATAAGGAAGTGGATCTGAGGCACTACTCTCTGTATACCCGATATTCGGTCCAATATTATGCAGTACAACTGCCAGTGAACCGAATGTGAAAGGTTTATAGAGTAGCCCCGCATCAAAGGCATAAGTGACGCCAATGCCACCACTCTTTATACCCAGATAAGGTAATCTGCCAAATACCCAGGGTGCTACAAGATAGGAATAAATGAATTTCCAGCCCGCACCCACACCAAGCGACGGGCCAATTTTGAATCCATAGTTTAGACCTGCCGCAATATCAAAGGTGGTGTATTTTCCAATGTAGTTGCCATCAGGATCAATAACATCGGTCTCACCAGTAGTCAGGTAGATAATGTCAAGACCGAGCGCACCGTTTTTTACAGGCTTAATAAATCCGGCATATTCATAATACATTCCCGCATGTAAACCGGATAACCAGGGCGCATGTTGAAGTGCAATATTCTGTTTGTCCATAAATGCAAGACCGGCTTGATTATAATAGCAGGCAGTAGCATCATCAGCAATTGCTGAAAAAGCGCCTGCCATTGCAGTCGCCCTGGCACCAGGCCATATCAACAAAAAGACCGCACCTGGTCTTTGTGCTGCTCCTGTGAATGAAACGACCAATAGGAGCAGGGTGAAAAGTTTATGCATTAGAAACCTCCATAACTGATATAATTATATTCTGAAAAGGAGGAAAGTCAAGATATATCACCATCCTTATTCTTTAATACATCATTATTCCAAAAACTTAATACCCTGTCTCCTTGTTTCCTAAGCGATTTTTTTCTTGGTTGCATCCTAACTGTTCTCAAAATGCTCATCACCACCTCAGTCTGTGCCATTAAAAAATACTTGTGTTGCAAAGTTGCAATATATATGTTGCAACTCTGCAACAATTTATCTTTTTTCGGAAAAACCCTGTAAATGCTGAATTTTTCAGACTCTTTTGTGGGTATTATCAGGACAAATTGGGTGCAGACAATTCTGTGTTGCAAAGTTGCAACAATACTTACTAATTATACAGAGTGTCTTTATGAAAACCTCTGAAATATCAGCACTTTTTTTACCCAAAACCGAATTCTGGACTGGCACGAAATTTGCATATATATGTTCGGGTAGAGTAAATGGGCGGAAAGTGAAGAGGGATCTGGTAGAGAAAATAAAGACACTTCCGCCCTACTTCAATATTAGAAGGAGTGCTAATGACAAGAAATGAATTATTAAAGGAAATTGCCTCTAATATACCTGATATCAAGGAAGTCAAAACAATGGCTGAACAGAAATATATCGTGACCATATTGAATACGGTCAACTGGCATATTTCTGAGGCGGCAAGGATAATGGGAATTGACCGTTCCACGCTGTTCCGGAAAATGAAAAAATATGGTATCAATAAGAAGACCCGGCGCAAACTTATTGTTTAGTTATTTATCAATTCAAGGTATGTTCTATTATTCTTTATCTGAGGATATGAAAAATACACAAAACCCGCAAATGGTGTCTTTTTTATTTCCTCAAGTTGTTTCTTTATTGTTTCTGGACTGAGATTGTACAGACCAAGTCCAACCACAATCTTTGAGGGGTCATTGACTGCTGTTAAAGTTTTGCTAATGATCTTTGAGATATTGTTGGAATATGCCATTAGGCAGACAAAGTCCACATAGCCATTATTAACCCAGGTCAACCAGTCCTGATAAAAGTCATACTGGGCAATTGTATAGTCAGGTTTTACTGCTGCTGAAATCAGACATTCGGGTTTCAGAGATTTTGTTCTGTTCCTTAATTGAACAATAAACTCACTGAGATCAGCACTGACGAACTTTACCCATTTCAGGTTCAAATCGTCAACGCCTTTTATCCCCAATCTCATTCGCAGTGAGTCGCTACCAAATACCATTGGATCGTAAAAATGGTTTCTCTGAAATCGGGTGCGGAGATAGATATCATAGACAAAATCACCATTTGGATACCGAATATAATCAAGATGCACACCGTCAAAATCATAATTCGTGACAATTTCTTCAATGACTTTCCAGATATAGAGCCGGACACTTGGGTTGGCTGGCGCAAGATAATAACCTTCAATATTCAATGATTTCAATTCTTCAGTATCATATTGATTGATACATTTCTGATTTCTATCAAATACATACCAATCAAGGGCAAAATTTATCGGATGTCGGCTATTCGTTATTCTCGGACCATAGCCCCAGGAGTAAAAAACATTTATCCAGGCAGACACCTTTATTCCCTTTGAGTGGGCTATTTTTAAGAATTCCCTTAACCAGTGGTCATCATTGTATCTTGAAGGGGCAATTTTTGATGGATAATATGCCTCGCCGTTACCAAATATCTGCAAAAATATGTGATTGAAGCTATTATCAATAACATTGAAAATTTTCTGATTATCCCGGATTGACCATCTCGGTATCCAGACACCACGGAAATCATTGCCTGTAATAATAAAGAACAGCAAAAACATATATGAATCTAATCAAAAAAAGGCTCAAGTCAAGACCAATTTGTTAAGCCTGTTGAACTATTTACCCTATTGACAAATGTCAAAATTTTTGTAATTTATTATATGTTTATAACCCAGTTGACCTTCGGTTTCTTCTGGACAGTACTTCTATTATCGTTGGGTCTTTTTTATCTCTATTTCAAGAATCAATTTGATAGAAAGTTTCTTTATGCAGGCTTATTTTTCCTTTTTGGTACGGGTTTTCTGCTTGCGAGTTATAATATGGGTATTGGATTATCAGATAATCAAATGGTCTTCTGGAACAAATTTATGTTTGCCTGTATCTTTGCATATTTTTTTGCTTTCCCCCAGTTTGTTTATAATACAATTGGAAAAGTTTATACAAAGATTTTTTGCTGGGCAACCGGGGTCTTTTCAACCGTACTAATCATAATAACACTTTCTACTGATTTATTTATAAAAAATGAACTCATAAGTTTTGCTGGTATTAACCGACCGGTGAAATCAAATATTACATATCTTCTGATCTTTATCCTCACCATCTGGGCAACTTATATATTTGTCGATACAATATTTTATTATAGAAAGAACAAACCTAAATTGATTGATATTAGACCAATGATTGTAGGTATTATTTTTGCGGTATTATTTGGATTGATTGATATTACAGGAACATATTTAAATCGCACACTGATATTACATATAAGAGATCCCTTTATCTTTGGTATCTTTATCATAATGTTAACCTTTTTCTGGTCATTTCTTTCTCAGTATTCAATGGTCTTTGCCAGTTTGAATAGATCTAAAGAAGAGATTGAAAAACTTATTGTCAAATCCAATAGAAACTTTGTGGAATTTGTTCAATTAATTGCTAAAACATTGGATGTAAAAGACGAATATACTGCTGGTCATTCTTTACGGGTTCTTGAATATGCAATGAAAATTGCCAACGAATTAAATCTTTCTGACACGGACAAAGAGGTTCTAAAGCAGGCGTGCCTTTTGCATGATATCGGCAAACTCGGCATCCCTGATGGTATATTAAACAAAAAAGGACCATTGAATGAAAAGGAAATAAGATACATTAAGAATCATCCTATATTAGCAAAAAAGATATTGGGTACAGTTAGTGAATTTAAACCCATTCTTGAAATTGTCTATTCGCATCATGAAAGGGTGGATGGCAAGGGTTACCCTGAAGGGCTTGACCGAAATAGAATTCCTTTGCTTGCCCGAATAATTGCGGTGGCGGATACCTTTGATGCAATGATTTCCGAGAGACCCTACCGTAAGGCAAAGTCAAAGGAAACAGCAATCAATGAATTGATTTCAGTAAAGGACACGCAGCTTGATGGAGAGATTGTTGATCTGTTTTTGAAGGTTGTTAAAGAAGACTAAATTCCCTTAGATTCCCATTTTCTATAGTATAGGCTTTATCTGTAACTTCTTTCAGAAATTTGAAATCCTGGGATATTACCACATATGTAAAACTGCCTTCACATAAAATCTCAATCACACTTCTCATCCCTGATGTATCAAGGCCATTCGTTGGTTCATCCAGAAGCAGAATTTTAGGTTTCATTGCAAGGATTGTTGCAAGCGCAAGTTTCCTTTTTTCACCTTCAGATAAATGGTATGGCGCCCTTTCTTCAAATCCTTTAAGCCCAACAATTTCAAGTGATTCTTTTATTCTTTTTTCAACCTCTTCCCTTGGTAGTCTATAATTTAAGGGTCCAAATGCAACCTCTTCCCTTACACTTGGACAGAATAACTGGTCATCCGAATTCTGGAATAAAAAGCCAATCGTTTCACGCACCTTCTGAAAATCTTTTTCACCCTTTATAACCCTACCTGCAATCTCAATTATCCCGCTTGCAGGTTTAACAAAACCCATTATTATATTAAATAAGGTGGTTTTTCCACAACCATTTGGTCCGATTATCCCAGCACGTCCTCCTTCAGGAAGAAAAAAATCAAGGGAATCAAAGAGCAATGGTTTCCCATCATATCCAAAGGTGATGCCTTTCAGTTTGATCATATATTTTTCTTCCATCAAACAATTATAATCACAATGTTGCAAATGGTCAATATTATGACACCAATTAAATCTATGAATCTGAATTTGAAATGGTCTATCAACCAGAATTTCCCGGCAAATCCCCTGCAGACCATTGCCCGATATAGATTCTCTGCACGGTTATAACTTTTTACCAGGAGACTTCCAATGATATAGGCAATCGTCCGATATGTATGGATAGCAGTCCTCAATTTAAACCCTCGTGCCTTTGTCGCCTTCATAATCTTTTCATATTCATCATTCAAGACCCAGGTATAACGATAAACAAGAAAAAACAAAAAGACGAGTTTCTCAGGTATTTTGAGATGGAGCAGACTGTGAACAATATCAAATATGCTTGAAGTTGCTATAAGGCTGATAAGAATCAACATTATTCCATTTGCCTTTATCGTCAATAAAAGTGTAAATTGGATACCTTGCTGGCTAATTTTCATGCCCAGTATTTTTATTAACGGTTCACCTGGATAGGTAAGAGGAATGACGAACCAGAGAAGTAGAATGAATTCATCAACGATCAAT
Source organism: uncultured bacterium (assembly GCA_964418185.1). Taxonomy (GTDB): domain Bacteria; phylum Hydrothermota; class Tepidihabitantia; order SM23-42; family JAOAFX01; genus JAOAFX01. The sequence continues at coordinate 84,664 of CAYQKL010000002.1, forward strand.
AATCTATTTATTATCTCCCTGAACCTTATCTGTGCGATAATAATCAAAACAATGCTGATCAAAAGCCCTATTAATGAAGGGATCAATTCATTTTGCAGGGCAATGACTACGGAAAATATAAAAGCATAGAGGACCTTGATACGCGGATCAAATTTATGAATAAAAGAATCACCCTTTATGTATTCGTTAAACATTCTTTTTTCTGCTCATGAAAAGAGAAATGATTCCAATTATTCCAAAGATATAACCAATACCACCGATCACCTCAGTAAAGTGAATTTTGTCTTCCTTCCCTTCGGCAAGCATTTTTATAACCGTATGGAGTTTCTCATCCATCACATTTTCAATCATTCTTTTCAAAATAAGGGTATCAATCACTGGAATATTTTGCCTGTTTGAAATCTCAGGGATTTCCTTGTTCTGTTTCGATGCGATTTTTTTGGGAACTTCAATCTTTATATCTAAAAGGTCTTCAGCACTGATAAAAGTCTCAGCCCGATGACCCATTCCGCCAATTACCACGATCTTTAAGTCATCCTTTTTAGGAACATTAAAAGAGAATTCACCTAATGAATCGGTTATGCCTGTAAGAAGTTTATTGCCTGCCTTATCATAGACTTCTATGGTTCCACCTTTAATCTTTCCACCATCACTTGCATAAGATTGTGTAAAGATTTTATTTCCTTCCACTGTGGCAAAGATGTTTATTTTGTGTCCCATGGCAATAACCGAAAATAAGATCAATAACATAACAAGATTTTTGCACTTCATCTTAAGACTCCTTATTCTATTACCAATCATTTGTAGTTATCCGATTTATCGGGCATAATTTTCTAACAACTCCGGCTTCACTTTTTTTAAGAATAATACTACAAATCCAGTCAAGATTCCTTCAATGACCATAATCGGAATATGAACAATAACTACCATTTTAGCGACTGGTATGAATATCTCACCACCCAGAGTAAGTGATACAGCGACAAAGATACCGGCAATAAGAACACTTAGGAAGCCAGATAGAAATCCGCCAATGAAATTAACAGTCTGATTTGACACCTTTGTTAATCTTCCGAAAAACAAGAAACAAAATACCGCTGATGTTGCCATCGTTGCTGTATTCACACCCAAAGCAGTGAGCCCACCAAACTGGAATAAGATTGCCTGCAGAAAAAGACCAAGGAGCAGGGCTGGGAACGAAGCCCAGCCCAGTATTATTCCGCAGAGTCCATTGAGAATGAGATGTGCACTTGTAGGACCAACAGGAATATGGATAAGCGAGGCAACGAAGAATGCCGAAGAAAGGACCGCTATCTTGGGCATATCCTGATACTCTATCTTTTTTAGACCGATTGCAGTTCCAGTAACTGTAATAGTCGCACCACCTATCAATACCGGTGCAGATAGGACTCCTTCAGCGATATGCATAATTCACCTTATTCCATCTCTTCACACATAACCCATATCACCGCACCAATCTCAACCGGGTATTCTTTATTATCCTGTTTATTTAGGAGTTTTGTCTCCCTTTCGCTCAATGCAGCAAAACCCCACCAGCCAGGTTTGGGCATTGCATAGACAAAGACACCCTGGGCATCGGTCTTTATCACCTGGGTGATATATGGCTCCTGGGGTGCAGTGTATTTTCTATTAATATTATAGTATTCAACCTCAACTTCGGTAAATGGCGCAGGTTTTCCATTCACCTTGACAAGTCCAGAAAAGACATTACCCGCATATAAACCATAGGGTCGTGTCAAAGGTATGATTTCAGTCTCTAAACCAATCTCTGCATCCCAGCCGCTTTGTAAACCAAAACCATTGACAATGGTCTTTGTATAATGCACAATAAACTTCTCTTCTGCAGGTTCCCAGTATGGTGCAGGTTCAACATAGAAGACATAATCACCTGGTTGCTTTATTTTGTAGCTTGATAACCAGGCTGACAGACCATCTATCTTCTTTTCTGAAATCATGCCTAAGAGATTTTCTTTTTTCTCACCATTTATTAAAACCCCAAACTGGACAGGTTTAACCATATTTAGTATCTGTTGTTCAAATGGATGGCAGAAGAGAAGTTCAAGGTTTATTGTCGCTGATTTCTGGTCCTCTATGATATTTGCACTGGGCACAATCATCTGGAAATGAGCGTATAAAGGCAATCCAAAGAAAAGCCCAGCAATAAGTCCGAGTATTATTTTATTATGTTTCATTTTTTCTCCTTTATCAATCTATATCAAATCCCTTTCTCTCAAAATTCATAATGAATACCGAAAGTAGCGATTTTTTCCTCAAAGTCAAAATCGCCTGTAAATCCCCCATCAACCATTAATCCTTCTTTTATCGCCCAGCGTACACCAACAAGAAAACTCTGGGTCTCTTTGTCACCAAGGACTTCACCACCCAGGGCAAAATTTCCAACACTATAGATCATTGCACCTGCATAGGTGATGCTGGAATCGCCGGTAACATAGCCAAGATTCGCATCAAATTCTATCGGACCAAAACAACGGGTCAGGATACCATTGAGGGCATAAGAAGAGCCACCGATTTCAGTAGTAAAAGATGCAGCAACAAAATCAGGCAAAAGTGCATACTTTAGGCAGAGTTCTGAAGGTGTGAATGAATTTTCGGGTTCGGTTGCGAGATTAAACCCAATGCCGATACCAATATCCATCTTCTCAGTCAGACCGTGTTTGAAACCAAGACCAAGACTGCCAATTTCGCTCCATAAGTCATAGCCGAGTTCAAGTTCATATCCGGCGGGTGACACCGTACCCGCATCATCGGTCCCAAAAGGATGGGCACCAGAGGCTATGCATACCATTATTGTTCCAACTATCATTATTTTTTTTAGTAGCCTTCTTTTCATCAATACCTCCTTTCGTGCTACTAATATCAAAAAGGTAACACCTCTTCTTACCTTCATAGTTTCCTATCTTCTTTATTTCATTATGCCAGTCTTTTACCAGTGCTTGTGGTGGTCAATTGACCATGTTTTATGCCTTTTGTGCTCAAGAGTCTATCCGCAATCTTTTTTACCGCATCCGCTCTTCCTCTTATCGCCAGCATCTCCAGACAATTATGTTCATCAAGATGGATATGCATCGCAGATATTATCTGTTTATAATATTTATGCTGCATCTCAGTCAATCGTTCGGTCAATTCCCTTACTTCATGGCTATATATCATTGTAATCGTTGCAATAATCTCTTCTTTTGAAGATTCCCATTCTTTCTCCACGAGTTTCTCGCGAATTAATTTTCTGATCGCCTCAGAACGGTTCTTATATCCCTTTTCTGCAATCAATCGGTCAAAATCCACGAGCAATTTTCTGCTCATTGATACCCCAAACCTTACCGCCTCAGCCATTCTTCTCCTTTCGTAAAGGAAAATATCTGATCTTCTGATATCCCGATACTCTGATATTCTTTTTCACAATTAGGTGTTACCTTTTCGTAATTCATAACACTCAATTATATTCAAAAGATAGAATATGTCAAGTACGATTTTCTTATTGAAATATTGAACAATATCTGGTATAATCAGTATATATGTTAGGATTAGTCCTTGGCGGTGGTGCGGCAAAGGGGTATGCGCATATCGGAGTTATTAAGATTCTTGAAGAATTAGATATCAAGCCTCAGATTGTGGTTGGAGCGAGTATGGGTGCGCTGATTGGCGGATTCTATGTAAGGGGATTCACTGCGAACCGGATGGCGGAGATTGCGTTGACAATAGATAGGAGAAAGAAAAGAGAAATTTTCAAGATTGGTCTTTCAGGAAAAGGATTTATTGATGGAAGAAATGTTGTGAGATTCTTGAAATCCCATCTCGGTGATACAAAGATTGAAGAACTTCCGATCAAATATGCTGCAGTCGCAACCGATATTGAAGAAAATGTTGAGATAGTAATTGATCACGGCGACCTTGTTCAGGCAATAAGATCCGCAATCGCTATCCCGGTTATTTTTGTGCCTAATAAATATGAAGGCAGGATCTTAATAGATGGCGGCTTTATCAATCCCTTACCCATAAGCATTGCAAAGAGCCTGGGTGCAAAAAAGATTATTGCGGTAAATGTCCTGCCAGGGATTGACTATCCCAGCAAGACAATATCTTACATAAAGCCTTCAGGAAAGACATATTCAATGAAAGATGTATTTATGAAGACATTTTTCCTTATTAGTTCAAGATTAATAGATTGTGAACTTTTGAATATGGAAGATGGATTATTGATTAACATTGATGCTGCGAGTATTAAGATGAGTCAGTTTGAAAAAGCAAGGCAGGCAATTGAAATTGGTTATGAACAAGCAAAGAAGCATAAACAAGAACTGGAAAGTCTTCTAAAGTAGAACATCAATTGTTATACGGCTTTGTAGCCCGTATTGAAATTAAATTCCAACTCCCAAATTCCGACTAAGAAAATGTTGATAATGGGGTATCCCGGGTTCCTTTACCTCTACACTTTCTTTTAACCCTTTTGAGCCTTTTTCTTTGAAGAAATATATAGTTAACTGGTAACAGATTGACCGATGACCAAAAACTTTAGACCATACTGGCTGCCACGCCCTAAAACAATAAACAATATTTATGAGGGGTGATGAGGGAGGGTTAGAATATCAGGGTATCAGGGGATCAGAATATTAGGTAAAGAACTATTTTTCTGGTCTATACTCAGGTTCTTGACGGAGAGATAGATATTGGATAGACTCTGTTATGAATGGTATCTATCTATTCCTTGCCCTAAAAGAGATAGAGCCAGTGCTCATAAGCAAATATATCAGCCGGATCTCGGCAAAAGAGCGGTTGATCCAGATTGAATTGGGTGATAGCGCCTTTTTTATTTCACTTTTTCCACAGGCATTGGGTTTTTATTTGAATAGAATTCAACCGGTTTTTGAAAGACTTGCCTATTTTGATGACCATATTGCTGGTTCCCGAATTATCAGCATAAAACAGATTGATTTTATGCCGGTCTTTGATATGAATACGGAAAAAACAGAATATGGACAGAAGCAACACTGTATAATCAGATGTTCATTCTATAAGGAAGCACCAAATCTGACTGTTATATCAAAAGAAGTGCAGAAGAATTTATATGGTCGCTACATAGAAAGAAAACCGAAGCATTCAATCTTAGACATAAAATCAGAACAAAATATGGACGGAGAAGCATTGATAACGAATTTTGAGGGAATAGACAAATTTCTCGCTCGAGAATTGAACAAGGAGAATCTGAAGAAATTAAGATCAATTCTAAGCGGCGCGCCCTGCAAACCAAAGATAGTTTCATCAAGTCCTTTGAGGATTAGTTTATTTGCACCATCATATATCCATGAATACGATACCTATAATGAATTGTTTTTAGAGGGCATAAATTCTTTTCTTAAAGAAAAGGAAGAAATTTCCAGGCAGAGTGATAAGCAGAGACTGATACGAAAACTTGAAAGAAGGTTTGAACAGCTGAACAGAGAGTTAAATGATACGAGATCTTTGCAATTCTACAAGATCGCAGGTGAACTGATTCTGGCGAATATTCCGAAGATAAAAAGGGGTATGGAAAGAGTAAAAGTCTTCAATCCTTATGCGCAGCAGGAAATTGAAATCAATCTTGACCCGGCAAAAGGTCCCCGGGAAAATGCTGAAGACTATTTCAAAAGATATAAAAAACTCAAGCGCGGTATACCAAAGAGGCAAGAGCAGATAAGGAAATTGAAGGTACAGATTGAGTCCCTGAAGAGCAGTGTTGATTTTGAGAAAGATACGCGGGGAAAATCGACTGTCCCAGGTAGAGAGAAAAAGGTATCTTTGCCATTTCGGGAATTTGTTCTTGATTCTGGTTCAAAAGTCTATGTAGGGAAGAACGCAAAGTCAAATATGGAGCTGACTTTTAGATTTGCCCGTCCTGAAGATTATTTTTTTCATATTCGGGGATGTGAAGGCGCCCATACAATTTTAAGACCGGTGATGCAAAAAGGTCAGAATATAAAGAAAGACGATATTGAGAAAGCCGCCTCAATTGCGGCATATTTTAGTAAGGCAAAGACACAGAAGAAAGTGCCGGTTTCTTATACCCAGCGGAAGTATTTGAAGAAAAGTAAAAAGGGAAAATTAGGTACGGTAATATTGATGAGGGAGAGTGTAGTATTTGTTGACCCCGGATTACCTTCTGATACTGAGGATTGAAATAATTCCAAAGACTGTGAAGATGATATTTGGTAGCCAGGCAGCAATGACTGGAGTCATTATCCCGGCATAGCCATAAGCGCGGCAGGATTGGATGAGTCCCCAGTAGACAAATGCAAGAACAATACTTATCCCCAGACCAATCGCAATACCGCCTTTTCTTAATACCATAGAGATAGGCAGACATATCAAAAGTAGAATAAGGGTGATCAATGGAAATGAAAAACGATAATTTAGTTCTACATTTTCCTTTGCCACATCTTCGCCAGCGCGCAGTCTTTTTCTGACAAAACGGGTTAATTCGGTGAAGTTCATCTCTTCTACAGGTTTTGGTGAACGGGAAAAATCTACCGGTTTTTCTATCAGTTCAGGGAGGTTCAAGACTTGATAATGACTTATTCTTTCATTATCCAGGGTATCAAATTCCCGCACTGTTACATCATTGAACTCCCAGAAATCCGTAAATTTTCCATTTGTGGCATCTATCCGTTTTATAATTCGCTGTTTTGGACTGAGTTTCCAGATCATAACATTTTTTACTGTTGAATCTTTGGGATTGAACTCTTTTATATAGTAAATCCAGTCATTCTCGCCATAATAGAAAAAATTGTGCCGGTGGGACTCACTGGGCAATGGTCTTTTGTCAATTTTTGCTGTCTTATGTCGTGTCAATCTTCCCTGTGCCCAGACAACAACTGTCTCCTGGAAGACAAAGGTTGCGAAAGCAATGAAAATGCCCGCGATGAAAATCAGAAACAATAGATTATTGATATCCATTCCCTGGGTTTTTAAGGCGAGTATCTCCCGATATTTGGTCATATAGCCGAAGATAAAGAACACTCCAATAATTGCAGCAACTGGTATTAGAAGCACCGTATAGGATGGAACAAGATATAGGTAGTACACCAGGACATCTTTGAAAGGTATATTTCTTGATAAATATCTGCCCAGATTATCAAACAGGTTGATGATAATATAAATGAAAATAAGAATCAAGAGAGAAAACAGTAGGTAGCGCAGAAAATTAATCAATACATATCGGTAGATTTTCTTCATTAACTTCTTTTCCTCTTGAAAGGTATATGTTCATATTCAGCGAGAAAAAATAGTATACCCCCTGGAATCAATAAGATGAAGTTTGGCAACCACATTGCCCAGAAGGGAGAAAAATTTCTGCGGTCAGCAAATTCTTCGCCGGTCAGGACAAGAATGTAATATCCTGAAAACAGTAGTATTCCAAGCAGTAGACCGGCGATACCACCTTTTCTAAAAAGATAACCCAGTGGTGCACCAATTATCAAAAAGACGAAACAGGCGAAGGCAAGGGAAAATTTTTTGTTCAGTTCAATGAAATAGCGCATCTGGTTTCTCAATTTGCTATTGACTATTGAAACCTTCTGTTCAATCTGGAATCGGATGATATTGGCCCGGTCGATTTCACCGCGAGTGTATTTATCAATAGCCATATGGCCGGTTTCATTGATTTCATTTCTTACCTTTTCTATTTCAGCGGAAATCGTCTTGATGTTTTTTATTAGACGGGGAAGATTTAGTTCGTCATCACTCCTGACATTCCTTTCTTTCCGCACAAGTTCGGTATTTATTGGAATATTTATTATTTGTTTTGTGAACCGAGTTTTCTGGTATGTGGAGTTGTCTATTAACTGATGAAATTCACCATTATAGAGAACGAACTGCATTATTTCTTCGGCTTCAATAGATTGGAGATTACCATTAGGTGCAGTTATGATTGCATTATTTCTTAAATCATAAATTGTGACATCAAATATCTCACCAGTTTTTTCAATCTTTTTGGCAATATATATTGTATAACCAGGAAATTCGTTGGTGAATACGCCGTCGGGCAAACGAATTGCCGGTTTTTTTCGGGCAATATCATACATCAAATTTCTTCCCCGGTGATTTGCTTCGGGTAGAAAATAATTATTGAAAATCGCAAGGCATATCATAATTACTATGACAATAGTGCCTGGAGTCTTCATAATTCTTAGAAAAGATATACCACTCGTCTTTAAGGCAAGTATTTCGTTGTCATGGCTGAACCGTCCAAAACTCATCACAATGGCAATCAAAATCGCCATTGGAGTTGTGTAGGATATGATTAATGGGAGATTGTAAATAAGAATCTGTCCAACAATTGTAAGTGACAGTCCTTTACGAACGAATAGATCAATGAGTCGAAAAAGTTGATCCATTAAAAGAATAAAGGTTAAGGCAAAGATAGAAAAAAGGAACGGTGGAATGAATTCCTTTATAAGATATCTTTCAATCAGGCGACTCATCTTATATATCCCTTGTCTTTCAATAAGTTTATTGCCTGTATAGCCTGACTCAAGGGTACATTCATTTCTGGATTTATGTTTTCATCAAAATTTACAATACCCGATGCCACAAGCCTCATATATGGCAAATACAAATAGGAATCACTTCTTATATTCTTCAGGGTATAGAAACTATCAGGATTATTAACAGGAAGGAAGCTATCCAGCAACAAAATGAAGATGCCTGTCTTTATCGTGTCGGTTTCATATAATTTGCCGTCGGGCGCGGGTTTCAGGTAGCCTTTTTTTATGGCATATATTATCGGATCCTTGATTGCGGTATTCGTCGTTGTTCCCGTGAATAATTCGGCACATAGTCTTTGGGTTAAAGGATAATTCTGGTCAATCTTCTGGAGTACAGATGATGGGCTATTCAACAAAAGGTGGTTGATTTTGTAGTAAAGATTATGTTGCCGATAATAGTTGAATAGATTGTGGTAAATCTGTTCATTGGGATTTTTCCTTTTTGCGAGCTCTTCAAGAACCCTTATGCCCGATTCTGTGCTGCCAGTTTTGACATAGCAATTATATAGATAAAATAGGGTTGAGTCTCCAGAAGGAGATTTTTTATAGAAATCAGTAAAATATTTTGTTGCTTTTTCATAATCCCTTTTTTGGTAACTTTCAATTCCCTTTTCATAAATGTTTGTTCTGGGCAATAATGTGCAGGACAATAATGTAACTGTGAAAATTGAAAAAGAATATTTAGTCCAGGCAGACATTGCTAAAAAGTTATTGTTGGATCTTGAGTATAAGGAATTGAATTAAGAAAAAATTGGGGTAAAGCGGGCGACGGGATTTGAACCCGCGACCCTCGGCTTGGGAAGCCGATGCTCCACCGCTGAGCTACACCCGCATTATGGAATGCCTTCAACATCTTAAAAAATTATATTTAAAAAAGACTTGTTGTCAAGGCTTGACAGGAAATATTTTTTGAATATTATTATTAATATAAAGGGGGTCAAGATGAGGCGCATTTTTTTTGGACTAACTCTACTTGTGTCTATGGTCCTTGCCGTAGGAATGGGAAGGATCCAGGGAAAGATAATAGATGAATCCAATGGCGATATCTTGATTGGTGTCAATATTGTGCTTGAAGGGACTGAGCTTGGTGCATCTACAGATGAAAATGGGATCTATGTCATACCTTTTGTGCCAGTTGGAAATTATGAAGTAACCGCTTCCTATATTGGCTATAATTCTGTTACCAAAAAGAATATCACAGTAACAACCAATCAAACGACAAATGTTGATTTTAGACTATCACCCGGGGCAATAGTGCTTGAGCCCATTGTGGTGGTTGAAGAAAAACCAATAGTTATCAGAACTCAAACCCAGACCACTCACACCTCAACGGCTGAGGATATTAAAAAATTACCGATCACAGAGATCAATCAAATAATTACACTTCAGGCAGGCGTATCAAGCAGCAGCCAGGGAACTCACATAAGAGGAGGCAGAAGCACTGAGATTGCATATTATGTTGATGGGGTACTGGCGAAGGCGCCACACTATGGGCAGCAGTCGGTTCAGATCAATAAAGAGGCGGTAGAAGAGATAGGCGTAATAACTGGTGGTTTTGATGCCGAATACGGCGAGGCATTGTCTGGTGTTGTAAACATTGTGACGCGTGAAGGTGGTGATAGAACAAGTGGTACTTTCATGTACACAACAGATGAGATTTTTAGTTCCAATAAACTGAATTTTGGCTATAATCAATACGAGTTGAGTTTGGGAGGGAGTGTCTTGCCAAAGTCGCGTATGAGATATTTCCTTTCTGCCGAATCCTATCTCACTGATGCCCATCAGCGCGCAAAGTATAAACTTCCTTCCCCCCGATTTGATTACAAGGCCCAGGGTAAACTTTCTTATAGATTACCTAATGCTAAGGGTAAGGTTATTTTATCAGGTTTTTACCAGAGGGAGATGTACCAATATTACAGTGATATCTGGGGTGAGTTGAGTATGATATATAATCTTGATCACAGGGCTGCAGAATTACGTAAAGGATACCTTGGTAGTTTGACATTAAACTATATGCCCACAACCAAATCTATAATTGAGGCAAGGTTGGGATATACAAAGAATACAAGGTTCTATGCCGTGAGGGATCTGGAAGAAGAAGAAAGGCAGGGGCGTAAATGGTATGAAGACTATATTTTCAAGGCAAACCATTTTCCTGAACTCCTGCTGGAATTACCTGATACACTTATAAAATCTTATCTGATTGATTCATTGGCACTTCCTGATATGCCCTATCACTATGTTGAGTTTGAACGTTCCACAGCGCGGAGTCTAAGAAAAAATCCATACGGTGCTACAGGTTTCTTCTATACTGTTGGCGACGATAGAATGTGGCGTTATTTCTTTAATCGCGACTACCAGGTCAATCTTGCCTATACCAATGCATTTGGTGAAGTTCATGAATTCAAGACCGGCTTCAATGTTATCTGGCAGAATGTTGGATGGTTTGACAATAATCTTCCATTTTATCTAACACCGTTCTGGGATAGGTATAATAAGAATCCAGTAAAAGGAGCGGTATATATCCAGGATAGAATGGACTTTGAAGGTATTATCACGCGTCTGGGGATTAGACTTGATTACTTTGATTCTGAGGCAAGTGGATTGAGAAATCCATCTGATATCACTGATTCAACTGTGGTCAAAGCAGCACCAAAGATTAGACTTTCGCCAAGACTCGGTTTTTCATTGCCGATTACAGATCGTTCAAAATTCCGTTTTAATTACGGACATTTTTATCAAACGCCAACCGCCCACGATCTATATCGGTCAACTGAACCCGAGGTTGTCTGGCTACTTTTGAGACGGTTCAATTCTGTTGTAGGCAATCCCAACCTTACTGTAGAAAAGACGGTCGCCTATGAAATGGGTTATGAGAATCAACTTTCAGATATTTTCGCATTTGGCTTTATTGCGTATTACAAGGATATTTACGATTTGATACAGACACAGAAGATAGATGTCCTGCCTTATGCTTATTATCAGGTTAGAAATCTTGATTACGGAAATGTAAAAGGGATTGAACTGACACTAAAAAAACGAATGATGAATTACTGGTCTTTTGACATATCTTATACCTTACAGTTTGCCAAAGGTACTGCTTCATCAGCCTGGCAGAACTATTACAATATTTATCTTGAGGACCCTGATCCAATAACCGGTGAATATCCCGTACCGCGTGTTGATTACTGGCTGGATTTTGATGAGCGACATATAGTGAACTCTACATTGGGATTTGAGATCCCGGAGAATTTTATTGTTCTACCACTACGCGATGTAACGACCGATTTTATCTTTTCATATCACTCAGGCTTTCCTTACACACCAACTGATTCCAAAGGCAACAAACTTGGTGATGATAATTCCGCGCGTATGCCCGGCTACATCAATCTGGATGCCAATTTTACAAAGAGAATAACCATCAGTAAATTGGGCTTCGTACTATTTGCAAATCTCTATAATATGTTTAACACGGAGCAGATTACTTCTGTTTACAGTGCCACGGGCAAGCCCGATGATGACGGTCAAACATCAACGATCAATGTTGGTCAATTTTCAAATATTTCACTTGCGAGTGCATACTACACACCTCAGGCAGATTACAATCATGACGGCATAGATAATCCAGTGGAACTGAGAGAAGAATATGTTAAGGCGCGTACTTTCTATTATAATAATCCGTTGCACTGGAATCCAGGGTTCAAAATGAGAGTGGGTGTAGGATTGAGTTTCTAAAATTCATTTTTGTTGAGATTTCTTATGTTTTTTACCCGCAATAGTGTATGAAGATAATCTGTCGGTGTGAGGATATTACAGAATCCGAGATAGTTCAGAAAATAAGAGAAGGATACCACACGATGGACGAGTTAAAGAGAATTCTGCGTGTAACAATGGGATTATGTCAGGGTAAGGGCTGTAGAAGACATATTGCAAAAATTCTTGCCCGAGAATTAGGTGTGCCACAGGAAAAGATAAAACAGCCTACCTATAGACCTCCAACAAAACCATTACCAGTTAGTGCGTGCCTTATGAAAGATAAATCTCAAAACCTATCCGCCTGCGGTCAGGAGAACGGATCTCGCAAAGATACTGACTCGTAGAATTTTTTTTATTGTAGTTTCAGATACAACTAATGGCTGAGTTGAAGATCCTAAATTTTGCTCGAAAAGATTACAAGGAAGTCTGGGAAATTCAGAAAATTTTACACGAAAAGAGGGTTAATGAAGAAATACCCGATACCCTGATACTTGTGGAACATAATCCAGTTGTGACCCTGGGAAAATCTGGCAAAAGAGAAAACATTAGAGTTCCCCTTGAATTACTGAAGGCAAACGGGATAGATTTTTATCAAATAGAGCGCGGGGGAGATGTGACATTTCATGGTCCGGGCCAGCTGGTCGGATATCCAATATTCAATATTAAAAAGGGACTTGCAGGGATAAAGCCGTTTATTGAGAGACTTGAAGATGTGATAATTGATACCCTTTTTGATTTTGATATTCGTGCAGATAAGCGAGAAAAGATGATTGGTGTATGGGTCGCGGAGAAGAAGATCTGCTCTATTGGTATTGCAGTCAAACGCTGGGTAAGTTTTCATGGTTTTGCCCTGAATGTGAATAATGATTTGAAATATTTTGATTTGATCAATCCCTGTGGATTCAAGGATATTAAAATGACCTCTATGCAGGAGGTTTTGAATGGACAAGTGCAAATGGATGCCGTAAAGAATAGACTGGTAAAAAATTTCACTAAAATCTTCCGCAAGAAGGAATGATATAATCTATCCTCCGGGTTTATTGACAAATTCATTTTTCTGTCTATAATCTGATGTTATGAAAAAAAATAATATCACCGGTTTGAGAAAAGAACTTTCAAGTGAAGGCATAAGATTTATTGACCTGAAATATTGTACACTCATTGGTAATCTGAATCATATCATAGTTCCCATAGAACGGATTGAAGAGATCTTAGTTGAGGGCGTGGGTGTTGATGGTTCAAGTCTACCAGGATATAAAGGTGTACAAAAAGGTGATATGTTGCTTTTCCCTGATTTAGACACGGGTTTTACTGATCCCTTCTATGAGGAGAAGACTATTTCTTTCCTATGCAGTGTGTACCTTCCTGATAAAATGATACCCTATGAGAGAGATTCAAGGAATATCGCCCAGAAGGCAACTCAATATTTAAAAAAGGTACTTGATACCTCAGCATTTTTCCAACCTGAATTGGAATTCTATGTGTTAGATAGATGTGTTTGTGGAGAAGGCGCAACATATAGTTATTTTAGAATTGAATCTGAAAGTGAATCAGAAAGCGCCATAGACTATCCTATCAGATTCAAAGGCGGCTATCATATTGGACCACCTGAAGACCGTTTTGCTAACCTTCGTAATGAGATGGTTAACATTCTTGCCCGGTGTGGAATAAGGACAAAGTATCATCACCACGAAGTTGGGGCAAGAGGGCAGATGGAAATTGAATTGCTGTTAGAGCCTATGGTCAGGTCTGCAGATCATCTGTTTCTGGCAAAATATCTCCTGAAATCACTGGCAAAAAAATATAATAAATGGTTGACATTTATGCCCAAACCGTTTTTGGGTGAACCGGGTAACGGATTGCATTTACACCAATATCTTGGAGAAAAAGGGCATTCACTTTTTTACGATTCAAAGAATAAGAACAATCTGAGTGAGTTATGTCTTAAGTACATTGGTGGTATTCTTGCTCATTCACGTGCACTATGTGCATTTACAAATCCCAGTACGAACTCTTACAAGAGGTTGATCCCGGGATTTGAGGCACCGACCTATACTGATTTTGCTCTGGGCAGTCGCACTTCAGCAATTCGTGTTCCTGCATACATAAGAAACAAGCGGGAACTTGATATTGAGTATCGCATCCCTGATGCTACAAGTAATCCTTATCTTGCAATGAGTGCAGTTCTTCTCGCGGGTCTGGATGGCATTGAGAATGATTTGAAACCCGATAAAAGAGAAAAATTACCAACAAATTCATACGAAGCGATAAATGCCCTGAAAGAGGACCACAAGTTTTTACTTAAGGGTAATGTATTCAATAATGATTTGATTGAGCGCTGGATTGAGGTGAAGACAAAGGAATTTGAAGAGATTCACTTGAGACCGCATCCTTATGAATTCAATCTCTATCTCGGTGTGTAAAACAGACTTTAAATTTGGTAGCATAAAATAGGCGGAAGAATGAAAGGTAAGATCAATATTGGGATAGCCGGCTGTGGTACCCATGCTCAGATCGCCCATATTCCAGTTTTCAAAAAGAACAAAGACTGTGAGATCATTGCCATCTGTGATACCGATATTCGTAAACTTGATTTTTTGGGATCAAGGTATGGCATTCCAAGAAAATACCAGGATTTTCAGGAGATGATAGAAGACAAAGATATTGATGCCCTGGTAATCGCCACACCTAATTATCTCCACGCACCAATGACTATTTCAGCCCTGCAATTTGGTAAGGATGTTCTGTGTGAGAATCCTATGGCAATAAATAGTAGAGAGGCACAGGAGGTGGTCAGGGTTTCTTCCCATTCAAAAAACCAGGTTGCTGTTGCCCTTACCGGGAGATTCAGACCAGATGTTCAAACCCTCAAAAAATTTATTAAAGGTGGTGAATTAGGTGATATATACTATCTAAAGGCGGGTTGGCTCATTGGAACGAGCGAATGGGTGCTACCTGATTGGCGAATGGATATCCTGAAGAGCGGGGGAGGAGCATTTCTGACAATGGGTACACAGGTTCTGGCAATTACTACTTATTTTCTTGAGAACAAAGAGGTTGATACAATTTTTGCCTCAATTCATAAGAAAGAACCTGAATCAAATGTAGAGGATACTGCAATGTGTAGTATTAATTACGAAGACGGAACATTGCTTACGATTGAGGTTGGCTGGTCATTACTATTTGAGAAAGATTTTCTATACTGCAATGTATTTGGTAATAAAGGAGCAGCATTATTAAATCCTTTAAAGATTCATAAGGAACTGCACAATGAACTGGTTAATGTAACGCCGACTAATATTCCAAAAAACCTTTACAAAGTTGCCTGTGAACTTCAGGCACAATTTTTTATTGACGCCATAAAGAAAGAGACCAGGCCACCCTTCACTGCCCAAGACGGACTTTTGATTGCCCGCATAAGTGATGCATTTTATGAATCAGCAGAGAAGAAGAAGATGGTAAAAATCTAAGATGTTAAATGAAGAACCTTTTGTTGATTTTGATTTCAGCGGGAGTTCTGTCTCTTTCGTTCCATCATCTGGGACTCAATTTCCTTGCCTGGTTTGGGTTGGTCCCGGTTCTCTTTGCAATTAGTGAAACAAAATTATCAAGAACCTTTCTGATCGGAATAATTTTCGGTTTTTTCTTCTCTCTCTTTTCCCTTTTCTGGATTATATTTTTGCAGATTGAGACAAACACAAAGGTCTTAATGATCTTTGGTATGTTATTGATGTTTGTTTACATTGGTCTATATTTTGGCATTGGTTTTCTACTATCTCGGCTGATAGGATTGTGGTTTTTGCCTTTGATTATTGCCGGTCTTGAACACCTAAAGGCAATGGGTGAACTTGGTTTTCCCTGGCTTTCATTCGGTTATTCCCAGGTCCACTATACAATAATCATTCAACAGGCCTCAGTATATGGAGTATATGGTGTTTCTTTCTGGGTGGTTCTGGTAAATACAGCGCTTTTCTATTTTTTAAGAACCAGGAGATTAAAGAATCTTATCTTGCTTCTCTTGATTTTTGGGTTACCTGTTATTTTTGGTTATTACAGGCTGAAAAATGTTCCACAATACTCAAAAGAAATAACGGTCGGTATTGTTCAGCCCAATATTGATCCGAACCTGAAATTTACTGCAGCGATGAGGGATGAAACTTTTGTGCGTCTTTTGAGACTATCTGAAGAATGCCAGGAGAAAAATAAAGACAGAAAACTCAGTCTAATTGTCTGGCCTGAGACTGCTACACCCGTAGTCATAAAAACACCCGGGGTATATCAAAATGCGGTGTTTGATCTTGCAGATAGACTCAATACTCCGATCTTTACTGGCTCGCCGATATATGATAGAAACAAGCACGAGGTCTATAATGGGGCAGTATTGATAGAACCGAAAAAGGGCATTACCCGGGAATATAAAAAAATGCACCTTGTGCCTTTTGGTGAGCATATTCCATTTGACCGTTATGTACCGTTATTCAGAAAGATAGACCTTGGTGAAGGAGATTACTCACCGGGGAATGAATA
Organism: uncultured bacterium; assembly: GCA_964418185.1. Classification (GTDB taxonomy): domain Bacteria; phylum Hydrothermota; class Tepidihabitantia; order SM23-42; family JAOAFX01; genus JAOAFX01. The sequence goes on from CAYQKL010000002.1 coordinate 101,502, forward strand.
CACAGTTTTTGAAACCGAGGATGTAAGATTTTCTTGTCTTATCTGTTTTGAATCAATCTTTCCTGAAATCTCAAGGGAATTTGTAAGACGCGGTGCTACGATGCTTGTCAATATCACGAATGATGGTTGGTTTGGGAAGATCTCCGGACCACAGCAACACAATGATATGGCAATACTGCGCACAGTTGAATGTGGAGTGCCACTGATAAGAAGCGCCAATACCGGTATCTCAATGGTCGTTGACCAATACGGCAGGGTCCTCTCTGAGACCGGACTTTTTGAAGAAAACATTATAGTTCAATCAGTTCCTTATTGCCGAACAACCACTGTATATGTAACAATAGGCGATCTACTGTGGATCATATCGCTCATTTCTATCCCGGTGCTCTGGATGATAAAATTACTGTGCCGAAAAAGTTCCATTAAAATTTTTCCATAAAACGCTTGTTTTACATATTATTCTTGACTTTTCGTGAAAATTGTTTAATATTATGTTATGAAATTACCAAAGGGTAGACCTGTACTTGAAAACACACGCTTAGAGTTTATTAATCTTGATAATGTATTGAGCGCATCTAAGAGGGAAAGGGCACATCGTATTTCTGGATACATTTCAATCATATATCCGGATACGGAAGAATTGATATTCTTGAAACAGGGTGAACCTTTTAATGCTGCGAGATTAAGCGCTAAAGAGAGATCAATAATACCGATCAGTGAAGTGATTGAAAAGGCACGCAAGGCAACTTCCGGAATTCTTTCTGAATATGCAACCGATGAAATATTGCTTAATATGATTATAACCTCTATTACTATTCAACCAATAAAGACCGGGCTGGATATAAACCGGCTTCAACCCAAGATTCTGATTGATAAATTGAAGACAACAAAATTTGACGGCTTTCTTTGGATCAAGGCAAGCATTGAAGAGTCTTTTATTGCCTTCAAACAGGGCGAACTAATCGGTCTTTATGCGGCTGGCAATGCCGAAAGGATTCAGGATGAGAAGGCGATTGCGACATTTTTGACCAAGCCAAATGCAACGATATCAATATTTGACAAAGTTGAAATGGCTACGCCAATTCAGGCAACCCCTGCACAGGTGGAGATGTTTTGCAAGATCATTTCAGCATTGATAAAAAGCTATGCCCGACCAATGGGTAGTACAATGGTTTTAAAGACCGTATTAATGGCAAAGACAACTGCCCAGAAGGAATATCCATTCATAAACGAATTTCAAATTGATGCGGATTTTACTATTTCAGCGAAACTTGTCATTGAACCTAAAATGTTAGCGCGCGGCATTGCCCGCTGGCTTGATTTAATTTTTGAATCTTGTTCAACCCTATTAGGTAAGGAGAGTGAGGTCATCGCGCGTAAGGTTCTGAATGACTATCGCTTTGCCTTGATGTCCTTAAATTTCTTTGACTACACAAAACTAAAGATTTGATGCCCCTCTATATCGTTGCCACGCCGATTGGAAATCTTGAGGATATTACTATTCGGGCAATAAAGGTTTTGCAGAGTACTGACCTCATTGCCTGTGAGGATACTCGTCATGCCCTGGGTCTTTTGAAAAAATATGATATCAATAAGAAGCTTATCTCATATTATGACCGTGTAGAAAAAAGACGGACCCCGGAATTGATTGCCCTTCTTAAACAGGGGAAGAACATTGCTCTGATCAGTAATGCCGGCACTCCACTTATCTCTGACCCAGGTTATTTCCTGGTAAGAGAGGCAATTGCATTAAAAATTCCTGTTTATTCAATTCCCGGACCTTCGGCGATCATTGCATCAATTGCCATTTCAGGTCTGCCGACTAATCGATTTGTGTTTGAAGGTTTTCTGCCAAAAAAGAATCAACAAAGATGTCGACTCCTTGAATCGCTGAGACAGGAGAGACGCTCTGTAGTCATCTTTGAATCACCCTACAGAATCGGCAAGACATTGAAAGAAATGAAAGAAATTCTTGGTAACAGAAAGATTGTGCTTGTGCGAGAATTGACCAAATACTATGAAGAGGTTCTAAGGGGTAGTATTGATGAGGTTATGGAAAATTTGAAAACAACTCGGGGTGAATTTACAATTATCCTTGCAGGTGAGGATGAATAAGATAAAAATTCTGGGTAAAAGAATTTTTGTTTTGCCAATAGCAAGATTATTGATAAAAGTGGGAATTCCACCCAATGTAATTACGGTTTTAAGTCTGGTCATTGGAGTTCTGACTTTTTTTGTTTATAAAAATGGCACTTTCTGGCTGGGGGGTATTATTCTTTTTTTAGGGAGTATACTTGATACCTTTGACGGAGAAGTTGCTCGGCAGACTGACAGAGTCACAAAGTTTGGTGGTTTTCTTGATTCAACCATAGACCGTGTGAATGAATTTCTTGTTTATCTGGGTCTATTTTTTTATTATCACCACCGTATGGATTATGTGCTTTACTGGATTATGTTTGCCCTTTTCGGCTCAATAATGGTTAGTTATACAAGGGCGCGTGGTGAAGGATTGGGAATTTCTCCACAGGTCGGTATCTTTGAAAGATTTGTCAGGCTTTTCTTTTTGATTGCCGGCTCTTTTCTTGGTCCTAAGATAATGGTTTATGTTCTGGTAATAATTGCCATTGGTACATTTCAGACTTCACTCCAGCGCATTTTTTTTCTTTTCAAAAATTCAAGACCCATTGATTAAGTTGGTTAAGATAGTAGAATTATAGACTGATCTTCTATGGTTAAGGAAGAGCGGGTATTTCTTATTGCGGTAGGTGATGGCAAAAAGAAACGATGGGAATTGATACAATCACTTGAAGAACTTGCCAGCCTAACCAGGACTGCTGGTGGCGTTGTTGTAGAAAGTTTTATCCAGATGCGTGATAGATTCACCCCGGCTTTGTTATTGGGAAAAGGCAAGGCAGAAGAACTTGGCAGGCTCGCCTCAGATTTCAATGTTGATCTTATGATATTTGATACTGAACTTTCTTCTACTCAGATCAGGAACATTGAAAATCTTGCCGGCGTACGTGTCATTGATAGGACGACCTTAATTCTTGATATCTTTGCCAAACATGCCCAGACAAAGGAAGCAAAATTTCAGGTGGAAATGGCACAGCTTGAATACCGTTTGCCCAAACTTGTCGGCAGAGGACTGGAACTTTCACGCTTGGGTGGTGGTATTGGCACCAGAGGACCGGGCGAGAAAAAATTAGAGGTTGACCGCAGGCGCATAAAGGAGAGGATTTCTGTCCTGAAGAAAGAATTAAGAAATATAGAAAAATCAAAACAGGTACAGAGAAAAAAGCGCCATGATTTCTATAAGGTTTGTGTAGTTGGTTATACAAATGCTGGTAAGTCATCGCTTGTTAACGCCTTGACAAAAGGGAATCTTCTTACTGCCGATTATCTTTTCTCAACGCTTGATTCAAATACTTCAGTTCTTTTTCTTCCACCCCATCACAAAATTCTCATCAGTGATACTGTTGGATTTTTGAAAAATTTGCCCCACAGTCTCATTGCCTCATTCCGCGCAACACTTGCTGAGGTTCTTGAAGCTGATTTGTTAATTCATATTATTGATGCAACCGATAGTGATATAGAGTCAAAAATGAGCACGGTCAAGGCGGTTTTGAATGAAATAGATGCCGGTGATAAGCCAGCGATACTACTTTTCAACAAACTTGATCGTCTTTTTAAGGAAGAAAGGATACGGTTGAGTGAAAAATATCCTGAGGCATTGTTTGTTTCAGCCCGAGAAGGTACAGGTATTAAGGAATTAAAGGAATACTTACGGAATTATTTTTTTGCATATAAGGATGATCGAACA
>CAYQKL010000003.1:0-102607 GCA_964418185.1 uncultured bacterium
AAACAAAAGGGATATAATGTCATTACAAGGATTCTCCCTGTAAGCAAATTCTATCCTGCAGAAGAACACCATCAGGATTATTACGAAAATAAAGGACAAAAGCCATCCTGTCATATATACAAAAAGAGGTTTTAATGAAGGCAATGATTCTAAAAAAGCAGGACAGGATTGAAAATTCTCCATTGAGACTGGAAGAACTTCCTGTGCCTGAGCCACAAGCAAGTGAAATTAGGCTAAAAATAAGTGTCTGCGGCGTATGCAGAACCGACCTGCATATTGTTGAAGGAGAATTGCCTGCACATAAGATGCCTGTGATAATAGGGCATCAGATTGTGGGCAGGGTTGACAAACTCGGCAGAAATGCAAAAAAATACAAATTGGGGGAAAGGCTCGGTGTGCCCTGGTTATTTAAAGCCTGTGGCATCTGCAAATACTGCAAGTCAAACAGAGAAAATCTCTGTGATAATCCAATGTTCACGGGTTATGATGCAGATGGTGGTTTTGCCGAGTATACTATTGTAGAAGAAGATTTTGCCTATCCCTTGCCTGAAAATTATACAGACAGAGAAGTTGCGCCACTATTGTGTGCAGGCGTGATTGGTTATCAGGCATTCAAGGCAACCGGTTTAAATAATTCAGGAAAACTTGGATTATTCGGCTTTGGCTCAAGCGCCCATATTCTACTTCAGGTCTGCAATCATCTTGGTATTGATGCCTATGTAGTATCACGGACTGAAAAGGAATTGCAACTTGCAAAAAAACTTGGTGCAAAATGGATTGGTACGATAGATGATAATATGGGAACCCTGCTTGATGCCGTGATTGTCTTTGCGCCGAGTGGCGAACTTCTAATAAAGGCATTGAAGAAAATTGAAAAAGGCGGCAGGGTCGTCTCGGCTGGTATTTATACTACTCCATTACCAGGTTTTGATTATTCTTATATCTATCCAGAAAAGAGCCTCACTTCTGTAGCCCATACAAGCCGACAGAATGTGCAGGAATTTCTGAAACTTGCTGGTGCATTTAGGATAAAGACCCAAATTAACGAATACAAACTTGAAGATGCCAATAATGCCCTGCTGAACATCAAACATTCAAAGATTTCCGGCTCATCAATCCTTGTAATTGAATAACATCAAATTCAAGTCTCTAAACGCCAATGTTCAAATATCTTCTTTGGATTCATACGGACAATAACAGATTAAAACAGATAAAATTCCCCCTTTTGTAAAGGGGGAATAAGGGGGATTTAGGGGTTTTAAACGGGAATAAATTCCTTACTCCATTTAGGAGTAGAGACTTGAGCCTTGTTACTAAATTTGCTTGATTAAATCAAGGATGGCGAGGGTTATTTTACAATCTTGATTAACTTGTTAAAATAAATAGAATATTGTTATGAAATTCAGTGGGGTCTACTGGCTTGCAATACAGGACATAGGTGGTTTTACAAGCCTGAGTGAAGAACTTGCAAAGAGAGGGAAAAAAGGCACAGAAGAGTTGAGGCAAATAGTTGGAAAATTTTTTCAGGAAGCCGAAGCTAAGATATTAAATCTTTATGGAAGAATTTTTAAACTGGCTGGAGATGCATATTATGCAATATTTCCTGCCTGTATCAGCACAAAAAAAATGGAAATACTGGGTAATGATCTTTTAAATTTAAAAAGTTTGAAAAAATATCATTTAAGGACAAGATTTATTGCAGTCCAGGGGAAAGTTGAAGCCGAATGGATACCCTTATCTGAAGGATATAATGATTTGCTTATCAGGGGACAGACGATATATGACCTTGATTTGTATGAAGAAAAGACTCCAGCCGGTAAAATTGCCGTATATGGTTCAGATAAATTTAAAACTTTTAGAATACCTGAATTCCCTTCTACCAAGAAGGTTATTCATTATAGTGCAGCACACAGACCACTTTATATAGCATTCCTTGAGATACCACAGGATTTTACCCTGGCGCATAAGATAACCGGTTTTTTCCAGACCTATAAAGAAAATATTAAACTTATGAAATGGATTCCATATAAAAATAAATTCAAGGCACTGGTGATTGCTGGCTTTCCTGAATCCACGGGTAAAGAGGCACAAACTTGTCTTGAGACATTTTTCAAATTAAGGAAGGACTTTGAAAATTCCGAATTCAGAATGGGTATCTGTTCAGGCCTCGTATTTGCCGGTGGAGTCAGAACAAAAAGATTTCAAGAATTTGCGATATTAGGCGACAGGGTAAATGTAGCCGCAAGACTTTGTGCTGCTGCATCCAGCAATGATGTTTATATTTCAGGAGAGGTTCAGAAATTATTGACAGGTAAATTCAATTTCGCGGATATTGGAGCAATAAGACTCAAAGGCAAAGAAGAAAATATAAAGATATATAAACCACAGGAGAAAGTTCTGGATATCTTTAGCCCCCAATTATTTGTCCATCCCTTTGTTGGTCGTGAAAAAGAAATATATGATGCATTGAATCTTGCAAAGAATAGAACGGGATTCTGTGTCATCGGTGATGCAGGTGTGGGTAAATCAAGAATGCTTTATGAGATAAAAAAGAGAATGGTTCAGAAAAATATTATTGAAATAAGTCTACCACCAGTTTCGCCACCACTTTATTTTCTGAAGGATATCTTCAAATATTTTCCTCAAGGTGATTTTCCTGAACTAAGAAACTATTTTGAAGGTATTATACAACTGCCGGTGATAAGAGTAGTGAAATTATTAAGTGACCTTTTTAAGACAAAGAATAAACTGACTATTTTCGCTGAAGACCTCCACTGGATTGATGAAGCATCCTTATTCTTATTAAAGGAATTGACTCCTCTGCCTTTTCAATTGATTGCCTCATCCAGACCCCAGGGTGAAAATATCGCAGATAATCTAAAGTTAGAAAAAATTTATTTAAAAAATCTTTTGCCATCGTCATTAAAGATTCTTTTTGAGAAAATACACGGTGCACAACCAGATAATAAACTCTTGGATTTTCTAATAAAACACAGTGAGGGAAATCCATTCTATTTTGAGCAGATTTTGATTGACCTCCAGGAAAAGAATTTTATCAGGAAGGTCGGTGACAGATTTTCTATTTCAGGAGATGCCCGTTCACTGCCCTTTAGTATCCATTCAATTTTGTTATCAAGATATGAGAGTTTACCACCTGAGGTGAAAAAACCGACTGAAATTGCTGCCTGTATCGGGTTTGAATTTTCACCTGAGACAGTCAGAAAAGTCCTGGATTTTCCCTGTGTGAATTTTGAATCAACCTGCACAAAAGGAATAGTAATAAAGATTGGTCCAATATACCAGTTTAAACACGCGCTGTTTCGTGAAGCAATATTAAATTCAATACTTGAAATTAAACGCCGAGCCTATGAGCGAAAAATTGCTGAAGTCTTTATCAAAGAGGATAGAACTGACTTTGAAATTGCCCATCACCTTACTGAAGGCGGTGATGCATATCAGGCATTACCATATTGGTCCGCAACATTTGATGAACTATATTCCCGGGGCTTTCACAATGAGATCACAAATATCATCCAGAGACTGAATGGTTATGATGATGAGAATATAAAGAAGATAAGCTCGTTTATTAATGCATTGTATTTAATAAAGATGTCTGACTATTATGATGCAGAAAAGATTCTTTTGCAATTGAAAAATAATCCAAAAATTGAGAAATATATCCTGCTTAAACTTGCCGAGTTATACGACTGGAGTAGTCAATATAACAAGATGGAACAGGTACTTAAAATCTTGAAGAATCATAAAATGAATATTGACGAAAAGATAACATACCTTGAACACTGTGGAATTTATTACGATATGACACGTAAAAATAGCAAGGCACTGGATTACTATAAAAAAGGTTTTATGATTTCTCAAAAATTTCATCGGCGCGAGGCATTGACAACAAATCTGTATAATATCGGCTGGATTTATTTCAAAGAAAAAAAATATCACAAGGCGGAAATCTATTTTCGCAAATCTCTTAATCTGGTCAAAGAAGGAGACTTGTTCAATGAAGGAACTGCTCTTTTGCGTCTTGGTCAGATTGAGATGCTAAAAGGAAATCTATCTATTGCTCAAAACTATCTTAAAAGGAGTCTTAAAAGTTTTAAAACAATTGGGTTTGTTTATTGGGAGGGAATTGTTTTGAAGGCTCTGAGTGAACTGTATGTTCTTTTGGGTAGAAAGAAAAAGGCGCTATGGTTTGCCCTTGAAGCTGATAAAACTGACCTGATGTTAAATGTTAAGCCAAAAAATTCCATTTTTTTGCATCTGTATTATGGTGATTTAGCCTTGGTCGAGAAAGCTTTAAAAGATAAGGAGGACAAATATATTGAGGAATACTTTCTTTATTTATTAGCACAGGGAAAGAAACAATCTGCAATGGATTTTTTGCGCAGGCATAATTTAATATCCATTATTCCATCCAGAAAGGAATTGAGAAAGAAAACCTTTCTGCTCAATTTTATATCACTATATAAAAAATATACCCAGGGATAAAATGCGGTAGCTTAATTCAGAAACAAGTAGAAGTGGATAGAAGAAAACTTTCGACATAATACTTATTTTCCTTGACTTTGACTCAGTATTTAATATAATTACTCTATGAAAGGAGGTATAATGCGTTATCTTAAAGTAACTATCCCCATTCTATTGGTTGCTATTGTTTTCTTTGGTTGCCCAAAGAAACAGGTCGTGAAGCCGGTTGAACCCGCTCCTGAAGAAACAACAGTAGTTGTGCCCCAGGAGACCACGGTCGTAGAGACCCGGCCCCAGCTTGTGCTGGAACGGATATTTTTTGATTTTGATAAATCCGATATTCGTCAGGATGCTGCCGAAATTTTAAAGAAAAATGCTGAGATGTTGAAAATTTATCCTGAAGTAAAGGTCATCATAGAAGGGCACTGCTGTGAACTGGGTACTGCTGAATACAATATGGCACTGGGTGAGAGAAGGGCAAAATCAGCAAGGGATTATCTTTTGATGTTGGGAATCACTCCGGATAGGCTGTCCTCAGTTAGTTACGGCGAAGAGCGGCCTCTTGACCCAAAGGTTTTGGAGAGAAATCGGCGCTGTGAATTTGTCATAATGAAGTAATTATGGATAATTAGGGGGCAATAACGGGTTACCAACGGTTAAAGGGTTATAAGGGTGATTATGGGAAAAATGCAAAAACCAAGGAAAGTCTATCAAATTTTAAGATACCTTCCCCTGATGGCCCATTTTAACCCCTTGCTCCTCTTTTTATACCTTTTATTTCTCTCTTCTTTTGGTTGTTTTAATCGCACCCGATTTAATAACTTCAACTGGCAACTTGATAGTTTGAAATACTACACTGTACACATTGATAGCATCTTACATCAGCAATCAAAGGAAATGACACAATTACGTACTGATTTTTATACAAAGGCAGAAGAACTATCAGAAAAAATTGAAATGCTCAATACGAGACTGAGCGAATCTGAATCTCAATTGACTCAGATAAACGAAAAGCTCTCCCGTGGCAAGAAAACAATACCTGATTCTGAGGATGTATCATCAGTAAGCCCTGAAGCAAGGATGATTTATGAATCTGCATATCTAAACTATGTGAAAGGAAATTACAACGATGCAATCAATGGATTCAGATCTTACCTTAAGGTAGCACCAGAATCCCCACTTTCGGACAATGCATTATACTGGATTGGTGAATGTTATTACTCCCTTGGCAAAAGGCAGGATGCGGTCGACACATTTAACGAATTGCTAAACAAATATGCTCAAAGTAACAAACGATCAACCGCCCTATATAAAATCGCTATAATCTATGAAGAGGCAAAGGATACAAAGACCGCAAAGACATATTATGAAAGGGTGATAAAGGAATTTCCAAATGCACCCGAGGCATCACTGGCAAAGGAGAGGTTGAATAAGTGAATATCTTTCGTGTGTTTATTGAATCCGGGCTTGCTGCCCAGATTATTATGGTCATACTTGTTGTATTCTCAATCTGGTCCTGGGCACTATTTTTCAAGAAATTGTATGAACTTGCAACTGCTAATAAACGGAGCAAGGCTTTCCTTATGAGTTATAAATTCCACAAGAATATAAAAGAGATGGAGAATCTCGGACATTTATTACTTGATAACCCTTATGGCAGGATATTAAAAGATGGTTTTGATGAATTTAAATCGCTAAAGTCTTCTTCAAAAAATCCAGTAAATCTCCAACTTGCTGAAAATATCAAACTCGCGATGGAGCGAACAAAGATAAAAGAGATAGAAACCCTTGAATCAGGTTTACCAATCCTGGGAACGATTGTTGCAGCAAGTCCGTTTTTAGGACTTCTGGGAACGGTATGGGGCATAATGGAATCATTTTTGCAGATTCGTGCAAGGGGTTCAGCCCATATTACAGTTGTGGCACCGGGTATTTCTGATGCCTTGATCACAACTGTGTATGGATTATTGGTCGCCATACCCGCATTGATCTTTAACAACCTTTTGCGGAGTAGAATAATAAAATTAGATTCGCAACTTGATAATTTTATCAGTGAAATCTACGCTGGATTGAAAAGGGGATTGGTTGAAAACCAATAGAAACACCGGTTTGATTCAGGATTTGAATTTCACAAATTTAGTAGATGTAGCACTGACAGTGCTCGTTGTCTTCATAATCACTGCACCTATGATGACTCCGGGAATTGATGTAAATCTTCCCAGAACTGATGCTTCATTGCCTCATGACGAAGAAGGAATCACGATTTCAATAAAAGAAAACAAGCAATTATTTATTGAAAGCGAGCAAGTCAAACCCAATGATTTTGAAAAAATATTAAAAAGAATCTTAGAAAAAAAACCACCAGGGGTCACGGTTTATCTCAGGGCAGATAAAAGTATTGATTACGGATTTGTGATTGAAGTCGTGGGCAGAATGAGAAAAGCGGGGGTAAAGGATTTAGGACTGGTTGCAGAAATACCTCAGGAAGAATGAACCGTTTTACCCTTTTTTCAATATTACTCCATCTTATGTTATTTGGAACAATCGCCCTTTCTTCAAAAAGTAGTTTTAAATCCATCCCTAAGTTTGAAGTATATAAGGTAAGTCTTGCACCCCTACCCCAACCAAAGATTGCTGGTATTCCTGAGGCACCCGTTGAACCAGCAGCGATAAAAGAACCTGAGAAGAAAATTGAAGAAAAAAAACCACCCGAAGAGAAAAAATCCGTAGTGAAAAAAGAGAGTAGAGAAACCAAACAGACTAAAGAGATTAAACAAACCAAGGAGACCAAAAAGGGACTGCCTGACGGACTCCCTGATATCAGACCTCAAATCTATACAGGCAGTGGCCGGGGTTTTACATATTCATACTATCTAAACATTTTACTAACCAAAATAGGCCAGAACTGGAATAATCCCTATCGAGAAAAGGATGTCATATTGAAATCAATAGTATATTTTGAAGTCAACAAAGATGGCGTAATCTCTAATATTCGCATTGAAGAAGATTCGGGAGATGACATTTATAATGAATCCACTATTCGCGCCGTTGCATTGGCAAAAAAACTTCCACCACTGCCCCACGAATTTTCTGATGATTATCTAAAGGTGCATTTAGAATTTCTCACTGCGAGATGACTCTGCTCTCTAAAGTTCGTATAATTTATCTAATAACAATTTCTCTTTTCTTTTATCTAACAAGAAGCCAGGAGGTTTTCTTAAGGCTCACGGACTATGCTGGAGGCAAGACAAATCTTATCATTGAGCCATTCAATGTCCAGGGCACACCTGATTTCGGCACAAAGGTGAAAAATATTGAATCAATAATAAGATATGACCTGGATTATTCACTATATTTTGATATCTATTCAGATACCAATGCACTAAAAGAAAATCCAAAAAAGAGTGGAGTCATATTAAGGGCAGAAGCCAAAGAACCAAATTTAGTTATTAGGCTGATTGACTTTGAAACAAAGCAAAAAATTGGTGAGGTATCTTCTCCAATTACTGATGAATTGAGGCATTTTTCCCATAGTCTTTCTAATAACATCATTGAAACCCTGACTGGCGAAAAAGGGATTGCCACCACAAAGATTGTTTTCTCATTCCGCTCTGGCCCCGGCAAAGAACTGGCAATGATTGATTACGACGGCTATAATTTTACGCAGCTGACAAAAAATAATAATTTCAATCTTTTTCCCTGCTGGGCACCGGATGGAAATAGAGTGCTATATTCTACTTATATCAAAGATCGCTTGAATCTCAATCTTTTTGACCTCAACAAGAAAACCTTAACCATTATTTCCACCCACGCAGGTCTGAATTATGCCCCTGATTGGTCGCCGGACGGAACAAAAATTGCCCTGACATTGACAAAAGATGGCAATGCAGAAATTTATCTGCTGGATTTAGAAACCAAACAACTATCACGACTTACAAATAACCGTTCTATTGACTGCTCGCCAGCATTCTCACCGAACAGTCGGGAGATTGCCTTTGTCTCGGACCGTTCAGGTAGCCCACAGATTTATATAATGGATATATATGGCGGGAATGTTCGGCGTTTAACATTCCATGGTGATTATAATACCTCACCGGCCTGGTCTCCAAAGGGTGACTTGATCACCTATGTATCAAGACAATCTGACTATGCCCAGCAGATATGTGTAACCGACCCTAATGACTTTCAACCAATCCAATTAACCTTTGAGGGTAATAACGAAGAACCATCCTGGTCACCAGATGGTCTACATATCGCATTTATTTCCAATCGTACTGGTAAATATGAACTCTGGACTATGAACTGGGATGGCACAAGGCAGCGCAAATTGACCCAGGGTCTTGTTACCTATGCCCCTTCCTGGTCACCTTTTTTAAGATAGAATTTCAAGAAAATCAAGATTAAATTTTCTGGTGAAATCAAAGCCACAGACCCAAAATATCTGCTGATAAGGCTACCAAAAAGTGTAGAATTGCACAGGGGAGAAAACTTCTTCCGCGAATTGCTATTATACCTAAAAAAATGCCCGCAAATATTGAACCGTATGCCTCAAGCAGTGGCTTGCGATAATGCATCAGGGCAAAGGGAATTGTTTGAATCAATATTGCAAGTCTTTTGTCAATTTTATTTGATAAGCCAAAAAGCATAAAACCCCGGAAAAAAAATTCCCAGGAAAACATATGAAACAATTGTATCATCTGGTAAATAACGAAATTATTGAATCCCTTTCGGGCTGTATAAGAAAGGGGATAAATAGATTTAAAGTTCGTAAATTTGAAGACAATCAATAAAATCACCAACATTACAAAAAAAATAATGAATAAGTCCTTCAGCCAGATTTTATATTCTCCAACTTTTAATCCATATTCTGCAGGTTTGTTTTTGAATAGAAGCATTGGAATAAATGGTGAAATTGCATAAATAATACCAAGCACAATCAATTTTTCGAAAAATGGTTCATTCGGAAAGAATAACTTTGTGCGTTTGAGATACAAAGAAAATAGTAGAATGAATGTGGCATAGCATACAATTACTAATATTTCTAAATCAATCTTTCTTATTTCTAAGATTATTTCACTTAGCCATTTTTTCATTTTTCAATACTCTGCGGCATAAACTCTGTAATAATCCTTTTGTTTTTTAAAATATCCTTTTACTGAAGAAGGTTGTATCACACCACCAAATACGAGCACCTTTTCATTCTCATATCTTGCAATCACCCTCAATCCAAGACTGCAGTGGGCAAAAATCGTATTATTTTTTGTTGAATCAATCCATACTTTTAATCCTGACATCATTATATTTATTGAATCAGCTGATCTAAAAAATTCCTCAACCATTGAGCACAAATCATTAAAATTGAGAGAATGCTTGTCGAGATAATCTTTATCAAAATAATCAAGGGTCTTATTAATGTTTTCTTTTTCCACCGCATCTTTTAGACTGTTTATATCCCTTAATAAATTTCTTTTTTCGTTCGGCAATAATCTAACGATCATAAAGACAATAATGATTAAGGCAGCAAAGATTACGACTATTTTAAAAATTTTTTTCATTTTTATGATAAGAGTAATAGAATACCCAATACAAAGAATAAAATGGCAGTCAGAATTTTTATAACTGGAATCCTTTTTGATAAGAAATTTGCTACATTATCACGAGAAATTATCCCGGCAACAATTGCGATTACAATCAGCGGTAGAATAAACATAATGTTATAAATGAGCAAAAGAAAGAAAGGCTTTGAACCCAGGTTTGCGCGTGAGACAACAAAGGTAATGGTAGGAAAATAAACCTGCCCGGTGCAGCCAAACTCAAGGAAAGATATAAGGATACCCGCAATAAAAGAACCGATCATTATCCCACCAATACCTGTCTTTTCCTTTATCTCTTGATGTATCCTTTTTTTAACTATCAGAGGCAATTGTAGAATCATTTTATCAGTTTTGCCTGCCCTGGCAACAAAATAATCGTAAAGACTTAAAACACCAAGGATTATTGCAAAGATACCAAAAGAATAGAATATTATTCTTCCAATGATTTTTATTGCAACAAGGGTATTCAATATAAAATAGGCGCCAAGCCCGATTGCAAGATAACATAAAAATACTGCAAGGATAAAAGAGATAGACATAAAGATGACTGTCCTTTTCTTTCTACCCATAAACAATAGATAACTGACAAAAAAAATTATTGTGGCAAAGGCACAGGGATTTATTCCATCTAAGATTCCGGCAAAGATAACACCGAGCAAAGAAAATCTTGTAAATCTTTTAATTATATTTTTTTCCGCCATAGAAATTCTAAGTGTATCAAGTCTGGGACTTCCTCCTGAATATTTCTTTATTAAATTTTCCAGTTCATCCGAAAGGATTTCTTTTATTAGATAATCCTCACCGACAAATATTGCTGGGACAATTAACCTTTTATCATCAGGAATATTTCGTGCTTCAGCAAGTCCTTCGTAAAAAATTTTATTTGTATCTTCAAGGATATTATACCGATAGACTATAAGATCTGGATACTTTTTTGACAAACCATTTATCAGCACCTCAGCACGATTGCATTCTGGACAGGCAGGCTGATAAAAATAATACAAATATATCTCTCCTGTCTCGACTTCTAAACTATCTTGTTTTTTTACCCCCGATGTATCCCTTTTTATAATCAATCTCTGTCCTGCATATCTCTTTATTGTTGATTCCAATTTATTCCTCACCTCATCCGGACCATAAAATGCCGAATCACCAATAATGACAATGGGCAGGTCTTCACCGATATTCTTTATGTTCTTTTCTTTCTCCATCTGCTCAAGCAATTTGTAATTATCAAGATTATTCAGGTCATATTTTTTTAACTGGAATTGATAAAGATTTTGTAATCTTGGAATATCATCAAGGAGAATATCCAGACAATGCCCACAATCTGGAGAATAAAAGAAATAAACAACGATTTTTTGTATATGGGTATCTGAACAATAACCGGAATTAATTAAACCCAAAACCCAGATGGCAAATGTTAAACGACAAAGAAAGAAGGGTAAATTTTGGATTTTGAAATTTACTTGGGATCTGGAATTTGGAGTTTTGGAATTTCCCATAAATAGAGTGGGTCATGCAGGATTCGAACCTGCGGCCACCGGATTAAAAATCCGATGCTCTGCCACCTGAGCTAATGACCCGTACTTCTGCATCCGATATTCTATTATACCAAAATTCAATCTGATGTCAATAATGTTTTGACTGAGTATTGACTGTTTTCCATTTCTGGCTATTATTTTTTGTGGAAATCACCTTTATTGGTGCAACCAGAACAGTTACCGGGTCAATGCATCTATTTGAATACAATAAGAAAGAGTTTCTTTTTGAGTGTGGTCTTTATCAGGGGCATCGGGCAGAAGCAGAAAGGATAAATAGAATATTTCCCTTCAAACCAAAGGAGATAGAGTTTGTAATCCTTTCCCATGCCCATCTTGACCATTCAGGAAATCTCCCTTCCCTGATAAAAAGAAATTTTCGTGGGGATATCTATTGCACTCCAGCAACCAGAGACATCGCTGAACTACTGCTTCTTGACTCAGCACACCTCCAGGAGAATGACATTGCATTCTTTAATAAAAAACAGCGCAAGGCAGGACTTCCTACAAAGGAGCCTTTATATACAGTTGAAGATGCAGAGGATACATTAAAATATTTTAAGACCATCAATTACCACAATAAGTTTGAACCAGTTGATGGACTATCAGTGATTTTCTATGACGCAGGCCATATCCTTGGATCAGCCCAGATCTTGATTGAATATGACGACAGAAGAATTCTTTTCACCGGAGACCTCGGCAGGAATAATATGCCTATAATCAGGGATCCAGAGATACCAGAGGATATTGACTATTTGATTTTGGAATCCACATACGGAAGTAGAATTCACAGTTCATTTGAACAGATGACCGATGAATTGAAACGGATAATCCTTGAAGGTAAAGAGAAGAAGAGCAAGATAATAATACCAACATTTGCCGTGGAAAGAACCCAGGTTCTTGTGACAATGTTAAAGCGACTCTATGAAGATGGGGTTATAAAGAATATTCCGATATATATTGATAGCCCACTCGCAACGAGTGTCACTCAGGTCTTTACCCGACATCCAGAGTGTTTTGATGAAGAGACTTACAAGAAATTCATAAAAGACGAACCATTTGATTTTTCTGGGATAAATTATATAAAAAATATAGAAGAGTCAAAATCCCTGAACGAAAAAGATGGCCCGATGATTATCATCTCTGCATCAGGGATGTGTGAAGGCGGCAGGGTATTACACCATCTCATACATTCCATAGAAGACGAGAATAATATAATCATTCTCACCGGATTCCAGGCATCAGGCACCTTAGGCAGAAAGATTCTTGATGGTTATAAGGAAGTTTTCATCTTTGATACAAAATTCTATGTGAATGCAAAGATCTATTTTATGGCAGGACTCTCTGCCCATGCAGACAGCAATGATCTGATTGAATTTGTACGGTCAATAAAAAATGGGCGTTTGAAAAAAGTCTTTTTAATCCACGGTGAGATCACTGAAGCAGTGGCATTGAAAGAAAAAATAGAATCCCTAAATATAGAGACCGAAATTCCCGAATCAATGACGAGTGTGGTCTTATGAAAAAAAGGATAGTTGTAATAGAAGACGACCAGGCGATACTTGATTTAGTAATTTATAATCTACAAAAGAATGGCTTTCTGACTCAAGGATTTACCAATGGTTATGATGGGTTAAATTTTCTTCTAAAAAATCCCTCAGACCTGCTGATACTGGATTTAATGCTTCCAGATATTGATGGATTTGAACTCTGCAAAGAATTAAAGAACCAGGAGAAGACAAAAAGTCTACCGATAATCATACTCACTGCAAAGACTGAAGAGGCAGACAGGATTCTTGGTCTGGAATTAGGTGCAGACGACTATATTATAAAACCATTCAGCCCAAGGGAACTTGTGGCAAGGGTTAAGGCAGTATTGCGCCGATTGAAAACAACCGAATCAGAAGAATTATATAGATTTCAGGAGCTAACCGTTGATCCAAATAAATACAAAGTTTATTTCAAACAGCAGGAGATTGAGTTGACTGCAACTGAATTCAGCATTCTTCTTAATTTGATAAAACATCCAGGTAGGGTTTATACAAGGGATAACCTTCTTGATGCCCTTGACAAAACAATCCTTGACCGTAATATTGATGTCCATATCACAAACTTGAGAAAAAAACTCGGACCTGGGGGCAGGTTTATTAAGACGATCAGGAGTGTTGGTTATAAACTGGATGCAGAATGACATATATAATAATCATAATTCTCATACTCATCACCATTTTTTTGTTGATAAGGTTAAACATAACAGATAAAAAACTAAAAGAGATTGTAAATTACACAACTGAGTTATTAAATGGCAATTATACACATCGCATTATAGAAAAAGAGAAGGGGAACTTTGCTATACTGATAGAAAATTTGAATACCCTTGCTGAAAAACTGGAGGCAAGGAGATTGGACTGGGAGGAGAAAGATATTCTACTGGATATCCTTTTTGAAAATATAAAAGAAGGATTGGTAATAACAAAAAAGGATGGAGAAATCATAGAATTCAATAGCAGGATAAAAGATATATTTCCGATGACCCCTTTCCAGCCTGGAAGGACGATTCAGGAATTATGGATAAACAGGAGTTTTATTGAATTCAGTACAAGTAAACCTGAACCAAGAAGGATTGAATCATTAGAATTGGATATTCCGGAGATGGGAAAATCCTTTTTAATATCACGATTTTATGTTGAAAAAAATCAACTGATTTTCTATCTCTTCAATGACATAACCGATTCAAAAAACTTAAAGCGGATAAAGTCAGAGTTTATTACAAACCTATCCCATGAAATACGCACACCACTAACTGCAATAAAAGGTTATCTTGAGGCAATAGAAGAACCAGACATAAATAAAGAAGATAGAAAGAAATTTTTAAAGATTGTGCGGGAAAATATTGATCGATTAACGAATATCGTCTCTGATTTGCTTTTGCTTTCTGATATTGAAAGGCAGGAAAGAAAATTAAAGATAGAAAAGATTGATCTAAATGAACTTGCCAGCGAAGTCATACTATTATTTCGCAGAACTGCTGAAAACAAGGGTATTCAACTGGAATTTTTGCCATCAAAGATACCAGAATATTATGGCGATCGTTTCCTGCTTCAGCAATTATTAATCAATTTAGTGAGTAATGCGGTCAGGTTCACTGAAAAGGGTAGGGTTGAGGTCAGTATCAATTTTGAGAATGGAAGGTTTTATATCACGGTCTCAGATACAGGTATTGGAATTCCATCTGATGAGATCCCAAGGATATTTGAAAGATTTTATACAGTTGATAAATCAAGGTCGCGGACCCAGGGAGGGACCGGTCTTGGTCTATCAATTGTCAAGCATATTGTCCAGCTGCACCAGGGTGAGATAAAGGTTGAAAGCAAACTGCGTGAAGGCTCAAAATTTACCGTTATTTTACCTGCAATCCAATCCCCATCATCTTAATTTTTCCCCACCAATCTGCCAAGTATCGTGACGGATGCGTGGTGGACTGTACCTACAAGTCCACCGTGGCACTTCCTGGAATAGGGACTTCACTCCAATATTGAATGTCCCTAATGCACGTCCTAATGACAAAATGATTTTGTAGGAACAATTCCCATTTAATGGAGTAGAATTATCTTATCAGTTTCTGCTCTACCATCAAATTCAACCCGCACAAAATATATACCACTTGGCACTGTCTTACCCCGTTCATCCCTTCCATCCCATATAAAAGTAAAATCACCTGATGACTTCGCTTCTTTTATCATCCGGATAAGCTGTCCTGTAACAGAATAAATTTTGAGTGAAAACTCGCCTGGTTTCGGAAATTGATAACGAAGTTCAACCATTCCTTGGGCTGGATTGGGTAAGACAAAAGTTGAAAATCTTTGAGATACTATATTACGTTGCTCCTTAATGGATGAACTTGAATGATTATCCGTAGAAAATTCCCAAACTGCAAAGGCAGATAGAACAACCTTAGGAAAAGAGAGACGTCTTATACTCAATTCAATCTCCCCATTTTGATAAGCTTCCGGGCTCACAAAAAACCTCTCAACTACCATCTTTCTCCGTGGTAAATTGACAGTTTTTATCAGCGAGTCATCGATCGCAATATCTTGGTTTTAGATTCCATTACTCTCATTCTGATAAAAGACTAAACCAACCTGATAATTCTTCTTTGGGTCTAATCCAGTAATTCTATACTTCAGACAATTGGTATCATAGTCAACATTCTTTTCAAAACCAGAGCCGTAGATAATATAGCCAGTTCGCTTTTCCACAAATACCGTGGGTTCTTTTTCACCTAAATCAAAGGCATATAAAGGAATTGGATTTGAACGGAATGAAGAAACAGGAAAGATTTTAATTTCGTATATCCAGCTCCAATATTTCCCATTGGTGTAATAGGTCTGGATTTTTGTATATGAAGGATACCATCGCTCCCAGATGAGATGAATTAAATCACCAGCAACACTCAAAGAGGGATTCTTCCCAACCCCTACTTGAAATGGTGTTGTCCAATTGCCAAGATTATCCCGCTGCAAATACATTATTGCTCCATTTTTCTCATAAACAATATGCAGACTACGGTCTGAAGATTTAATCCCAATTGGACCGATACCATAACCAACATAAGTATCAAGGTCTATAACATTCTCCAGACTTTCTGGCATTGTTTGGGTATAGAATTTACCAATCTTTAGTTTATTATTCCCTTCATCGTCATAGGTATTAAAGACCACCCAACCAGTATCAAGCGGGTCAATAGCAAAAGAGACAGAGAGAATGGAATCGTGGGTTTCATAGATGACCTCCTCATTCCAGAAATCAGTCCTATTACGAGCATAATTGATTGTGTAGGTCAATGTTTCCTGGGCAGCAGAATCAGGAACGCCCAATGTGCCTATGTGGCAAACTTTTAGTTTTTTTGTCGAATCTGTATCTATTGCTGGTTGCCAGCCATAATCAATCTTCTTGGCGTTGGACCAGCTTATTCCATAATCAGTACTTGTGGCACACCAGATAGCTGATTGATTTGTCCAGGCTAAACAACCATTCCCTCCTGGGTCAAATACTACCCCCCTTCCAGTATTGACTCCAGTAGCCATTGTACAATTTGAAGAGAAAGGTGGAATCTGACACGTAACAATATCTGAGCGGATACTTTCCTGCCCACTGCTTCGCCGTGCCTTTACATAATATGAATAAATTTTGCCTACAGTTACACTATTATCAATATAAGTTGTATCCGGCACATTCCCGGCAATCATCTCATAATTATGATTTGGATGGATTCTGCGATAGACATTGTAACCGGTCACACCACTTGCCGGCGAAGAGCCCCAGACCAATTGTACTGACGCCCTTTGTGAACCAAACTGTATAATTATCATAAATGTTGGTCTGGGACCAAACCCATAATAAGCATCTATTCCGTTATCTATTCCATAAGCGATTTTATCTTTAATTCCACTTAGATTGTCTTTTAATTGAAACCATTGACCATTAGTCACGGTATCATGTGTGACAAACGCGCCTTCGGCTACGCAAGCAGGACATTTTGCTTTTACTAACACTTCGTAATTTTTTTGCTTTAACCCTCGATTATGTGCATGGGGCAAGTTTGAAATCATATTAAACATTTGTGTGTTCACTTGATAAGCAAAAATAGAATCCGCAGTATCCTAATACCAAGTTTCAGTTCCATGGGCTGCTCTGCTACTATCTCCATTATTATGAATAGAAACAAGAACATCACAGGTGTCATAATTATTAGTAGTAGGATTCGGTAGTTCCCCGTTTGCCATTTTTGCCCTGGCTTCTAACGAGAGTTTTGTGGTGTCGGTCAAATCATCAACTCTTGTCATAATAACACTGTAGCCTAATGTCCATGTTAGATCATCATAACAAACATCAGCAATATAAAGATTGAAATTTTTTTCATAGGGACCATTTACCCCATAATTTTTATTGACAGCCCCTGGATCTCTACCACCGTGCCCCGGGTCAAGGCATACCTGGATACGACCAGCAAACAATAGATTAAACAAAAGTAGTAATGGAATCAATTTTATTTTCATTTTGCCCCCCTCCTTTTCAATCTCAAAATAACACATTCCCTATCGCCACCACCAGTAATAGAATCTGGTATTTCTTTAAATCTTTCTACTACTATGCTTTTGCCGTCTGGTAACCAGCGCACGAGAATTTCAGGCTGGAGGGTATAGGTAATTTGGGTTTTCCCTGTTCCATCTTTGTTGATAACGAAGACCTCTGAAGCAAGTGGAGACACCTCAATATGCCCTGATGCTTTCGTAGCAACAATATATGTAAGCATCTTACCGTTAGGTGACCAAGAAAAATTCCAGGGCTCGAAAAACAATGTGCGGTCAAGCACTTTTGTCTCATTACTTTCAGCGTCGAAAATAGAAAGTACCCAAAAATCCTTGGTTAGACCTTCTGATTCCACATATTTCCCTGCCAGATAATTCGCTTTTGGAGACCAACAAGCAGAAATCCCAAAAGATGGAGCTGGTTTTAATTCATCAGTTTCAATATTGTAAATATAGGTACCACCATACCCATAAACCTGTCTGCCATGAAAAAGTTTCTTTGCTGGAACCCACATACTGAAGGAAAGGAATTTACTGTCTGAAGATAGCTTCATATCATAGCCACCCTTAATGAATCTTTTTTCTTTCTTTGTTTTACCATCTTTTAACAAAATTCCATTATCTGGTCCTCTATCACCAACTATTTCAGCAATTAATGAACTATCGGGCGAACAGACAGTAAACAGTGTTTTCCCGAACCAGTAATCAAAGCCCTCGCCCTCAATTTCTTTTGTCATCTCCACTGATGCTTTTTCGATTCTCTCCAGCATCAGGTCTTCTGCCCTTACTCCTTCTAAAAATCCTTGGGCAAAGAGGGGTAAAAGGCTTATTGCGATTAGGGTTATTATGTTTTTCATTTTGCCTCCTTTGCTCGGCATTGCCGAGCTTTTAATAAGTTTACCCATTGCCAAAAGCATTTCAATGGGTAATTTAAGAAGATCCTCTTTTGGTGCGGTCGTCTTTGAAAAGAAATTAATGAACGACTTAATAATCCGCGCAGAGTTATGGTAGGTAGTCGCTGATAATCCCCATCACAAGCATAGCCTATATAGGCAAAATTAAAAATTTATCAAGTGCAATGCTCAAAACCGCCTGATTTTACAAGGAATTGCGCAATTTCGACTCTTAAAATTGTAGCAAAAATTTGTAGTATATTTTCAAAATTTTTTAGAAGCGATATAAAAATGTGGATAACCCCTAAACTTAATTTTGGAAAGACAAAATTTGGTGTCAGAAAGATATTGGCTTATGTTTACTCCCATCTTCCAACCTTTATTGCTATATCGATATATGTGCATATGTGCAATTGTTCAATGGTGCATAGATAATGTAACCAATCTCCACAAATATAAATTGTAGCAATCAATTTGAAAATTCCACAATTGTCGAATTGATGAATAAATAAATTCATTGTCTGTTCTAAATAAAGCCGTAATGAATATAATCATTCCAGATCAAATGGAATTGCCCAAGCGGGTAAAAATCTTATCTGACAATTATCTATCTTTTCTACTTTATAGGTGTTCTTTGTTAAGATATAGCCTTTATCTACTGGATTTTCCTTTATAAATTTCCTGAAGGCATTAGAAATCTTGGGAGACCCACTCCATTTTACCTCAATGGGTATAATTCTATCTTCTCTTCTCAAAAGAAAATCAATCTCCTCACCTGCCTTTGTTCGCCAGTACCGCAACTCATCCATATCTCCAAGACACTGAAGAAGTGAGACATAAACACCAGATTCTATCAGCAACCCGGAATTAGCACGGAGTGATAGATTCTGGAATGTTTTCAATGTGTAATTTAAAAATCCAGTGTCAAGAAAGAATAATCTTGGCATCTTTATTATCTCTTTGGCACGACTTTTTGCCCAGGGTCTCAATGTTTTTATAATAAAAGTCTCTTCAGGGATTGAAAGATAGCGCATAACCGTATTCCGGGCAATTCCGACTTCCTTGGATATCTCAAGGCTTTTTAATAGACCACCATTCTGGGTGGCAAGGAATTCAACAAATGAACTGAATTTGACAAAGCTCTCTTCAGCCACAAGGCTGCGAATCTCTTTTTCAAGATATGTGGTTTGAATTTCTTTTAGGACCCTTACTTTCATTTCATATTCCGGGGTAAGCGCGACCTTGGGATAACCCCCATAAATAATATATTCTTCATAAGCAGAATTGATTTGTGAGAGAAAGGGTTCTGGAATTGGTTTACTCTTATATTGTTTTATAATTCTTAGTAACTCTACTCTACTTGTAAATTCCAGGAATTCCAAAAATGAAAGGGGATACAGAATAAAGACTACCTTCCTACCGGTCAAAGGTTCAGCCATTTTTAATTTCAATTTTACACTTGAAGAGCCACTCACAATAAATTTCAATTTCGGGTAATGGTCATGGATATAATTTAAAATACTTGTGCAATTTTCCATATAATGAATCTCATCAAAGAAAACATATGTAGTTTCTTTACTTTCCTTTCGCCAGCCCATTGCATTGAGATATGAAATAACATCGCGCACAGTCTTCAGTGCATTTCTGATTTCAATATCCTCAAGGTCAATAAAATAGGTTATTTTGCCTGCAGACTCAAGTTCTGTCTGAAGCAATCTTAAGACCGATGTTTTACCTACCTGGCGGGCACCGAGAATTACGATTATCTCATCCCGCTCAAGCCATTTTTTATCTTTTTGATTATATCCCTATACAAATAGTTTAAACTTTTTGACACTTCCATATTGCAATTTTATATATAAAATTACTGATGTCAAAGGCAATCTTCTATAATTTTTCTTGTGCCGCTAAATTTTGCAACATTTTTTAGGCAGGCGGAAAGATGTTGCAAAGTTGTCAGCACTGGAAGTGCCTCCTACAAAGCTCGTTAATCGTTGGACGGTGTCGCAGCCCGTATCGTCATACGTCAATGGTAATTCGAATATGATAGAGAAAAAAATCCCCTTTTGTCCCCGTTTTGGAGAGAGAGAGTAAGGGGGATTGGATTTATTGGAACTTGAAACCCTCCTACAAAAAATCGTTAATCGTTATGCGGTGTCACAGCCGTATAAAAATAAATCCGAAATTCGAATCCGCCATACTGGGTGGTGGACGAAATCCGAAACAAATTCAAATCCGCCACCCAGTTTGGCGGACTAAATGACAATTTCTAAATTATTGCCTACACACGGGACTAAAGTCCCTACTCCATTCTTGCGGCTATTAGGCATAGATGATGGTTTAGTAATTGGGCATAGTCAATTGTTAACGGTGCACGGTAAACGTTTCACGAATTTGTCCACTTTACCTTATTTTACCCTATTCGCTCATTCTCCCTTTTGCCCTCTTTAGCCTTTTTGAGCCTTCATTAGCCTTTTTCTTTTTTGCCTTCAATTGTCCCAAATTGCCTTTTTTGCTACTCTCCTATCGCTACCTTAGAACCCATTTATCAATGGATTCTGGCCTTAACAATCTTTTAACATTCGCTTAATCAAGGTTTAACATCAGAGAAGTATAATATGGTGTGAAAGGAGGCTTATGGGTTCAATAACCAAATCCCATAAATTAATACTAAAAATGCTGGTAGCAACAGCATTGATGTTGATGTGCTTCTCTGCGGGCTACGCAGATGCACAGATATACGGATATTTCTGGATGAGATATACCTATGAAAATCCGACCACGCCTGAAGTGGATGAGAATGAACACGAATTTGCCATAGAAAGGGGATATGTCCGTTGGAAGACAAAGACCGAGCCGGTTTCATTCTCAGGAACCATTGATATAACAAATAAAGCAAAGGCAACAAATGCCTCAGACTGGAACATCCGTCTAAAGTATGCCCAGGCTGACTGGCTATTGCCTTATATTGGAAAGACAATCCCTGATGCAAAACTGATGATTGGGCTCCAGAAGGTCTATTTTGGAATGATGGATATCTGGGAATATCCTGTGATTGAGAAGAACCTTGAGGAAGTGGAGAAAAAGACCAACAGTGCAGATTTAGGATTGGGATTATATGGTCTATTGCCCGGTGGCTATGGTGAATTTGCCCTTCAGACCTTTAATGGCAATGGCTATTCAAATGTTACAGAGAATAATACAAATAAGGCAATCTGTGGTAATCTTTCTTTAATTCCAATCTCAGGGGTTATGCTCAAGGGTTCTTTATGGCAGGCAAAGGCACCTCAATTGATTGATTCAGTCCTTACCCAGGTTGATGAGAATAGATATGTGGGGCTTATCCAGTTTAAATATGGTCCAGCAACTCTGATTGGTGAGGTTCTTTTGACAAAAGACCATGAAACCGAGGGCTTTGGCTATTCGGGTTTTGTTGAATTTGCCATAAATAAGTATTTGAGCCTATTGGGCAGATATGATATGTGGGATAAAGATGAGTCAGAAGAGAACAATTCTCATACAAGAATTATAGCCGGGATTAATTATGCGATCGCTAATAATCTTTTAACCCAGGTGAATTATCAATTAAAATCCTATGAAGACCCGGAAGAAGATGCTGAAGATAAGATAATGGTGCAATTTAAGTATTCTTATTAATTAAGGAGGTTTTATGAATACTTTTAAAAGAGTAATGGTCCTTGGTTTAGGTCTATGCATTGGACTCTTTGCCCAGCAATTGACCCTCCAGGGTTCAACGACCGTTCTTCCAATCGCTCAGGCAGCCGCAGAATCATATATGGAAAGCCATTCTGATGCTGATATTATGGTCAGAGGTGGTGGTTCAGGAACCGGTATTGCTGCATTGATTGATAATTCTACTGATATTGCAATGGCATCAAGGCCAATGAAGACAAAAGAGGTTAAACAGGCAAGGGAAAAGGGAATTAATCCGGTCGGAACCGTAATCGCCCTGGATGGAATTGCCGTAATCGTCAATCGTAGCAACCCAATAAATGAGATATCCCTTGAGGACTTAAAAAAGATCTATACTGGAAATATCTCAAACTGGTCAAATCTTGGTGCAAAGGGTAAGATTGTAGTAGTTTCAAGGGATGCGGCATCAGGCACATTTGAGGTCTTCAATGAAAAGGTTCTTGAAGGTGCAAAACTGACTGAGAGTGCATTAATGCAGGCTTCAAACCTTGAGGTTGCAAGAACTGTTGAACAGACCCCTGGTGGTATCGGTTATGTTGGACTTGGTTATATCAGTGATAAGGTAAAGGTGCTGAAGGTAAACGGTGTTACACCATCTGAACAGACAGTCAGAAATAGTTCTTATCCCATTGCCCGACCGCTATATCTATATACAAACGGCAATCCGTCAGGAATGAAGAAAGAATTTATAGATTTTGTCCTCTCTACTGATGGTCAAAAGATAGTCCGTGATAACGGATTTGTGCCAGTTAAATAGAAATCGGTGGCTCATGATCGGTGGAATAGCAAGTAGGAAATTAAAGACCCATATTTTTCGTGGGTTATCCCTATTTGCTATCCACCGATTTTTTTGCTCCTTTAGAAATTCCCTTTTTTTGCGGATGGTGGAAAAAATTACCCCGAATTCATTCATACATGAGCGATTAAGATGAAGCGCCAGATAATCGAAAACTTCATAAAGATACTGCTTTTGATTGTCGCAATGAGCGCACTTGTTTTTCTTGCGGGTATTGTGGTAGTCTTGATTACACAGGGAACACCAATTCTTAAATATGTTAGTATAAAAGATTTTTTCTTCGGAATGAGATGGTATCCAACCCATGGAGAACCAGAATTCGGTATTTTGCCAATGATTTACGGCTCATTGATTGTTACGATAGGTGCCTTAATCTTTGCAACTCCATTAGGTATTATGTCTGCGCTTTACATTGCCGAAGTCGCACCACACTGGCTAAAGGAAACCTTGAAACCCATTATTGAATTACTTGCTGGTATCCCTTCGGTTGTGTATGGTTTATTTGGTGCACTTTTCATCGCACCTCTTGTCCAGAAAACTTTCAATCTACCAACAGGATTAACTGCTTTTTCTGCAGCAATAGTACTGGGAATAATGATTCTACCAACAATCACAAGCATTGTTGAAGATGCCCTGACCGCAATTCCCAAAGAATACAGTGAGGCAGCACTTGCTCTTGGTGCAACAAAATGGGAAACAATGACAAAGATAATTTTACCTGCAGCATCAAGTGGTATTACTACTGGTATCGTCCTTGGTATGGGCAGGGCGATTGGTGAGACAATGGCGGTATTGATGGTCGCAGGTGGTTCTCCGAACATTGTCTTTTCTTTCTTAAAACCGGTCCGGACTATGACCGCAACGATTGCGGCTGAAATGGCTGAGACCGTCGTGGGCAGTGAACATTACTATGCCCTTTTTGGCATTGCGATAGTCTTATTCTTATTGACTATGATATTCAATATTCTTGCTGAGCATATATCTTCTCGTTTCCATAAACGTTTTACTGCGATGAAATAATATGGCTAATAGTTCTTTTGAAATCGCCAACATTTTGAATTATGTCACTAAAAATAATACAATTAAGAATATGTCTTTAAAAGAAAAGAGAAGACTTATTCAAAATATTGGAATATCTTTATTGTTCGTTGCATTATTGATAAGTGCAGTCTTCTTGTTTATTGTTGTAATATTCATATGCCTTCAGGGATTGAAGGTCATAAACCTTGAATTTCTCTTCAGTATGCCTAAAAAATCAATGACTGCAGGTGGGATACTTCCAGCAATATTGGGAACATTTTATCTTGCCTTAGGTTCGGTTATATTTGCCCTGCCAATAGGTGTTCTTTCCGGGATATATCTGAACGAATATGCAAAGGATAGTTTATTATTGAGAATACTAAAAACTGGTATCAATAATCTTGCAGGTGTACCTTCTATTGTCTTTGGATTGTTTGGTCTGGCAATATTTGTGAAATTCTTTGGTTTTGGTGTTTCTATTCTCTCTGGTTCATTAACCCTGGGCATAATGATTTTACCTGTTATTATAAGCACCACAGTTGAGGCATTAAAGACTGTTCCAGATTCATTTCGTGAAGCAGCCTACGGTGTTGGTGCAACAAAATGGCAGACCATAAATGGGATTGTTCTGCCTGCGGCATTGCCCGGAATCCTTACCGGCGTAATTCTCGCTATTGGCCGTGCTGCAGGTGAGACCGCACCGATTTTGTTTACGGCGGCAGTTTTCTTCAGTAAGAAATTGCCCAATTCTATACTTTCACCGGTCCAGGCACTACCCTATCATATCTATGCACTGATGACCGAAGGCACATACCCGGATAAACAGATCCCCATTGCTTATGGTTCAGCACTCGTTCTTTTAATGTTAGTCTTAGGAATGAATCTGGTCGCAATTATCATAAGAAGAAGACAGAGAAAGAAGAGATTATGGTAGAAATTGCATTAAAGAATGAAATAAAAGAAAATACCAATGAATGCAAGATGCAGAATACAAGTATAATTGTCAAAGACCTGAATGTATTTTTTGGAAAAAATCACGCCCTCAAAAACATAAATTTAAATATCTACTGCAATAGCATTACTGCAATCATTGGTCCTTCAGGTTGTGGCAAAAGCACATTTATTCGTTGTTTGAATCGTATGAATGATATAATTCCATCAGCAGAGATTAAAGGAGAGATCTGGTTTGATAATGTCAACATCTATGACCCGATGTATGATGTATATGATTTGAGAAAGAAAATCGGGATGGTTTTTCAAAAACCAAATCCATTTCCGAAAAGTATCTTTGAAAATTTAGCATTTGGTCTGAAGATACATGGGACTACCGACAAAAGAGAGATTGAAGAAAGGGTGGTTAATGCGCTAAAAGCAGCCGCTTTGTGGGATGAAGTTTCTGACCGTTTACACGATTCCGCTTTTTCTCTTTCTGGTGGTCAACAGCAAAGACTCTGTATTGCACGAACCCTTGCAATAGAACCAGAAGTGATATTATTTGATGAACCCTGTTCAGCACTGGACCCTATATCTACATCAAAAATAGAAGAGTTGATGATAAGATTAAAAGAAAAGTATACTATTGTCATCGTCACCCATAATATGCAACAGGCAGCAAGGGTCTCGGATTGGACCGCATTCTTATATATTGGGGAGTTGATTGAATATAATCAGACTCCAAAAGTGTTCACCAATCCGAAAGACCCAAAAACCGAGGCATATATAACTGGAAGATTTGGATAAGGATTTATAATGCATAAAAGTAATAGGAGGTAATTTATGGTAATCGAAGATAAAATGGTGGAAAACAGGCAACAAAATAAAAAAATTATTGAATATTACAAGCATAAGGAAAAACTAAATCGGATAAAACCTAAGATTTTGATTCGTCATAAAAAAATTATTGAACAGATTTTGAAAGAAAATAAAAATGAAAATCTGGATGTGAAATTGAACAAAATACAATTAGACTTATTTGGCGAAAAATTGAATTGACATGCTGAAAGAAAAGACAGAAAAATTAAAGATAAATATAATAAGATTTGCGAGCATTGTGGAAAATATGCTAAAGGATGCGGAAACATCTGTATATACCCGCGACCATGCGGTTGCCAATAATGTAATAACCCACCTCGAACAATTGGCTAATCGCATTGAAATTGAAAATGAAACACAGTTTATTGAATTTCTTGCATTATTTCAACCAGAGGCAAGTGATTTAAGAACTGTAGTCTCTTTACTAAAGATAAATAATAATCTGGAACGAATTGCTGACCACTGCGTAAACATTGCTCAGCGTATTTCTTCATTTAATTCAATAAATAATTTCGTAAAATTAAAGGTAATGTTTAGCACTATTCAGCAGATGTTTAAGGAGACATTCAGTGCGTTTATCAATAATGATACCAGTAAGTTATTAAAAATTATAGAACAGGACAAAATAGTTGATGAAAAATTAAGGGAATTGACCGGTGAAGTAATTGATACCCTGGATAATTGTCATACAATGTCAAATAATGCAATTTCAGCATTATTAATCGGCCGGGACCTTGAACGTATCGGAGATTTGACCGTCAATATCTGCGAAGATATTATTTATATGACTAAGGGCGATGTCATAAAACACAGCCTGTATATTACCTCAGAATCAAGTTTGTAAAGAATATCTGCTAACCATCAAAAAAGACTGATTATCATTCGGTATTGTGCCTCGTTTAGAAAGAAGATTCCCCCCGTTTCATAATATGTATTCAAGATTGCTGATATCTCCAAAAGATAAAAGTTTTTTTATTTGATCCCCGCGGGACTGGTGCGACCACCTGGGTGAAAAATATATTCCCCAGAAAATTAGACTAATGTAGGGACAGAGCTTGTCCCAGTCCGTAATACTCTGTCAATACGAGAATTCTCGGATTGACGGAATGAGCAAACAACAAAAATACTCATAGTTAGAATTCGTTTGTTGACATCACTTATGCAAAAGATATAATTGAAAAAATTATGAATTACTCTGATATTGGTTTCTGGTTAATTGGCTGGTTATTATGCATAAGAGCGAAATTTTTAAAGAATACACAACAACAAAAACTTACAGAGAAAATTTCAATAATTATTCCTGCACGCAATGAAGAAAAAAATTTATTGCGTTTGCTTGATTCTTTAAAGACACTAAATTGTGAGATAATTGTTGTAAATGATAATTCAACCGATAACACACAGACATTGTTAAAAAATTATCCTGATGTTAAATCAGTTACATTAGTAGAAGAACCAACTGACGGCTGGACAGGAAAGACACGGGCTTGCTGGAATGGCTACCTAAAAGCCACAGGCAATCTACTGTTATTTCTGGATGCGGATGTAGAATTTGGAAAAGAAGCCCTGCAATCTATAACTGCTGAATATATAAAGCATGGTGGTTTGATTTCAGTCTGGCCCTATCAGAGATTAAAAAAATGGTATGAACATCTTATTATGCCCTTTCACCTCATTGCCATTACTTCAATGAGTAATGAATTCCTGTGGGAAAAGACAAATGGTGCATATGGACCAGTTATGCTGACTTCAAGACAGGACTATGAAAAAGTTGGTGGCCACAGGGCAGTAAAAGACTGTATTACCGAAGATTTAGCAATTGGAAAGCTGTACTCAAAGAATAAAATACCTGTGACAAATTATCTTAGTGATGGTATAATAAAATTTCAGATGTATCCGGAAAACTTAAGACAATTGTTTGAGGGAATAACGAAGAATGTCTCTACAGGTGCATTAAATATAGGTATTTTAAAACTATTAGCCATATTCTTATGGTTCACCGGTGGATATGCATCATTTTTAAGATTTGATTATAAAATTGAAAATCTTATATTATATTTTTTATATGTCATCCAGTTTTATGTGATAACAAGAAGGACTGGAAACTTTTCTATCCTGGATTCCCTGTTTTATCCATTCTATTTTATATATTTTCTATTTTGTTTTATATTTTCTGTTATAAGAAAGTTTTTATTCAAAAATGTCGTCTGGAAAGGGAGAAAGATAAATGTATGATGTACTGGCAATAATACTACAGTATTTCTCTGGTTCAATAATGTATTCTTATTTAATTGCAAAATATAAGGGCATAGATTTAAAAAAAATCAGGGATGGCAATCCCGGATCATCAAATGTCTGGCGTGTTCTTAATTGGCGCTGGGGGCTTTTAGCACTGGTTCTGGATTATTTCAAAGGAATATTTCCGTTATTCTTATTTGTTATCACCGGTATCGTAACAAACAAGTACATAATAGCCTTTGCCGCATTGAGTGGTATTCTGGGCCATGCATTTTCACCGATGTTAAGATTCAGGGGTGGAAAAGCCATTGCTACCACCTTTGGTGCCTGGACTGTGCTGACGAAATGGGAGGTTCCTGTACTCCTCGGCGCTATCTTTACAATTTATGGATTTATAAAAAAGGGAAAGAAGAGTATTGAAGAAGATGCATTCAGGGTGCTTCTGGGTTATGCCTTGCTAATTCCTTATATATTATATAAGTTACATAATGGTGAATTGCATCTTTTGATTTTTTATCTTGGCAGTTTTTTAATCATTGGATACAAACACTGGAATGAATGGAAAAGACTGTTTTAGATAACAAGTTCTTCTGGGAATGGATTTAAATATCTTTGTTCTAAGAGATACCTATCTTCAAGCCGATATGCGAAATTCTTTAGCATTTCTAAAATTACCCTGAATTCAACCGTCCCTTTTTTATATTTTTCAAGAAGGTCTAAGAAATGTTTTCTTTCATTCGGATTTAAATCTTTGGAAAAATAACCAAAGATATGAAGTATCGTGTTGAAATGCCTTGCCCGTGATGGCTTTCTTTTAAAGGCATCATAAAAGAGTATTTCATATCTTTCCAATTTCTCATTAATCTTCATATTTCCATCCGCAATGATCTTCCCAATATCCTTCAAATTCCTTTGATTATAGGTCATAATCAGATACTTATATCTTGTATGGAAATCAATGAGTTCCTTTGCGCTGACCTGTTTTTTTAGTCCCCGAAAATCAGCAAAAGAGAATATCCTGATCAAGAAGTGCTCACGCAATTCAATATTCTTTAGTCTTCCTTCGGTCTCAATCGGTAAATCTCCGAACCTCTTTTTTACGGCTTCAGCAAAAAAACCATCAGTCCTGCCCATTATCTTGTTGTCTTGATAATAATTTGCCGAACCAAGGCCACAGGAAGGAGACTTACTCTTCAACACAAAGCCATCAATATCTTTAACCTTTTCTAAAAATCCATTTGCATATTCTTTCATAATATCGGTCAAATCCCTGTTGGTCTCAGGCTGGAACAATCTCTTTTGCTTCTGCTCCATAAGAATAATTATCTTTGGTCTGGGCACGCCAAGCCCTATCTCCACCTCCGGGCACACAAGTTCAAAATCCACAAATTTCTTTAACCTATCAATAAAATCATCTTTAACAATACCACCATTATACCTTGTGGGATAACCAAAACATTTGCTTAAAATTATCTTTGGCTTTTCCATATTTTAAAATATATCCATAATGCGTATACAGTCAAGGTTTTATTGAATTTTTTACTTTAACAGATAAAGAGTTCTTACAAGGCTAAACTCTGGTTCTGAAAGAACCATCGGTTTATGATGAAAGCCTCGCCCTACATTTCATACTATAAATAGAATGCAGATGATTTATATCGCGGTTGGAAACCGCTCCTACGGAGACTGGTTAAATGGTAATTAGTTAAATGGTTAAATAATTTGGCACTTTCTATTTTCACAGATGGAAAAACTGCTCTAAAGAATAATTTTTTCGTTGACACAGGAATATTTCAAGATATAATTTCATTCTTTGAAATACTATGATCGAAAAGATTTATAATAATGCCAAGCCATATATACGCTGGTGGTGGTTTTCAGGAAAGATTGACCCCAGGGTGGTTGAATATCAACTTGACTGGTGCAAAAAAAATAATTTTGGTGGTGTTGAACTTGCCTGGGTATATCCACTACCCAATTCCGAACCAGGTCCAGAATGGCTTTCCGAAGAATTGAGTAGAATCATTGCCCACACCAAAGACTATGCCACAAAAATCGGCCTTGGCTGCGATTTTACATTTGGAACTGCCTGGCCATTTGGTGGCTCATTTATTGATGAGAAAGATGCATCAAGGAATTTTTATGGTCTATCCGCACAGCGCTTGGAAAAATCCTGGGAGATGCCCCATTCAAAGCCTGGATATATCCTTAATCATCTTGACCATAATGCCCTTGAAAGGTATGGAGAAAAGATCGGCAGGTTCTTTGCGCCTGCTTTAAGGATAGACCCCTCAGCTCTTTTCTGTGATTCCTGGGAAGTAGATACAAAATTGCTCTGGACCGAAGGATTTGAAAAACTTTTTATGGATGAATTCGGCTATGATATAAGATTATACATTCGGGATTTAAATAAGAGGCAGTCTGTGCGTTATGACTATAGAAAACTTATTGCTAAATTAATAATAAACGAATTTTATAAACCATTTACTGAAATCTGCCATAGACTCGGCGGAATCTCCCGTGTTCAGTGTCACGGTGCACCAACTGATCTGATCGCAGCGTATGCCTGTGTGGATGTTCCGGAGAGTGAATCTTTGTTATTTGACCCGCACTTTTCCCAGATTCCTGCATCTGCAGGCGCCCTGTCCGATAAACCAATCATCTCAGCCGAGACATTTACCTGTATCTATGGATGGCAACCATATCCGGGTCCTGGTCCATATCAGGAAAAAGAACAACTTGCGGATTTGAAACTCCTTGCTGATGCGCTGTTTGCCAATGGTATAAATTTCATTGTGTGGCATGGAATGCCTTATAATCCACCTGGTGGTAAGAATAAATTTTATGCCACAATCCACACAGGAGCGGATTGTAATTTTGCCGAAAAACTACCTGGATTCAATCAATACCTTGAAAGGGTGAGTGGATTGATGCGTCTGGGCAAACCTTATGGTGAAGTCGCAGTCTATCTTCCCCTTGAAGATGTCTGGATACAGAATGAGCTCCCTGAAGAATTGCAAAAGCCGAGTGCCCATTATCACTGGGAATTGCAGTATGTAAAATTTTCAGAATCAGTTTTTGGATTTAGACCGTTCTGGATTTCCAACCAGTTCTTAGATACGACTGTGTTTGAAGACGAAAAGATTAGAATCGGCGATATGAAATTTGATTTTGTCTATGTAGATGTTGACTGGCTTGATATTAATGCATTGCAGAATTTTATCAGACTTGCAAAGCAGGGCTGTCCGATCTGTATCAACAAAAAACCAAGCCAGCCTGGATTTAATAAAGAAAAAAAATATGATGAACTCATGAGAGAACTCTTTTCCCAGAAAAGTGTAAGTGGCATATTGCAAAAAACAGCAAAAAAGCCACCATTGATAGAAGGTCATTTAATTCCGGAGTTCTGGTGCCGTAAGATTGATGACGACCTTATTATCTTTTTCAGTCATCCAATGACAAGGTCTATATCCTATCCAATGCGCTATGGACAATCATTCTGCGAAACCGGTATGAATGTAAAGATTGTAATAAATTATGCAGGCCATAAAAGTGAATTAAACCTTCAATTCAAACCCTATCAATCAATAATTTTAAGAATGAGTAAACAGGGTAGTGTAAAATTTGAAGATATAAATTTTGTTGTGCCTTCACCATCAATCCCTGATATTGATGAACATAGGAGAATAAATGCCATTACTTGATATAAGAGAACAGGCGGTCCGCAGAAAGCCTGAGGAACTTATCAGACATCTAAAGAATTTCAGACTCAATCTTAAATTCTCTGCTGGTATATGGTATTTTTCACCATCTGACTCCAGATTTCATGAAAAATATAAAAAGGACTTAGATATAAGAACCCGACTCGATATTGCAGAAAGACTGATTAGTTATGGACTTACCGGGCTTGAAGCACATTATCCCAATGAGATAAACGAAAAAAATCTTGAAGTCTGGAAAAAGTTTTTAAAATCAACTAAAATGAAACTTGTGACGATTGTTCCCCTTTTATTTAGAAGCAAGATATTTGAATTTGGCTCTCTATCGAACCCGGATTACAGAATTCGCAAAAAGGCAATAGATTTGACAAAGAAGACCCTGAAATTAAATAAAGAACTTGATACAGAGTTTGCAGTCATCTGGCCTGGAATAGATGGCTATGAAAATCAGTTTGGCATTGATTTTTATCAGATGTGGGATAACTTTGTCAGTGGACTTGCCAAGGCAATGGATGATGTTCCTGGGGTGCGAATTGCATTTGAACCAAAACCATACGAACCAAGGGGGAGGATCTTATTCGGAACGACTGCCGAAGGTCTACTACTATGCCACAGGGTTGAAGCATTGTTGAAAAATAAAAGGAATAGAGAAATTTTGAAAAATGGACACAGCCTCTGCTGTCTAAATCCTGAGATTGGTCATGTGTTGATGGCATATGAAGACCTTGCCTATGCATATTCACTCGCCTTGAGTGAGGCACGATTGGCACATATGCATCTCAATAGCCAGCCATTAGGAAATTTTGACCAGGATTTGAATATTGGGGTTATTGGACCAGAGCAATTTGAAGCCCTTCTCTATGTCTTAAAAATGCATTCTTACAAAGGCTGGTTTGGTATTGATATAAATCCTGAACGGATGGATGTTGAGACTGCAATAAAAATATGTATTGATGCAATACGCTCGGCAAATGACCGTATAAACGAACTTGATTATGAATCAATAGTATATGCAATAAACCATCCAGAAAAGACGCGTGGCTGGATAGAGGCATATCTCATCAGGATGCGTGCAGTCTATCCTGAAAATATGCCCTATCTCAAACCATTGAAAAATAGATGAAAAAATATCTACTCGGCGTAGACATCGGAACCACTGGAAGCAAGGTTGTTTTGATAGACGAAGAGGGCAGGGTCATAAACAATATTACAAATGAATATCCGATAAATGTCCCTGAGCCAGGCTGGTCAGAACAGAATCCCTGCGATTGGTGGAAGGCAACGATTAAATCAATAAGGGGGGTAATTCAGAAATCCCGTATAAAACCAGATTCAATCACAGGTATTGGTATTACAGGTCAGATGCATGGGCTCGTTTTGCTTGATAAAGAAAAAAATGTATTAAGACCCTGCATACTCTGGAATGACCAGAGAACTGTAAAAGAATGCCAATACATAAACCGCAGAATTGGAATGGGAAAGTTAATAGAGATTGGAGGCAAACCAGCATTAACGAGTTTTACTGCAGGTAAAATTTTGTGGGTCAAAAAAAATGAACCAGATATTTATAAAAGGATTGCTCATTTATTATTGCCCAAAGATTATGTTCGTTACTTACTTACGGGTAAAATGGCAATCGATGTCAATGATGCCTCTGGAACCTGTTTGTTTGATGTTAAAAAAAGAGAATGGTCAGAAGATATTATAGGTGAACTAAAAATTGATAAAGCCTGGCTACCAGAGGTTTATGAATCATCAGAGATCTGCGGTAGTATTAATGATGAAGTTGCAAATCTTGCCGGATTGAAAAAAGGAACACCAGTGGTATGTGGTGCTGGTGACCAGGCTGCACAGGCAATAGGCACAGGGATTTATAAATCCAAAGGTATATCAGTAACGATTGGCACATCTGGTGTTGTCTTCGTCGCAATCGATGATTATAAGTTTGATAAAACCGGAAGGTTGCACACATATTGCCATTGTATTCCCGGGATGTGGCATATTATGGGTGTGATGCTCTCGGCTGGTGGCAGTCTGAAATGGTTCAGGGATACATTTTTTAAAAAAGAAATGGAATATGCACAAAAAAAGAATATTGACATTTATGATATAATGAGTGATGAGGCAGCAAAGATAAAACCAGGTTCAGAAGGATTGATATTCCTTCCCTATCTATCAGGTGAAAGAACACCCCATCCGGATCCCTATGCAAGAGGTGTGTTTTTTGGTCTCTCTTTAAAACATACCCGTGCCCATATGACCCGTGCCGTGATTGAAGGAGTGACCTATGGTTTGCGCGATGGCCTGGAATTGATAAAAGAAATGGGGATAAAATTCAATCGGATAAGGGTCTCTGGTGGTGGTGCAAAATCCCATTTATGGAGAAGGATTATGGCAGATGTATTCAACATTGACATTGTTACTGTCAATGCCACACAGGGTGCTGCGTATGGAGCTGCACTTATCGCTGGTGTTGAAACTGGAATTTATAAAGATGTTGATTCTGCCTGTAGAAAGACAATAAAAGAGACGGGTATAAAAAAACCAGGAAAAGATATTAAAATCTATCAAAGATATTATGAGGCGTATCGTTTGCTTTATCCTGCACTCAAGGAACATTTTGTATCATTGAATAAAATCTCAAAAGGAGCATACCTTGAAGAATAATTTATTGGACCAAATCATAAATGATATTGGCGAGGTTGGAAATCATCTATGGGAAAAGGGTTGGGCAGAGAGGAATGCCGGGAATATCTCGGTTGATGTCACGGATATAATTAAAATAAAAAAACGGACTAAAAACCCCAAGAAAATACCTATGAAGATTGGTGAACCAATTCTTGCAAATCGTTTATTCCTTGTTAGCGGTACTGGTGTGCGTCTCCGGGATATAAAAAGAGAACCTCAAAAATGTCTTTTACTTGTTCAGATTGCAGAAAAAGTTGATGGTTACTATATAATTGACGGAAATAAAAAGAACTTCTCAACATCAGAATTCATAAGCCATCTCCTGATACATTCATTTCTTTTACGGAATAAAATTGATAAAAGGGCAATAATCCACACCCATCCCAATCATATAATAGCACTCTCTCATATAAGAAAATATTCAAGTGAGAATGCATTCAATCGTTTGATCTGGTCAATCCATCCTGAGGTAAAGGTTGTCATTCCCGAAGGCATAGGTTATGTCAAATATAATTGTCCAGGGACAGAAAGGCTTGCCCGCGCAACGTTAAAAAAACTCAAAAACCGCAGGTTGATAATCTGGGAAAGACACGGTTGTGTGGCAATAGGTAAAGACCTTTATGAGGCATTTGACCTCATTGATACAGTAAACAAAGCAATCGAAATATTTTTCATATGTAGGAATGCTGGCTATAATCCCAAGGGACTGAAAAGTATACAGTTGAAAGAATTAGAAAAAATATTTAATTTAAAGAAAAATGTCTGACACATATCTTGCCTTTGACCTCGGTGCGGAAAGTGGAAGGGCTATACTGGGTAAGATCAAAAAAGATAAATTAACGATCAAAGAGATCCATCGTTTTCGCAACAAAACGATAAGGTTGTCTGATGGTTTACACTGGGATATTGAACATCTCTTTCGGGAAATCAAAAGCGGACTCAATTTCGCCTTTATCGAAACCAGTGAATTAAAATCAATTGGCATAGATACCTGGGGTGTTGATTTTGGACTCTTTGATGAAAATGACAGACTCCTTGCACCACCATTCTCTTATCGCGACCCGGGGACCAAGGGGCTTGTTGATAAATTTTCTAAATTGATGAAAAAAGAAGAGTTATACAAGCGCACAGGTATACAATTCTTAGAAATAAATACAATTTATCGGCTGTATTCAATGATTATATCTGAAAATGAAATTCTAAAAAAAGCACATTCGCTTTTATTGTTGCCCGATATTTTCAATCACTTTTTTACAGACATAAAAACAAGTGAATTCACATTTGCAACCACAACCCAGTTATTTAATCCATTAGAAAGAGATTGGGATTCAGAGCTTTTAAAATGTCTGAACATAAAAAGAGGACTCTTTCAAAAGATTGCCTATCCAGGAAAGGTTCTTGGTAAATTAAAAAAAGATTTTGGACAATCTGATATAGATGTCGTTCTTGTTGCCTCACATGATACTGCATCAGCCGTTGCTGCTGTGCCGGCAAAACAAAAGGATTTTATATATATCAGCTCGGGAACCTGGTCATTGATGGGTATTGAATCAGATAGACCTATTATCAACCAGAAATCATTTGAATACAATTTTACGAACGAGGGCGGTATTGGTCAGACCTTTAGATTTTTGAAGAACGTACTGGGTTTAGGAATACTGCACGCCTGTAAAAAAGAATGGGAAGAAAAACAATCCTTTGATTATCATACATTGATAAATCTTGCCCGGAATGAAAAACCTTTTTTAAGTATAATTAATCCATTTGATATAAGGTTTTTAAACCCCAGGAATATGACCGAAGAGATCACCAAATACTGTATTGAAACCAGCCAACACAAGCCCCAGACCATTGGTCAATTTGTGCGCTGTATCTTAGAAAGCCTCAGCCTTGCCTATCGCCATACCCTTGAGCAGATAAAGGAAATAACAAACCAAGATTTTACAGTTATCCACATAATCGGCGGAGGTTCTTTGAACGAAATGCTCTGCCAGTTTACGGCTGATGCCACAGGAATACCGGTGTATGCAGGACCGGTTGAGGCAACTGCCATTGGCAATATCTTAACCCAGGCAATGGCATTGAAAAGAATAACCTCTGTAAACGAATTGAGAAGCATCGTCCAGAATTCTTCTGACCTGAAAGACTACCCGCCTGGGGACAAAAAGATCTGGGATGATGCCTATGGTCTTTATCAGAGGCTTATTGAAAAATGAAATTTGTTGATTGGAGCGTATTATGAGAAAAAATATTGAGTCACAATACAAGTTAGCACAAAGGTATTATAAAAGAATTGGTGTTGATACAGACAGAGCAATAGATAAAGTTCTTAATAAACCCATTTCTTTACAATGCTGGCAGGGCGATGATGTGGTTGGCTTTGAAGCACAAAAAGGTGGTTTGTCCGGGGGTATTCAAATCACAGGCAATTACTTGGGTCGGGCGAGAAATATCTCAGAATTAAAACATGACCTTGATATGGCACTGAGTCTCGTTCCGGGTAAGAACCGCGTGAGCCTCCATGCAATCTACGGCGATTTCCGCAATCAAAATATTGATCGTAACCAGATCAAATTTGAACATTTCCTGACCTGGGTTGATTGGGCAAAAAAGAAGAGAATAGGTTTGGATTTCAATGCTACACTCTTTTCTCATCCATTGTCGGAAAGTGGCTTTACCCTGGCAAGCAAGGATAAAAAAATACGGAATTTCTGGATTGAACATACTATTCGCTGTAGGGATATTGCCGCAAAGATGGGCAAATTTTTGAAAAAGACGGTCATCCATAATCTCTGGATTCCTGATGGTATGAAGGATATATGCATTGACCGCATCGGTTATCGGAGATTATTAAAGGATTCTCTGGATAAGATATTCCAGATAAAATATAACAAAAAAGCTTTGAAGGATGCCCTGGAGCCAAAACTATTTGGCATTGGCTCAGAGACCTATGTAACTGGCTCTTTTGAATTCTACCTCGGTTATGCCTTAAAGAACAATTTGATGCTCTGCCTTGACCTCGGGCATTTCCATCCCACTGAATCGGTTGCAGATAAGATATCTTCTCTTTTGCTCTTTATGAAAGAAACCTATCTCCATATCAGCCGGGGTGTTCGCTGGGATAGTGACCATATACCGATATTTGATGATACATTGAGGGAAGTTTTTCTGGAGATAGTTAGATGCGATGGTCTGGATCGGGTTCACATCAGCCTTGATTATTTTGATGCTACATTAAACCGTATTGGTGCCTGGGTCCTGGGTGCAAGGGCGGTCCAGAAGGCACTACTCTATGCCCTGCTTGAACCCCGGAAGGAACTCTTAAGTCAAGAAGAGAAAGGTAACTACTTTGCGCGGTTAAATATATATGAAAGTCTTAAGACACTGCCGTTTGGTTCAGTATGGAACTACCTATGCTACAAATCTGATGTGCCTCAGGATTTAAATTTGTCTGATAATATCTACAGATATGAGACAAATGTTTTGAAGAAAAGACAATAGTTGGTTGACAAA
Source organism: uncultured bacterium (assembly GCA_964418185.1). GTDB lineage: Bacteria > Hydrothermota > Tepidihabitantia > SM23-42 > JAOAFX01 > JAOAFX01. The sequence goes on from CAYQKL010000003.1 coordinate 38,103, forward strand.
CCACAAATCTTAGGATATAATATTTTATGCCTGTTATACTAACCATATCCGGTCTCAGGGGAATCGCGGATGAAGATTTTTCTTATGACAGAATAGGATTCTATGCAAAGGCGTATTCATTTTTTTTAAAGGCAAGTACAATGGTCGTCGGTTATGATACAAGAAAGTCAAATTTTCTATTAAAAGATGGAGTTATAGATGGAATTAACTTTATGGGCTGCAATGTCATAAACCTTGGAATTGTTCCCACACCAACCGTGGTCTATATGGTGCGAAAACTAAAGGCTGATGGCGGAATTATGGTCACTGCAAGCCATAATCCACCGGAATGGAACGGCCTGAAATTTATCGCATCAAGGGGTGAGTTTATCAATGCCCAGGAGTTCCAGAGGTTCATGCTTTATCTTGATTTTTTCAAAGCCAACAGAAGTAAGTTCATAGAATATAGAAAATGCTACTATGGAGAATGCAATTATCAAAAAGAAGCATACATTGCACATATAAATAGAATAATACAGTATTTGGGCTTGAAAAATCTAAATCTCAGGGTCGGGGTTGATGCAGTGTGTAGCACGGGTTCAATAATTCTGCCCAAACTCCTTGAAATGGCAGGTTGTAAGGTATACAAAATAAACTGCACTATGAAACATCATTTTCCCAGGCCACCTGAACCTACACCAGAGAACATCACCCAATTGTGTAACTTCGTTAAATACCGGAAACTTGACATCGGCTTTGCCCTTGACCCGGATGGAGACAGATTATCAATTGTGGATGACAAGGGCAATGCAATTGGCGAGGAAAAAACCCTTGTATTGGCAACCGATTATATCTTAAGTAGAAAGAAAGGCACAGTTGTAACAAATCTATCAACCACAAGTTTGATGGAGTATATCACGCGTAAACATAAATGCCCTTTATATCGCACAAAAGTTGGCGAGGCTAATGTTGTGAGTAAGATAAATGAGGTTAAGGCAGTGATTGGTGGTGAGGGTAATGGTGGTGTGATATTTCCAACAATAAACCGCACCCGGGATGCCCTGACCGGTGCAGGGATAATTCTGAAATTACTTAAAACCAGAAATAAACCGCTTTCTGAAATAGTTGGTTCCTATCCTGAACGTTTTATGGTTAAGGAAAAGGTGGAAATCTCATCCGAGGAATTTGAAAACAAAAAGGATTTGTTGATAAAAAAATTTAGAGGCAGATCTGATTATACCGACGGGTTAAGAATCACTACACCAAATTACTGGATTCACATAAGGCCTTCAAATACCGAACCGATTGTACGTATCATTGCCGAGGCGAGGGACAAGAAAAAAACCACTAAATTAATCGCATCAGTAAAAGAAATTCTCACCAATAAAACTGTATAATATTATAAAACCAATCATCTCGCATAGAGTAACCATCAATAAAAATCGTCTACCGTTATATGGTGTCGCAGCCCGTACCAGGGCTAAATTCCAAATCCCAATCCGCCACAAAAAGTGGCGGACTAAATCCTAAACAAAGTCAGAATGCACGATTCAAGATATAGAATGACATTATTCCAACTTCCATGCCCACTTCTTCAACTAACTTCCATCATCTCCAAAATCGGATTTACCATTTAATTTTTTGTAAATATTAAAAAGATAGCGATGACTCAAAATAACAATTATTGACAAAACAGGTATTTCGGATAAAATATTCAAGATGGAAAGAATTTACCTCCTTCTGGGCACAAATCTTGGGGTATTAGAAGATAATTTAAAAAGAGCACTTGAAGAGATGGCAAAAACTGGCATCCAGGTAGTAAAAAAGTCAAAGATATACAAAACAAAACCCTGGGGAAAAGAGGATCAACCAGATTTTTTGAATATGGCCGTAGAGATTGAAACCCGATTATCTGCGAGGGAACTCCTTGCTAAGATAAAAAGCATTGAGAAGAAAATGCAAAGAGAAAGAAAGGAGCGATGGGGTCCACGGATAATTGATATTGATATTTTATTCTATGGAAATCAAATGATCAATAAACCAGAGCTCACGATTCCTCATCCATATTTTTTTGAACGTCCATTTGCAATAATTCCAATGCAGGATATTGCGCCTGACTTTATTCCACCCGATTATAAAAAGAGTATAAAAGAACTTGCTTCTGGAGTAAGTTATGAAGGAATTGAGATTTATTGCGATTGAAGGTGTTATCGGTGCGGGCAAAACCACGCTTGCCAAAGGATTGGCGAATAAATTCCATGCCGGCATTGTCCTTGAAGAATTTGAAGAGAATCCTTTTCTGGCAAAATTCTATGCAAATCCAAGCCAGTATGCGTTTCATACCCAGTTATATTTTCTTATGTCCAGATACCGCCAGCAGAGAAAGATCAATCAAATGGACCTTTTCCATTCAAGATTGGTAAGTGATTATCTCTTTGCCAAAGATCGCATCTTCGCTGAGGTAAATTTGTCCGAAGATGAATTTACTCTATATGACAAAATCTATTCGCTCATTGAAAAGGAAATTCCCAGACCTGATGTGGTTGTTTATCTTCAGTCCACCCCGGATTTTCTTTTTAAGAGAATCAAGAGCAGAAACCGGGAATATGAACGCAACATAGAGTTTGACTACATTGCCAAATTATGCGAAGCATATAACTCATTCTTTATCCATTACAATAGTAGTTTGCTTTTGATTGTGAACATAAGAGGCTTTGATTTTTTAACTGGTGCTGATCTGGATTTGATATATCATGAAATTATACAACTAAAGACTCCAAGAAAAATTATTTCAAAAGAATGATCACCACTGAAACAATTTTACTGATGAAAAAGAAGAAAGAAAAGATTGCTTGTTTGACAGCGTATGACTATCCTACAGCAAAGATTCTTGACGAGGCAGGAATTGAAATAGTTCTGGTGGGTGATTCGGCGGCAAATGTTGTCGCCGGCGAGAAGAATACCCTCCCGATAACGATGTCTGATATGCTTTATCATACAAAGGTGGTTGCCCGGGCAGTTAAAAATGCCCTGGTTATTGCAGATATGCCCTTTCTGTCATATCAGTGTAGCATTGATGAAGCGGTAAAGAATGCTGGTAGTTTTCTTAAAGTTGGTGCTGCGGGAATCAAGATGGAAGGTGCGGGTCCGATATTAAGAACAATAGAGCGGTTTATTCAGATTGGTATTCCGGTAATGGGACACCTTGGGCTCACACCTCAGTCAATCCACAAATTCGGTGGCTATAAACTACGGGGCAGGACAGAAAAAGAGGCTGGGCAGATGATTAAGGATGCGCGGGCACTTGAATCTGCCGGCTGTTTTGCCATAGTCTTAGAAAAGATTCCTGTGCTGCTGGCAAAAAGGATCACAAAAATTCTTCATATTCCAACCATCGGTATCGGCGCTGGTCCATACTGTGATGGACAGATTCTGGTATTACATGATATGCTGGGAATTTATGAAGACTTTGTTCCCAAATTCGTCAAACAATATGCCCGGATCGGTGCTGAGATCAAGAGGGCAGTGCGAGATTATATGAAAGAAGTAAAATCAGGAATTTATCCAGATAGAAAGCATTCCTTTGAATGAGAGGAGTTATGACCAATTATACAAAAAAACATTCCCTCGCTGGTTTAGATGCAAAATTACCCAAACTTGATGTCCTGCCCAATCAATTTGAGAATTACAAGATAACAATCACCATCCCCGAGTACACATCAGTCTGCCCAAAGACTGGACTTCCTGATACTGGAACAGTAATTATTGAATATCAGCCAAAAAAATACTTTGTTGAGTTGAAATCACTGAAGATGTATATCCTTGCTTACAGAAACTTAGGGATATTTTATGAGAATGCAGTAAATAGAATATTCAATGATTTTGTCAAAGCGGTAAGACCGTGCTGGGCAGTCGTTCGGGGTGAGTTCAATCCCCGGGGTGGCATTAAAACAGTCGTTGAGGTCAAAACTCGCAATCTTCGTAAAATACTGCACTAATTTATTATCAACAAATCTCTTGCCTCTTTTTAATTTTTTGTTATAATGAATCTGTGACCGAAGAAACAATCAAACACTTTGAGCAGAAGAATTTCTCCGCAATAGAAGATCTCTGGATGGAATGGTTAGAGAAGAACCAGATTTCTTTAAAGGATTTCTTTGAAGTAGCAGATAAATTGAAGCAACTAAAGGAAACCGGACGTGGACTTATGCTTCTGGAAATACTTGCCAATCATCTTGAAAATCAGGGTCGGATAAAAGAGGCAATTGCTGTATACAAACATATGCCATATTTCACAGATGACGATAAACAAATCAGAACGGCTTTGATAAATCTGTATAAAAAACAATACTCAGACAACAACCGGATTGAAAAATACATCAACCTCTCAGGCATTGAAAAGGGTGAACATATCTTCAAGAGCATAGACCGACTGGAAGAGTTCTTAAAATTCGATATTGACAGAGTTTTCTATTTTGAACGCTATGGCTTGGGGCGGGTAGTATCAATGAATCCAGAAAAAAAAGAACTTATTATTGACTTTGAAAAACAGAAAAGTTATGTATTAAGATTTGATGTCGCCCGAGGTCTCTTAACACCAATTGATGAAGAACACTTCCTTTACCGCAAATACAAGGTCATTGAAGATCTTAAAAAACTTATGTCTGAAGACCCGACTGGATTAATAAAATATTTATTGAAAAGTTTCAAGACACCATTATCTCCGGGTCAGATAAAGATTTATCTTTCGGGTATCGTTGAAGATGCGGAAATGAATAGATTCTGGGAAAGAGTCAGAAAAAAACTGGAAAAAGATGAATGTATCAAAGTGGAAACAATAAATGGACAAAAAAAATATCAATTTATTGAAAACTTTGATAAAAATGTTTTCTTTCTTGAATCCTTTGAGAAAGCCGATATTGATACAAAATACGATCTCGCTGAGAGATGTATAAAAGACCATCCTGAACTATCAAATCATATGCTTTCGTCGTTAATCTCTATTGGCCGTGAGATTTTTTCAAAAAATCCGGCACGGGCACTGGATATATTGTATTTGTGTCAAGATTATGGAAGGGAAAGACCAACTTATGGTATTGATGAGATTATACAGAATGCCTCGTACGAGCAAATAATATCGGGTTTAAAAAATAATGAACACAAAAGAAAGTTTTTGCAGGTCATTCGTGAAAGGGAGCCTCAAAACTGGCACAAAATCTTTGAGAACATTATGCTAAATATAGATGATACAAGATTGTTTGCCGAGATTGAAGAACAATTTAGCAAAGCCGGTTTTGATTTGAATGATTTTTACAAGAATATATTCTTAATGCCTCAACGTTCTCCCGCGTTGTTTCATTGGCTATTACGGAAGGTTGGACAGGGCATATTTTCCGAGTTCCTGAAGCCCACATATTTACCGAGATTAATAAATAGCCTAAATTATATCAAAGATATAAAACAAACCTTTCTTAAAGTAATCACCCTGGAGAAATTTGATCAGCTGATAAAGGAAGCAAAAGAATCTGAGAGCTCACAAATAAGAGATGCCTTCGCAAATTGCACCACCTTAAAAGAATTTGAAAGGAATAATTACCTGAAAATTATTGACTACCATTTTCCAGAAATGCAATCTCAAAAAGAAGATTTTGTTTATACGACACCCGAAGCATTGAAAAGAAAAAAACAAGAATTAGAACATCTGCTCACAGTTGAAATACCCAAAAATAAAGCAGAGATCAGCCGGGCGAGAGAATATGGCGATTTGAGCGAAAATTTTGAATACAAAGCAGCCAGAGAGAGACAGGATCAATTGTATCAACGGGTAAGAACGATTGAATCTGAATTGCAAAAGGTGAAGATAATTGATTTCAAGAATTTGGACTTCTCAAAGGTATGTATTGGTGCAAAGGTGTCTTTGAAGAACTTAGAAGACAATAAAGTTGTTACCTATGCCATACTGGGACGCTGGGATACAGACCTGTCAAGAAACATTATTTCTAATGAATCACCGGTTGCAAGAAATTTACTGGAAAAGAAAATCGGCGATAGAATTGTCATAGACGAAAAGACCTTTGAAATATCAAATATTGAACCAATTGATAATTGATAGCGCCAACGGGATTCGAACCCGTGATCTTCGCCTTGAGAGGGCGATGTCCTAAACCAACTAGACGATGGCGCCGTTAGACAATTATATAAAAACCTGGGTGTCTGTCAAGTAAGCAAACATACTCTTTTACCCTTGACTTTTCGCCGTTTCACAAGTATAATATATATGGTATTATTATGAACGAAAGAGATACAAATGTTAAGCAGGGTTTGAAGGTAAGCGCCCGTATCATTCCGTCGCTTGTCTATTACTTAAAATTGCTCGAACTACCAAATATTGAACTTGAGGCACTCGTAAGAGATGAACTGGATTCAAACCCGTTGCTGGAAGAAGTCGAAGATACTGAAGAAGAATTGATAGAAGTAGAAAAATCAAAAGATAGTAAAGAAAACTTTGAATTACTTGATTTCTATGCGCGTGATGATCTCCCAAATTTTTCTGAATCTGAGGAAGAGCAACGGGACTTATTTGAAAATGCGCCTGCCCAGAATGACAAATTATATGACCATTTGATGAGGCAGGCTGAACGAAAATTTGCAGGGAAGGATCTGGAAATTGCAGAATTAATCATCTCAAACATTGATGACGATGGTTATCTCGCAGCCACACCCGAAGAATTGACTCAGGAAGGCTATGAAACAAATGATATTGAACGAATAAAAAAAGAGATTCAATTTTTTGATCCAGTTGGTTGTGCCTGGCGCGATATTCGTGAACCCCTCCTTGCGCAATTATACCATCTCGGCTATTCCCCAGATTCAGTTGAATGTCAGTTGATTAAAAATTATCTTAAAAATCTTCGTAACGGCAATCTTAAAGAATGTCTTGAGCAACTGAATATCAATGAAGAACGTCTTGCCAGGGCAAGACAGGTCATTATGAAACTGGATCCGCGGCCTGGCTTGCAATATGCCTCTGTAAATTCGCCCTATGTCTTTCCAGATTTTGTTATCTTCTGGCAGGACAATAATCTGGATGGCCGTCTTAATGAAGAAAATATTCCCCGAATTAGAATAAAGAGAGAATACCTTGAAAAATTTAATCAGAATAATGATGAAGCTGAATTTGTCAGACAGAAATTGAAATCTGCCCAGAACTTAATCTTTGCCATTGAAAAAAGACGCAAAACTCTGACCAGAATAATGAAAACAATCCTTGATTATCAGAGGGAATATTTTCTTAGAGGCGAAGGGTTCTTAAAGTCAATCACTATGGTAGACTTTGCCAAACAATTAGGCGTAAATCCTTCCACGATATCCCGGGCAATTGCCAATAAATATCTTGAGTCACCTCGTGGAATTTACAAATTAAAATTCTTTTTCTCCGCACCTGTAGGTAAGATAGACAAAGATTATATCTTTGATAAAATAAAAGAGACCGTTTCAACCGAAGACAAATCAGCACCTCTTTCTGATGTGCAGATTGCTAAGAGACTCAGTAGAATGGGCATAATCATCTCTCGCAGGACAGTTGCCAAATATCGGGAGATGCTCAATATTCCACCTCATCATTTAAGAAGAACCTAAAAAATCACCGATCATCCTGAGTAAAAAAATAAATAATTTTAATCAGATTTAGAGAGATTATTTCATAAAGTACTAACAGGTACTTTTAACTCTTGATTTTCTTGCCAAATTGATTATGATTACACAAAAGAAGGGAGATGTTATGCAGGGATATTACGGGTTTCCAAGTATCAACAAGGATACAATCGTTTTTGTCTGTGAAGATGATCTCTGGACTGTTTCAATCAAGGGAGGCATTGCACATCGACTGACCTCAAATTTAGGTAGAATTAGTCATTGTAGTATTTCTCCAGATGGAGAATACATTGCGTTCACGGGTAGAGAAGAAGGCAATAACGAAGTCTATTGTATTCCAACACGAGGAGGTACTGCAAAAAGACTCACTTTTCTCGGTGCCAATACTGTGGTGCGTGGCTGGACAAGAGATGGTAATAGAGTTATCTTTGCCAGTGATGTAAAACAATGGTATCCGGGCTTTATGTTAATCTATTCTGTAGACAAAAACAAAGATATTCCTAAAAATGTTCCAGTTGGTCCTGCTCGGACAATCTCTTACGGTCCAAAAAAGGGCGTGGTCATTGGCAGGAATACGGCTGACCCGGCAAGATGGAAAAGATACCGGGGAGGAACTTCTGGTGAAATCTGGATTGATCCTGAGGAGAAAGGTAGATTCAGAAGATTGATCAGTATCAAAGGAAATCTTGCTGACCCAATGTGGGTGGGCGCACGCATATTTTTTATATCTGATCACGAAGGCATCGGCAACATATATTCCTGTACAACCCAGGGCCGGGATTTAAGAAAACACACAGACCACAAAGATTTTTATGTGCGCAATGCAAAATCCGATGGGAAAAATATTATATATCATTCGGGTGGCGATATCTATGTGCTGTATACTGAAAGTAACCAGGTTAAGAAGATAAAGATAGATTTTCGTAGTCCCAGGGTCCAGACGCAACGTAAATTTGTTGAACCCGGGAAATACCTTGAAGATTATGCCATACATCCTGAAGGTAATAAGGTTTGCATCACAAGCCGGGGCAGAGTATTTTCAATGCCCAACTGGGAAGGGCCGGTTTTCCAGAATGGTCTTAAATCATCTGCTCGGTACCGTCTGGGTAGATGGCTTTATGATGGCAAAAGACTTGTTGTGGTCACCGATGAAAATGGCGAAGATTCTCTCCAGATACATCATAACGATGGAAAGGGTATAGTAAATCTAAATCAGCTTGATATTGGTAGGCCCATTGAACTTGAACCATCACCAAAAGAGCCATTAGTCTGTCTTACCAACCATCGTAACGAGTTGATTCTCGTAAATCTGAAATCAAAAAATCGTATAATCCTTGACCGAAGTAAGTTTTGGAGAATTTCTGGAATTACCTGGTCATCAGATGGTCTCTGGATTGCTTATGCATTTGTTGATTCGGAACGAACATCCTGCATTAAACTTGCTAATGTATTTGAAAAAAAGACCTACTATGCTACAAAAAGTGTGCTCTACGATTTTGCACCCAGTTTTGACCCGGGAGGTAAATACCTCTATTTTCTTTCCACCCGGCATTTTGATCCAGTTTATGATACAATGCAATTTGAATTAAGTTTTCCAGCAAATATAAAGCCCTTTCTGATACTATTACGAAAGGACCTGTCTACACCGTTCAAATATACAAAACTTGTTCCTGCAGGCATTGATACTGGTATGTCGGACTTAGGTATAGAACTGCAAAAGCCCAAAAATGTACCCACAAAAATCAGGATTGATCTTGATGGTATAACTGACAGGATAATTTCTTTTCCACTGGCGCCAGGTAAGTATAACCAGATATGGGGTATAAAAGACAAAATTCTGTTTACTACATTTCCCATTACCGGCGGAAAACAGACGTGGTTTTCAGATGAACTACCAGCAAACGGCACTCTTGGATTTTTTGATTTCAAAGAACAGCGAGAAGGAACAATTGTGAATGGAGTGAGTAATTTCCGTGTCTCCACAAAGAATGAGGTTATTGTCTATCGTGCAAAAGATCACTTGAGAATTATCAAGCCCGTCGAAAAGGTTGAACAGAAACTTGATAGACAGCCACCCGGACCAAAAAGCGGCTGGCTTGACCTGTCGCGTATAAAGGTTCTGGTAGAACCCAGAATTGAATGGCGGCAGATGTACCGCGATGCCTGGCGTTTACAGAGGGACCACTTCTGGACCAAAAATATGTCAGGCATTGATTGGAAAAAAGTCTATAAAAGATATCTTCCTTTACTGGATCGAATAGGTACACGCAGTGAATTCTCTGACCTGATATGGGAGATGCAGGGTGAATTAGGAACCTCACATGCCTATGAATGGGGTGGTGATTATCGTGCAGAACCAAGATATACCCAGGGTTTTCTGGGTGCTGATTTGATCTTTGATACCAAACATAATGCCTATAGAATTGTAAAGATAGTCAAGGGTGATTCCTGGGATCCTTCCGCAGCTTCACCACTTTTAGCACCGGGCTTAAATATCAGAGAAGGTGACCTCCTTCTCCAGATAAATGGTGTGAATTTGAACAAGAATGTCCAGCCTGGTGAACTCCTCGTAAATCGCGCCTCCAGTGAAATCTCCATAACTGTTGCCCGTGCCAATGGCGCCAACCGGAGAACTCTCTGTATCAAGACTCTCGCTGATGAAGCACCAGCCCGATACAGGGATTGGGTTGAAAAAAATCGTGAATTCGTCCATCGCTTGAGTAAGAATAAAATTGGGTATGTCCATATCCCGGATATGGGACCATGGGGTTTTGCTGAATTTCATAGATATTTCTTGAGTGAAATAAAATACACAGGATTAATAGTAGATGTGAGATTCAATCGCGGTGGGCATGTCTCACAGTTAATCCTTGAAAAGGTTGCAAGAAAAAGGATCGGTTACAATATCAAAAGGTGGGGTCAACCTGAACCCTATCCTTCTGAATCAGTATTAGGATCAATCGTGGCAATTACCAATGAATATGCAGGTTCTGACGGCGATATATTCAGCCATGGATTTAAGTTATACAAAATTGGTCCACTAATTGGCAAGCGAACCTGGGGTGGAGTAATTGGAATCTCTCCGTATTATCGTCTGTCTGATGGTGGTTTGACTACTCAACCTGAATATTCATTCTGGTTTATGGATGTTGGCTGGGGTGTTGAAAATTACGGAACTGAACCAGATATTGAGGTAGAAATATCTCCTCAGGATTATATGAAAGACAGGGATCCACAATTATTGACCGCGATAAGAGAATGTCTGAGATTGATCAAAAAGACCAAACCAAAAATGCCGAATTTTGGCAAGAAACCATTGCTCAAACTACCCTGGTAGATGGTTATTTAATAGAAAGGATGCCCCGCTGGACTTTGTCCAGCGGGGCATCAGATTTTCCAGCCTGTCGATTAAAGATTATTCAAGGACAAAGATATTTCTTTTTGCACAAATCTCTTTGAGTTCTTTGGGCCAGATTGTAACACTGACTTCACCAAGATGGGCAGTCCTCAAAATATACATATAGGTCCTTGATTGACCAATACCACCACCAATGCTTAATGGTATTTTGTCATTGAGAATTGCCTGATGATAGGGTAGTTTTAGAAAATCCAATTGCCCGGTAATTTCAAGTTGTTTTTTCAGGGTTTCTTTTGTTACCCGAATACCCATTGAGGTCAACTCATGGCGTCGCTTGGTGACTGGATTCCAGACCAGAATATCACCATTCAAACCATGCATTGGTCTGCCATCTTCTGAAACAGTTTCAGTCACCCAGTCATCATAATCTGCAGCCCTCATTTCATGGGGATAGCCATCTTTTAGTGTCCAGCCAATTCCAATAATAAATATTGCTGGATATTTCTGTAATACTGCGGTTTCGCGCTGTTTCCTTGGTAGATCAGGATACATATCAAGGATCTCTTCGGCATGGAGAAAAGTCAGTTCTTCGGGTATTGGTGGATATCTTGGGTCCCTGAGTTCAGGCCAGTTTTCATGGGCGAACTTTGCCGCCCCATAGATCACCTTCCAGATCTTCCTGACTATATCTTTTAAGAAATTAAGATTACGCTGTTGTGGTGTAACCACCCTTTCCCAATCCCACTGGTCAACATATGATGAATGGTCATGGTCTAAGAAATAATCCTTGCGCACAGCACGCATATCAGTACAAATCCCTTCTCCAACCTTGCAACCAAATTGGGCAAGTGCCATTCTCTTCCATTTTGTCGCAGCCTGAACAACCTGTGCCTCAATTGGTTTTTTCAAACCAAGCCCGCATTTGAATTCAATCGGTGTCCTTGATCCATCCCGGTCAAGATAATCATTCACACCACTCTCTTTGGTAACAATCAATGGCACCTGGACCATTGTTAGATTCAATTCTTTGCATAGATTCTTTTCAATATATTCTTTCACTGCAAAGAGTGCTTTCATTCTCTCAAGCGGTGGCAGAAGTGGTTTATAGTCGTTGGGAAGTATCTTTTCAACCTCCTCATAGGTGCTCACACCAGGACCTGCCAGATCCGCTTCCTTGCCTGTTTTCTTTGTCTCAATCTTGGCTTTCTTCGCCATTTTTGTCCTCCTTTGTTTGTATTTTTAGATATCTCAAGATTGATAATAGAACCACAAATTTGCGGCAAAGTGTTATTGCCGATAATGTAACCTGTTTACACAAGACTTTCTACCAATAAAACTGCCTATATTATCCACAAAAAATTGAAAAAGTCAACAGGAAATATTAAATCAACATTTTCGCTCAAGGATTACTTGACTGGAGTTAATTTTTGATTAGAATCTCTACCGTGAGAATATTTTTAATCACTTTTTTCTTATTCTGCGCAGACATCTGTGCAGATACCATAACCATAATTGCTGTGGGTGACATAATGATGGGTACGACCTATCCAGAGAATAGGCTACCACCAGATGATGGAAAGGATATTTTCCAAAATGTCTTAGAAATTCTAAAAGATGCCGATCTGACATTAGGCAATCTTGAAGGACCACTTACTGACCAGGGAGAATGCACAAAAAAGATTGAAAAAGGTAAAACCTATGCATTCCGCACTCCACCCTATTATGCCCAGTATCTATATGGTGCAGGATTTGATTTTATGAATCTAAAGAACAACCATATTAATGATTTTGGTCCTGAAGGACTGACCTCCACAATCAATGCCCTAAAAACATATAACATACAATATGGCACAGATGATAACTGTGGCGAATTTACCATTAAAGATAAGAGAATCTGTGTTATTTCTTTTTCTCAGGCAAACTGGGGTAATTCAATCCTTGAAATTCCCCTTGCCCAGAAGATTGTCGCCGAGAAATCTAAAATCTATGACATTATTATTGTTTCATTCCATGGCGGTGGAGAAGGTGTAAACTTTCTTCACACCAGGGACACGATGGAGTATTTTCTTGAAACACCTCGGGGAAATGTTGTAAAATTCAGCCACGCCGTGATTGATAGTGGCGCAGACCTTGTACTTGGCCATGGCCCTCATATTCCGAGAGCAATAGAACTATACCGAGACCGCTTGATTGCCTATAGTCTTGGGAATTTCTTCACTCTTGGATTTAACACCCAGGGACCCAGAGGATACGCACCTATGCTCAAAATCTTGATTGATTCTACAGGCAACTTTATAGAAGGTCAAATTTTTTCAGCAATCCAGAAACCACAGGTCGGATTGGTGATTGATTCTGTAAATAGTGCTGCACAACTTATTAAGCAACTTTCCATAGAAGATTTCCCGGAAACAGCACCATTGATCACCGAGGATGGGAAAATTGTGCTCAAGGATGTAATAAGATAATGCGTTCTTTTTGACAGACTAAAAGAATTTTTTCATTCGTTTAACTTTTCTCTTGACAAAATCTAAATTATAGATATAATGGAAGGCGTGGCTCTATATATAGTGTTTTTCAGGGCTATAATGCCCTATAGTTTAAGGCGGCTATGAAGTGTCCAAGGTGCGGTCACAGTCGTGATAAAGTGCTTGAGACAAGGGCTTCACAGGCCGGTTCAGTAACAAGACGGCGAAGGGAGTGTCGGAAATGTCATTTTCGTTTTACAACCTATGAAACCGTAGAAAGAATGCCTCTGGTTGTGATAAAACGGGATGGCACAAGGGAACCCTATGACCGTTCAAAACTACTGGGAGGTATTGCCCTCGCCTGTAGGAAGAGACCTATCTCGGCACAGAAGATTGAATCTATTGTGAATGAAATAGAGGATCATATATCAGATCATTATCAGATGGAGATAAAATCTTCCGAGATTGGACAGATGGTCTTAGACCGTTTATTTAAAATTGATGAGGTTAGTTATGTCCGGTTTGCCTCAGTATATCGTAAGTTCAAAAATATTGATAATTTTGCAAAAGAGTTGCAAAAACTAAAAAAGGAGCGAAGATGGAAGAGAAAACATTAAGGCTCGGTCTTGGGGAGGAAATTCCCAGAGAAAAAATTTTTCAATTTGTTATAAAAAGAGATGGCAAGACTGCCGCTTTTGACAAATCAAAGATTGCCAATGCAATATTCAAGGCGGCACGAGCCGTAGGCGGAGAAAACAAAAGGATTGCTGATGCTCTGGCTGATGAAGTAGTTCTCTTTCTCTATACTCTCAAAGGTGATAAACCCCCAACCGTAGAAGAGATTCAGGATGCCGTGGAAAAGGTGCTTATTGAAAACGGCAATGCGCGTACTGCCAAGGCATTTATTCTCTATAGAAAACAAAGGGAGATATTGAGAAAGAAAAAATTGTTTCAAAAAAAACCCGAGGAAAGGGAGACGACTGATTATGCCCTTTTTGTAAGAACCTCAGATGATGATTTTATCTCCTGGGATCGCTCAAAGATTGTTGATGCACTCATAAACGAAACAAATATTGATAAAGGGACAGCAGAAAAAATTGCCCGGGAAACCGAAGAAACCATACTGAATTCAAGTGTTGAATTACTCTCTTCTGCCCTGATCCGGGAAATCGTAAATATGAAACTTATTGAACATGGACTTGAGCATGCACGTCTGCGCCATATGCGCCTGGGCGTTCCTCTTTATGATGCAGAAAAAATCATTCTCTATGCAAACCGGGAAAATGCCAATATCCCACATAATCCTGAAGCAACAAATATGACCCTTGCCGAAACCATAAAAAAGCAATATATGCTTTCCGAAATATTCAGCCGGGATGTTTCTGATGCCCATATCCGTGGGGATATCCATCTTCATGATCTGGGTTTTGGTGACCGGCCGTATTGTTCGGGGCAATCACTTGAATATGTCAAAAAGTTTGGTTTGAATCTACCAAATGCATTGTCTATTGCCCGACCAGCAAAACATCCTGATACTTTACTTGCTCATATGGTAAAATTTTCTGCGGCACTTCAGGGACATTTTGCCGGTGCCATTGGCTGGGATGCTGTGAATATCTTCTTCGCTCCCTTTATCGCTGGTATGTCTGATAAGGAAATTCATCAGATAGCCCAGATGATGGTCTTTGAATACTCCCAGCAATCAGTTGCCCGGGGTGGTCAGGCAATCTTTTCCGACCTGAATATCTACTGGGAAATTCCCAAACATTTTAAAGATGTTGAAGCAATTGGGCCCGGGGGTAAATATACCGGGAAGAAATATAGCGACTATCTTGCTGAAGCACAAAAGTTTGCCTGGGCTTTATTTGATATCTATCTGGATGGTGATGGAACTGGCAGACCTTTCTTTTTCCCGAAACCACTTGTGCACATTACTGAAGAATTTTATCGGACACCAGGCTGGCAGGATTTCTTAAATCATATTAGCGATGTTTCTTCAAAAAGGGGTAATACCTACTATGTCTTTGACCGTGGAGAAACCGCAAAAATATCTGAATGCTGCCGATTATCATTCAAGCTTGAACAAAGTGATATTGATGATGCGCACACGCCGTGGAAAATGCGGTACACTGCCTTACAGAATGTTACGCTTAATCTACCCCGTGCTACCTATTTTGCAAAGGGGAATGATGAACTTGTATTTAAGAAAATTGACGAATTATTAGACTATGCAGTTAAGGCACATATTCAGAAAAAAGTGTTTATTGAGAAATTGATAAATCTAAAAGACGAAGGTCCCCTTGCCCTGCTGACAATGGAACAGGATGGAGAACCATATCTTCGGCTATACCGGGCAACCTACCTTATCGGATTATTAGGATTAAATGAACTCGTCCAGTTCCATACAGGTAAACAGATGCATGAGGATGAGATGAGTCTGAAGTTTGGACTGAAGATTTTATCATATATGTATTTAAAAGTCAAGGAGTTATCAAAGAAATACAATATGCGTTTTGTAATGGAGCAGACACCAGCAGAATCTGCTGCCCATCGTATGGCAAGACTTGACCTTGAACATTTCCCCAATGAGGCACTTTCCGTAGTAAAAGGTGATGTAAAGACCAATTCGGTTTATTACACGAATTCAACTTATTTGAATGTTGGCGTTCCGATAGATCCAGTTGAACGCGTAAGAATTGAAGGGAAATTCCACGATCTAATTGAAGCCGGTGCCTTAACCCATGTCTGGCTCGGTGAATCACAACCACCAAAAGAATCCATTGCCAATTTTGTGGTCAAGACATTCAACTACTCCCGGAATGCCCAGGTCGCCTTTTCGCCGGAATTCACAACTTGCAATGTCTGTTTTCGTACTTCACGCGGGCTAGCTGATACCTGCCCAATGTGTGGAAGTAAAAAAGTTGACCATATAACAAGGGTAACTGGCTATTTTAGTAAAGTTTCTGGCTGGAATAAAGGCAAGAAGGCTGAACTAAAGGATCGTTATCGGTCTAAATTCTGAACTTTATTATTATCTGGTTTTCTAAATAATTCACTTGCAACCAACAAGACGGCGCTGACTGTGACAAATGCATCAGCAAGATTGTAGGTGAACCATCTTAAATTGCCAACCCCCATATCAATGAAATCAATCACATATTTCAATCTGATCCGATCGAGGACATTTCCAATTGCTCCGCCCACAATCAAACCAAAGAGAATGATCCTGTATTTTGATATCTGCGTCAGACCAATATATGTAAATAATAATATTCCAATAATATGAAAAATATAATATAGATAACTGGGACCAAAAGAGATGCTAAAGACACCATAGGGGTTATAGGCTACCCTGAACCTCAAAATTGACCCAACAACTTCATAGGGTGGGTCAAAAGGAGTAAAATTATTGACAACCAAAATCTTTGTTATCTGATCCAGAAAAAGGGCAATAAAAACCGGTATCGAAAATAACTTGATATTTTTACTTTTCGGTGCACTTGATGCAGAATCTTGCATAAGGGATAAATTTCAAACGTCTCTTTTCAATTATTTTCCCGCACTTTTCACAGATTCCATAGTGGCCCTGATGTATCTTTCTTAATGCATGGTCAATGCTAAAGAGAATCTCTTTTTGTCGGGATAGATTCACTGAAGAGAGTTCTCTTTTCTCAGTCTCTGTTCCCTGGTCAGCCATATGATTGGCATAAGCAGAAAGATCTCCAGAAGCCTCGGTCTGGGTTGTAGCAATCTGACCACTATCATAACTAATGCCTTTGACGATCTTTTCCCGTTCCTGTATTAATCTCTTTTCAAATTCTTTTAATTCTGATTTTTTTAATTTCTTAATCATCCTTTTTTCTCCTTTAGCATGTTCAGATATGCCTTTGCCTTTATGTTGGTAGGATCGACCCTCAAGACTTCTTCCCATTCCTTTCTTGCATTCTCGTATTTATGTTCCTGATAATAACATAAGCCAAGCAAAACCCTTGCCTCAAGATATTTCTTATTGCGTGCCAATATATCATTAAGAAGTTTCTGTGCAGATTTGAAATCGCCCAGCTGGGTATGGGTCTTTGCCAATTTGAGTTTGATATCAAGAAAGGACGGGCTTACTTCAATTGCCCGTTGATATTCATCTCGCGCCTTCTTGTATTCCTGCAACTCATAATAGGTATCCCCTAACTGCATATAGGTGTTGGCGAGTTTTGTCTTCAATTGGGGAGAAAACCCCTTTTCTTTGGTCTCAAGCGCTGCAGCCTTTTCAAAAGACTTTATTGCCTCATCAAACTGACACTGTTCATTGTAAATAATCGCCATATTTACATAGGCTTCAATGTATTCGGGGTTCAATTCTATTGCCTTTTTAAAACTCTCAACTGCCAGTTTGAAATTGCCCGCCAGGGAATAGGCAAGGCCCAGGGCATTATGGACATCAGGATAGTTCGGATAGGCAGAAATCACCTTTCTGAGTCCGTCAATTGCCTCTCTAACCATCCCCTTTTCATAGGCTTGAAGGGCATCACTATAGATCTTTGCAGTATCCTGGTCCATGCTGAATTATATTTATAATCTCTGATTTGTCAATACATATAAGGTTTGTTTCTTTCTCCTTTTTACATATAGTTTTCAAGCAGTTTTTCCTTACAATGGATTGAATAATAATTCGGTGGAATCTCCAACATTGTGAACGCACCATATCTCTTTTCCTTATTCATTCTATAACAAGCCCTTGCACAGGCAATAAGGATACTCGCTGTTGCCCCAGGATTACTATCCCAGATACATCGATATTCGATTATTGCTTTACTATCCTTACCTGTCTTACCCGAAAGGATTACCGAGCCACAATGGGGAAACTCTTTGTGCCTTTTATTCAATACCCTTTCTGAAATAAATATCACCTTTGTATCATAATCGGCAAAATAATTTGGCATCTCTTTTATCTCTTTCTCTATACTTTTTTTGTCCGCATCCTTATGGACAACAACATAAACGACCCTTTTATGCATCATCCCTGGTTTCAAATCAGGATTTTCACCTTTTCTTACCCTTTCTACTGATTTTTTAATCGGTATCGTGTAAGAACGGGCATCAAGCACACCAGGTATCTGACGGACTGCATCAGAATGTCCCTGGCTCACACCCGGTCCCCAGAATGTATAAATCCTCGCTTCAGGCACAAAGGAATCTGTTAGAACCCTTTCCAGTGAGAAGGTTCCTGGGTCCCAGCCTGCTGATATGATTGCAGTATGACGGTTTAGTTGTGCAACCTTTGCAATCTGATGATAGTAATCAAAGATACGTCTGTGTGTATCAAAACTATCAACTGTGTTGAAAAATTGGGCAAAATATAGACCCTGGCCATGTGCATAAGGATCCGTAATGCGGACCCTGTCCAACTCTTTATTATTAGAAGTACCGAATATATCTTCCTTTGAACCCCCGCACAGAATTGCCACATCTGCAATGACTTCAAATTTTTCAAAAGAGAATACCGGAACATCATCTACAATCTTCTTTACCGCCTCCGGTCTTCTGGTAATGATTTCTGCCAGTTCCATATCCGGATTTTTCTTAAGCGCAAGTTTTACACCTTTACCAAGATTTCCATAACCTATAATTGCAATTCTTATTTTATTATTATTCATTCTACTCCTTTCTGAATAAATTTTTTATAAATTTATATGCCTTGAACTTATCCTGGGATTCAACAAATACCATAATGTCAGTATGGACGGTCAAGATTTCCCAGATATTTATCTTTTCCTTTGCTATCGGCGTTACTATCTTCTTTATTGCACCTGGTTCATTGATGAATTTTAAACTCCTAACCACAATTTTTGCAATCCCCTTTTTTAGATTTAATGCCTTAAGATTTTTAATTCTTGAAATCAGACTGGAAAGTAATTCGTAAGCTTTCTCTGACTTCTCTTCTTCCACATATATTGCAAGAAGATTATCTGAAATTGTGATTGAATGAATCGCAATCTTTTTTTCCGTAAGGACATTTGATACATTGCTCAAAATGCCCGGTGTCTCTGGAATCTTTTCACCAATAAAAGTCAAAACCCCATAGGTCTTTTCGGAAAGATTGATAGAGATTTCTTTATCAAATATAATCTCGGTTCCACCATTCTCTATATTGGCACCATCATTTGCAATGACCCTTAATTTAGGGAGATTTCTTCTGTGTTTTAAAGATATTGGATTTAATACCTGGGCACCGGATGCCGCAAGTGCACCAAGTTCTGACCAGGAGAGTTTCTTTATCAGCTTTGTATTCGATACAAACCTGGGATCTACGCTCAATATACCTCCTACATCTTTTACTAAAATCAATTCCTTTGCCCCTAATAACTCAGCGATGAGCAGTGCAGAAATATCACTTCCACCCCTACCCAGTGTTACGGTCCTGTTTCTTTCATCCTGGGCAATGAATCCAGGGATTATCAATACTGTATTTTTATTTAGCAGGGGGGTCAAATATCTGTGGACGATCTTTTTTCCTTTGGGCAGGAGGGTGAATTCCCTTTTCTCATTTATTTTTTGCGGACTGAGTTGTGCCTTTGATTTCAATCTTATATGTAATGGCCATTCAGGCACAGTAGGTATTATCGCCTTTGCCTCAGCACCAAGGTATTTGAAAACCGATTCAAATATAATTGCTGACTGGATCTCACCCATTCCTACGAATTTTTCAAAAGAGTAGAAATCGGGCTCAGGAATTGCTTTTGTAAAAAGATTTATTAATTCATCGGTCCTGCCTTTTATTGCCGAGGTGACGAGACAAACCCTTGTATCCTTGAATTTTAAAATCAACCGGGCAATTTTCAAAAAATCTTCTGCCTCAGAAAGGACCGAGCCTCCAACTTTAAATACCTTGATATTATTCATCCTCTATCAACCTCCTTAATGGTTGTTTTTTTCTAATCAAGCTCAATCTGCTGTCAATAAGATATTCTGCACAGAGAGGTCTGCCATTATAGGTTGAAGCCATTGTCCTTGTATAAGCACCAGAATTGTGTATCAGAAGATAATCACCAATATCCAGTTCAGGAAGGTTGAACACGCCAAACTCATCGGCATTCTCGCACAATGGACCAGTGACCCTTACCTTGAATCTCCTTCCATCTCTTTCAAATAAAGGTTCAATATGATGATAAGCATCATACAACGCAGGCCTTGGATTCTCAGTCATACCCGCATCAATCATATAAATGGGCAGGTGATTCCTCTGTTTCCTGTCGATTATCCTTGTCAATATATACCCGGCATTTGCTACAAAAAACCTTCCTGGTTCAAGCAATATTTCTACATTGTATTTATCCTTCAATTTTTTATAACAATCAATTATGGGTCTGAAATTAAGTGGCTTTTCTATCGGTTCATAAGGAATACCAAATCCACCACCTAAATTTACTGTAGAAATGCCGAATCCATTTTTTCGGAAGAATTGAATCGCCTCAATGACCTTCTCGCTTGCATTAATAAATGGTTTTGGCGAGAGAATCTGTGAGCCAATATGGCAATGTATTCCAACCAATTCAGCATATCTGAATCTTTTTATGATTCTAATGACATCAGGAAGTTCCTGCATTCTTATTCCGAACTTACTTACCTCTGAACCAGTGGAGAGATGGGGATGGGTCTTTGGAAATATACCTGGATTTATACGGGCGAAAGATTTTATTCTTTTACGCATTTTCTTTGCCATTTGTTCAAGCAGAATCGCCTGATTTATACTCTCAAAATTGAAATACAAAACGCCCATTTTCAGGGCATAGCACACTTCATCATCCTTTCTCGCAACATTGTTATAGAGTATCTCAGATCCATTCAAGCCTGCCTTGAGGCAGACAAATATCTCCCCCGGCGAAACAACCTCAGCACCAAT
The DNA here is from genome assembly GCA_964418185.1 of uncultured bacterium. Taxonomy (GTDB): domain Bacteria; phylum Hydrothermota; class Tepidihabitantia; order SM23-42; family JAOAFX01; genus JAOAFX01. Next base: position 59,455 of record CAYQKL010000003.1, read on the forward strand.
GCCCTGCTTTTTTATCAACTTCAAGATTGTCAGATTAGTATTCGCCTTGACCGCAAAGAAAAGTCGGGCAATACCATAAAAATTTTTCTTTAAAATTTCAATATTCTCTGATAATCCTGCCTTTTCATAGATATAGCAGGGAGTTTCAATTTCGTTACCTGAGCGGAGATAATCTCTTAATATCGCCAACCATTTCTGCCCCATTAAACCTCCTTTATTCAACCAATAAAAAAGCCCACCTTCTGGTGGGCTTTTCGTCTATTAAATGACTATTCATAGGAACGAAAAGCCCATTCCCCTTATATGCTTCTTCATCCAGTATCTCTTAAAAAGTTTCATAGACTTGAGTATATCCAAAAAAAGAAAAGTGTCAAGAGTTGACATAAAGGGAATTTTAAATAAACTTTGTCGTGCATAAAATTCTATGGTTCCTTTCTATAATTCCCTTTATGCTCTCGGCACGTGAATGGACTGTAATGGTATATATGGCTGCAGACAATTCATTGAGTGCGCTTGCTGATTCTGACCTCATTGAGATGAAGGCAATTGGTTCTAATGACAATCTTGCAATCTTTATCCAGGTTGACAGACCAGGTATTGGTGCAAATCGTTATTATGTAGGAAAAGATACACTATATAAAATTTCAGATATGGGGATCATTGATATGTGTGACTGGCGAACCCTCAGTGATTTTATTGAATCTGGTATCACATACTTTCCCGCAAGAAGATATTTTCTTATTCTCTGGGATCATGGCACAGGCTGGACCCTTTCACCAAGACGCACATTTGGCAGTGACTGGTCAAGCGGCACAGAAATGAGTATTGCCAGTGGCGACCTTAATCGTGCATTGAAAAGTTCTTTTGATGCTACAGGAAAGAAATTGCATATCATCGGTTTTGATGCCTGCAATATGCAGCAGATTGAAGTCGCCAGTGAAATTGAGAATTATGCAATGGTTTGTATTGCCCCCCAGACAGTCTGGCCCATTAAAGGATATCCTTACGAAAATATTTTCTATACATTCAGAATCAATCCAGGGATTAACGAAAAAGACCTTGCAAAAAAAATTACCGAGATTTGTAAAGATTACTATTCAATAAGTCAGGCTTCAGCAATTTCGGCAATCCATCTTGAAGATTTCAAAAATCTTGAAGAATTGTTAGAGAAAAACCTCAGCGAAATTATGCAAAATTACCCACAATCAGAGATTATTGATTTAAGAAATCAGGTGCAGACGGTTTCACTGATAGACCCTGTGCCTGCACCTGAAGATGATTATGTAGACCTCGGTGATTTTCTGCGATTGCTGAATGACCATCTTTCAACAAAAGATACAAAGGAACTTATAGATTCTTATAATAAAACAGTCCTCAAATCAGAATCCTGGGGAACCGGCCTAACAGGATTGACTGGCATCACAACCTGGTTTCCAGACCGATATATTGAATTTAAAAATCTTGTGGATTATTATCTACAATTGGACTATGCCCAATCAAACTGGCAGACCTTTCTAAACTGGTTCTATGACCAGGATGATATCAGACCAACCACATCACAAATCAATGTAGGCACTCCTGGTAAAGATAACGACTTCCATCTCTTCTGGACAAAATCCTTTGACCTTGCTTTAGTTCTTTATGACATCTTAGAATGCACCGACACACTTCTATTATTCCAGGATGGTTGTGAGGATTCGGCAAACTGGTTATTCAATGGATTTTCCCTGGTTAAAAACATCGCATACCAGGGCAATGGTTCTTTCTTCTCAGGAAACAGCAGCAATCTACAAAATTCTTTAATCACAAAAAACAATTTCAAAATTGATAACCTTGGTCTGCTTGATTTCTATATCTATTACAATACTGAAGATATGGCAGACTCCCTGATAATTGAATATGATACTAAAAAATCTATCTACTATGGCAGATCAGGCACCTGGCAACACTGCCGGATTATTTTACCATCAGGCAATGCCCCGTTGAAAATCTATTATCATACAAATACCAGTATAAATAATGGTGGTGCATATATAGATGCGATAAAATTATACAATCTGATTTCAGGAAAATATGTCCGCAAAGGTTGTCCTGATACCACAATCTATGTGTTCAATAAATTGAGCGGGTTTTATAATTATGGCGTGTGTGCCCGGGATATCTATAACAACGAAAGCAATCTATCAAATTTTGTGAACATTGTTATAAGTAACCATGCAGTTCCTTATTCTATACCCAATCCATTCACTGAGACCTGTGAGATAATCCTTGACTATCCTGACGATATAAGTCCTGAAGTTTACATCTATTCAATCGGTGGCAGACTCGTAAGAAAATTCTCTTATTCAGCAATAAAGAACAAAAAAATCTTCTGGGATGGAAAGGATAATAACAACCAGCAGGTTGGTGCTGGTCTATATTTTGTTGTTGTTAAAGGCAAAAATTTTAACATAATTGGAAAGATAGCGAGGCAGAGATGAAAAATCTTGTAATAATTGCAAATGGGGGTGCTGGTGGCATAAATTTTCCCCACCGCCGTGCCCAGGGTTTAAAAAAGGCACTAAATATTGGCTATGAGATATTAAAAAATGGTGGTTCAAGTATTGATGCAGTTGAGCAAGCAATAATGGTCCTTGAGGATACTACAATCTTCAATGCCGGTACTGGCTCCACGCTCGGTCTGACCGGTGAGGTAGAGATGGATGCATCGATAATGACTGCGGATGGAAATTATGGGGCAGTCGCTGCAATAAAGAATGTAAGATATCCAATTCAGATTGCACGATTAGTGATGGAAAAGACCGACCATCTCTTATTATGTGGTGATGGCGCATTGAGATTTGCAAGGCTCTGTGGCATAAAATACCATAATCCCAAGACGAAAGAAAAGATCAGGATGTGGCAAATGGCAAGAAAAAGATTGAAGAATGATTACTTTCCAAAACTCTATAAGTTGAAAGAACTTTATGAGACTGTTGGTGTTGTAGCAATGGATAAAGATGGTTCCATAACTGCAGGGACTTCTACTGGTGGTATCTCACTCCATTTACCAGGCAGGGTTGGTGATACTCCCATCATCGGTGCAGGGACCTATGCGAACAAATACGGTGGTGTATCAACCACAGGCCATGGTGAGTTGATTATGAAGACATTGCTTGCCTTCAGAACTGTAGCGTATATGGAAAGATACTCAGCACCGGTTGCGGGCAAGATGGCGATAGACTATGCAACAAGGGCAAAATGCCGGTCTGGAATAATCGGTATTGACCGTGAGGGTAGAATATTATGTGTCAATAACACCGAGGCGATGTCCTGGTGCTACATAAAGAATGGCACTATGAAATCATTTTATTAAAACTTACTACGAAAATTTTTGTTACAGAAAATTTGTGCATTACCTGCTGAAAATTAATTTTTGTCAGTCTTGACACCTTACAAAATTCGGGTAGAATTACACTGGCAGAGGATAGTGTGAAGACAAATTCTAAATTCAAAATCCGAAACAATATCAAATATCTAATACCTCAAACCCAAAACATTTTGAAAATTGTGATTTTGAATTTATGATTTATTTAGGATTTAGATATTCGAATTTCGGATTTAATCAAATTACTGGTGCATATTATCCATTTGGTGAGATGATCACTGGCTCAGGTGATGTGCACGGGTTTACAGGAAAGGAACTTGATGAAACAGAATTGAATTATGCCGTTTTTTTCCTATTGTTATGACTACTAAAAAAATAAGGAAACGAAGAACCGCTCTCTGCGGGATTTATTTCATCGTTACTACGACCTGCAAATTTGTAAAATATATATCATTTTAAGCATTTTGCCCCACCTCCACTTGTTGTGGACTTTTATTATAAAACATATATAATGTAATTAGAGGTGATTTATGAAAAGTGTAACTGCTATAATTCATAAGGGTGAAAAATTTTTCATTGGTGAATGTTTAGAAGTGGATATAATTACCCTGGGTAATACCATTGATGAAATTTTGTCAAATTTAAAAGAGGCGATTGCTTTGTATTTTGAAAATGAGGATATAGAAAAGCTGTCGTTGCCTAAAGAACCGGCAATAGCAGTTCCAATTGTTGTTGAATAATCAATGCCTGAATTACCAATTGTTTCTTAAAGGAAATTGGCTATGAAATAGTTAGCCAAAAGGGTAGTCATGTTAAGTTGCGTAAATTCTATCGTGAAGATAAACATATAATTGTCGTCCCTTTACATAAAGAATTAGACCGTGACCTTAATGAGTATTATAAGAAGGGTAAGAGTATACTTTCCACAGAACGAATTTCTTAAGATATTAAAAGAAAAATAAAATCCTAAAAGAAATATATGACAAAGAATCACTCTAACTTTCCACTTTCTACTTATTAAGGTTGCTTCTGCCAGCGTGACATTGAAATACTCTTAATGATTGGGTTATTTCTAATTGCAATGTTTCTTGGAGTAAAATTACATTATTGGCATCAGAAAAATCCGCTTTTGGTTAATATTTAGATTTATCTTTTTTGTTTGATTATTGCTATTGCGGGATTATTGATTGCCATTTTAGGGATAGCAAATGTTTTCCGTAAAAGAAATAATAAACCAAATGAAAAGAAAATATGAAAACCGTGCGAATTAGTGATGAAATCCTTTTATCCATTTGAGTTCGAAAAATATCTCATCTTGAATATCATAATAATAGTAGGTATCGTAATTCGGCTGGCAATTTTTGTTCCGAATCTATCAATTAAATATCCGCAGATAGCTAAAATACTGTTGGCTATAATAAGGCAGCGAAACCGTTTAACGATCAACGATTCTTTGTAGGATGGGCTTCCAGCCCCGAAAAAGTAATCCTGCTATGTATCGCGCCGTTTCGAGACGCTGACACAAGTTCAGCAGGAAAGGATATATTATCTATTGCAAAGTGCAATGCAGAAGTGCACTACTCATCTCAACCCTCACATTTATTCTCTCCCTTAGAAAGGTAAATGATATCGGGATTTTTACTACTTAACTTTTATCAACAGATCTGTATAATGTATTATCAAGAGGAGGCGTTATGGTTCATTTTATTCTTATTACTACTATCATCAGTGTATCTGGCGACAGTCTTAACCTATCTCCGTCTTCTGCACATAAGAGTTATACAAAAGATATTATTATCAGTGCAGGATTAGGTGTGGCATTAGGAGCAGGTGCATATTTCTGCCACAACAAGGCAGAAAGCGCATACGAGGAATATAAATCCGATACTACGATGAAACAGACAGTAAAGGACTGGAATACTATAGTTAAATATGAAGGTTATAGAAATGTTCCTGGTGTCGACGCAATGCTTTTTATTGGTCGTGCGGTCTACTACCAGTTGAAAAATGTAAGGGGATCCAGGACTACTTCTTATCTTCCCGGGTTAGAGGTTCGCTATGCCCATAACAACAAACTGATTGTTGGCATCAAACAAAAAATTTGAAAAGGAATTATGACTCTACGCATAAAATCTATAATATTTGTTTTATTTTTAATTCTTACCTGCTCAGAAAGAAACAGGATGAACCAGTTTGATGTAGGAAGCGACAGTTTTACCACACCGCCACCGTGTTATATCTGGGGTGCTCCTGTTTATGATCCCTATAGCGGAGAACTTATTGCGGTCCAGATTGCGATAGAATTCACAGATGGATTACAAAGAACCCTGTCGTTTAGTCATAAATTTCTCAGAACCAGCGATATTGTGCTAACGTTTGATTATTCAGTAGATGCGGAATCAGAGAATTATGGAGTTCAAATCAGTTATGGCGGTGAACCATTCCCGCTCGGTGACTATTGTCTAAAGGTCTACTGGGGTGAGTTCGGCTACGGTGCATTCAAATTCAGTGTTGTCCCAGAAGCGAACAAAACAAGGTTTAAGGGAATAATCAATAATGAAGAGGCTGGCTGTCCAAAAAACTGGTTAAATATAACGCTTGAAGATTAACACACTAATCCTCTTCCCACCAATCACTGTGGCGGGGAGAGGGAAGGGTGTTGAATCCTGGTTTTGATTGTCAAATAATCCTTAATCTTCTTTTTATTGCATTCTGCGGGCAGACCTCAAAACAGCAATAGCATTTTATACACTTTTTCTGGTCAATATTGAATGATCTTACTGCTCGCACTGGACACACATTCTCACAGACAAGGCATTTGTTACAAAGACTATGGTCAATTGTAGGCACTTGATAACTATGCAACTTTGCAAATACCCTGCTACCAATGCCGGCGAAAAAGTCTTTAACTGGAAAAGAAATTGGAAGTGCAAAACCTCTTAATCTCTCCAGTTGACCGATAATTTCTAACTTGTCAGGGTCAAAAAGTTTGTCCCTTAATGCAATTCTTAACAACGGATTAAATTCTGGCTTCAAATTAACCATCAAGGAACACACATATTCAACTGCCCAGGCGTTATTGCTAATAATAAGTTTATTTAACGGATAAAACCTTGAACGGGCATCCCGAACCTTTAGGGCATCAACAATTATCAAATCGGGCATTTTTATGTTGTGCACTTCAATAAGAAGTCTGCAAAAATCATCAAGTGTCGGACACTGATAATGAAGACCTGGTTTTAATCCACCGGGTATAATGCCAAATTGATTCTTTATTGCAATGCTCAGGATGGTCAATTCATGAACCTTGAATTTTGGTAATGAGATCAAAAAATCTGAATCTAAAACATCCCGTGATACATATATTTCTTTAACATTCTTATGTCTTAATCTAATTTTTCTCACATATTTCCCAATATTTTTAAACCTGCCCTGACTTGCTTCAAAAAAGCCGCATTTTTTACTGATATCTACTTCATTCATCGCCTGAGGGATGGGATTGTCACCCACGACAACATTTGCTGAATTGCCTATTAAATATCCAACCACAGCATTAATGAGCGATGGGTCAGTGATAATACAATCATCCGGTTGCGCAATACGCAGCATATTGGGTTTGACAAGAATCCGCTTGTCCTTGAGGTGCTTCAACCCAGATTCTTCAAATATCTGCAATATTGTTTGCTTGATATCCCGCACATCTTTGATGTAAACTTTTATCTTCACCTTTTCTATGGATGAGTCGTCTTCAAATTGTTATATAATTGAAACATCTCGTCTAAAGTTAATTGCTCAGGTCTTTTGTATAATATCTCTTCTGGCATATTATCCGGTAGGCGTCCAAGAAAATTGCGCAGGGAATTTTTCAAAATCTTGCGCCGATAACGAAAAATACCCTTAACAAAATCAAAAAAAACTGTTTCGTCTTTCAGCAAAAATGGTTTTTCTTTATGAATCAATGCAACGACGGTTGAACTTACTGCGGGCGCCGGCGAAAAATATCTCGGCGAGATATTAAATCCTTTAACAATATTGAAATGATAGTTCACATAACAGGTGATTGATCTATACTGCGGTGAACCGGGCAATGCCAGAAGCCGCTCACCATATTCCTTCTGAATGGTGAGAACTGCCCTGAGAAATTTATCCTGATTCTCCGCAAGTTTCTCAACAATCTTTGTGCTTATAGAATAAGGGATATTTCCCACGATGACCGAACCTTTATATTCCCTTAAGTTCAACTTAAGAAAATCTGTATTTATAACCTCAACATTATTTAGAGCCTTATCTCTTAAGATTGTAGCACATTCAGGGTCTATTTCAATCGCATAAACAGTGCGTGCCTTTTTTGCAAGTTCTCTGGTGAGCATACCCTTACCCGCACCAATCTCAATAACAACCTCTTTTTCTATACAGGAAAAATTTACTATCTTTTTGGCAATATAAATACTGTTGAGAAAATGCTGGCCCAGTCTTTTCTTTACCAATGGTTTCAATTTGGATTTAATGAAAACAATTGACGGGCATTCCTGTCCGTTATCATTTCAATCTGTTCGGCTGGTAAGCCCTTTATTGAAGACGCAAAATTAAGGGTTTCATAGATGAATGCGGGCTCATTTCTCTTGCCTCTGTGTCCGGCAGGTGCAAGAAAAGGCGAATCGGTCTCAAAGACAATAGAATCAAGGGGGATATGCTGAAAGACCTCACGCATATTTTTGGAGAATGTGAGGACCCCACCAAATCCAAGATAGAATCCAAGATTGATAACCCTTTTTGCCTGTTCATAGGTGCCACTATAGCAGTGGAAAACCCCTTTATGATAATCCTCTTGTTTTAAGATTTTGATTGTATCATCAATGGAATTTCTCGTATGGATAATCAATGGCAGATTGAATTTTTTGGCAAGATTGATATGGAGACGAAATAATTTTTGTTGTGCTTCTTTTGGTGAATAATTGCGATAATAATCCAGTCCGGTCTCACCGATACCAACCACTTTTTCATTTGTGCATAGTTGCTCAATCTCTCCAATATGTGTGATCGATTCCTCTGCCTCTTCATTGGGATGTATACCAATTGTTGGAAGGAGCCATCTATAGGCCTTGTTCATTTCTATCGCGGCGAGACTCGTGTTCAAATCATAGCCAATATTTACGATAAACTTTATACCCGAAGATTGGGCACGATAGATAACTTCTTCTAAATCTCGGTTGAATTGTGGGTCAATCAAATGGCAATGGGTATCAATCACTTCACATTCGCACCCGATGAGATCGCTTTGTCTGTGGTCAAAAGAACAAGCCCGCTTTTGTCCTGGGCAGCAAGGAGCATACCTTCGGAACGCACACCCTTTAAGGTAACGGGCTTGAGATTGTTAACAACGATGATAATCTTGCCAATCAGTTCTTCTGGTTTGTAATACTTACCGATACCTGCTACAATCTGCTTTTTCTCATCACCCAATTCAATCTCACAGACGATGAGGTGGTCACTACCTTCAACCTTTTTTGCAGAAATGACCTTTGCCGTGAGCAACTCCACTTTGTTAAATTCTTCTATTGAAATCTCTTTCTGTCTTAGTTTTGCAATCTGAACCTCAATCACCTCGTTTTCAATCTTTTTAAAGAGTATCTCAGATTTATTGATTGTTGATGGCGCCATCGGTGTCGCAATGCTATCCCAGTTCTGCTCCTTAAAGTTTATTATCTTTTTCAATTTCTCTGCAGTAAAAGGCAGGAACGGTTCTATCAGGACCGCAAGTGATGTAACCATCTTCATACAGATATACATCGTCCTTTCGCAGATCAATGGGCTGGTCTTTCTCGCTACCCAGGGTGCTTCTTTATCAAAATAGCGATTCCCTTCCTGGGCTATCTTCATCACCTCCTGTAATGCATTTTTGAATTCAAAATTCTCTATCTTCTCACCGATTATCTTTGGTGCATTATGGAGCATATCAAGGATTCTGTTTTCGTTTTCGGTAAATGCTGAAGATGACGGCACATTTGAATTGTAGTATTTTTCAATAAAAGTAAGGGTACGGTTGATATAATTACCGAGGATATCAGCAAGTTCATTGTTATGCCAGGACTGAAAATCCCGCCAGGTGAAATCAGAGTCCCTGGTTTCAGGAAGGTTTCTGGTTAAGGCGTATCGCAATGAGTCTGCAGGAAATTCTTTTAAATATTCTGGAAGCCAGATTGCATAGCCCCGTGAGGTAGATAATTTCTCACCTTCAAGATTCAAAAACTGGTTTGCAGGTATCTCTGAAGGTAAAACATAATCACTATAAGCCATAAGCATTGCGGGCCAGATAAGGGCATGGAATACGATATTGTCTTTACCAATGAAGTGAACGAGTTTTGTCTCGGGATTTAACCAGTATTCCTTCCACAGGTCAGGTTCACCTTTATTTATTGCCCATTCCATTGTAGAAGAGATATAGCCGATAGGTGCATCAAACCATACATATAAAACCTTGCCCTTTGCCTCTTCAAGAGGAACCGGCACACCCCAGGTCATATCCCTTGTGATAGGTCGGTCTTCAAGCCCTTCTTTGAGCCAGCCCTTGACAAATGTGAGCACGGTCTCTCGCCAGTGCTTCTTCTCCTCAATCCATTGAGCAAGTTGATTCTGAAATTGTGAGAGTTTAAAATACCAGTGTTTGGTGGTCTGTTTTACGGGTCTTTCTCCACATATAAGACACCTTGGCTCAATCAACTGGAATGGTTCAAGCCACCTTCCACAGACTTCACACTGGTCACCCTTTGCTCCATCAATGCCGCATCTCGGACATTTACCAACAACGTAGCGGTCAGGTAAGAATCTCTTACACTTTGGGCAGTAAAACTGCTCATTCTCTTTGGCATAGATAAAACCTTTATTATATATCTTCAAAAAGAAATCCTGGGCAAGGCGATAATGTAAAGGGATTGTTGTGCGAGAAAAATTATCAAAGATTATACCAAATTCAGTAAATGACTTTTTTATAGCTTCATAATAAAAATCTACAATCTCCTGAGGACTTTTCTTCTGCTGGTCAGCAAGGACTGTGATGGGAACACCATGTTCATCAGTTCCGCAGATATGTATCACTTCCCTGCCTTTTAGTCTCTGATACCGAACATAGATATCAGCAGGTAGATACGCACCAGCAAGGTGACCCAAATGTATATTACCATTTGCATAAGGTAAGGCACTGGTAACGAGTATCTTCATAACCAATTATAGACAAAGTCTTGCAAATGTCAATATGATATAAGGCTGGGCAGTCCTGAAGAATGAATTTTAAATTTTATCACCGTTTTAGAAGAAAAACAGTTTTAAATTAAATTTTTTATGGGGTTCATTTTAGAGATAGTAGCTTAAAATTTGTGATTTAGTCCGCCACTTCGTTTGGCGAATTGGAATTTAGTATCTGTAGGAGGGGTTTCTAACCCCGACTGTTTTATCGGGACTGGAAGTCCCTCCTACATTGAGACGAATCAGGAATTTTGAGATGTTTGAAGTTGGTTGAGAAAGCGGATTTGGAATTTTAATCAGTAAGGATTTTATTCTTCAATACCTCAATCTCTCTGCTTGGCTCCAAACCCAATTCTTTGTCTGTATCATCACAGCGGGATCAATTTGTTACGGGTAATACTGATACTATCCTTTTTCCACCTTTTGCCCAGCCAAATTTTACCCGACCCTGGGTCAGGGCATAGATTGTATAATCCTTAGCCAAACCTACATTCATACCCGGATGGATATTTGTTCCACGCTGCCGAACAATAATCGTTCCGGTATTGACCAGTTGTCCATCAAACCTTTTCACACCCAATCTTTTGCCTTCAGAATCTCTGCCATTTTTTGCTGAACCAGTTCCTTTTTTCCGTGCCATACTACCCCCTATTTTTATTAGCCAGAACTTCGGTAATTTCAACCTCAGTAAATGGTTGTCTGTGTCCTTTTTTGCGACGATAATTTTCCCGGCGAATAAACTTAAAAATAATCACCTTGGGCAATTTCCCCGTTTTCTTTATAACTCCCTTTACTGAGGCTCCTTCAATATATGGTTTGCCTACAACCACACCCCTGTCGTCTTTCAACATTAAAACCTGATTGAATTCTACTTCATTACCTGCTTCTCCAAGATTTTCAGGAATGATTATCTTCTCGCCTTTTGAAACAACATACTGATGGCTATCAGTTCTAATTACGGCAAACATTATTTACCCCCTGGCTCTTCAGGTATTACTGGGGTCTGCTCGCCCGGGATCGGGCTTGATGGTGCAACCGGAATCTCTGTTTCCAGACCCTTTTCTACTGCGGTCCTTGGTGCTGGTCTGCGTGAAAGGAGTACAAGAAACAACGAAGTGAGAAAAAATCCTATTGCCAGCCCCGAGGTCAGTTTTATAAAAAATGGCGTGGCACCCTTGCCACCAAATAATGAATCACTACCTCCGCCACCACCAAAGACACTGGACATACCAGCACCCCTGGTCTGCTGAAGCAGAACCACAATAATTAACATTATGCAAATCAGCACATGTAAAGCAAAGATAATTCCGTACATTTCATTTCTCCTTGATCATAAAAATAATCTCATTGTGTCTAACAGCCGTTGATTTAAATAAATCAACTTGTGTTAAACCGATATACTCTATTATATTCTATTTTTACCGAATGTCAATATTTTGTTAAAATTCAAACTTCTCGCTTCGCCAACAATTTTCTTAGAATATAGCCCGTCATTACACTATTCAGATGCTCAAAACCCGCACATCCAACAAGATCCGTTGCCTTAATCTCAGTCGTATAACACTCATCACTATCAATATGTTTTTTCTCCACCTTAATCGGATATTCGGCATCAAAGGTAATCATAAACTCTTTTAGCGGAACATTAAAAAGTCCTTTTTCCGAATATTCAGAAATCAAGTTCTCTATCTCCCGGCGATTATGCGAAAGTCTTTCAATCTCCTTTTCTATCTCACCGCGTGCACCAGTTATTTTGCCAAAAAAGAACTGTAGTTCAGAAGGATTCTTGATTTCTCTCAACCGTTCACTACCTTTTTTCAACGCACCCTCAAGAATAGCAATTGCCTTTTGTATTTTATCCTGTGCCTCAAGCAAACACCCAAGATAGGCTTCTACTATCTGAAAAGAGGGCAACTTTTCAAGATTTTCATAGAACAACTGTCCAAATGGTTTGCAGAATGGACCTTTTTCTGTATCTTCCATATCATCAAATATCATCCGAGCCCCCTTTTAATCTACGCACACAACTTGAAAATCTATTTTTTTTCTAATGACTTAGCATAAGTAACTGCAATCCTGCCCAATCTTCTGTAGCCTGCCTTGAGATACCATTTTCTCATCCAGGTGGAAAAAACTTTTTTTACCTCCTCGGACATCTGGTCAAACTCCTCTTTTGCCTTTTGTGCGGCTTCATCCATTCCAATGAACAGGGCTTCATTCATTTTTTCGTTAGCCATTTTACCCCCTTTATATACATTATATTATATATATTGCAAATTCTTTGTCAATAGAAAAATTGTTTGAATTTTCTCTTGACTGGCACATATTTATAGATATAATTGAAGTTATGAAAAATGTTCTGGTTTTAGGTGCAACGGGCCTGGTTGGTCAGGAAGTCATTAAGATTTTGCAGGAGCGAAACTTTCCAGTAAAAGAACTTTTCTTGTTTGCCTCAGAGAAAAGCGAAGGTACGACCGTTTTGTTTCAGAACCAGGAATATGAGGTATCTTCAGAATACGAAGGGTTTATTGACAAGGCTGATGTCGTATTTGGCTGTCTTGATGAACCCCTTGCCCGAGAAATCGTACCAAAATTCAGAAACAATAGTATCGTTATTGACAATTCTCCAGCATATCGTATGGACCCTGAAGTGCCACTTGTAATACCAGAGATAAATCCCCAAAAAATAAAAGAGCACAAGGGAATTATTGCCAATCCCAATTGTTCTACAATCCAGATGCTTGTACCTTTATATCCACTCCATAAGAAGGCGAGGATAAAGCGAATTTTTGTTGCAACCTATCAATCAGTTTCAGGCTATGGAAAGGCAGCCATTGAGGAATTGAATTTGGAGATAGAGTATGTCGCTGCTGAAGGCCGTGTGACAAAACTTGAGGACAGCGTATTCCCGCATCCCATAGGCGCAAATATCATACCTCAGATTGGCAGATTTAATGAGATGGGTTATACAGGCGAAGAAATGAAAATGCTTAACGAAACAAGAAAGATCTTTGATGACCAATCAATCCTGGTCAGTCCAACCTGTGTGCGTGTGCCAGTGTTTTATAGCCATAGCGAAGCAGTCAGCGTGGAATTTGCAGAACCGCTTTCCGTAGAAGAAGCAAAGGAAATTTTAGGGAGTGCGCCGGGTGTGATCCTGTGTAAAAAAGACGAGGATTATCCCATACCCATTAATGTTGCAGGTAAGGATGAAGTCTTTGTGGGCAGGGTGCGTAAAGATTTTGCCTTTGAAAATGGTCTTACAATGTGGATTGTCGCCGATAATATCAGAAAGGGTGCCGCTTTAAATGCTGTGCAGATTGGAGAGTTACTATGATACAGAAGGTTATCTATGTGGTTTAAGAAAAAGATTCAGGCAAAACCTGAGGAAAAATTAGTTCTGCCCGAAGGAATCTGGGTAAAGTGTGAAAGTTGTGGTGAAATTCTCTATCGTAGTGAACTTGAGAAGAACCTCTGGATATGTACAAAGTGTAATTTCCACTTTCGTATAAGTTCACGCGACTACATTGCCCTGCTCCTTGATGATGGCATACTTGAGGAATTAGACCGGGATATGGAACCTGCCGACCCATTAGATTTTCCTGATTACAAGAAAAAAATGAAATCTGCACAGCAAAATTCAAAGTTAAAAGAAGGACTTTTGTATGGCAGCGCAAAAATCGGTAATATTCCTGCAATATTCGCAACAATGGATTTTGCATTTATGGGTGGTAGTATGGGCTCGGTTGTTGGAGAAAAGGTTGCCCGTGCAATAAGACTTGCCCGCACCGAGAAAAAACCTTTGATAATCCTTTCTACATCAGGCGGTGCCCGAATGCAGGAAGGCATCTTTTCTCTGATGCAACTTTCAAAAACTTCTGCAGAACTTGCACTTCTGGCGAAAGAGAAAGTACCATATATTTCAATCCTCACTCATCCCACAATGGCAGGTGTAATGGCATCCTATGCCTCGCTCGGTGATATAATTATTGCCGAACCCGGTGCCCTTATCGGTTTTACTGGTCCCCGTGTTATTGAGCAAACCATTGGTGAAAAACTACCACCGGGATTCCAGCGCTCTGAATTTATGCTTGAGCATGGAATGATTGACTTGCTTGTATCCCGTAAAGAACTACGTAATACCCTGATAAAAATCTTGAAGATTATTTGCAAAATTTCGTGACAAAAAATCCATTTTTTCAAGAGTATCTATAAGTGATCAAATATGGCTGAGTTAAGATTGGAGAATGTTTCTAAGATATATGAAAAAAATATTATTGCAGTTCAGGATATCAATTTTACAGTAAATGACCAGGAATTTGTAGTACTATTAGGACCTTCAGGTTGTGGCAAAACTACAATATTAAGATTGATTGCGGGGCTCGAACAATTATCACAGGGTGCAATATTTATTGATAATCAATGTGTGAATGACCTTAGCCCGGATAAGCGCGATGTCGCAATGGTCTTTCAAAATTATGCATTATATCCCCATATGACCGTATTTGAAAATATGGCATTTGGCTTAAAGGTTAGAAAATTACCAAAGTCTGAAATTGAACAAAGGGTATTAAATGCAGCAGATATTTTAGGGCTTGAGGATTTTGTCAATAGAAAACCCCGGCAGTTATCCGGTGGCCAACGCCAGCGTGTTGCCCTGGGTCGTGCTATAGTCAGAAACCCAAAATTGTTTCTCTTTGATGAACCTCTTTCTAACCTGGACGCAAAACTGCGTGTCCAGATGAGAGGCGAATTATCTCGGTTGCACAAGGCACTAGAGGCAACAATTATTTATGTCACCCATGACCAGATAGAAGCAATGACCCTTGGTGAAAAGGTAATTGTTTTGAATGGAGGTAGGATTCAACAGATCAGTGACCCAATTACCCTTTACAGAAAACCTGAAAATAAGTTTGTCGCAGGATTTATCGGCACACCGCCAATGAACTTCATTGAGGGAACGATAATAAGAGAAGATAATTCTATGAAATTCATTCATCAGGATACCAGGATAATACTAAAGAATGATTTTGAGAAATTTTCGCAAAGACATGTGATAATGGGTATCCGACCAACAGATTTTGGAATCTCTGGTAGCATTGAATTAAAAATAAGAGTTGAGATCATAGAACCTATCGGTGAAGAAATATATGTCTATGGTAAATTGAACCATGTCACCATCCACGCCCGAATTCCTGAAGGTATAAATCCAGCACCCAATGAAGTTTTGACCTTGAAAGTCGCCGCAGAAAGGATATACTTATTTGATGCCCAAAGCGAAAATGCCCTCAGATAAAAAGCGAAAAACGCATCGCCTGCGTTGGTTGATAATTATCTGTCTTTCACTGCTTAGCGGTTTTCTGTTAGGACTTTACATTCAGACAGTCCATGACCTTCCACCGGCTGAAGCGATATCATTTTATACACCGCCGGTCTCAACCAAGGTCTATGATGACCAGGATAGTTTGCTCACCGAGTTTTTTATTGAGCGGAGAGAACTTACCAACTTAAGCGAAGTACCTGAATATCTGAAAAAGGGATTCATCTGTATTGAGGATAAAACATTCTATAAACACTGGGGTGTTGATATTAAGGCAATCTTTCGCGCCCTTATCACTAATATTCTCCATATGCGTGCGGCACAGGGGTTCAGCACGATCACTATGCAGTTAGCCAGAAATATCTTTCTTACACAGGAAAAAACCATCTTGCGCAAACTCAAAGAGATTGTCCTGGCATTGCGAATTGAACGGGCATATACAAAAGATGAAATTCTTGAAAGATATTTAAATCAGGTAAATTTTGGGCAGGGACGGTATGGTGTAGCAACTGCAGCCCGTTATTATTTCAATAAGGATGTCTCGGACCTGAATCTCAGCGAATGTGCCCTGTTAGTTGCCCTGCCTAAATCGCCGGAATACCTTTCACCATATCGTTATCCCGAAAGGGCAAAGGCACGGCGGGACCTTGTATTAAAACAAATGCACAAAGACCACATTATTACTGAAGCTGAGTATAATAAGACAATCGGCACTCCATTGAAAGTAGTGGAACACAAAAAAGGTCATCGGGTAGGAGAGTATTTTGTTGAAGAAATAAGAAGATATCTTGAATTAAAATATGGTGCTGAGTTTCTCTATCGGAGCGGAGCGAATATCTATACTACAATTAATAAAAACATTCAGCAGATTGCAGAGGAGATTTTAGAGAAACATTTAAGGAGGATTGAAAAAGACTATAAATTGAAGATATCCAAGGCAAAGGTTGATTCTACGGGAATCTCAGATACCTTGAATAATACACCATATCTGCAGGGTGCCATAATGATCATAGATCACCATAAGGGAGAAGTTAAAGCAATGATAGGCGGTAGGGATTTCAGTCAGAGCAAATTCAACCGCGCAACCCAGGCACGGCGTCAGACCGGTAGTTCGTTCAAAGTATTTGTATTCCTTGCGGCAATTGATAATGGGTTTACGCCTGCGGATCTGGTTCTTGACCTGCCCATTGTCCTTGAAGTTGCAGGTCCTGATAGTATTTATCGTCCGGCAAACTATGACCATAAATTTATGGGACCCATTACTATGCGTAAGGCACTCGCATTATCTCGCAATCTGGTGGCAGTCCGTCTTATTCGTATCATTGGACCAGATCTCGTAGTGAAATATGCATACGATCTGGGGATTAGATCAAAACTCTTACCGGTTGTTTCGCTGGCGCTCGGTGCCTGTGAAGTAAGCCTTTCTGAATTGACCCAGGCATTCAGCACAATCGCGAACTATGGTGAAGAAAAACCATCAATAATGATAAGAAAGATTACCAACCGAGATGGAACAATCATTGAATTAAACCGACCATCAAGCGAGAGGAAATTGCCTGAGCAGACATCTTTTCTGCTGATCAATATGATGCGCTCAGTAGTTGATGGTGGCACCGGTTATGAAATAAGAAAATACTACAAAGGTGTGGCTGCAGGAAAAACCGGAACTACGGATAACTATTCAGATGCGTGGTTCATTGGCTTTACACCCCATTATACTGCCGGTGTGTGGGTTGGGTTTGATGTCAATCAACCAATCTTCCGGGGTGCGACAGGTGGTGTTGTCTCGGCACCAATATGGGGTGAGATTATCTCAAAGATTGATTCATTGACAATTGATGATTTTCCTATACCAGAGGGAATTACCTGGGTAAAGATCTGTCCAAAATCAGGATTACTGGCAAATGAATACTGCCCCACACCAAGAGAAGAACCATTTATTAAGGGCACTGAGCCAAAAGAATTTTGTGATGTCCATTCCTTTGAGACAAAACTGCAGGGTGATGAGGATTTTGAGAAACTTGAGCGCTCTGCACTACAGGGATATTAGCTCTTTATCTTCCGCACAATCGCAATGGGCGTTTGCTGGCTGGATTGACCCAGGGGATTATCACGAAAAACCTTCTTACAAAAATCATCAGTTATTGTATTACTTGATTTACCAAGAACTGAAACACCCAGATCATTGGCATCAATGATAACAAAATCATAATCAAATCTTTCCCTTAATTTCTTCGCCACCCGGTCGGGATTTTTTGGTCCCAATTTTGCATATTCATTATACGGCGGCAGTGTATAATGACACGGCCCATCAATTGCCGCAACTGATTTGCCGGCGATGACATAGAAAATTCCTCTTATCCCCAATGGCTTTGTAATCGCCGAGATAAATGCCGCAAAAAGAATGCGTGCGATACCTGCTTCACGGATTGCCAGTTCCATTGTCCAGGGACTGCCAAGTCCTATGCCATAAGGAGATTTGTGAACAAATTTTACGAGAAACCGCGCAAGCCAGGATGGTTTGATGTCTTTTATTGGAAATGCCCTTCCCTGAGTAATGGCAACAATCCTTTCACTGAGAAAGATAATATCGCCTTTTTCTAAGAATAATACTACATATCGTTCAATAATTTTCAAAATGTCATCCTGGGCTGTAATAATATGCGTCTTAACTGGCAAACGGGCATATTCTACAGCATCCACCTGAATGATTAGACTTTTCCCGGAATTAGGCAACCAATTTTCAAGAATTCTATTCACAGTTCTCAATTCCTCCAATCTTTCTTCTTTTCATTCCGTCATTACGGTAATTCTCGGATTGACGGATTAGAATCTTTTGAAACGCATTCTTTCTGCATATTCTTCAAGGATAGCAAAAATTCTTTTCAGAAGGTTATCTTTTAAAAAATAGATTTTATTCTTCTTTAATGTATCATACCGTACAAGGTCAACCTGACGCAACTGGCGCAACGTATCAGAAACTGTTCTGATTGATAAACCTATTTGTTTGGCAAGTTCTGACGGAGTTTTTCTTCTTTTACATAGAATTTTCAAAATTTGATATGCCGTAGGATTGCCCAAAACCCGACATAGCCTTGAGGCACGATAATGGGTTTCAAACATCTGCTTTCTCATATTAAATAATACACATCCTATCCCCTTTGTCAATCCGTCATTACGAGAATTCTCGGATTGACTAAGGCATCAATTATGAGAAAAAGTGGGGGATTAAATTTTTAATATTCCTTTTTTCGCAGAAATGAGAAGTAAATATATCAAGTAGATTATTAACATTACTCCCCAGGTGGAAAACTCACCTTTTAAATTTTTTATGGAAAATCTGACATTCTTAGTGGGCAAGCTTTTCAGTGTTTTTTCCTCAACATAAATAATTATTAAATATTCAAACAAGAACATTGCAACCAGAATCATTCCAAACCAGAACGGCGGATTATAAAGAAAAATGACTCCCAGAACCAGTAGAAAATTCCCAATATACAGGGGATGTCTGAAAAAACCAAAAGGACCACTGACAATTCGATATTCGGCAGTTACTTCCTTACCCCTTGATATTTCTCCAATATAACCAGTTGCCCACAAACGCATAAATAATCCAGAGATAATAAAAAGATGTGGTAAGATAGCTTTCTCATCAGGCCCGCCAAAAAAGATGAGTAATGAGAAAAAGAGGACAGCAATAAAACTGCGCTGGCGATAAAAGAATCTACCCAGGGCAGCAATATTCATAAACTATCATATCTGCTCAATCAGACATAATCGGTTTATACAGATAGTAATCGCCTATTTTCTGTTTGATTTGATAATTATCTCTAATTGCCTCAGACATTGATGGCGTTAATCGCTCTTCGTCAACAAAACAATTTACATCAAAACTCAAAATGATCAACGCAAAGTGTTTATTTTCTATATCCTTAACAAATCCGGTCTGGTTCCAGATTCTCTGATTTGCCAGTTGCGTCAGTTCAAATGGTTGAAATATCACTCTTTTGTCATTTAATACCAGCAAACCCGCATCTTCAGAAATTATCGCGCCATCAGTTTGAGCGACAACCCTTGATAATTCCCTGAAACTTTGCCAGTCTTTATTGGTGGGCGTAGGTTCGTTTAAAAAGGGCATATGAAGCCATAAAATCAATTGTACCATAATTGCTGTCCCGGTAAGATAAATATATATTTTTTCACTTTCAATCTCATCTCTTAACCGTTGCAGACATAGTCCTGTGAGTATGCAAGATGAGGCAATCATTTCAAAGAAATAGTTCATATTCGCACCAATTTTCCCAACCGACACTGCTATGATTGACGAAAGCAGGAAATAATTCACGAAGATATTCGATTTTTTATCCATAAATGCAAGAATTAAGTAGATAACCGAGAAAACTACTACTACTGCGTGATTTTGTAGTGCCCAGACATAGTGTTTTATTGCCTGCCTCAAACTAAAGATGTTCAAATTATATAGAAAATTATGTCGATAAAATTCACCTCCCGTCAAAAAGTTTAAGATCAGAAAAATACTCACATAGAAAACAACCATTAAGATGATAAAAACCACTGCCTTTTTCGGCTTAGAGAACAATACAAATGCAACTGATAGAGGAGCGGCAATGAAGGTTTGTTTAGTGTATAACGCCAAAACGAAGAATGGGATTGAGTAGAATATATTTCTTCTCTCGCCACTACAGATAAAAAAGTATAAACCCAGCAGGCTAAAGAACAAACCCAGCATATCCACCCGCATAAATGGACTATTTTTGTAGATATATGATGAAGCAATAAAAAATAGCGCTGACATTATGGCAATATTCTTTGATGTATCCTTCTTCAATATTTCGTAAATGACATAGACAACAAGAATTGAAGCAAGAAAGGTAATGAACCTTCCTGAGACAAAAGAAATTCCAGTCATTTTTATTATCAGGGCACATAAATATGGGTATATTACAGGATAATTTGTAATAATAAAAGGATAATCATCTATGCCTTTATATATTGATTTCCCCTGGTTGATAAGATATGCCTGATTAAGAATAAAACCTTCAGGATAAGAAATCTGGTATGGATAAGAAATAATGATATAGGACTCAATGAGATAGAATAAAGTGTATATTATAAGTCCTGCAATTATGCATTTCTTTATCAATGTCATTATTTATCCATCTGAAGAACCAAAAATGCCGGAGAGGGGATTTGAACCCCTATGCTGTTGCCAGCGCCAGGTCCTGAACCTGGTGCGTCTCCCAGTTCCGCCACCCCGGCCAACGAATGGTAATGGGCTACCGGGTTTAGATACCCGTTGTTAACATATTTTATATTTGATTATAATCAAAACTGTCTATCTGTCAATTGAGAAAATAACTGGGATATCCATAGGGTCCACTTTCTTCGGCTGCACATTCTTTCAGTAACAAAGATAATTGACATCATTGAATTTTTTTATATACTTAAATTATGGATAAAACATTATTAATCATTAAACCTGATGCCGTAAAAAGAAAATTGATCGGTAATATCTTAAAGCATATAACGGATGCGGGTTTCAAGATTGTTGCAATGAAAATGATCTGGTTAAATAAAGAACAGGGTGGCAGATTTTACGAAATACACAAAGGAAAGGAATTTTATGCTTGGCTTGTGGATTTTATTTCTTCAGGACCCGCGGTCGTTGCCTGTCTGAAACATACTGATGCCCCAAAAAAACTCCGCGAGGTGGTTGGCGCCACTGATCCAAAAAAGGCTGCACCCGGCACAATCCGGAATCTCTATGGGACCTCTGTCGGTGAGAATGTAGTTCATGCATCTGCACCGGATGAAGATCCCCAGAGGGAAATAGATTTTTTCTTCAGCCAGCAAGAAATTTTTGATATCTAAATTTTTAAATCAAATCTACTTTGTCCCTGTAATATTATTGTTCATAATCTCCTGCCCGAGTCCGGGGATAAAAGAGATAAAAATTGAAATCATCCCGGAAATTGAACTGCTTTCTGAGGCAGAACGTACAGCAAGGGATAAACCACTTTATGCCTTTGACCTGTTGAAAACTGTAATCAATCCACAGTACAGGATTGAAAAGGCAAAAATTCTATTGGGCATATATATGGACCAGAGAGAATACGATCTTGGTGTCCTGGTTCTTGATAGTATAAAGGATGCTATCGACACCGACGAAACGATCAAAAATTATGCCCGCATTATCTTTTTGAAGCAAAAGAATTGGGATGCAGTCCATAGGTCTACTGAGGATAATCTTTTGAAGGGACTGGCTTTGTTTCATCTTCAGAGATACGCAGAGGCAATAGAATATCTTTCTCAAGACACTGGACAACTAAGAGACTATCAATTGATTCACTTAGCAAGGTGCTATTATCAATTGAAGGATTATAGAAATGCCCTAAGAATTGCTTTAGAAATTGACTCTGTCAGTCCTTATCTTTCTTCAAATTATCAAAATCTTATCTTCGATTTAATACTAAATTCAACAGAAGTTTCATTAATAAAAGAGGAATTGTCCAAAATCAAAGATTCGGTCTCGAGAAAATTCCTTCTTCTGAAGATATACGAGCGTCAAGATGACAAGAAAAATTTCCGAAAACTTGGGTTTGATTTGATAAGAAACCACCCCTCTTCAGTAGGCGCAAAATATTGTATCACCGTTCTAAAGCCGAAAAATACCGCAGAATACAAGGCATTTGCAAGGGTTGCCTATATCCATAAGGATTATGCGCAGGCAATGAAATTTTTTAAGAATTCGATAAAAGATGATGATGTGAATTATTATCTCGGTAAAATCAATTATGACCAGAGTCAGTATAACACAGCCCTCAATTACTTTCACAAAAGTCATCGGGCAGAGGCATATTATTATCAGGCATTAATCTATGAAAACCGTCTGGACTACCGCACCGCAATAGCCATCTATGATTCGTTAATAAATAAACACAAAAACTCAAAATATGCAACAAGGGCACTTAAGAGAAAGGCTTTTTTACTGGAGGATATTGGCGATACACTCGGTGCAGTTGAAACATTTGTAAGAGTTAAAGAGAAAATAACCAGTTTTCGCGCTGGATTTCAAATGTTTAGAATGGGTCATCTGAGCGAGGCACTAAACATATTTTCAAATTACACCGAACCGGATTTTATCTACTGGCAGATAAGGATAAAAGATCGTCTTGGAGACCCAACTGATAGTCTAAAAGATTTCTTATTTCGTAACTATCCACTCTCTTACTATACTTTGGTCAGAAGTCAGGGCACTGTTCCTTTTGACACTACACGACTTGATAATTGGCTGAAACAATTTGGTGATACAACTGTTAGTTTTGATCAAAAGGATTCGCTGCATCTGAAAAGAGCAATCCGTTATTTTGATCTTGATGAAACAAAATACGCCCTAACTGAACTTGAATCCATTGAAGATAAATCTTTTATAGACTTGATTTTTTTAAGCAAACTCTGTCAGGATAATGGCTATGACTATGGTGCAATAAAATTCTGTTTGCAAATAAAGAGACGGTATGAAAATAACAACGACTCCCGTAACTATCCGCTTGAATTTCTCCGACTTCTATATCCGGTAAAATATCTTTTCACCCTTCAAAAAAACTACCAAAATCTGTGGTTAACACTCGCAATAATCTGGCAGGAGAGTATGTTTGACCCTAATGCTACAAGTTCTGCCGATGCCCGAGGATTAATGCAAATTATTCCCAGTACAGGCAGGCTGATTGCTGGCGAACTTAGCATCGATTCATTTTCCCTTTATAACCCACAGGTTTCAATAAAATTTGGTACCTATTATTTTACAAAAATGCTCAATGAATTTAACTCATTACCGTTGGCGCTTGCGGCATATAATGCGGGTCCGATAATCGCAAGAAAATGGCTTCAAAAAAATCGTAATGCAGAGATGGATGAGTTTATAGAACTGATCCCCTATAGCGAAACACGTGACTATGTGCGGCTCACCTTAACCCGCCAATTGATATACAAAAAAATCTGGGAAGGGTTAATTGATTAACTGGTAGGAAGATATGCTTGACATTGGGGTTTTTTTCTCTATGATTAATATATATGCTTAAACGTGCATATCTTGCTCAGGATGAATTTACTGCAATCACCATTAAGGAAATGCTCAAAGGACACAATATAGAGGCACTGGTCAGGAGATTTGAAACAACCTGGCTTGACGGATTGCCCAAAATGATGGAGGGTGGCTGGGGTGAGGTCCTTGTGGACGAAAAAGACCTTGATCAGGCTGCTGATTGCATTCAGGAATTCCTATCCAATCCAGCATCAGATATTGACATTACCTGAGTAATAGTTATAATAAAATATGTTTTCACGCCGACAGATCCTTAAATGCTCTGCATTAATCTTAATCTCTCTCGCCTTTCTTAATTGTCCAAAAAGAATGAGTGTAAAAACCACAAGGATTGAAGTCATCTACCTTTCTTCACTGCTTGACGATATTCAAAGACCTGAACCATTTCTTTGTAGTATTGTGAATACAGGAGGTCTGAAGATAGGTTATTTAAAATTTGAAACACCTTTTATGTTCCAGATCTTTCATCGTCTCGGATTTTACAAGTTGCTTAATGAAGTTCCCCTGGATTTCCTGATAACAAATTATCCGATTTATGAACAAAACTTTTTATCCATCCCGCTGGATTTAGGATATGGGATAAAGAACTATGAAGGGGTAAGATTTGCAATATGCAGTCAATATCGTGATTCATTGACCATTTCGGACCAGGTGAAGATAGCAACGATAAGAGAACGAAGCGATGTCTTGTGGGTCGCGGATGAAAAAATATTATCCTCCCCCCCAATGCATATTGACTTTCACGTTCGCAACAGAATTCTTCAGGATACTACAATCCGTAAGATAGAAACAAAAATTGATACTACACTTTTTGCCAAACTCAGCAACTTCAAAAAGTTGTTAAACCAGACCCTTGAGACAAGATTATTCTTAAATAACTCAAGCTTATCTGATTATATTTTCTCCAAGATTAAGGCGAAAAAAGCAATAGATATTATGCTCTATCCGGGGAATTTGCTCAGAGACAACACCTTGAAAAACGAGTTAACGATTGCGGATTTTTTGCGTCTGGTCGCTTGTGACTTAAGATTTCATATCAAAGAAATGACCAGAGAAGAAGTCAATAAAGCAATGAAAGAATACGGTTATCAACTCAAGGGCAATATTACAAAAAAGAATATTACTCTAATCCCTGATAAAGAAGGCGAGTATCTTTTTGATCTTATCTTTTACTGAGATGAAAATACAATTAAATTATAGACGAATGATCTGGATCATATTTATTTTGTTATATTCAGGGTTGTTCTTTTATAACTGCTTGAGCCCTTATGAAAATTGGTTTTTTGCCTATTTGTATACAATGCTATTAATTATCTGGCTCTGTAAAGAATATTATCAAAAAAATCTTTTTTTCCAGCCAAATTTTATTCCTAATGAATCTCATAATTACTTTCTGCGCGGACTTTTTGCATTGTTCTTTTACTCTTCGTTTGTCTTTGGTATTACTACTATTGTCTGGTGGCATCAATATCGTATTCTAAACAGTCCGATTTTGTCAATAATCGGCATCTTTATTCTTGGCTACGCAATATATCAAAGGGAACAGAGTCTGCGCCAGGGTAAAAGTGATCATCAAATAATCTCAGGATTCTATATTAGTATTTCACTATTAATATTCTCTATGGTTTTGGGTTATGATTCATATCTTTTATTGGTCTATGCGCTTTTCATTGGTATACCCTTGATTTTTTTGCAGGTTCAATATTATAAAAAGCAACAGAAGATAAATGTTCATTAGTTAAAAAGGAGGTAAAAATGAGTTTTATTGCTGGAATCTTAATGTTACCTTTAACAATGGCTGATATCCCCGCCAAAATTTCTTATATGGTGGGTAATGTGATTGTGGAACGGGATGGTAAAAAATATGCGGGCGTCCTTAATGCCTCACTTTACTTAAATGACATTATTACTACTTATAGCGAATCTGTATGTGAAGTACAGTTCTCTGACTATTCACTGGTCCGCATTGAACCAAATTCAAGCATTCGTATTGAAAGAAAAGAGAAAACCAACAAAGGTGTTTTTCACAGAATATTTGCCTCAATCGGCGATGTAATAACCAAGGTTACAAAATTGAACAAAGGCGACGAATTTGAAGTTCGGACTGATGCGGCACAGGCATATATAAGAGGTACAACCTTTAAGACCAGCGTAGACAAAGAAGGTAAGAGTTCATTCAGTGTCTTCGCTGGCAAAATTAAGGTGAAGAGTCTGGTGGCGGGTGCAAAAGAGATATTACTGGACAAGAATCTTAAAGCAAAGATTGGTAAAGGTGAGTTGAAACCACTGGTTGAAAAATTGCCCATAGAGGAGATTCAGGCATTTGCGGATAAATACAAGGATTTTCTTGACCGTGGTAAACTCCTTGATTCGCTGCGGGAAAAAACCGAAAAAGAAATAAAGGAAAAGAAAGAAGAATTGATCAAAGAAGGCAAGAAAAAGGTAAAAGGTTGTATCTTCTGGTAATGAAACGGATTCTCAGTATATTACCGATATTATGCACTATTTCACTGGCAGACCGTGGGTTAATTCCTTTTGATCCAAATATTACTATCTTTGAACCAAATCAGCGGGCAATGATTGCCTGGAATGGTAAAGAAGAGATCCTTTTGCTTTCAACAGATTTGAGCGCCTCGGATCCAACAATGGTTCTGGAGATTCTTCCTCTCCCTTCTGAACCAAAGGTGAAGAAAGGTGACCTTGAAACTTTTCGGCGCGCAGTAAATTTGATAAACCAAAAAATTCGTGTTTTTAAGAAAAGGAATGGGGGGCGTTTATCTGACGGACCCATTCCACCGCCGGCTGAGATTACATTCCACGAAAAGATTGGTGCCCATGATATTTCAGTAGTCCATCTGTTAGAAGGACAAGGTTTTGTTGAATGGGTAAAAAATTACTTAAAATCCCTGGGTTTTGACAGAGAGATAATTTCTGATGCCCAGAAGGAATTAGTATTATCTTATATTGACGACGACTTTACCTATTTTGTTTTTGATGTCATCACCCTCAACAAAGAACCGAAAACACTTGAACCTATCCAATATTGTTTTAAGACCGAAAGACTTTTTTATCCCCTGAAGATTACGAATCTTGTTTCGGGCAATACTACAATTGAACTTTTGGTATTAACCCCAAAATTGCTATCAAGATTTTCAGGATTATCTCTCAAACGGATAGATTTAGCACACGATCCGATAACCATAACCATTGATGATTTAAGAGAAATCAATGAAGATATGTATGAACTCCTGAAAGAAAGCGTCGAGATGAAATTGAGAATCTGGAAGATTGAGGGTGAATTGAGATCTTTTGATAAGGACATAGTCGCCCATTAAAAAAGGAGCAAGGTGAAGATAAAGTCCACAAATAATATTAAGAAACAGATAGGAAAACTGGTGCGCAACCATAATACACCACTATTCTTAATCAGTAAGGGCAGACTCTTGAGTCAACTAAAAAGATTCCAATTTCTGTTACCCCGCGTAAAACCATTCTATGCTGTAAAATCAAATTCACATCCTTTCATTTTAAAGACATTTGCTAATGCAGGAACTGGCTTTGATGTAGCATCCATACAGGAAATGAAGACATTGATTGATATGGGAGTAAGTCCTGATAGAATGATCTTTGCCAATACTGTAAAGACACCCGAAGCCTTGAAATTTGCAGCTTCTCACAACATCAATCTGATGACCTTTGATTCTGAATATGAGTTAAATAAGATTGCCCATTATGCTCCAGAGGCGCGCGTTCTGGTGCGCATAAAGGTTCCCAATGTGGGTTCAATGGTAGAATTATCATTAAAGTTTGGCGCTGAACCACCGGATGCAATTCCTTTTATGATCAAAGCAATAAAACTTGGTCTAAAACCTGCTGGTTTAAGTTTCCATGTCGGTTCTCAGAATACTCACATAGAAAATTATCTTGATGCCCTGGAACTTGCCTCAATAATCTTCAAAGATGCTCACCTGAAACAGATTCCCCTTGAAATTCTTGATATTGGCGGTGGCTTTCCAATAAAACATTTTGATAACGAAAAAGACCTGTTTGCGGTAACCGCAGGAAGCATTAACAAAGAAATCAATCGTTTATTCCCGGATAATATTCAAATAATTGCTGAGCCGGGTCGGGTCTTGTGTGGACCGGCCGGAATTCTGGTGATGAAGATTATTGGCAAATCCATTAGAAATAACAAACACTGGTATTACCTTGATGACGGTGTTTATGGTTCTCTCTCAGGCATTGTCTATGACCATTGCAAATATCAATACAAAGTTCTAAAAAAGGGAATTACCCAGATAACAACCCTTGCCGGACCAACCTGTGATTCGTTTGACATAATCTCAACGAGCGAAGAACTGCCTGAACTGGATATTGGTGATATAATTTATGTAGAAAACATTGGCGCATATTCCTGGGCAACCGCTACAAATTTTAATGGTCTGCCTCCGGCGAAGGTCGTAATTATTTCATAAGGATTTAGCATAGATTGGGGTTGAGATGCGGTTCTTATTGATATACAAGTTGCAATCCGAAGATAAACAGGGATTGCAAAACTACAGGAGGTTTTATGAAAAGAATGCATGGTTTAAAAAAAGAGATTGATGAAACACCCGATTGGTTAAAAAAGAAAAAGTACCCTCATAAAAAAAGATATTTGTCCGGTCCAAGAATTTTTCCTCCAGGGTTAACTGGCAAACAAAAATTTGAGGATATAATTGATAATGTGTTCCTTGCCTACAATTCTGCCCGCCTGCGTGAAGGTTGTCGTCTGTTTGTAGAAAAGATGCTTGAGCCTGATGTCACAGTCGGGATGAGTCTTGCCGGTGCATTGATTCCAGCGGGATTGGGTAAATCTGTGATTATTCCCTTAATGAAGGCAGGACTTATTGATTGGATGGTTTCCACTGGTGCGAATTTGTATCATGACTTGCATTTTGCATTCAATTTTAAATTGCATGTTGGCACACCACTTGTAGATGATGCTGATTTACGCAAGAACGATGTTGTTCGTATATATGATATTCTCTTAAGTTATCGCGACTGCCTTATGGCAACTGATGAAATCCTGCGTCAGATATTAAAACAACCTGAATTTCAAAAAGAGATGGGAACTGCAGAATTACATTATCTATTGGGCAAGTATGCGGCTGATTGGGAATATAGAACTGGCAACAAAGATAGTTCAGTTCTTGCCTGTGCATACAAACTGGGCATTCCTCTTTATACAAGTTCTCCCGGTGATTCAACCATAGGAATGAATATTGCTGAAGAGGAAATCATCGGCGCTAAGTTACGCATAAATCCTTCTATTGATGTTAACGAAACCACAGCGATAGTGCTTGCGGCAAAGCGTCAGGGTGGTAAATCAGCAGCCCTCTTGATCGGTGGTGGAAGTCCAAAGAATTTTTTGCTACAGACCGAACCACAGATTCAGGAAGTCCTGCGAATCAAAGAGGTTGGTCATGATTACTTTTTCCAGATCACTGATGCAAGACCTGATACTGGAGGACTATCTGGTGCTACACCCCATGAAGCAGTGTCCTGGGGTAAAGTGGACCCAACAAGATTGCCTGATGCTGTGGTATGTTACCTTGATTCTACAGTCGGCTTCCCGATACTCGCCCATTATGCCCTGGCAAGGCACAAAAAGAGAAAAGTGAAAGGTTTATTTTTTAAACGGCAAGAGTTTGTTCAGAACTTAGTCCGTGAGTACTTCGCGCATCATAGATAGTGGTTTGTAGATTGCTGCTTGGCAGAAGCGTGGCGGACTTAATCCTAAGTAGTATCTAAATCCTAACGACCCAAATTTCAAACAATGTTTAAAACATGGAAATTTCGGATTTTGACTTTGTTTGGGATTTGGTTATTGGATTTTGGAATTTTCTATGGGAATGCCTTAAGACATTCCCATAGAAAGGGTGGGTAACGGGATTTGAACCCGCAACACTTGGAGCCACAGTCCAATGCTCTACCGTTGAGCTATACCCACCATAATAAATTCGTCTACCGTTTTACGGTTTCGCACCCCGTATCGTAAACGGCATTTCGTAGATCGTCAAAACGCACCAGCAAAGAAAACGCTCTTTGCAAACGCTAAATTCTATCCAATAGTTAACTACTTATCCAATCCACCAAGAAAAATTGTTTTCTCTCTACTTACTACTTGCTTCTCGCTACTTCTGAACCCAGTTATCACTGGGTTCGGAAACAATACCCCGCGCAGGACTCGAACCTGCAACCCGCGGATTAAGAATCCGCTGCTCTGCCAATTGAGCTAGCGAGGCATATACCTCTTGTTAAACTCGGGGTGCTGAAATTAGCAACCGCATCTAATTTCGCCTTGCCCATTATCTGCAGGCTCCAATTTCGCACGCGCCTGGGGTGAATCGAACACCCAACCTACGGATTAGAAATCCGTTGCTCTATCCTATTGAGCTACAGGCGCATAAGGGGGATGGTTCCCCCTTATCTCCAAAAAGTTTGAACAAAGCAATACTTTAATTCTTAAGTAAATTATATCCATTTTTTGATTTCAGTCAATCAGTTTTTCTCTCAGGCTCATTTTGACAACTAAAAAGATAAAACCTTTAATCCCTATTTGTTCAAAAAGTCTTGAAATGGCATCATTTTTTAAGCAGATTGCATTTTCCTATCTCGGTTTGAGATTTTTGATAATTCTTATGAAGAGTAGGTTATTAGCCCCTCACCTCAATACTATCCCTACCACAAAGATTGGCAGAGAGGGAAGGGTGAGGGATTGAGTTTCAGGGGAAGAATTTTCCAGGTTTTCTTCAACCCTCTTGCTTTTTCAGGAATAATTGATTATTATTTTTGTATCTATAAATTAAGGAGGCAAAAATGACACGGCAATTGATTTTCTGTTTAATAATTTTCTTGTGCAGTGGATTTGGTCAGTATAACCAGGTCAAGAAGATCATTGATTATGTAAATGAAAATGCGCCGGAAGAAAGAGATAACAGAGTAACAGAAACAAATCCGGAAAATATTACATTACCCGGTGGACACAAGGCATGGAAGATTACAATTCCAGGAAACAGGCCCCTGGCTACGGTTGCCTACGAAAACGGAATGCTGTTTTTGGGTGGTGGGTATGGCAGTTATGAATTCTATGCCCTGAATGCAGCGACAGGCAAACTTGTCTGGATGTTTAAGACTGGAGATGACGGTCCAACTGCCGCAGTCGTGAAAAATGGTTATGTGGTCTTCAATACTGAATCCTGCATTATTTATGTGCTCAGGGCAAAGGATGGTAAAAAGGTATGGGAAAAATGGCTGGGTGACCCACTGATGAGCCAGCCCGCAGTGGATGATGAAAATGTCTATATGGCCTATCCTGGGAACGACGGCTCACACCACCTTGCGTGTATGAAATTGAACACAGGCAAGGAAGTATGGGATGTGCGTATTGCCGGCGACCTTATCTCCGCACCAATTATCTACAAAAATTCTGTTTATATTACCTGCTTTGATGGAACCGTTTATAGATATGATAAAGAAAATGGAAAACTAATATGGTCACAGAAAAAAAATGCAACCTGTGCACCAACAATCTATAATGATAAGATCTTCGTCAGTCTGCGTGAGGCACAGAATATTGGAAAGGATTCGGTAAAACAATATGAAGGCATTGCAACACTTGACCATACCAATGGTAATCAACAGCAAAAAGAACTCTGGGCAAAGAGGGTTGCTGAATATCTGGTTTATGGTCGGTCATCAGCAAATAGACAGGCACAGGCAGAGCTTGATGCAAGCGTGGGATTCAGTTCAGCACCGGGCACAGCAAAATTAGATCAGGCTCAAGAGAATGTTGGGCAGGGCTCAGTAGTTGGCTGCTGGGCATATCAGGGGTCTCGCCCGTTCGTCAAAGATGGGTATTCCTACAATGCAATGGGTAATGAGGTTCAGAGTATTAACATTGAGACCGGAAAGATTAAGTGGTCACAAAAATATGATAAATTGACTGAAGAAGGTTATGGTGGCAGGGTCTTTACCCCTCCTTCTTATGCGAATTCAAAAATTTTTATTGGTTCTGGAAGTGGTGAAATAATCTGTTTGCGCGAAGACAATGGAAAACTATTATGGAAAGAAAAGGTTGATGGTGCAATAAGTTTTCAGCCCGCAATCGCAAATGGCTATGTCTTTGTTTCCTGTGACAACGGAAATCTATATGGGATAAAAACCGGTGACAAGAATGACGACGGCTGGTATATGTGGGGCGGCAATGCTGAACATAATAAATAAATTATTTGTTGGTTACCTGTTCATCACATATAGTAACTTTTAGGAGTTCTTGAGGAAGATCTAAACTTTAGAGTTTCTTTCTTATCTCTTCAAAATCAAGCTGTTTGATAATTCCCCAGAACCAATTCAGAGCATCTAAATGTGCCTGTTTCAGGTCATTTCTATTTAATATGAAGAAAAATCGCCTCAATTTTTTATAAATCTCTTCTGGCAGATCATAGTCAAGGTAGGCAGTAAAAAAATTGTAATGATAAGGTGCATATTTTATTCTGAGAATTTCTACCAGCGGTCTTAATATCATAGAAAAATAATATGGAAAGGCAAGAATATCTTTTTCCCTGTTTATTTCCTTGAGTGTAAGGACATTGAATAAATCAACAGTCGTTTTTAGGTATTCAACCCGTTTTTGGAGTCTTTTGATAAATTCATCTGGATCGATTGGATGGTCTTTCACAATACCCTTTTTGTCAAAGTAAACGATTGGTTTACCATGGATAGAGTATTCCAGGAACTTATCCGGACTCGACTCCTTCATGATAACAATATCAAGAAAAAGGAATGGACTCGCATTCTTAAGTCTATAGAATATCTGAAAATGACCATGCCAGGTTGGTTCTGGCAGTTGAAAAGCAAGATCAAATCCTCCCAGGGTATTTACGATCTCTTCAACCTGTTTTTGCGCACTGCGCACAAATTCATCAGAAACGACTAAATACAAATCAAGATCAGACCATTGGTCATTGCGGCCAAATGCAGAAGAACCTGCTTCCCAGAATGCAAGGAAATAGTCAAGGGGCTGTAAGTGATTATTAAACGCGAAAACAACAGATTTACGATCAAGCATAGATTCAACTCTCTGTCAAATTGAACGCATTAATAAAATTTTGTGCCTTTTCAAAACCCTGGGTTAAGTATATGTTAATACCTTCTATACCCTTTTCAATTACTTTATTTATAATTTTTCTCTCAGCTTTTGGAAATGAACGCAAAACAAAATCAGCCGAATCAATTCTTCTGTTGATGATATCATCATTTGCGATACCAATGCGTAATCTGGGAAAGTCATCAGTATTCAATACTTCAATAATGGACCTTAAACCAAGATGACCGCCATCACTTCCTTTGGCGCGAAATCTCATTCTCCCAAGGGATAGATTTATATCATCAAGGATGACCAGAAATTCATCAGGATTTTCTTCCAGAACCTTCCTGACCACTAATCCAGAATTATTCATAAACAAAAATGGTTTAATTAGTTTAATCTCCTTTTCGCTTATTATAATGGTGGTTTGCTTATATGCCTTGACATTACGAAATCTTTTCTTATACTTCTTTGCAAGTTGGTCAAGAAAGATGAAACCCGCATTATGTCTTGTCCTCTGATATTTTATCCCCGGATTACCAAGTCCAAAGACGATCACTTATGCTCAACCTTATGTTTATGAAAACACTGTATTTCTATCAAAGTACAGTGAATCAGGGATTATAATGACTTTTATAAAGACTATTTTCCTTTTGGTGCCTCTTTTGAAGGTTTTTCTTCTTTTCCTTTTTCTTCCTTGGATTTTTCATCTTTAGCAGATTTCTCTTCTTTCGCTTCACCTTCTTTTGCTTCTTCAACCGGTGCCGCTGCTTCTGCCACTGGTGCGGGTTTTTCCACCTTAGGTATCAGCACAGAAACGATGGTAGTATCAAGTTTTGTCTCAAATTCTATATTGGGAATCTTGATGTCCCTGAGATGTATGGTCTTACCAATATCCAGATTTGAAATATCAACATCAATATGCGAAGGCAATTCATCGGGCAAACACCGAACGACTACTTCATAGAGATGCTGGTCAAGAAGGCCACCTTTTTTCACACCAGGAGCATCACCGACCAGGTGTATAGGAATGGTTGTCTTTATCTTTTCTTTCCGACTGATATGCTGAAAATCAATATGCAATAGTTTACCACTTATTGGATTGTGCTGGATTGTTTTGATCAAACAGGCATAGGTTTTCTCTTTCACTTTCAGGTCTATGGTCACGGTCTCTTTTCTCAAGATATCAAGGACCTTCTTGAATTCTTTCTCCATCACAAAAATCCTTTTGCTCTTTTCCTTATGACCATATAGAACAGCAGGAATCTTTCCTTCCTGCCTCATTCGTCTTACATCGCCCTTTTTCTCTGGTTCGTATAGATGGGCTTCAAGTTCCATTTTCATTCTTCAACCTCCTTGAATAAAGAACTTATTGATTCATTATTATGAATTCTCTTTATTGCCTCTGCGAGGAGATGGGCAATTGATAGAACGCGCAATTTACCAATCAATTTCTCCGGGGCAACCTTCAAGGTATTTGTCACGGCAATCTCTTTTATTGGTGATTTCTCCAATTTTGATAGGGCGTCACGTGAAAAAATACCATGAACAACACATACATAAATATTTTTCACTCCCTTATTGGCAAGTGCCTCAGCGGCATCAATGATCGTACCTCCGGTATCTATCATATCATCATAGATTATTGCATTTTTCCCTTTCACCTCACCAACAACATTTACTACCATTGATTGATTTGGACCGGTGCGTCTTTTGTCAATAATGGCAATGGGAATATCCTTTGCCAGGCGTCGGGCAAATGCCCTGACCCGATTTACCCGCCCGGCATCAGGTGAAACTATGATGCAATCTTTTAATCCTAATTTCTGATAATAATCTATAAATACGGGAACTGCATAAAGGTGATCAACTGGAATATTAAAAAACCC
Source organism: uncultured bacterium (assembly GCA_964418185.1). Taxonomy (GTDB): domain Bacteria; phylum Hydrothermota; class Tepidihabitantia; order SM23-42; family JAOAFX01; genus JAOAFX01. The sequence goes on from CAYQKL010000003.1 coordinate 94,528, forward strand.
CTGAATTTGCTCCGCATGCAAATCCATCGCTAAAACACGATCTGCTCCACCTGTTGCCAGAAGGTCAGCGATCAATTTTGCCGATATCGGTACACGAGGTTCATCTTTTCGATCCTGTCGTGCATAGCCATAATAAGGAATAACTGCTGTAATTCTTTCAGCCGATGACCTTTTTGCCGCATCCAAGAAGAGCAGTAATTCAAGGAGATTTTCTGCTGGCGGATTTGTTGATTGCACAATAAATACATCCTGTCCGCGAATATTTTCTTCTATTTTAATCTTTAATTCACCATCAGCAAATTTCGTGACCATACTTTTGCTAACAGGAATATTTATCTTTGCCGCAATCTCCTTTGTCAAGTCTTCGCTCGCGCTGCCTGAAAATAACATTATCTTATCCAAATAACCCCCTTTTATAAGCCATATAGTTTAATTGTTTTAATATTTAACCACAATCTGGGGCGGGAGGAGTCGAACCTCCGCAACAGGATCCAAAATCCTGGGTCCTGCCATTAGACGACGCCCCAATTCTCAAAAGGCTCTGGTCAAAATTAGTACGGTGTCGCTGCCTGTTTCGTTATCCGTCTATCGTCTTTGGTTTTTAACCGACTTACTGCGCCTCATAACGATACAGGCATCTATACCGTAAAACAATATAACTCATACCCTCGTACTAAATCGTTTCTACTTCAAAATACATCGCACCAATACTGGAAAGATATTTTGTTACCTTCTTTCTTATATTTTCATCCACCACTGCATAAAGACAGGAACCACTACCTGACAGCGAAACCATATAGGCACCGTTGCCCAGCAGGTTTGTTTTGACATCTAATAGATCAGGATGGGCTTTAAATACAACTTTTTCAAAATCATTATTTATGTTAAAACCGGCTCTTACTTTTTTCTTCTTTTCCACCATTATGTTATCCAGACCAAGCCCCTGTGTCAAGCCTAATTTATCATACTCTTCATAAGCCCATTTGGTAGAGACAGGATAGCCAGGATAATAGAGAATCAACTTCATCTTTGGTAATTTGAAGAATTTTAATTCATTGCCAATCCCCCGGGCAATTGCAGCTCCACCCTTGACAAAGAAAGGCACATCACAGCCTAAATTCCCGGCAATTTCCATCAGTTCTTCATCAGCAATACTAAGATTGAAAACCTCACGCATACCTTTTAATACTCCGGCACAATCACTTGAACCGCCACCGAGTCCGGCGCCAACCGGAATGTTCTTTTGCAGGGTAATCTTAATCCCTTCATCCAGATCATAGGTTGATAGAAATAGTTTTGCTGCCTTATAGCACAGGTTCTCTTCAACAGGAATTTTCAAGCCGGGGCTTAATAATTCAATACCTGATTCCCTTTTTTCCATCAGCAGTTTGTCACTCAAAGTTATGGTTGAGAGGGTAGTTTCAATATTATGATAACCATCGTCTCTTTTATTCAATATACTGAGTCCGATATTGATCTTTGCATAGGCATTGATTTTGATCATTCAAGCACCTCAATTTTGACACGAACAGTTCCTTTTATAATCATATCTATCGCCTTTGCTGCAGCATAGGAAAGATCTATTATTCTATTTTTTGCAAAAGGACCCCGATCATTTACCCGCACAATTACGCTTTTTTTGTTCTCCATATTTGTAACCTTGAGTCGCGTACCAAAAGTTAGTTTTCTGTGGGCACAGGTGAAGTCCCATTTATTATAGATTTCACCAGAAGCAGTTCTCTTTCCATGAAATTCATCACCATAGTAACTCGCTATCCCGTAGTCAACAGATTTTATCTGTGCACTACCCAGAAGACAACAGCAGGATAGCAAATATAGAAGAACCATAAACCTATTATAATAGAAAAAAATGCGTTGTCAATAAAGTTTTATATCAAAAAAAGTTAGAAACTCAAGAAATGCAAATCCTGTGCCAAAAAAATTTTTGTTCTTTCTTATTTTTACTTGACTTTTTAGTTCTTTTGGATAAACTTAACCTGTGTATTTTTAACATTATGAAAAAAATTTTTTATCATAAGAAATCTTTTGAAATTTCAAGGAGTTTTAATGGGAAAAATGTGGATAACTTTGTGGACAAATGTGGATAACTAAATATGGGTGAACAGGCTAAAACATACTGGCAGAATATTTTGGCATACATAAGAGATAGAATTCATCCTCAATCCTTTACAACCTGGTTTAACCAGAGCAAAGGGATAGAAATTAAGGATGATGTACTTCTGGTGGAGATGCCTACGAACTTTCATGTAGACTGGATTACTATGCATTACTCTAAGATACTTGAAGAAGCCCTGAGTTCTGTAAATGGAAACAATCTCCGACTCTCATTCAAAGCCGCAAATCAGGAGACAAACAGACCCGTGGTAAAAAAGAAAAGGATAATTCTTTCTCATGATATCACAAAACTTCAGGAACGCTATACTTTTGAAAATTTTGTCGTAGGCAAGAATAATGAACTCGCCCATGCCGCAGCCCTGGCAGTTGCTGAAGCACCTGGCGAGGCATATAATCCATTATTCTTGTATGGTGGAGTGGGTCTGGGAAAGACGCATTTAATGCAGGCAATCGGTAATTTTATCCATAAACAGCATAAAAATTTGAATGTTTACTATACCCAGGCAGAGAATATAATGAATGAACTTATTGATGCAATACAGAAAAAGGACCAGTTGTCATTCAAGAAGAAGTATCGCAATAAAGATATTTTGCTGTTGGATGATATTCAATTTATTTACGGAAAGGAACGTCTCCAGGATGAAATATTTCATACTTTCGACTATCTCTATACCCAGGGAAAACAGATTGTCTTGACATCTGACCGGCCACCCAAGGAACTTTCAACCCTTGAAGAACGGCTTACCTCAAGATTTCAGGGTGGTTTGGTAGTTGACCTTCAATCACCAGACCTTGAGACACGGATTGCGATATTACAGAAAAAGGCGGAGAACGAAAATGTAAAGATACCCAGCAATGTTGCATATTATATTGCATCCAGAGTTAAATCCAATATTCGTGAACTTGAGGGATGTTTATTAAGACTTCTTGCAATCTCTTCTCTTTCAGGCCAGGAGATAAATGAGGTACTTGCCGAAGAGGCGTTAAAAGATCTCCTTGGCAATGGTTATAAAATCAGCAAAGAAAAGATACTTCAGGTCGTATGCAATGAATTCGGTTTCTCAGAAGAAGACCTCAAGGGAAACAGCCGAACCCAGAGATTAGCACTGGGCAGACAGGTTGCTATGTATTTGATGAGAAATCTCTTAAACATTTCTCTTGCAGAAATTGGCAAGTGTTTTGGCGGAAAAGACCATAGTACAGTCATCCATGCCATAGAAAAGATTAATCATCTAAGGGAAACCGACCTTGATTTCTCCCGTTCATTAGAGCGGATAAGTGCAAAGATAAATGGTTGATAAGATGTGGATTAATTTATTCAGAAAAATGATTTGCGATTTATCCAATTTTCTAAACAATGTTATCAACAATGCCAGCCTTGTTTTCATTAGATTTTTCGCAAGTTTTTTGAATAATCCACAATTCCACATAACATACAACCACAACAACATTTATTTTAATATTAAAAGATGTCGTTTTATAAGGAGGCATAATGGAATTTAAAATTGATAGAATAAATTTCGAAAATATGCTGAATAGCATTGTAAAACTAATTCCACCGAAAAGTTCACATACAGTTCTGCAAAATGTTATACTTGAAACAACAGGAAATAATTTAAGTATTGAAGGAACCGACCTTGATATCTTTATAAAAAAAACCATAGGTTGTGAAGTTAAAAAAGAAGGTAAGGCACTCTTACCGGGAAAAAAACTTCTTGAAATCACGCGCGAGGCAAATGTAGAGCAACTGTCTTTTAAACTGAAGGAACTTAATTTTCAAATCAATGCCGGAAACGCGCAGTTTAATATTCCTGCCCTTGATTACCAGGAATTTCCCGAAACACCCAAATTTCCGAGTAAACAATGGCTAAAACTCAGTATCTCTGAATTAACCGAGATGGTTGATTCCACGATATTTATGGTTTCAAGAGATTTGAGCAGAAGAGCAATGAATGGAGTATTAATACAACTTAAGGACAGCAAGCTGAATATGGTAACAACCGACGGCGCACGTCTGGCTCTTTACAGAAAAGAGTTAAATGGTGATGCCGGTGAATATATAATCCCACCCAAGTTATTTGACCTTGTGGATACGAAACAGATAGAAGAACCACTTGAGTTTTTTTGCGAAGAGAGAATGATTGGCATCAAGTTTGCCAATACATCTATAATTGCCCGGCTAATAGAAGGACCATATCCAAATTACGAAGCAGTCATACCCAAAGCGTTTTCCGGCACCTGTACCATAGAGAAAAATATACTTGAAGGCGCACTCAAACGCGTTTCCCTGGTTGCCAGTCCATCTACAAAGAGCGTGAAATTTGACTTTTCTACAGAAAACATATTATTGTCGGCCTCATCACCTGATTTTGGTGAAGCAAAAGAACCAGTATTATGTCACTATGAAGGTGAGAAAATGACAATCTGGTATAATGCTGGTTTTCTTCTTGAATTAATAAGACACATTTCTACGAATGAAATTATCTTTCAGTTGACTTCATCTTCAACCGCATCTTTGATCCGTCCAAAAGAGGAAGATCATCTGATGTATTTATTGATGCCCTTGAGAGTGGATTCTTATGAATAATAAAGATAGATACTTGAAGATCATTATATTCTTAATGGGTTTTTTCCTCTGGTCCAATCTTTGCTCAGCCCAGCATTTTGGCCTGGGCATAATCCTTGGAAGTCCGACTGGATTCACAGGCAAGTTTGTGATAACACATAGATCAGCGATTGCCGCTAATGTAGGCTGGTCACTGGGAGATAATCCTAAACTTCATTTTACCTGTGATTATCAATTTCTTTTTCCTACGGTTTTGCGCTGGACCGATGATATGACTGGAGAACAAACTGAAATAAAAAATCTTACACCCTACATTGGTATTGGTGGAAGATTCAAGTTTAAAGAAAATGAGCCTGAACATGAAACAGAATTGAATGTGGGTCTTAGACTGGGCGGTGGTGCAGAATATCAGATTTCAAGGTTTGGAATATTCTTAGAAATCTATCCGGTGGTGAATATTTTACCCAGCACTGATTTTAACCTTGAGGGCGGCCTGGGTGCAAGAATATATTTTTAAATAAACAAATAGGTCTTGACATTGTCTGAATTTTGGTTATAATCTTAGCCTTGTTGTTTTAACCCTTGACATTTGGAAGAATCTGGTTATAATATGGTGAGGGGTAAAAAAGAATTTTTACGCAGAAACGCAATTTGAGTGAATCATACTAAAATAGCTTTCTGCAAATATGGCGTGTGTCATATTTTGATCTTTGAAAATTAATTAGAATTGGCGGAAGGAACGTGGGTTCAAGTTACTAAGAGCGCATGTGAGGATGCCTTGGCATCCAGAGGCGATGAAGGGCGTGGTAGGCTGCGATAAGCGTCGGGTAGGAGCGAACATCCTTTGACCCGATGATGCCCGAATGGGGAAACCCATCCTGCTGAAAAGCAGGATATTCTGTCTCATTGGGACAGAAGGTAAACCAGGGGAAGTGAAACATCTCAGTACCCTGAGGAAAAGATATTCCGAAAGTAGCGGCGAGCGAAATCGGAAAAGCCCAAACCGAACTGCATGTTAAAGTGAACAGGCGTTGTGCAGTCGGGGTAGCGAGGTTCAGCCGAATCCAATCTGTTCTGAGGGTTGTGAAGTTACAAAATCTTGGGATAGCCAAATCTTTCTGGAAAGAAAAGCCATAGATGGTGATAGCCCAGTAGGCGAAATCTCAAAGATCTTCACTGGCTGGATTCTCAAGTAGCACGGGATAGGTTATCCTGTGTGACTCTGCCCAAACCACTGGGTAAGGCTAAATATTTCTGGATGACCGATAGTGCACCAGTACCGTAAGGGAAAGGTGAAAAGAACCCCTGGCGGGGAGTGAAATAGAACCTGAAACCATGCGCTTACAATCAGCAGGCGTTTAACCCCTACCTGAGCAATCAGGTTGGTGTGTTGAATCACTGCGTGCCTTTTGCATAATGAGCCGGCGAGTTATCCTAACCTGCAAGCTTAATTCCGGTATGAAAGTGTCGGAAGAAGGCATAGGGAAACCAAGTCCAAATAGGGCGAATTAGTAGGTTGGGGTATTACCCGAAACCCGGTGAGCTACCCATGGTCAGGATGAAATTCCGGTGACACGGAATGGAGGTCCGAACCGGTGACTGTTGAAATAGTCTCGGATGAACTGTGGGTCGGAGTGAAAGGCTAACCAAACCGGGTGATAGCTGGTTCTCCCCGAAATGCCTCTAGGGGCAGTCTTGGGTGTTCAGTAATAGTGGTAGAGCGCTGGATAGAAGAGAACCCTTCGGGGTTCAAATCTAACCAAACTCCGAATGCTATTACTTATAAGCCCAGGAAAGAGGCGGTGAGGGCTAAGCTCCATCGCCGAAAGGGGAATAACCCAGACCACCGGCTAAGGTCCCTAAGAGTTGGTTAAGTGGGAAAGGATGTGAGATGACTTAAACATCTGGGATGTTGGCTTAGAGGCAGCCATCATTTAAAGAGTGCGTAACAGCTCACCAGCCGAGTTGTCTTGCGCCGAAAATTTATCGGGGCTCAAACCAACCACCGAAGCCGTGGCTTCTTGATCATCTGATCAAGAGGGGTAGGGGAGCGTTCCATTAAAGGTTGAAGCTCTGTTGCGAAACAGGGTCGACGAAATGGAAGTGATTATGCCGGCACGAGTAGCGATAATCCAGGTGAAAAACCTGGACACCGTAAGCCCAAGGGTTCCTGGGCAAGGTTAATCCGCCCAGGGTTAGTCGGATCCTTAGCTGAGGCCGAAAGGCGTAGGTGATGGGAAAGCCGTCAACATTCGGCTACCGTCTATAGTTTCGTTATACCTATGGGGTGACGTTGATGGTAGAAGTGGTTCCTGTGTTGGAATACAGGATCCAAATACTTCAGGGGAATTTCCTGGCAAATCCGGAAGTTCTTAACTCTGGAGTATGATGGGGAGGCCCAAAAGGCCATAAACCCGCTTCGAGATTCAGCCAAGAAAAACCTCTATGGAAGAAATTATGGATGTCCGTACCGGAAACGAACACACGTGGGCGAGGTGAATATCCACAGGTGCTCGGGTCAACCCTTGTTAAGGAACTCGGCAATCTAACCCCGTAACTTCGGAAGAAGGGGTTCCTGCTATGTTGAATAGCAGGACGCAGTGAAAGGGCTCTCGCGACTGTTTAACAAAAACACAGGTCTCTGCTAAGCCGTAAGGCAAAGTATAGGGACTGACACCTGCCCGGTGCCAGAAGGTTAAAGAAGGAAGTTAATCTTGAGGCAACTTAGGGTAAAGCTTCCGACTGAAGCCCTGGTAAACGGCGGCCGTAACTCTAACGGTCCTAAGGTAGCGAAATTCCTTGGCGGGTAAGTTCCGTCCTGCACGAATGGTGTAACGACGAGAGCGCTGTCTCAACAAGGAGCCCGGCGAAACTGTAGTGGCGGTGAAGATGCCGCCTACCCACGGTAGGACAAAAAGACCCCGTGAACCTTTACTGCAACTTGCTATTGAATCTTTGCGGAGCATGTGTAGCATAGGTGGGAGGCTTTGAAGTCCCGACGCTAGTCGGGATGGAGCCGTCAGTGAAATACCACCCTTGTTCTGTCGGAGGTTCTAATTCTGCCCTTGTAAGGTGGAAGACAGTGGCAGGTGGGCAGTTTGACTGGGGCGGTCGCCTCCCAAAATGTAACGGAGGTGCCCAAAGGTTCCCTCAGTGCGGTCGGTAATCGCACGTTGAGTGTAAGGGCATAAGGGAGCCTGACTGTGAGGCCGACAGGCCGAGCAGGCACGAAAGTGGGGCCTAATGATCCGGTGGTGCTGTGTGGAAAGGCCATCGCTCAGCGGATAAAAGGTACTCCGGGGATAACAGGCTGATCGGGCCCGAGAGTTCACATCGACGGCCCGGTTTGGCACCTCGATGTCGGCTCATCGCATCCTG
>CAYQKL010000004.1:0-94886 GCA_964418185.1 uncultured bacterium
ATAATCCTTATCCAGTAGGGTCAAAATTAAATCCGGAGTCAAGCCGGTGGTCAATTATGTTCTTGACAGGGCTGATTTGATTATTATAATATATTTATGGGGGTATTGATGAGATTGATCTATTGTATTTTAGAAAAAAGAATGGTAAGATGCTTGAGTTTATTGTTGTTAATGAGAGTTTGTGAACTCTTTGGACAGTATGTAACACCAAAACAGGGTTGGTTCAACTTTGTTACACCATATCCCGATACACTGAATAATGCAACCCATACTGGCAGATTTGTTCTGAGCCCGCCCGCGGGTAGTCAGGGTCGGGTTCTTATCCAGGGGGACGGACATTTATACTTCGCAAACGGCAACCGGGCAAAATTTTTTGGCACGAATTTTTGTTTCTCTGCAACCTATCCCTCACAGTCAATGAGCAACAATGTGGCATCACATATTGCAAAACAAGGATTTAATTTGGTTCGTTATCATCACATTGATGGAGCTTTGACCAGCGCACCTGGTTCCAATACCACGAGGCGACTGAATCACGATGTCCTTGATAAGTTTGATTATCTTTTTTCTCAATTAAGGCAAAAAGGCATATATTCCGCAATTGACCTATACAGCATACGCTATTTCAAATCTGGTGATGGCATTCCTTTTTATGACAGTGTTAACCGTTCAATGGATGTAGTAAAAAGAGTCTATATGTTCTATGAACCTGCTTATGCCCTGTTCAGAGATTATCCTGATAGTTTGCTTAATCATATCAATCCTTATACCGGTGTCGCATACAAGAATGAGCCCGCACTCGTCTTTATCAATCCTATGAATGAAGGAACACTTATTGACCACTATTTCTGGGATGACTGGGATAATCCACAATCCAGTTATTACCTTCCGAGATTCTACAAAAGTGAACTCCAGAATCAGTGGAATGACTGGCTTTATAATAAATACCACTGGGATTCGACTTTGGTTCGTGTCTGGTCCGGTGGTGATACAATAACGGGGCCAAATAAAATAATAAACGGCGAATTTTCTGATACCCTTAATGGACTACCCCGTTACTGGTGGCTGAATCAGTTTAGCGGGAATTCTACCTGGGGTGCTGAGAATGCCGGTCTGAGTTTAGAACCGGCAGTGTTCATTCATATCTATTCACCGGCACAATATTCCTGGCATATCCAACTTTTGCAATCGGGCTTCACAATAAATAGTGATTCTACTTATCGTTTGAGTTTTAAGGCAAAATCAAGCAGAAACCGCAGTTTGGATATCGTTATCCAGAAAAATCGTACGCCCTGGACTGTCTATCATTCTTCCACAGTCAATCTAACTACCTCAGGACAGAGTTTTATCTTGCCATTTTACTCTTCTGTTACGGATACGGTGCAATTAACATTCAACCTTGGACTTGATACGGGGAGGGTCTGGATTGATGATGTCCAGTTACGGCGCGCACCTTTTTCAAGAATTCTTGACCCTGGTGAAAGCCTTGCCACGAGAACAATTAAACTTGTGCGCTGGAGTAACCGGTATGATTATACACCCTATCGGTATTTTGATCAGATCAGATTCTTTTATGAGAAAGAGGTGCGATTCTATCAGCGAATATCTACCTTGCTCAATGATACACTGCACTGCCAATCACTAATTACCTCATCTTTTTTCTGGGCAAACCAACTCCATCAGTTTGCCTGGGCAAATTTAGTGTCAGTAATGGATGCCCACCCATATTTTGACCATCCTCAGTTCCCTAACCAACCCTGGGATACGCTTGATTTCGGAATTAGTAACCAGTACTTTGGTGAAGGCAGCAATGGCGAATGGTTTTTTACTTATATGAACCAGTGTGCTTCGGTTATGAAACCAATGATTATCACTGAATGGCAGCATCCTGCTCCCTGTGAATCACGGTATGTAACACTTTTGCCATTTGCCGCATATACGGCCCTGAGAGACTATGATGCTATCATCAATTTTGCGACAGCGCACACTGAGGGAAGTTTTCAAAACAACCATATCAGGCCTTTCTTTGATGCCTCAGGACAGCCTATGCACTTTCTGCTTCTAAGGATGGCTTCACTTGCATTTTTGCGCGACCTTCAACCAGAAGATCTGGAGAGAACACCCTGGACAAGTTTCAGTCTTGAACAAATAATCAGGGAAATTTACGCAGGTAATTACTGGAGTGAGGCGATACCAAGTTCACCGCGGGATCGCGTATTCAATCAATTCCACTGGAATTCGCAAAAAGCGATTTTCAGAGTCAATTCGCCGGGGACAAAGGCATTTGCTGGAAAGACAGCGCTCGATACGGTGTTTCTTGGTGGTATAAGGGTCATTGGTAATACTAATGGAATCATTGGATTTACAAGAATTGATAACACTCCTCAGGCACAGACATTCCTTGTTGCCTGTTTAGCACGTGCAGAGAATACAAATATGATCTGGGTTGAACAAACGAAAACTCAGGGGATGCTGAACTGGGGCAGTTCGCCCTGTCAGGTAGAGAGTGTTTCATATTATACCCGGTGGCACGCAGATTCTTTGATTATTAATAAGTTGAATGCCTCGGGTAATGTTTTTGGAACTGCCAAAATCATTGGCACAAATCATTACACAAACTGGTTTGTTCGCACGGGCGTTGATTCAGTTCTCTGGTATGAAGTAAGGGCTTTCGGCTATGTGGATACCCTGATTGGCATCTATGAAGAAAAATCCAAGTCGAAATATGAAATTTTAGTGCCTAATCCTCGAAGACACCTTGTGTTCTACAATGTGCCTTCCAACACGACCGTGAAAATTTATGCAGTTGACGGTAGACTCGTAGTTTTGGAAAATGTCACGACCAGAACCGAGAAATTGGTAATCAATGGTCTTGCTTCGGGTGTCTACTGGTATGTTATCAAGAGTTCAAAATTTGAGAAAAAAGGAAAGGTGGTAATATTGAGATAGTGCCTTCCGGCAATCATTTCTTGACATTTGAAAGAGTTTAAGTATAATATGCTTAGAGGGAGGTCTGATACAATATTTAGAAGGGTAGTTTTGCAAGATAGCAAAGGAGGTTAAGATGAAATTATATACCTGGATATTGATCTTTGTGAATCTGTTATTCGGTCTCTCAACCTGGGAAACACGTCACTATGAATTGACAGATAATGGGTTTATGGATGCCGTTGCTCCTGACTCAATGACTGGGATCCTTTGTGGAGTAAGGGATAATGTCGGTGGGATCATATACAAAACTACGGATGGAGGTTTGACCTGGCAGGAAAACCAGCCCTGGACAATAGATCAATGTATGTTTGTTTTTGGTATGCATTTTTTAAATTCTGACCTCGGTTATCTTACTGCAATGGGAATCATCGCCACGATTTTCCCGGCAGCAGTCTTATACAGAACAACCAATGGTGGAAATTCCTGGATGAATATCTATGGTTTGACTTTTGAATTTGTAGGAAAGATGTGGGATGACGTTTTCTTTCTTGATGTGAACAACGGCTGGCTTGCTGGAGCAAACAGTGATATTCGTAGAACCACGAATGGTGGGACAACCTGGACTACACAGAGTGCTCCGGTTTCCAGTTCATTGAAGAGTATCTTTTTTCTCAATGCAAATGAAGGTTGGATTGTTGGAGGTGATTATGATACACTCACTGGTCAGGGAACGAATGGTGTGATTCTACATACTACAAATGGTGGAACAAACTGGGTTGCGCAGATATCAAATGCTCCCTATCAGTTTTATGGTGTTCACTTTATTGATAATCAAAATGGCTGGGTTTGTGGTCTTAAGGATACTGCATCTCCAGGTCTGTTCTTCAGAACAACCAATAGTGGTGGCAACTGGACCGAAATGATGGCGCCGTCAGTTACGCTGGGTAAATATGGTTTATATGCAATTGACTTTACTGATTCACAAAATGGTTTCGCAGTTGGTGGCGGAAACCGGACTGGCTGGCAGGGTAGCCATTTTGGTGTATTTTTAACAACGACAGATGGAGGAAATAACTGGTTTGTTGATACTGTAATATATGATAACGAGCCCTGGGGTGTTTCACCATTAGGAATGGACATGTTCAATTCAAGATGGGGCTATGCCGGTGGTACGCGATTGTCTGCATTCAGATATACGCCATTGAATGTGAGTATAGCCGAAGAACAAAGTCTTATGATTGACGGTAACAAACTGCAGACAGTTTTTAGATTTGGAGAAAAGATAACATTTGTGATAGATCAAAAGAACTATTGCGAAAGAGTCGTGGTTTACGACATCATAGGAAGGATCGTATTTGAAAAACAATTTTCTGAGTCAATGATTCTTTCTCTACCTGACCTCTCCAGGGGATGTTATTTTCTGAGACTTTGCAGGAAAAAAGGTGGTTACATCACAAAGAAATTCATTGTGTTCTGAGAGGAGTGGCTACAAATATAATTATTGTTATTCTACTAATTTTAGAACGATAATTTTTATGATCGTTATTTTTTTCTAAAAATTCCAAGGATACCACCTGTCTTGTCGTCATCTTCGTGACGGGGTGGCGTATCATTTTTTTCTTTTGGTTCAGTATTTTTCTCAACCAATTTGACAAGTCCTGAGGAGATCAGTCCATATAGAATTCTTCCGGTCTCGAATTCTGAAAGGCGTACCCGCTGAGCGATTTCTTTGATTGAGAGATGTGAGTCCACAAAGGCAAGGACCTTCCATTCTTCAGGTCTCAGATTAATCTTTTCAATACCTGCATCCGGTACTTCAACAATCCTGGGTATCATATCAAACGATGGTATTAGCCTTTGAATTTTGTTCAGTTCATCAATTCTTCTTGCTGCATCAAGAATTACCTGTTGTATTGGAAGTTCTACTGTTTTCTCAAGTGTCTCCTCTCCGGGTCTGAATACAAATCTGCCTTTACGCCATTGAAGAATTGAGTCTACTGCCTGTTCACCAATGAGATTATTGGTCTTTGCATGGATAACCATCCCACTTTTGAAATAGACAACGCCAACATCACTCTGGGTTTGGATCCGTAAACTTCCATCCTTTGCGCCCAATTGTATCAGTTGGAATACATCGGTCAATTCAAAGTCTTCTAAGTTACCTTCTAATGCCATTATTCCCTGTATATTCCCATTGCCCGATATTTTTCAATTCTTTCTTCAATCAATTTGTCAACAGGTAGAGTAATCAGTCTTTCTAAATTTCTGATGAGTGCGGTTTTAATATTTTCAGCCGTAGTTTTGTAGTCGGTGTGTGCACCACCGAGTGGTTCAGGAATAATCTCATCAATTATTTTGAATTGTAGTAGATCCTGGGCAGTTATCTTTAGCGCCTCAGCTGCATCCTTATTTTTCGAGGAATCACGCCACAATATTGAGGCACAACCTTCAGGTGAAATCACTGAGTAGATTGCATTTTCTAACATCAATACTCTGTCACCCTGGGCAATTGCAAGCGCTCCACCAGAGCCACCTTCGCCAAGAATTACGACAATGATTGGCACTTTCAAAACTGCACATTCCATAAGGTTTGTAGCAATCGCTTCAAACTGACCTCGTTCTTCAGCGCCAACTCCAGGATATGCACCTGGTGTATCAACAATACTCAAAACCGGAATATTGAATTTTTCTGCCATTTTCATTATGCGCAGTGCCTTACGATAACCTTCTGGATGGGGCATACCAAAATTTCTCTTTATCTTTTCTTTTGTGTCGCGACCCTTCTGTTGTGAAACAATTGCGATTGAATGATTTCCAAGTTGAGCCAATCCGCTGACAATTGCCGGATCATCACTGAATCTTCGGTCACCATGTAGCTCAATAAAATTTGTAGTAATTAGATTTATAATATCAATGGCATAGGGTCGCCTTGGATGTCGGGCAAGCTGGACCCTCTGCCAGCGACTTAAATTTGAATAAATCTTTCTTTTTAATCTTGCTGCCTGGAGTTCCAGCCTTTTGATTTCATCTTCAACACCATGCAACTTTTTCAGTTCTGCTATTTTTCTTTCAAGTTCCAGAACCGGCTTTTCAAAGTCAAGGTAAATGCCGCCGTTCATTTTTTTATTTCAATAGGACCAATGGTTGCGTTCATCATATTCAAAATAGAAAACCTATGCCAATGGTGTTTATCATACCCAGGTCATAGGGATAGATTGACGCACCATATTTTAATGAGAATGTGTGATGAGCAATGCCGAGGTAAAAACCGGGATAGAATGAATCGCGGTAGTTAATTGCAATTCCGAGTTCAAGATCATTTATCAGTTTGACTTCAGTGGCAAGTGAAGTCTCAAATTTTGTAGTATTAATTAAGTAATGCAGGTCCCAACTTGCCGTAAATTTGTTCAAATTGCGATAATAACCAAAGCTCAGTTTTGCAGGTAAATTAACCTGTTCATTCGCAATCTTTATGACACCGCCGATATTGGTTGCGCCTGCGGTAATGCCGGAAAAGTTAGTTAAATAGGCGAGCGATATGTCAAGGGCAAGCGTAGACCCAGAGTAGATATAAACATTCTCATAAATGTATTTTGCTTTTAATCCCAGTCTGCCATTGGTAGAAATATCTTTGGAGGCACATAAACCAATGGAGAAATCTTTTGCTGCGTAAAAGCCTGCAGAGTCTTCTGTGGGATATTCGGGTCGTGTCTCAATCTTTCCATAATCAAAATTCATAATGCTTATACCAAGGTCAATCGTGTTAAATCTTCGGCTCAATGCTACATTGATGTTTTCCATATCTACATAAATTCGGCTATAAAAGACCGACAGGCGATAATCGTCCTGGGCATTGAAGGTTGCTGGATTATAGAATATCGCTTCATCTCCAGCAGCCCGGGAATAATATGTTAATACTCCTTTTGCTGAAGCCGGCATCAAGAGTGTATTTACGCCGGCTGATGTGATCAGTAGAAAAAGTATATTCATTTACTCCTCAATGATTTCAACATTTGCTCGGGGTAGTTTCACCCGTTTCTTATTATCTAATTCAACCTCAAGAACACGGACCTTTGATTCGGTTTCAATGTTTTCGAGTGAAACAGGAAGGTCTACAACCTTACCAATCATTCCAAAGTAGGGTTCTCTTATTATTCTCACTGCCATTCCGGTTTCGAGACCTGAACCAGTTGAAATATGCACAATTTTCTTTTCTGGTACCGTGTCCAGGGGTACAATTACCTCAGGTCGCATTACACCGGCGCGGATCTGGGTTGCACCATTGATAGAGGTCTTTTTTCCGGTGAGAGATTTGAGCAGATTGAATGTTCGGTCTGCCATTCGCAGTTTACCGAATCCTTCAGTAGCAATAATTGTAAGTCCAACATTTTCTGAACCGGTTATTGCCACACCTATGTCATAGCCCATAAATCTTTTTAGATCCTGATCTTCAATACCACCTATGATTACACCTTTTGCACCTATATTCCTTGCTTTAACAAGGGTGTCATAGGTCACCATCGCACCACCGATGATAATTTTGTTCCTGTATGATTCATTAATATCTTGTTCAGTAAGGACTGATTCCGGTTTATCTGTGGCAATTGCCAGTTCACCGATTGTTTCACCACCAATGCCGAAGATACCCTGGATAAAACTTCCCTGGGTTCTTATAAGGACACCTTCACCAGGAAAGACCTTAATTATTTCGCCATCAATATATGCAATGACCTGGACAGGAATCGGAGGTTCTCTCAGTATCACCTGACCGGTTATTTTGGAGATACTTTCTATTTTTCCGGTGATCGGGCTCTTAACCGTTGATTTAAAAAGTCCAAAGAAACCCTTGCTCTGGGCAATGATCTCATCTTTTTGCACATCATCCCCTGTTTTTTTGAGCATCGCTTCCTCAATTTCATCGGGCAAGATGCCCAACAGCCCGGCAATATTTGCGGTTTGCACACTGCCCGGCAGCGAAGTCCTGGCAACAATCTGTTCTGCTGAGACCTTGTCACCTTCTCTGACAAGTACCTCACCGGGAAGAGGTAATCGTCTTTGCTTCTCAATGACCGTATAAGCCAGGACCTTTAAACCCGGCGTATATGCATGAGCCAATGATGCCTCCTTTACAAGTTATTATATATATTTTTCTACCCAGGTCAAGGTTTTCTTATCATTTTTCGTGCTATTGCCATATTGGATATATCTTCTTCAGTGTCGGTCCTTGGTGTTTCCATTATAAATGGCAGATCTGTTAATGCTGGATGATTTATTATAAATCTCATCCCTTTGCCTATTTCACCCTTGCCTATATGCCAGTGTCGATCAATTCTTGATCCAATTTTTGTCATTGAATCGTTGAAATGAACAAGGAAAACTCGTTCCATACCGAGTATTTTTTCCATTTTTCTTATTGTTTCATCAACACCCTTTCTTGTTCTAAGTTCATAGCCCGCTTCAAATGCATGAGCAGTATCAAAGACAATACCAGTCCGATTGGAATGGATACCATCCAGAATTTCGCAAAGTTGTTCAAAATTGTAGCCAAATTCATTGCCACTCCCTGCGGTATTTTCAATCAGAAGAATAATTTTTGTATCAATCTCATCAAATGCTTGATTAATGCCCTGGACCATTCTTCTGATTCCTGATTTTGCATTGTTATTGGAACCACTGTGCAGTATCAGATATTGGGCACCAAGTTTTTCTGTTCTAATCAAATCTTCAATCAGCGCTGAAATTGATCTATGGAAGAGTTCATCGTTCTCTGAACCAAGATTTATCAAATAGGGGAGATGAACAAATACCGGTGTGACTTCATTTTCCTGAACCAGTCTTTTGAAAGCCTGACAATCTACTTCATCTATGTCCTTGTGTTTCCAACTGCGGGGATTGCAAGAAAAAATCTGGATAGTTTGACAATTTCTTTTTCTGGCACGTTCTATTACATTCTTGAAACCACCGGCAATGGAAATATGAAAACCAAGTCTCATAAGGTTTTGGGGCCTTTCGGACTTATTTTTTACAACCTAAACATATTGGTTTGTTTTTTCGCAAAACCATGCCCTTACCGCAATCCGGGCATTTTTTGTCAATGGGCGGATAAAAAGAACTGAATCCGCATTGTTTGCATTTGTAAACCTTCCCCCTCTTTCCTGAATAGATTAGAATATCGCCTCCACATATCGGACAGGGAACATCATGAGTCAGGTTTTCAGTATATTTACACTCAGGGTATCCACTGCAGGCAAGAAATTCACCGAATTTTCCCTTTTTTATGACAAGATTTCTTCCACACTTGGGACAGGTCTTCTTTGTCAACTGGATTTCCAGGTTCTCTGAATATTTACATTCTGGAAAACCAGAACAGGCAAGGAACCTACCATATTTACCCCACCTTATGACCATCGGTCTGCCACATTTTGGACATTTTTTTTCGACTACCTGCTGGGTGTTTTTTCTGATGCTTTCAGCGTCGGCATTGGCTGAATTGATTGTTAACTCAAACGGTTTGTAAAATTCCCTGACAACCTCCTGCCATTTTTTCTTACCCGCTTCAACGAGGTCAAGTTCTTCTTCCATTTTTGCCGTGAATGCGATTTCGAAGATATTATTGAATCTGGGTATGATGATTTTATGTACTTCAAGACCTAAGTCCGTGGGCAAAAGTTTTCCATTGGTTTTTTCAACATATTTACGATCAAAAAGGGTCTGAATAATATGGGCATAGGTAGATGGCCGGCCGACACCGTTTTCTTCAAGTTTCTTTATCAGGGTGGCTTCAGTAAATCTGGGAAGGGGTTCAGTCTTTTTTTCTTCCGATTCCATTTTTTTGAGAACCACAGTATCGCTAACTTTTAATTTTGGAACATAACCTCTCTGTGTCGTCTCACCGGTCAATAATTGATAACCAAGAAACAGCGGTTTCATTTCCTCACTCTTAAATTCAAGTCCCATATGTTCAAGTATTGCTTCCTTCATCTCATATCGGGCAGGTGCCATCTGTGAAGCAACAAACCGGTCATATATTAACTTATATATTCTATATTGTTCTGGTGTCAAATAGTCAAGTAAAGATTCGGGTTCAATACTGATCCTTGTAGGTCTGATCGCCTCGTGCCCAGATTGAGAACCTTTTCTATCCTTAAAGATCCTTGGTTCTCGAGGAAGGTATTCATTGCCGAATTTTCCCGCAATGTATCCTCGCACGGACTCTATTGCCTGTTCATTGACCCTGGTGGAGTCAGTGCGCATATATGTGATCAAACCGATTGTTCCCTGGGGTAAACGGATTCCTTCGTAAAGGCTCTGGGCAATCTGCATTGTTCTTTTCGGGGAAATGTTGAACTGACGTGATGCCTCCTGTTGCAATGTTGAGGTTATAAAAGGCGGGGCAGGAATTTTTTCCGGGGTTGTGGTTCGGTAGGATGTCACTGTAAATCTTGTATTGGGTTTCAATATATTCTCAATCCTTATAAGTTCTTCTTTACTAAGGACCTTGCGTTGAACACCGTCAATTCTGAACAGTGTTCCATTAAATTCTTCACGACTGTCAGTTTCAAACAGCCCAGAGATATTCCAATAAGGGGTTGGTTGAAAATCTTCGATTTCTTTTTCTCGTTCACAGATCAGTCTTAAGGCAACACTCTGGACCCTGCCTGCAGAAAGTCCTGATTTTAATACCTTCCACAAAAATGGACTCGTAAAATAACCAACAATACGGTCAAGCACGCGTCGTGCCTTATGGGCATCAACAAGATTTGCGTTTATTGATACTGGATTCTTCAATGCCTCTTTTACATATTCCGGAGTAATTTCATGAAAGAGCGCTCGTTTGATGACTGGTGCACCGGAATTGACTTCCTCGGCAATATGCTGGGCAATTGCCTCACCCTCACGGTCCGGGTCTGAGGCAATATAAACTTTTGCAGAATCCTTGCAGGTCTTCTTGATTTCCTGTATTATCTTTGCCTTGCCTTTTATTTTTATATACTTGGGAGCAAAATTGTCCTCAATATTGATTCCAAGTTGAGACTTAGGAAGGTCTTTAATGTGGCCTTTTGTTGAGACAATAGTATATTCTTTGCCAAGAAAACCTTTGATCGTCTTGCCCTTTGTGGGTGATTCCACAATTATTACCTTCTTGCCTTTGGTCATAAACCATTATACTTAATTGTCAAATAATGTCAAGGTCGTATTCTTAGATATTCATATCTCTTGCAATTTTTAGAATTTGTTATATAATGAAAATGGCTATGGGTTTGAAATGGTTTATATCATGGATCTTAACATTTCCTCTGTTCATTTTGTTGACTGGTGCTGAGATAAAAGGAAAAATTCCGAAAAGAGGTCCGGTCATACTTGCAAGTAACCATTTATCTTTTTTGGATCCGCCCCTTGTTGGTTATGCCGCTTTTAGAGAGGTCTATTTTCTTGCAAAACCAGGATTGTTTGTTTTATCAAAGTTTTTCACCTGGCTTATAAAGACCTATAATGCGATAAATCTTGAAGGAGCTCAGGGTATCAGGCCCGCAATAAAATTGTTAAAGCAGGGCCGGGCGATTGTCATCTTCCCTGAAGGCACCAGATCCAGGATTGGAACATTTCTACCCTTTAATCCCGGAGTTGGTTTTCTGGCAATTACCTATAATATTCCCGTTGTTCCGGTCCGGATAGTAAATTCAAACAAGAAATTGATCAGTTTGATGTTGAGATGGAACAAATTGAAGATTATATATGGCGAGCCAATTTATCCATACGGCTATAAGGCGTCAAAACAGGATTTTGAGGCATTTGCCGCAAGGATAAGGGAGGAGGTGACAAGATTAAGATGAAGATCTACTGTGCACGACACTCGGGTTTTTGTTTTGGAGTGAAAAGGGCAATCAGAATGTCGATGGACGCGGCTAAGAAAAGGCATCTGGTCTATTCATTTGGTCCCCTGATTCATAATCGTGATTTTGTTGCAAATCTTGAAAAACAAGGTATTAAAATAATAGAAAAGATTATGGATATCAAAGATAAGGATGCTACAGTTATTATTCGCAGCCATGGTATCAGACCGTCGCTTCTTGAGAAACTGGAGAAAAAAGGGGTGAATATCATTGATGCAACCTGTCCCAAGGTGCGACGCGCCCAGCGCTATGTGGAAAAACTTGTAGAAGAAGGATATTTTGTTATCATCGTAGGTGAGAAAGATCATCCTGAGGTTAAGGGACTTATTGGTTACGCCGGGAAGAACTCTGCTATTTATGCTGTAGGCATTGAACTGGCACACAAGAAAATTGGGGTCGTGCCTCAAACCACTTTGGATTTTGAGAATTTCTATGAAGCGGTGAAAAATTTACTGCCGATGGTTAATGAGATGAAAATATTTAATACAATATGTGATGAGACAATATTGAGAATCAACGAGGCTCTTAGTATTGCTCGCAAGGTTGATATGATGATCGTCATTGGTGGGAAGAATAGTGCGAATACTACAAGGCTCTTTCAGATTTGTAAAGGTATAAAGCCTTCTTACCATATAGAGTCCATCGGCGATATAGAAGACAATTGGTTTAGAAATGTTAGAAGTGTCGGTATTACTGCCGGGGCGTCAACCCCTGATGAACAGATTCTCAGGGTTGTAGAGTATCTCAAAAAGATGGATTAAAAATCTCTCTTCTTCATTGCGGCTATACCAAATTTAATTGGTAAATAGGTGGCGGCAAGGTTCAAGATTGCGAATACTCCGAAAGAAATTAGAATAAACTTTGTGTTTACCGGTCGGTTGAAATAACGGCTCACAAGATAGTTGTGAACCGGCGAGGCAAAAACTATTATCACAATCGCAATATATGCAATACTTGTCAATGCCGCAATAATACCACCGCTGCCCGAGGCGATCTTAGATGGATTCTCCTCATTAAACTGTGGAAATATACAACCCATTCCAAGATTAATGGAAATCAGAGAGACAGCAACAAATAAGCCAATGAGTAGAGCAAAATAGAATACGATTGGTTCGGTCTTTATGAACAAATTTGCGACAAGTAGAAGGCACTCCATAATTGCCACGCCGACAAAGATATAAAAGAAATACTTTATGAAGATTACTTTTGTTAGACTGAATGGTGAAGCTGCGACGAGCCAGATTCCCTTTTTTTCCAGGCTCATTGTCGGAAAGATGAATCTTACACCGAGGGTTGCAGTGACAAAACTCACATAGGCAAAATTGGCAAAGGAGATAATAGTTCGCCATAGTGAGAATTCAAAATATATCGGTGTGCGACGCAATGAAAATATGTAAACGATCAAAAGAATTACAAATATCGCAAGCTGAACCCACTGGGTTGGTTCCCTTACAAACAGAAGGATGTCTTTGTAAAGGAAGGCGAGGATGGGATTTTTTTGGTGCTGGGCAAGGAGAGAATCCTTTTTATTTATTTCATCCCCGTGCTCGGCGATGAGAAGAAATGATTTGTGGTAGATGATCTTCGCCATTAGATAAGCAATTCCCGTACAACTCATGCCAAAAGACAATAGAAGCAGGAGATACAAATATCCGGCAGGATTCAAATCCACAAAATTTCTCATAACATCGCTCAACCAGGTTGATGGGACATAAAAACCACCTACCGTGGTGAGATTGGCAGCAAATGCCAGTAGTTCCCTTTCGTTTTCGGTTTCAAAAATTTGCAGCAGTGCAGGATTGCCAATTTTGATGTATAGTATAACCAACAAGAGTATTGCGGTGAGTGAGATGAAGATAATATTTTTTGGTTTTAATTTTGGAAAAAATCTGACGAGCAGAAATATAATTATTGATGATATGGCAGATGGTATGATGAGGAAAATAAAAAAGCTGAAAAAAGACACGGGATAGAAGATGGGATGTGCGCTATTGGAGATACCGTATGCAAGAATCAGCGGTATTGCTATTGCAAGTGTTGCCCAGGATGCGTAAAGGGCGTTTTCAAAAAGTTTGGCGAGATATATTGTGGTGGGTAAGACTGGAAGCGAGAAGAGAAAATGGAGTTCCTGGTTATTATAGAAAGTAGAAAATGCATTGATGATATTACTGAAGAGAAGCATTATTAGAAAGACGAAAAGAATCATTTCAATGGTCCGCGCCATAATCGCCGGTCCGATGATTTCTACATTGGCGAGATATGTAAAGATCTTGTAGAAGGTATAATAGCCACCGGATAGAAATATCAGGAGGATAACAAAAAAAGTTATTCTGGGCAACTTGTGTTCACCCGGTGAAAAATATTTCAAAATCAGACGTAGACGTATTCCAAAGAGTAAAAGAGAATCCTTCACGCCGATTCGGTAAGTTTCAGATATATTTCTTCAATATCTTCTTTACCCGCAATACTTGCCAGTTCTTCAACAGTGCCCACAAATTTGAGTTCACCTTTGTTGATAATCCCAAGGCGGGTGGCAATCTGTTGGGCAAAGGAGAGAGTATGGGTGGAAACAAGAAGAATTTTTCCTTCGTTTGATAGTTCGGTGAATGTTTCTCTTACGGTTTTGCTGACTTTTGGATCAAGTCCAACCAGTGGTTCATCTATGAGAATCAATGTCGGATCATGAATAAGAAGTTGGCACATAATCACTTTCTGTTTCATACCATGAGAATAGGTTTCTGCAGGTTCATCAAGCCAGTCCCCAATTTCGAATTTTCTTAGCAGGCGGGGCAGAATTTCTTCGTAGACCTCTTTTTTAAGGCAAAAAATCCCTGCGACAAAGTTGATAAATTCACGACCGGTCAATTTGTCGTAAATAAATGGTTCATCCGGTACATAACCAAGCAATGATCTATATTTAATCGGTTCTCTTCTTATATCAATATCATTAAGCAAGATGGTGCCAGAATCAGGATGGAGAAGACCGGCAATAAGTTTTAAGGTCGTGGTCTTGCCCGCTCCATTGGGTCCAAGCAGGACAAATATTTCACCCTTCCTTAATTCAATACTTAAGTTTTTTACTGCCCAGATACCATTGAAACATTTGGACAGATTATTGATGATCAGTATAGACATCAATGATATTCTACGACCTCAACCTTTAGTTTTCCAACCACCTTCATTACTTCAGCCCAATCAGAGATTTCACCTTCTTTTAGTTTTAGATGATAAACATCGGCAGGAAATTGATTGAATGTTGGGTCAACAGGTATCCATGTGCCCAGATAGACTGCGCACCAGGCATGATAAAAATAGGCATCACCCTCAAGGTTCACAAGTCCGACATATATTTTGGCTGGGATACCAAGTGCTCTTGCCAGTGCCACAAACAGTACTGAATGTTCATTGCAATCACCTTCTCTGGTTTTGAGTACATCAACCGCTGAAGGCATTGAAGGAGTTGGTACCTTTCTAAGCATTCTATATACACCCTGGACCAGTTTTTTGGTGGCAGACTTCGCTGATTTTTCACCCGCCACAATTCTCTTTGCTTCATTTATGATGTCATGGTTGTCACACTGAATATATGCTGATGCATTGAGATATTCCTTTTGTTGTTGTACCGGGATGTTCAAATCGTTCAGGGTAGCAATATCAGCAAGGGAGATTTCTATAACCAGTGGATTGTCTGAGACAATTTTTTGAAAATCATCGCTCAAATTCAGACCTTCAGTAGAAAGCCCAGTAAGTTTCAATTTTACATAAGCGATGTCTTTATCTTCAGGCAACGGCTCAGGAACTTTGACTGAGAAGAAACTGAGCAGGTCAAATGCTTCCTTTGGTTTTATCTCGGCGAGTGCCTCTTCTTTTGTTAGTGGTATCATTTCTATGTGGAGACTGGGCGTAGAGTTTTTTATTACTTTATAATCCTTATCAAGCCACGTATATGAGACCAACCCCATAAAGTTGATTTCAATCTTCTTGCCCGTCATTTCTTTATCAAAGACCATTACATTTTCTTCGGGAAAAACTTTCAATCTTGCCTGTCCTGATGACTGACTCGTTGGATCAAAATAAGGAATGGCTATTTCATCCCCTGGCTTCAGATTTTTCTTTTTTATGAATTGCTCAATCGCACCTGGAAAATAAGGGTTTTCTTTCATTTGTTTTACCTGCGTTTGCTTTATTCCCTGTGAATAAGTAGTGAGTGTCAGTTCTTTGTCTTTTATTTGACCTTCTATCCTCGATTCGTGGCCTGGTGCATTTATTATCAGAGAGAAATCAGTAAGTGCGTAATCACTGTCAGTATGGGCAAAGATATGGGTTATCAGGGTTGTAACTTCTTGCATCATATTTATGGTCATTTGACTTCGGTTTTCAATCTCAAGCCCTGATTCAAGGTGTGCAACTTTCGTAAATGAATAGCCGACCCGCTGTCCCTGGATAAAGATACCGAGCCATTCTTCGCTGATGTCCTTTATGACACCAGGTTTGGTTTCTTTCAGTGCCGGTGTTCCACTGCTACCGGGGATGATATGGAAAAGGTACAAAGTAATACCGATAGCAATGAGCAAGATTAAAAGTCCCAGTATTTTCTTCATTATCTGCTCCCTTTTGACATTATACATAATTGGATTACCAAGTCAATATTTATTAGACTACTCTTTGCTTGACTTTCTAATTTTTTGATGTAGAATAATTCTGCTCAAGGAGGATTAATGAAAAAGGTTTACATTTTTGGCAGACAGACCTGTCCGGTCTGCAAAGATACTTATGAGAAATTAACTTATTTTAAAGAAAAGAAGGGATTTGAAGCACCAATAGAATATATTGATATGGATAGTGTTGACGGACTTGCAGAAGGTTCTTTTTATGAGGTTTCAGATATACCAACCGTCCTAATTATTGAAGATGATAAAGAACTTGTTAGATGGACAAAGAAACCGCCAATAAGTGAGGAGTTTTTACCATTCCTGAAATAGAGAAATTCCGGTACCGGAATTCCAAAGTCCTGAAAAACTCTAAGAGACTCAGAAAACTCCGAAAACTGAGAAAATTTTTGAAACAATATTACGGCGTTGTGGTTGCATTTTCAGGAGGGGTGGATTCCAGTTTGCTTTTAAGAGTAGCGAAGGAAGTATTGAATAATCGGGTTATTGCTGTGACGGCTATTTCTCCTCTTTATACCAAAATTGAATTGCAAACAGCCAGAGAGATTGCCTCGCTAATTGGAGTAAAGCACCTGGTAATTCGGTCAAAAGAAATGAAAAACAAAAATTTTGTTACTAACCCGGTAAATCGCTGTTACTATTGTAAAATTGAACTGTTCAGTGCATTGAAGAGAATTGCCCGAAAAAGAAACTATGTTGTCATTGAAGCAAGCAACTATTCAGATTTAAGTGATTTTAGACCCGGGATTGAGGCATCAAAAAATCTGGGGATCGAGTCGCCTTTGCTCAAGGTCAAATTGACAAAAGCGGAGATCAGGAGACTCGCAAAGGAATTAGGACTTCCAAACTGGAACAAACCTTCAATGGCATGTCTTGCTTCAAGGATACCTTATGGTACTAAAATTGATAAAACTATCTTGAATCGCATTGAAAGAGCTGAGGGATTTTTGCATAATTTGAGTTTCCTCCAGGTGAGAGTGCGAGACTACTATCCACTTGCCCGTATTGAAATTTCTGCCAATGAATTTGCAAAAATTCTTAAACAGAGAAACAGGATTATAGGATTTTTCAAAAAGATAGGATATAAATATATTACGCTTGACCTGGAGGGCTACAGGACTGGTAGCATGAATCAATAATGAAACTTCGCGAACTTGCAAAATCTTTTTTAAAAATTGGACTTCTTGGCTTTGGTGGTGGTGTTGGTATGCTTGCAATTCTGAGGACAGAGTGTGTTAAGAAAAGGCAGATGATATCAGATGACCAACTTACCACCGCAATTGCTATTGGTCAGATGTTGCCCGGGCCTTTTATACCAAATTATTGTGAATACATAGGGTATTGTTTGCGTGGTTTCACGGGTGCGGTTGTTTCAGGTATTTCACTGTTGTTACCTTCTTTTGTCATAATGGTTGTCCTCTCTTATCTCTATTTTGCGTTCCATACACTGCCGGCAATAAATCAAATCTTCAAGGGCATAGGTGCAGTGATGACTGCGATAATATTATGGGCAGGCTATGATATGGGGAAGTTGTTGATCAACAGTATCAATAGATTGCTTGTGTTCATCTTTGCTTTTGTTCTATTTCTTGCTAAGTTTGATCCGGTATTGTCCGTACTTTTTGCTGGATTTCTGAATTTGATACTTGAACAGTTTAGGTCACCAAAAATTTTTCTCGCTGCACCAATTTTTATTTTTGATATTGGGAGGGCAGTGGAATTGTTCGGAATATTTTTCAAGATTGGCGCAGTGATATTTGGCGGAGGCTATGCAGCAATCCCTTTTATTCAGAATGAGGTCTGCCTGTATCGTCACTGGTTGACAACAAGGGAGTTTCTTGATGGTTTTGCCCTCGGACAGATTACACCAGGACCTGTTGCAATCACCGCCACCTTTGTCGGGTTTAAGGTGATGGGCCTACCCGGTGCAATAATTGCTACTATTGGAATCTTTTTACCTTCGTTCGTGATGCTCATTTTTTTGATAAAAATCTATAAGCGGCTTGAAAAGAATAAATATGTTCAATCATTTCTTAACGGCATAAAATCAGCAGTGGTTGCGATCTTATTATCAAATGGTATATTGTTTATCACGGTCAACTGGCTGAATTTCCCTTATGCAGTCTTGGGAATAATGTGTTTTGGTCTGTTGATTTTTGTTAAGAGAATTGACCCCATTTTGCTAATACTTGCAGGCATAATCTTTGGGTTTGTCGTCGGGTAATGGAATGGTGTTATAGTTTAATAACTAAATGGTTAGATTGTTAATCCTGTATCGTGTATCATGTATCAGGAAGTGAAATTGCTTCAGGGTACACCTAATGAAGTTCAAATCAAATGCTCAGAAAAGATAATCCAGTTGTAGATTTAAATTTATCGTATTTTCATAGTTCACAAAGTCATAAACCTTTGCTCCAGGTAGGTCCGGGTAATAAATGTCAGGATTGTTGTAGAGTCCGTTGTGTTCAATCACTGTTTGTTTTTTGCGAAACCTGAGTTTCATCAGGAGATTGCCAATTTTCTGGGAAGTTACAACATAGTATTTTATGCCCCGGTCTGAAAGAAAATCTATCCCTGTATCTTCAAATACCCACTGGCTCATACCATCAGTCTTCCAGAGAACAAAGCCACCTTCAATCGAGAATCCGGTCAAAAAGTTATGCTCAAACGAGAAGTTTAGAAAGCCACCACTGAGTTCTGTATCATTATACTCGGGCTCAGTCAGATAGACATTACCATTTCTGTATTCTACACTCAAATTATCATAGTTTGAAAGATAGAAAAGGACACGGGCAGTTGATTCTATAGTCTGCGAAAGTGTTGGTTGAATTATTCTGGGCAGGTTTTTTCTTACATATTTTTCTGAATATCTGATTCGCACTTGAAAGATTGGTTGAAACTCGAATTCAAAATAACCCCTGAGGTTATTCAAACCATGACACACATTTTCAAACAGATCAAGATATGCTCTGGTCAGTGTGATATTGCGGGTTATTTGATAGCGTGTTTCAAAAAAGATACCCCTTTCCGGCTTTGGTGTCGGGTCATCATAGACCGATACTAATTCCGGATTCAAAAGGGCATACGGTTTTTCAAACGGTGTATCTTCAAATCTACGGTATTCGGAAAAGCCCCGGTGGAAGGGGTTATCGTAGTTTGATTGATAATGGCGATACAGAATATTTAAATAGAAATAATCATATTGAATCCGTGATTTCAAAAGATAGGCAAATGCCCTATTTTCAAGGCTGTCTCTCTGAATTACATATTCACCTGAAACAAAAAGATTTTTGTATGGTATGGAGAACTCAGCACCATAGTAATATCTTCTTGAACTCTTTGAGAGAAGAGTGATTTCGGAATAAAACCAGGGGTCATATTTATCAAGGGGAATGTCAATCCATCCTGGATCAGGATTGATTTTTTGTTCAGGATAATCAAGAAGCATACCTTCTAATGCGAGGTATGTTCCAGGATTGATTTTCTCCAGAGGGGAAATGCGGCAATTCAAACCCGTTGACTGTTCATTTAACTGGTTCTTTAAAAATGGGTAATCATAGGAGTTGACAATAGTACGCCAGACAGTGCCATCAGGATTCTGGATTGCATTGCGGAGTGCAGTTGAATAAAACAGAGACGGCTTGATGCTGCCGATATCTGCCAATAAGGGAAGATAGAAACTGCCTGCAACACCGGTAAAGGCGAAATTCTCATTTTCTGTTAGGTCTCCATAAATACCGGTAGAACGGCTGAATATTCTCGCCCGGTATTCATCGGTATTGTCAATCATCAAGCCTTCACCCCAGACTACATGATAATTTCCGAGATAGAGTCTGTAAAGTGGTCCCAAGTCTCCTATACCGACATAACCCCTTGTAAGATTTTTACTGGGACGATTCAATATTCCCAGTCTCAGTCTCTTTTCATAGTTGCCCTTCAGCCTGGATGAGTATACAGGTTCTGGACTAACATTTTTCAGGATAGTAAGCGAGGTGTCAAGTTGTTTGCTCAGTTCTTCACATTCCCGGTCTTCCCAGCCATAGTATTCTTTGAGATTGATTATTGTATTGTCAATCTCTGAGATTGCCTGTTCAAGATAGGAGATTCTCGTTGCGATGTTCCTGTCTTCCTCAACGTCAAGCCTATTGACATTTTCTAATCGGAGTCTTAAAGAGCCATGGAATTTTCTATCGGTTTCATCAGTATACTGGACATAGCGCCGTAAAGATACATAACTGTAATGACTTAATCCATTTACTTTTCGCAAATCCCGCGATGACTTCAATTGCCTCTGACCGATTGTTTTGATGACTGCCTGGGCATCAATCGGTGTCATTCTATCAATCATAAGAAGATCATCAAATCGTGCCCGGTTGATATTGATTGGAGAAAACAAAAGGTCTTCCCATTCATCGATCGCAGCCTTTGAGGGAGGTTCTTCACTCGCAAGTTTTTTCTGTTCGGTAATTATTGAACCCCATTCACCCCTTGCCGGAAAAGGAACAGCGATTTTTACGAGAGGTTTTATGATTTCAAATGTTTGCGGGTCAATAGCAGGGATATTGAGCAATTCATAGACTGATCTAAATTGCCCGTATGTACTACGATACTCATGGATAGCCCTGGAAATAGAAGAATCTAAGGGTAGTTTGTATAGCTCCTCAAGTTTTGCACGGTTCAGATCAATCTGTTCTGTGATAAGAAAAAGGAAAAACAACATTTCTTTAAAAATCAAAATTTATTGATACAATATGATTCAGGGGTAGATCAACAATATACTCACAACCATAATCTGCTTTAATAGATTTGTAAACAATACCAAAACCAAATGATACAGAGTTGGGATTTGTTTGAAAACCAGTGCGTAACTCAAAAAAGTCCAGAATATCAAAAGCGCCACCAGTATGCAGTCTTATATTATTATCGGACAGCGAAAAATCAATCTCCGAGAGTATATCTTCAAAGGGGCGGTATCCAATACCAGCCTGTAAAGATGCCGGAAGAATGCCTTCTGCTGAATTGCTAAACTGCGGTTCATTCAGATTGTGTCCACTCGCTCCGAGGAACCACCGTTTTGACAGTATTCCAAGCATACTAAAGTTGAACCCATAAGAGATTCCGGTTCCAGTTCTCTTGTTCTGTATTAGATAGAGATCAACTGAGGTGCCCGCATAAAATTCTTTACTCAAACCAATACTATATGCGGTAGTAAGTGCCTGTTCTTTCTGTTCTTCAAAGCCGAATTGACTGATACCTATACCAAATCCGCCAGAGAATAATGGCCGTGTAAAACCAAGAAATGTATTATACAACCCTTCAATATGGGTGAATGTATGCTCATAACTCATACCGAGGGAATTTCGATTTAACAATGCAATCGCTGCAGGGTTCAACCTTAATGCATCTGTGCCCTGTGCTGTGGCAACAGAGGCACAGGAAAGTGATTGGTTATGGGCAGATACTACATAGCGTTCAAATGCTTGAAAAAGAAAGAATGCTAAAAAGCTTACCAATTATCCCCCTTGAAACCTGGTGCCAATCACAATAAGTGCCCTCTGTATCTTTGTATTACCTTCTGGAGATTTTGCCTTCAGATTCACGAGGTATATTCCGATCTTTAGATTTCTACGGTTGTCATCCCTACCGTCCCAGTAAATATCCTGGGGACCACCGGCACCCTGGTATAACTCTCTTACCATCCTGCCAGACATATCATAGACCTTCAAGGTGAGCGAATAACTGACTGGAGAATTTATTCTGAGGTGTGCCTGTTCACCATTAAATGGAAGAAATGTCTTTGGTCCAATGACTTCAAGAGTTGGTTCGGTACTTGCTGAGTCCTGCTCCGGTGGTTCAAGATCATCAGGAGATCTGAGTAGTAATTGATAACCTGTGGTATAGGGTAGTTCCGGATCATACTGACCAACAATACCGGTAAAGATCTTCGTTTCGCCCTTCGCTATTGTTGTCGGATTAATACCACTATTGCTCGTAAAACGAACTGCAATCCCACAATCACCATTCAGCACTTCAAAATTGTAGCCATCGCCTGTTTTATAAGGAGTTGAGTGAATAACTCCCTTGAGTCTGATTAAACTTCCTTCTATTCCTTCGGTTAAAAGGCGATTGGTTTCTAAATTTCTTGGTGATGGCAGAATTGTATCCATCCCAAGGAACCAGGCATATCCATTGGCAATCTCGGTCAGACCATAATATTCACTGATTTTCCCAAGGACTCTGAACCGTGCACCAATTGAATCAATAAATATTGTAAAAAGAGAGTCACCGTCAGCATTATATACATTTATTCCGGCAGTGTTGTCCTGAATGTAAAAACTTGGGCTGCCCGTGGAGAACACATAATTTGGTCCAGTGATAACGCCTTCTACAACGACAAAACTGTCAACATATTTTGATGATACACCATCATTGCCCGGGCTCTGGCAGAGATGGATTGCCTTTAATTCAGGCATAACAAATAGGTGAGAGAAGTCCGATATATCGCGGGGCAATATTTCATAACCATCATCAGGAGTTGAACTTGTAGTATACTGGCTTTTGACCCCGGTAATAGTAAATGTATCAAGTGGTGCAAGATGCCCGGGGATGTTTGTTCCGTCATTAACATAAATTTTAAATGGAACACTTGCTTGGTCCCAGGCCGTATAGGAAGTTGCTTCAAGGAGAAATCCGCCAAAATAAGAAACCCTTATCTTTACAAGTGCCCCTTCATATGCTTCGGTGTTTGCGATACCTCCAGCTATTTCCAGAGGCGCTGGTATATCGCAGCCCTGTTTTAACCTTTGATAGGTGAAATTTGTCAGTTCATTTTTGCCGCGATACTGGTCAACAGTTCCGGTGGCAATGATACTATCGCCATAGTAAAGGGGCAGGGGGAAATTTGTCAGATATATACACACGCCGCCGGTATTGTCCTGAATGTATGCCTCGCGGCTTGAAAACAGTCCTGTTGGAACAGTCACTATTCCTGCAATTGTCACGATAGAATCAAGAAGGTCAGGAACATAATTTGAATCAAGGTCTTTGAATGCTATGGCAATGGGCCAGACATATTCAATACCATTGTTTTTACCAGGCGATGGAAAGGCATTATTAATCCAGGTAGAACTGCCATTTGGCAGACGGGCAATGGAAAAATCTGGTGTAATATGAAAACTCTGATAGCCTTTTTTATCGACTATCCGTCCAAAATTATCAAACAGAGATATTGTATCACCGGCCTGATCCAAATCGGTCCAGGTTCCGGACCAGTTCAAGTTATGTAAAGTATCGCCATCGCCACTCATTATAAAACCTTCGCCACTCGCATACAGAAGCAGATAGCCGAATGCCGGTATAGAAAAATTCGGCATAATAATGGTATGATTTCCTATGAAGTCCTTTATTTTGTAGTTATTCAGATTTATGCTATTCCATCCTTTGTTATATATCTCAATAAATTCTTCATCAAGGTCGTTAAAATTTCCATTATTATTGTGATCAAATGTCTGAGGATCAGGTAATAATTCATTCAATACTAATAGGGTTTCAATGGGTGTCTGGGTTGTGCAGGAAGGAACATTT
Source organism: uncultured bacterium (assembly GCA_964418185.1). Classification (GTDB taxonomy): domain Bacteria; phylum Hydrothermota; class Tepidihabitantia; order SM23-42; family JAOAFX01; genus JAOAFX01. The sequence goes on from CAYQKL010000004.1 coordinate 24,080, forward strand.
GAAATCAATGACCAGTTTGAATCCTCGTCTGCAGTTTTTAAAGCAAAATAGTAAGCAGTTCCTGGCGAGAGGGTAGTTACCACAAATGAATCAATTTGCCCGGCATTTGATGGAGGAGGTTCTCCTGTGCATATGTTTGCCGAATAGAAATTTGACTCGGTTATGGGAAATAATGCATATCTTAGATCATAGTAACTTGCCCGGCCTGAGTTTCCATCATCTCCAGGTGCAGTCCAGCAAAGTTTCGCATAGTTTGAACCAAACCCTGCAACCCTCATATCATTTACGGGAGAAGGTGGGATGGTATCTGGAAATGCGGCGGTCAAAAAATAGAAACTATAGCTGCCACCAGGTGTGCCATTATTATCTCCATCAAGTTTGTTGCCTGATTGATCTCTTATTGTGTCATAAACCCAGACAAAGACAGTTTCACTCAAGGAAAAATTCGTATCGGGGTTGAACTGGACAGTGTAGTTTAGACTGTCATAGAAAAGTGAGCCGGTGTGGCTACCTGAATAACTGCCTGTGATATTGAAGGCAGAAGGAATTATGGTTAAGGGGTTAATTGGTTCACTGAAATGGATAAGAATATTAGAATTAATTCCGATACTGGTGTCCCCATTTGCAGGATAAGTCTGCACAATATTTGGAGGTATAGTATCAATATGGTAAGAAATTACTTTAACAGAATCCAGCCAGAAATTGCAATTTGTTGTCCCGAGTGAGCCATTGGGTTTGTCTTCAAATCTGAATCTTATTCTACAGGTCTGGAATGTATCATATTGAGCAAGGGTTATCTGCGCAGTATCCCAGAGATTGGTTGACAGAGATTGTCCGATTTTCATCAGGTTATACCAGGTGCTCTGGTCATTGGTTATTTCAATATAGATGGTGTCATCATTCCCCATATTATTACTGGCATTTGAAAATCTAAACCAGAAGAAAAGACTCTCTGAACCTTGATATGCGGTCAAATCCATTATTGGCATTAATAAGATTGAATATCCAGTTCTCATTGTATCTGAGGCATCATATACCCTCTGCCTTACCTGGTATGAATCCGGTATCGCAGCCCCATAAACAAAACGATACCAGGTGGTCATATTCGAATTTGATTTAAGTGTATCCCAGCCTGCTGGTGGAAATTGGGGATTTGTAAAACTTTCAATCAAGATCGACGTCTGGTTTAATAAAAAGAATAGAAGAAATTGCACACAGGATTATATTTCTATTTTATGAAAAGTCAAGCCATTATCCTTGGTGTTCGCAGTATCTTAGTAGCAATTCGCTATGAGGCTAAATCCAGGATGTAAACTCTATTTTGTTATAAATAGTCTTGCTGCCTCCGTTTACATGCTTGACTTAGTAGATTTATGGAATATTATCTATAATGGAGAAGCAATGATTATACTATTCTTGTTCACCATTACGCCATATTATTTTATCCATTATTCTGACCCGCAGATCGGTAGAAATCAATATACTGTGCCTTATTGTTCAAGCGCGGTCAGCCAGATTATGTCAATGACTCCTCAGCCTTCTTTCATGATCGTCTGTGGTGATATGGCAGATAATCAGAACGATACGAATATTTTGTTAAACCAGTGGCGTATCTGTGACAGCCTTTTCAATATGATATCAGTGCCAAAATTCTTTGCACCTGGCAATCACGATATCGGTTACGCAAGTGATACCTGCTGGAAACCTGCCCGCCTTTCCCTATATCGTAATCTCTGGAATTCAGATTACTATACTTTTCAGTATGACTCCTGTTTGTTCATTTCATTGAATTCTACGCTCCTTGATACATACTCAAGCCATCCCTGTTATGCCTATTCGCTTGAGCAGGATAGTTTTTTGAGGGTAACTCTGAATTATTCTCAGGATTCATCATACCGGCATATCTTTCTGTTTTTCCATTTTCCGCTTTATGTATCCTCACCTTCTGAGGCAAACAGTCTTAATAATGTTGATCGTCCGCGAAGGGATACATTACTTAAATATCTGCGAGATTACAATATTTCAGGAATATTTACCGGGCATCTCCATTATGACTTGCTTAACTTTCATGGACCCTCTTTGTTGATGACCGGGCTCCCTACCTGTGAGACTAACATCAACTCCTGTGGGTATCGTGTGGTGAAGGTATATGAGAATGGCATTGAGACCTTTGTTGTGTATCTATCCGCACCAATAGGTTCTGTCTCAATGGTACCTATAGTTCAGGCACAGGTCCAGTCTGAGACACTCTTTGTCAACACACCGTTCTGGTTCAATTGCACTATTGATACAATAAACTATCCCCAGTGGCAGGGTGCGACTATAAGGTGGATCTTCCAACCTGGTGATACATTATACATACCTTCAGGCAATTCTATCTATACCCAACCTGGCAATTATCAGATACTCTGTCAGGTTTATAGATCGCCCCATTACTCTGCACTATACCGATTTTTTGTTTATGTACGTGAAGGTGCTCCTACGACCGAGATCAAGTTCAATTATCTTGAGACCTTACCTACTTTTTTTAATTCCATCGGTGATAAACTATCTGTGATTTCTCCAGTTGAACAACACTGTAGTATTTTTGGCTATTCAGTCGATGGTAGAAAATTTGATATTTATAAAGGCATATTGAAAAAGGGGAAGCAGGCAATCTCATTACCGGCATATATTGGTACAGGGGTTTACTTTGTTCAATCAGACTATCAGAATGGGAGCCAATTTCATAAATTTATCTATTTAAGATAATGTCTGTTAAGATAATGCCTGCGAGTATTTTGTGTTTTTAATCACCCCTTGCATTTTTTTCTAATCTGGATATTATCTATCTATGCAGACGTTGTATTTCTTAGATTTAAGAAAGAAGCAAAAAGAGAGTTTTCTTAAGATGTTTGAAAAACTTATTGAGATCTCTGAAGGGGTAAAATTAGTTGAAAAAGATGCAATCGTTGCGGTCAAGACTCATTTTGGTGAGGATGGAAATCTGCATTATGTTAATCCACTTTATGTGCGTAAGGTTGTTGAATTTATAAGAAGGTCAGCCGGGAGACCATTTTTAACCGATACAACGACTCTTTATTCAGGCAGAAGATTTAAGGGTGATACCCATATTGAACTGGCCCGTGAGCACGGGTTTGATTTTGCACCGATAGTGATTGCTGATGGAATTTTTGGTGATGAATATATTGATGTAAATGGGTGTAAAATTGCAAAGATTTTTAAGAATATAGATACAATTTTTTGTATTAGCCATTTTAAGGGACATCTGCTTACTGGTTTTGGTGCTGCTTTGAAAAATCTTGGTATGGGGTGTGCATCAAAAGGTGGAAAGCTACAGTTGCATTCCCGTTCCCATCCATATGTTGATAAAGAAAGATGTAACTTCTGTTTGAAATGCTATGATTACTGTGCCTACAATGCAATTGAAAAAGAGAAAAAGAATGTGCAGATAAATCAGAATAAATGCTCAGGCTGTGCAGGTTGTATGTCAATATGTCCAGTCAGGGCAATAAAATTTTCCTGGAGTGCGGCATCTGAGGAAGTGCAGAAAGGTATTGCTCAGTATACAGCAAATTTCGTAAAGAACAAGAGAGTTTTCTATCTGAATTTCCTTACCAATATCACACCTGATTGTGACTGCCTGTACAATGCTGAACCTCCAATATGCCCGGATATCGGAATTCTTGCCGGTCTTGACCCGGTGGCAATTGACCAGGCTTCTTACGATATGGCAAAGGACCATATTGATAAAATGCGTCCGGATATTGATTCCCAGATACAACTATACTATGGTGAAAAATTTGGTGCAGGGGAGAGGAGTTATGAAATTAAAAGAATATGAGTTGAAGAAAAAGATCAAAAATCTTGAAACCCTTATCGATACCTCTCTGGTTTTTTCTTCAATTCTTGATATTGATGCATTATTAAATATCATTCTGCAGAAGGCTGAAGAGTTGATGGATGCTGAGGCCTCAAGTGTATTTCGTATTGATGAAGAGAAAAATGAATTATATTTTATGACCGCACGGGGTGAGAAAGGTAAGGAAGTAAAAGAAATTCGTATACCAATGGGTAAGGGGATTGTGGGTTGGGTTGCGGAGCACAAGAAACCATTACTGGTTGCTGATGTCACAAAGGACCCACGGTGGTTTAAGGGTGTTGATAAGAAAACAAAGTTCGTGACCCGCTCCATTATTGCAGTTCCACTTTTCGTCAAAGGTAAGATTATTGGCGTTGCTGAAGTATTGAACAAACGGGGAAACAAGAAATTTGATGAAGAAGATCTGGAGATGTATACTGCCCTGGCAAATCAGATTGCTATTGCCATTGAAAATGCCTCACTCTACAAAGAACTGGATGAACTCTTCCTATCTTCAATAAGAGCGATTGTGGAGGCGATTGATGCAAAAGACCCTTATACCAAGGGTCATTCAGCCCGGGTTGTTGAGTATGCCCTCTTGATTGGTGAAGGAATGGATCTTGATAAAGAAGTCCTGAAAGACCTTGAACTTTCAGCGGTCTTGCACGATGTTGGCAAAATAGGTATTCCGGATAAAATTCTCTCTAAACCAGGACTTCTTACTGATGAAGAGTATGCCTATATGAAACGTCATCCAGAACTGGGCGCAGAGATTGTGGAGCCCATAAAGAAATTAAAGAAACTTGTACCTGATATATTACACCATCACGAGAAGTACAATGGCAAAGGTTATCCCCTTGGTTTGAAAGGTAATCAGATACCGCTTGGCGCACGAATCATTGCAATTGCAGATTCATTCGATGCAATGACTTCAGACCGGCCATACCGTCCGCGAATGGAGATTCAGGTTGCCTTGCAGGAAATAAGAAACAATCGTGGAACACAATTTGACCCACAACTCGCCAATATATTTATAATGGTGGTTGAGAAACAATTCCAGTGAAAAATCGATTTGTTATAAGTATCATAATATCCCTTTCTGTCGTTGCTGTCGTCAACATCCTCTGTCTCTACAAACCTCTTTATAGACCGTTTGAAAGCAAAATCTATGACTTGAAATACCGATTTTCCCTTACCCAAAAAACCATTGATGATATTGTTATTGTTGATATTGATGAGAATAGCCTGGAAAGACTCGGCCGTTACCAGAACTGGCCCAGGGCATATTTTACTGAGGTTATTGATTATCTGAAGAGTGCAAAAGTAATAGGGATTGATATCTTTTTTGGTGAACCTGATACCCTACCATTGTATGCCCGTAAATACTATGAAAAACCGAATTTTGACTCTCTGCTGATCCCCGTGCTTCTGAATAACAAAAATGTGATTCTCGTTTCTTCAATAGACAAAGAGCCTGTATTTAGCAATGTCTGTGCCACAGGTATCGGCGAAATCATTGCGGACGAAGATGGCGTTGTTAGAAAAGGATATACAAATATCAATCAGAAGCCGACATTTGCCTATCAGATATGCCGTTTTGTCAACCGTGATTTTAAAGAGAAGAGATTTTTTATCCATTATCTGGATGCAGGTTCATTCCGTAGAATCCCATTCAGTGATTTGTATTTACAACGGATACCCAGAGAATACTTTGAGGGTCGAATAGTACTAATAGGTGGCACCGCTTATGGACTTTTTGATTACCATGCTGTACCTTTTAGAAGACACTTCCCGGGGATTTTGATTCAGGCAAATCTCGTAAATAATCTTATTAACAATATCAAAGTGAATGAATTTCCGTATATTTATATTCTGATGATAACTCTGGTATGTTCCTTTCTCATTGCTTTGTTTACGATCTTTGGATCAATAAAGAAATATATTTTGTCTTACATCTTCCTTTCTCTTTTTGTTCTGATTCTTTCATTACTGCTGTTTTATCAGCGTATTGAGTTTGGATTTGTTCGGACCTATTATGCTTTAATTTTTACAATCATTGCTGCGCTTATCTATAGATATCAGTTTGAGGAAAGAGAAAAGCGGCGTATAAAATCCGTTTTTTCGCGTTACTATTCAAGAGAACTTGTAGAGAAGGTAATAAAAGAACCACTAAAACTCGGTGGCGAAAAGGTACACTGCACAATGATTTTTGCTGATATCAGGAATTTTACACCCTACACCGAGAAGTCGTCACCTGAAGCAGTTGCCCAGGCATTGAATAAATTCCTGACCGAAATGGTGTTGATCGTATTCAAATATCAGGGTAGGGTTGATAAATTCATTGGCGATTGTGTGATGGCAGTATTTGGTCACCCGGTAAATTTAAAGAATTCCGCATTGAATGCCTGCTTGTGTGCACGGGAAATGGTGAAACGAGCACGCGAAATGGGGTTTGAGATTGGTGTGGGTATAAACTCTGGTGAGGTCGTGAGTGGAAATTTTGGTTCGCCAATGAGGATGGAATACACCGTGATTGGTGACGCTGTGAATCTTGCCTCACGGCTTGAGGGGCAGACCAAAGAATTCAAAGTGAATATTATTGTTGGTGAGGCAACCTACAAGATGGTATCTTCACATCCCACAATTGAGCTAAAATTCAGGGAACTGGGAAAGGTGAGGGTGAAGGGTAAGGAAGAAGAGACCAGCGTCTATGAACTCTTTTTGTGAGTGTGCAGGAGGTTTTTTCGTAACTGCACCAGCATGAGATGACAGATGGATAAGATATCTAATGGTAAGAGAATTTCAATTTTGGAGGGAGTATTCGCTCAGTTCCATATCACCTTAACCGGTGGTATGTTTCTTACTGCATTCGCACTATTTCTGAAAGCAAATCCATTCCAGATGGGTATTCTTACTGCAATCCCATCACTACTTGCCGGCGCTGGTTTTTTCTCCGCATATATTGCTAATATTATTGGCAAGAGAAAAACCCCAAATCTTTTCACAGCATTGATGGGAAGAAGCCTTTTCATATTTTTCATTATTGGACTTGTATTTAATCTTCGTATCAGTATTGGTTTCTTTTTTGTTATTGTTTTCTTTTTTAATCTTCTTATGAATTTTTCGGGAAATCTCTGGTTCTCCTGGATGAGTGACCTGGTGCCAAAAGACGAGCGTGGAAGCTATTTTGGTATTAGAAATACTATTATCAGTGCAGTGGGCATGGTCGTCAATTATCTCGGGGGTAAGATTCTTGATATTTGCGCTCCCAGTCAGGCGTTTATCATCATATTTTCCGTGGCGGTTTTCTTTGCGGTACTCGCAGGCATTACACTATCATTTCAGCCTGAGCCAGGTTTTGAAAGAAAGGCAATCCATTTCAAGGATGTCTTTTTGAAACCCCTCAGTGATGAGAATTTTCTTGCCCTTGTCAAATTTGTATCATTCTGGTATTTTTTTGCAGGTATCGCCGCACCATTCTGGGTTGTTCATATGATAAAGAATTTACAAATGGAATATTCAACGATTGCAATCTATGGCATAATTGCGGGTATAGCAAGTCTGGTCTTTCAAATTTTCTGGGGAAAGTTGATTGACCGGGTAAAATCAAAGCCAATACTTGCAATAAATTTTGTGGGTATTACTTTTTTGCCCATTATCTGGCTCTTTGCACGTCCTGATTTTATCCTGCCGATATGGATAGATGCATTTTTCAGTGGTTTATTCTGGTGTGGTATCAACTTGAGTCTATTCAACATTCTGTTGAGTTTGACTGAGGAAAAAGAATTGAAAGAGTCATATTTTGCAGTATTTTCAACAATCACCGGTATCTGTGGTTTTCTTTCCTCCATTTTGGGTGGTTTAATTGCCCAGTTGCTCGTCAGTCTTAAATTCGAATTTTTGGGTCAAACCTTCGTCAATTTCCACATTCTTTTCATCGGTACATCATTATTTAGATTCCTCAGTATGTTTTTACTGAAAAGGGTTAAGGAAAAAGAGGCATATCCAACCCTTCACGCGCTGCAGCTCATTGGTGACTATGCAGTTAGACGACTGAACGAGCACAAAGATTTGCTTTTGAATACCTTGAGGTTTACGAAATAAGCAGGTGAAATTAGCCCGGATTGTTGCATCTCTCAGCATATTTATCTAATGTGGAAAGTGATTTAGGAGAAAAAATATCAGTCAATTCTCTTCAGTCGGTGACAACATTTATTGCCTGTGGGATTATTGCGATTTCAACTTCTTTTGCCTTTTCTTCTTCACCATCAATGTCGGCAAGGAATACTTTCTTAGAGACTATTTTCAATCTGTTGGTCTTAAAATAATACAATTTCTCGTATGCTAAATGTTTCGCATCATAGACTGGCAATAATACATTTATAATAAATTTAATCAGGTTTGTGTCCCTTACATAGAGTACTTCAAGAAAACCATCATCAAGGCGTGCCATCGGCGCAATATTCATTCCACCTCCGAAGTATTTCCCATTAGTTGCGCCGATAATCATAATTTTGCCTTTATCCCTTAATTCATTATTTACATAGATTTTCAGATCAGTGGATTTATAGGTAAGAAGTCCGGCAAGACTTGAAAGCAAGAAGGCTAAAAATCCGCCAAGTCTCTTGGGAATATGATTGGCTATCCTGGCGACATTTCCTCCAAGTCCGATATCAAACACATTGGCGAAATATCTATGCCACTGGCGTTTTTCATCTTTGAATTTCACCATACCTATATCTATTGTTTTCAATTTTCCGCTAAGGGTCGTTTCAAGTGCCTTCTGATATTCAAAAGGGATGCCCAGACTCCTGCACAAATCTGCACCGGTGCCGGCAGAGATAATCCCGAGTGCCGGCAATACACAACTGCCTTTTCTGCATTCCATCATTCCATTGATGATTTCATTCATTGTGCCATCACCACCAACACCAATAATCAAATCAAATCCTTTCTGTGCTGCTTCGGCGGCAAGTTTTCTTGCGTGGAATCGGTATTGGGTTAATACTATGTTTTGTTCACAACCTCTTTTCTTAAGGTCTTCCTTGATTTTTGTTAATAATCGGCCTGCAACATAGGCGCCAGCTGTGGCATTCACAATAACCTGAACTTTCTTAAACACTTTCAGTCTGTATTATTGCGATTCTTGAAAAATACAAATCCAATTGCTGAAAAAAGGGCAATGACGCAGATTATACCCCAGATAATGATTGAGCGTCCTACGAATAAATCAAGAAGGATACCGCCAAGTAAGGGTCCGAATGCCCAGCCAAAGGTTTGTGCAAGATTGTAAAAAGCCAGATATCTGCCCCGATTTTCTACGCGAGCAATTTTTGACGCATAACTCTGACTTGCGGGTGTGATTACCATTTCCGCGGTTGTAATGATTGCCATTGAGACTATGAGGAATGAAAAGTTCTGGGCAAATCCAACAGAAAGATAACCAACTGCATAGATTAGAGAACCAATCCATAGTGCTGAAAGTTCTCTTTTATCAGGTACAAGATAGGTTATGATATACTGAAAAAGAGCAACCATAAAACCGTTGATTGAGAATAGAATGCCGAGTTGGGCTTTTGTAATACCAATACGATTGACCGTGTATATTGAGAGTGGTGAAACAAGTTGACCCCAGACAATGAAAATAGTAAAAGAAATCAATGTAAAGGTTAGAAATCTCTGGTCATAGATTACTGAAAGCATTTCTCCAAAATTGATGCTGAAGCCCTGGTTCTTCTGCTTCGTCGGAGCCTGGAATCCCGCAGATGTATTGGGTTGGGTTCTATTTTTATATGGTTCCTTACAGAAATTGATCAAAATGATTGTCGCAATGAGCATAAAGAAGGCCGTGACAAAAAAGAGATATGCGTAATCTATGCTTGCAAGCAGACCTCCGATCGCCGGACCAATTGCCCAGCCCAAATTCCCACCCATTCGCAGCAAGCCATAGGCAGAGAGTCGTTCTTTTTCTGATGTTAAATCTGCAATATATGCCTGTGATGCGGGGATATAGAATGAAAACAGAATTGAATTCGCAATGAGAAAGAGGAAAATGACATAAATATTCTGCCAGCGTAAAATGATGCCCCCCATCAGAACAAACAGAAAAAATCTGCCAAAGACCGAACGGACCATTATAAATCTTCTACCGAATCTATCGCTGAGTTCACCTCCATAGAGTCCTACACTTGCTCCGATGACTTGAGCAATCATCAATATTGTTCCCACAAGGGTCATAGAAATATGCAGGATATTGTTCATATAAAGACTCATATATGGCATTGTAATGGAAAATCCAACAGCGCTGACCATACTTGTCACAAACAACGCCCAGATGTCCTTTGGAAAGTTTCTGGGCAGAAGTGAGTATTTATTCATCCTTTTGTTCTATTCAACCCTTAACAATTCTGCCATAGGGTCCCATAACGGTAGGTGGATCGGTTTTTGTTCAAAAATTTCCTTCACCTCCTTGGGCAAATATTTTACATTGATTATTGCCTCATAGACATAGTCATCAAACCAGTCATCATACATTGAATAAAGACCCTGTTCGCCTTCATCAGCACCATGGCTGTTTTCAACCAGCCATTTAATCGGCTTACCATCTTTGATGTCGACACCGAGTATTACCATTGCGTGATTTGATGCACTATATCTATAAAAGATCTTTGCTTCTTTGTCCATTTTGAATTCGGGCTGGAATAGGGCATCATAATTAAATATTTTTGAACTCAGTATACCCTTTTCCCGGTCATTGCTCTTACCGACATCGCAGGCAAACCAGACTGGTTCATTGTTTAGGATTGATTTCTTGATTACCTGCTTGATAACATCAATTGTGAGATTCGCACTCTTAGGGTCATCTGCATCAAAGATATTCCGACAGTTATCAAATTGGTAAAGTTGGTTAAATTCTCTGCCCGGGTAGTTTATGAGCGAGACAAAATTCTTAAGATCTTGTTCCACAGTTTCTCTATAGAATTCTAAGGGTGTGTATTCTCTGGATTCATTAATTTTGCCTTCTTTATCTTCATAGCGCCAGATAAAATTCTCAGGTGGCTCAGTATAATTCATTACAAGGATCTTGTAGACATTTTTTAGAACCTTTAATTTAATAATTCTAAGGTCATTTTCATCTGCACCAGATTTCGTCATCTTTCTTATCATATCTGCAGCAGCAAGCACTTGTTCGTTTATCAATCTATTCATTAACCAGGTATTGCTTGTTGGATGTGTTTCCGGATATATTTCTTTAGGCACAACTCCGTACTTTTCAACCAGTGCTACGAACCATTGCCAGTATCCACCGTCCTGCACGCCTTCGTCAAGAATTTCATCAAGTTCCCGGTCCATTATGTCACGGTCTCTGGTCTTTATGACAAACTCAAGAAGGAAATTTGCCTTCTCCAATTTATCATAGAATGCAATATAGGACTGCGAGAATTCAAAGTTCTTAAGGTTGAATTTCTTTATGGCCTCAGGTCTTAAAACATTTAGACCGGCAAATATCCAGCATCTACCACTATTCTTCTGATCTGTAATACCCTTTGTTTCAATTTTATTTGTGAAGAGACTATTGTGATTCATCACAAATTCCCGATTCAGGGCAATAGTGTGTAGATCATTATTCGTCAGGGCATTGATCAGCGCCGTATCAGTAGTGGTCAATCTGAGAGAAGATTTTAATTCAGTCAGTATCGTGGTTGACAGTCCGGTCTCTTTAAGGTACTGCCCTCTGAGAAAAGAGATACACATTAAAGAGTAAAAGAGAAGTAATGCCCATTTATTCCTTGAATGCATAATACCTCCTAATTTTCAAAATTTCTGTAAGCGAAACGACTGAATGAAAACAAGAGCCCTTCAATCATCCACCCCGCAATGGGGTAAGTTGTAAAATTTGATTCTTTTCTGAGACGCCTCAATTTTATTCAACCTTGTCTTTTCAATACGAGATAAAGAAATATTTTCAGCAATGGGATAATGGTGATTGCGATCTACCCAGAGGGTATTAGTCTTTGAAGATCCGTATTTTATGGTCGGTGGAAAGGAATTATAGATTTTCGCCTCTATAGCAATTAATCTAATCTTGTCATTAGCAATCTCAACCTTGATCCCCGGAACTCCGTCATCCTTTAGCACGATGCCAAAGGCGACACTGATTGCTAATATCATAAGAAATGTTCTGATCATATAGTCCCCTTTGCACTTACGACTATACTTTAAGGACTTATGCTGTCAAAGTCAGTAGCAAAGATTATCCGATTTCTTTTCCCAGAGCTTCAATTACAGTTTTGATATCATCTTTTGTTATTCCGTAGTGTGTGACCATTCTGAATCTATTTGGGCCTGTACTCAGAAACCTTATACCCTTGGTCTCTGTCTTTCTCAGAAGTTCGTCTGCACTGATTTTTTTGCTCTCAAGGTCAAAGTAGATTATATTCGTCTTCACTTTCTTGAGGTCAATAAATAACCCCGAAATCTTACTTATACCTTCAGCGAGCATCCTTGCATTATCGTGGTCTTCTTTTAATCTATCAATCATATCTTCAATTGCTACAATCCCGGCTGCAGCGATAATTCCTGCCTGTCTCATACCACCGCCGAGCATCTTTCTATATCTTCTTGCTTCAGCAATAAATTCCTTGTTGCTACAGATGACTGAACCGACCGGCGCAGACAAGCCCTTCGAAAGGCAGAAACTCAAGGAGTCAACATTCTTTGTCAGTTCTTTAACATCTATTTGCAGGGCAACTGCAGCATTGAAGATACGGGCTCCATCAAGATGAACTCTTAGATGATGTTTATGGGCAAGTTCGCATACTGCATTCGTATATTCTGCAGTCAATGGCGACCCAAAACAACGATTGTGTGTATTCTCAATCACAACAAGTTTTGTGCGTGGATAATGGATATTATCACCTCTGATTGCGGACCGGATATCTACCAGATTCATCGTGCCGTCTTCTTGATTTAATATTGTATGAGGATGTATTCCGCCGAGGGCTGATATGGCACCTACTTCATTCAAGAATGTGTGTGATAGATTTCCAAGGATGACCTCGTCACCACGATTGCAGTGGGTGAGGATAGAAACGAGATTTCCCTGAGTACCGCTCGAAACAAGCAGCCCTGCCTCTTTGCCCACAATTTCTGCTGCCATTTTTTCAAATCTGTTCACTGTTGGGTCTTCTATGAATACATCATCACCCAATTCTGCATTATAGATGGCCTCACGCATTCTATCTGTGGGCAATGTTACAGTATCGCTCCTCAAATCAATTATTTTCATCTTTTTCCCCGCTTCTCACTTTCCTTCTCTTCCTGTCCAGCAATAAGTGCACAGCTTATTTTCAGGTAAACCGGTTGCTGAAATCATATCTTCAAGTTTTTGATACCTTAAGGAAGTAATATTCAGGTCTTTTTCCATTGCCCTCAACATCTTTTTGTATTCTTTTGAATCTGGTTCAAGGTATGGTCCTACAGACTTTAGATGTCTGCCAAACATTTGCTTCAGAATTCTGCGGGCGAATAGTTCATCAAGAGTTCTTGTGGAAAATAAGAATTTACAAGGAAACATTAATGCCGGGCAGGCAGGTCTGATATGAACCTCTTTTGCACCAGCCTTCCATAGCTTCACGAGAAGAAAATTCTTCAGTTGTGTACCCCGCACAATAGAATCTTCGGTGACGATTATTTTCTTTCTTTTTATCAATGATTCAACTGTTATCTGTTTCATCATAGCGATCAAATTGCGTGCCTGTTGTGAAGGTGGTACATAACTCCTTGCCCACCCAGGAGTATATTTTAGAAGCGGGATTCTGACCGGCACACCTGATTCATAAGAATATCCAAATGCGTAGGCAGTGCCCGAATCCGCAATGCCAGCAACCATATCAACTTTAACATCATCACTCCGGGCAATCAATCTCCCGGAATCTTCGCGGAATTCTTCAACATTCTTGCCTTCGTATTCAGAAGCAGGGAATCCAGTATAAACAAACAAGAATGTGCATAGTCTCATGTCATCCTGTGGTTTCTTAAGCTGTTTTGTTGTGTTTTTAGATAATAATAGAATCTCTCCAGGTCCAAGAAATTTTCTGGTTTTGAATCCTAAATTCTTATATGAACAAGTTTCCGAGACAACAATCTTGCTGCCATTTCCTTCGGCGAGAACAAGCGGTGTCCTACCGAATTTATCACGAACCGCATAGATTCCTTCTCTGCCAAGTAACAGAAGGGACATTGAACCTTGAATCTGGCTGAACATATATTCAATGCCGTCAATCAAATCCTTACCTTTATTAATTAGTTTGGCGACGAGTTCAATCTGATTTACCTGGTTGTCGTAGATTTCAGAGAATTCTGTACCTTCCCGGATAAGTCTACTGGCAAGTTCATTCTGATTATCAATATAACCAGTTCCACAAATCGCATACTCGCCAAATTTAAGTCTAATAATCAAGGGTTGTGTATCCCGGTCACTGATAACACCAAGCCCAGCATTCCCCTGCATATTCAGAAAATCTATGTCGTCGTAGAACCTTGACTTAAATTGTGCCTTGGTAATGCTGTGAATCTTTTTGGTAATCTTGTGGCCATCATAGATAGCAATTCCGCCATATTCTGTACCAAGGTGAGAATGGTAATCAGTTGCATAGAAAAGGTCTTCTTTACAATCTTTTTTTGAAATTATCCCAACAATACCACTCATATTATTCTCCTGATAAGACTATAAACTATCTTCATAGTCTTATTATATCCAAAGAAGCCGATATTTCAAGATGAGACCTAACGAAAATAGAGGTCTTCACGCCGCTGTCTAAATATGTCATTGTGAGGTGTGACATTTTTATCAAGGGCAAGAATAGGTTCAATCTCTATCACTTTTACACACTCTTCGTCACCAACCCGTGCCAGGATTTCACCATTTGGTGCCACAATTTGACTCTTGCCGATGAAATTCAATTTCCTGGTATGCCGGTCTTCGTAGCCGGTCCTGTCAGCCAGTACGGTAAATATGCGGTTTTCCAGCGCTCTTGTTACCATTGCATCAGGGCAGAAATGCAGGACCAGATTTGCAGGCAATAGGACAATCTGGGCACCTTTTAAGGCAAGTGTCCGCATCGCCTCAGGGAAGATATAGTCAAAGCAGATGAGCATTCCAATCTTCGTTTTTTGATATTCATAGACTTCATAGGCAAGATTACCGGGCGTGAATATGAACAATTCTTCAAAGAATAGATGGGTCTTGCGGTAGAGGCCGATGACACCTCCGGGTGACATCAAAATGGCTGAGTTGTATAAGTTTTCTCCCTCCTTTTCAGCAAAGCCATAGGCGATTGCACAACTTTTCTTACGGCACAAGTCTGCTATGAAATTATTGGTTTCGCCGTTCTTCGCGGATTCAGCAAGATTCCTGAGTTCTTCTTTACTCTGAAACAAATAGCCGGTATTGAATAGTTCGGGCAAGACAATCAAGTCCGCGGTGATCCCGTCAAGTAACCTAATTACTCGTTCAAAATTTTTCTCTTTTTCGCCAAAGACCGGGCTGAACTGCAAAAATCCAATCTTCACAAATATTTCTGTATTGCCTTCAGACGCGCACCCGAAAGTATTTTGAAAAATGATATGACCTGTAAAATTTGACCATCCTGCTTGATGATTCCCTTCAAATAATCCCTTGCCTGGGCAAATTCTGGATAAGGAAAGATCGCTTCAGTACTCACAATGTTAAGAATCTTTTCAACCTTGAATCCGAAAATTTCATGATGCATCTCACTCAGGATTATCTCAAAATCATTATCTGTCTCAATCTCCAGGAATAAGGGAAGGTTAAATACACAGATTCTTCTGCCCCGAAGGTCAAAAAAACCTGTGATATTTTTTGGTAATTCTCTTGCTGTGATAAGATTCTTTGTCCGGGCAATCTCTTTGACCTCTTCTATTGCCGTGGCAAATTTAGCTCTGCCAATTTGGTAGCATAGAAAATAATTCATTTTTTTTCTTTAACAATGTCATTAAGTTTGGTCACAATCTGTGAAAGCAGTTGCGCAGTTGAGGTAAATTGTTCCATTGAGGCAGTCTGTTCTTCAACTGCGGCTGAGACCTCTTCGGTAGCAGCTGCTGTGTCAGCCGCAACCTGAGCCACCTGTTCAACTTTTTTAACCAGTTCTTTGGTATTATTTAGTTGATTGCTTGCGGCTTCGTTTATCCGTCCGATCATATCGGTCACCAATCCAACTGCCTTGACAATACCAGTGAATTCTTCTTCAGTTTGACTTGCCGAAAGATTTGCTTCATCAATCTTTTCCCTTTCCAGATTCAGAAGACTTCCGAGTTCCTGGGCTGTCTTGTTTATTTCTATTATTAGATTTTCAACGGTGGTTGATGAACGCTGAGTTTCGTTTGCAAGATTACGGATCTCATCCGCAACCACAGCAAACCCCTTTCCCTGTTCACCGACGCGTGCAGCTTCTATTGCAGCATTTAAAGCAAGCAGGTCAGTCTGTTCGGTTATGCCCTGGATTATGTCAACGATCTTTTTAATCTCTGTTGTCTGCGTGCGCAATTCCGCCATTTTGTCTTCAATAAATTTTGTCTGATCAAAGATTTCTTTAAGGATCTTCGCTTGGTGAACAGAGAATTCCATTCCTTTTTTGGCTGAGTCAGTTGTCCGACGGGATGAAACATTGGCCATTTTTACCTGCGATGAGATTGAGGTCGTTAGGTTATCAAGTTCTTCTATTGAACGGGCAATGATAGTGATTGCCTCAGATTGATCCTGGGCACCCTTGGCAATGTGCTGAACTGTTGATGAAACCTCTTCAAGTGACGCATTCATTTCTTCGGATGCAGAGGAAAGGTCTTCGGCTGAGCTTCTTATATTCTGACTAAGGGTTCCGATTTCATTGAGTGAATTGGTTGTTTTCGCAAAAAAAACTGCACAAAAGTCATAGAGTTTTCTCAACATCGGGATGCAATTTAGATAGTTTATGTCAGCAGATCTCTCGGTGATAGATACTAACAGGCGCTTGAGCAGGGAGTTGAAAGAAAAAGCGACCACCAGACCGACGATGAGTGAGATAAGAAGGAGCAAGACATTGACCATAATTGTAAGATTAATGGGCAGGGACAAGGCAAGGTTTAATACATACGATGATAAAGCAAAGAACGAAATGGTCATTTCAATGACAATACCGAATCCGGTTTCTTCTCCGGATGGATTGAGGATTTTTTTCAAATGGTACATAGTGATTGCGACAAGCATACCAGTGATCAAACCGTAAATAATGAGCCAGGATAATATTTCGCTGTCACTTTGGTAGATAAATCCTGGCACGATAAAGGCGAGAAGTGTTGAAAAGAAGAACAACAGGAAGATTATCTTTGCAGAATATTTAAAACCCGAAATCAGATTGTAGAGAAGGACGACAGCGATAATGAGCAGATAACCAATATAATTTCCCTGGATTAAAAACACTTCACGAGCAACCGGCAGAAAGAGGAATCCCTGTATCAGAAAACCAAAAACAGAGAGCAAATTTCTATTTATCTTCATTCCTGGACCTCCGTTCAGATAGGATTTCTAATGCCTGATTTAGTTTCAAAACACCGATGAGCCGATTCTTATATTCTAAAATTCCCTCAAGAAATTTTTGTTCTTCTGGGCTATAGCAATCAGGCAGAGAAAAGAACTGCATTTCAGTGGATTTCACAATCTCAATTTCTGAGTCTATCAAAAAACCTGTTTTGACATTGTCCTTTTGAATTATTATACAGACCTGGGAGTCATTTGTCCCGGGGTTCAAACTGAGAAGGTTTCTTAGATTAACGACAGGAATGGATTCTCCTCTCAAGTTTGTTACCCCTTCAAAGAAAAAAGGCAGATGGGTAACAGTCGTTATCTCAAAGTCGTGGAGTATCTCAAAGATTGATCCCATATCGACACAATACCATTCGTTTCCTACGGCAAATATGGCAAACCCTTTTTCCTGGATAGGAGTAGATTTATCGATAGTCCGAACCGATCCTTCTGTGGTCTCTTGAGTAGATGCAAAGGCAATTTCTCTGGGGTTATTTTTTCTAACGTTTTTTGATTTTATCGGCATTTTGCCATCCTTTTCAAAAGTGGATCAGCAGTCAAGATTGGGTCTTTAAGAATCATATCTTAATTATCTTTAAATTTGTCCTCGTGTCAAGAGAAAGATTTGTTGAACGCTCTCTACTTTCTCCTTGACATTTAAGTATGTTTAAGTATAATGGCAGAATGAACTATCAGCAGACATCATTGCGAAATGTCCTTAGTTATCTCAATGAAGTTATCCATTCAATTGTTGTGAGATTTCACGCCAGGTCCGCTGCAATATATAGTTTTGATGAAAGAAGAGGGTCGCTAATTCTGTTGGCAAGATCTGGAAAATCCTTCAAAGGGAAGAAGTTAGAGAAATTAAAATTGGGGAGAGAACTTCCCCGTGCTATCCTTTCCAAAAGGCATCCGTTTTTGGTATCAGACAGGAAACCATTCCTCTCTGGTTGCCCTTCTGGTTCATTATTAGCCATTCCGATTTCTAATCATAACAAAATTTATGGATTGTTGTTGATCCATATTTCTAAACTGACAATTGGTAAGAAGATGATATTAAATCTTAATACCGAGGTAAGGTTGATTGGAATCTGTCTGCGCAGTTTTGATGTTCTGAGGTCAATGAGTGCTGAGATTACTGGTTTGAAGGTTGTGGATGATATTAATAAGGTAGTGGCATCTGAATTGACCCTTGAAAGGCTTTATCAGAAACTGTATGACCAGGTGAAGAGAATAGTTCGTGTCAAAAATTTGAGAATTGATTTATTGGAACCTGAAGGAAATCGGATAAAACCGGTGTTTTTTGTCCATAATGGAAGTTTGATAAGTGGTCATCCGGATATGAATATCAATGATGCCCTTATCCTCGGAGAACTCTATAGAAAACGGAAAGTAATCCTCACTTCTGAATACAAAAAGTTATACAACAAAAAGATTGATCTGAAATCACATTCAGAAATGGAGGTGGCATCTTTTATTGGCCTTCCCTTAGTCGTGCGTGATAATTTTCTCGGTGTGATGATGTGCTGGGATAAGAACCGAAAGAATGCCTTTTCCGAACAGACCGTGCGTTTCTTAAAATTAATAGCCAGCCAGTCTGCTATTGCAATCAATAATGCCCGACTATTTGACCAGTTGAATAGTGCCATTAACAATCTAACTCTGCTTTATCAAATTGAGTATCACATCAGCAGCATTCTTAGCATTGAAGTTTTACTCAGGACTGCAGTCAGTTTAATAGATGCTGCCCTGGGAAACATTATTACGACAATTCTGATTCCTGACGAGGATAATAAAAAACTTGTGATAAAAGCGATTTCCCAGAATGCAATTGTCAAATCTGGTTTTGAAACTGTACCAATGTACAGAGGGGTTGTGGGTGAAGCAATGAAGATGAAAAAAGCGATTTATGTTTCAGAAGCAGAAAAGGATGAACGGTATTTCCCAGCGATTGAGGGTGTGAAGTCAGAACTGGCAATTCCGTTAATAGCCGGTACCAGGATTCTTGGTGTGATTGATTTTCAGAGCAAGATCGCAAATCGTTTTGATGTTATGACCCTGGATTTACTTGACGATATTGCCCACCGCATTTCCACTTTCCTTGAAAACGCTATATTGTATGAGCGGTTGGAAAAGAGTTATACTGAAACAATCAGAGCACTGGTTCTGGCAATGGAGGCGAAGGATTCATATACGCGGGGTCATTCTGAAAGGGTGACTGAACTAGCACTCAAACTTGCAGATGAGATGGGATTTACTGACGGCCGAAAAAGGAAGATATACTGGGCTGGGTTGTTGCATGATATTGGTAAGATCGGCATTAGTGAGTCAATCCTTAACAAACCCGGACATCTTGATGAATTTGAATTTTCTGAGATCAAGAGGCATCCTGAAGAGGGTGCAAAGATGCTTGAACCAATTGAGGGTTTGAAGGAAGTTGTTCCTTTGATCAGACACCACCACGAAAATTTTGATGGCACAGGTTATCCTGATGGTCTTAAGGGAGAGGAAATTCCGCTGGAATCAAGGATTCTTGCGGTATGTGATGTATTTGATGCGATGACGACAATCCGGTCATACCGAAACCCGTTTTCCAAAGAAGATGCTATTCACGCAATTAAATTGTTCAGCGGAACACGACTTGACCCGGAGATTGTAAAAGAATTCACAAAGATGATGCAGAAGAAAGGATCAAAAGGGAGAGACAAATGACAAGAAGGAAATTTCTGAAGTCTTTAGGATTTATCACAACGATGTTCCTGTCTTTAAAGGATCTGCCAAAAATGTTGTGGGCAGGAAAATGGGAACATTCAAAAAAGGATTTCTGGAAAGACAAAAAGTTTTTTCAGAAGACAGTTGATATGTCCCATTACCTGGCTGGAAAAATTCGTGCCCGAATTGATGGTAAGTGGCAGGAATTCTCACTGGTTGAACCATGCAAGGATTTTATTGAATGGAACGCAAAGACACGGGTTGAATTTATTGAAAACATAAAGACCGGCAAAATACCTGAGTTGGGTGGACCTCACTCAGGGGTCGTTGCAACCTATGGAATGCGCAGATTTGATTCAAATTTTACCCTGAACAATGCAGTCAAGGGCACGGGTCTGGCACCAAGGGATGAAAAACTTGATGAAGCAATTGAATTACTCAAGACGACTTTTGATAAGACAATGCCAGAAAAAATGGACGTGCTAAAATCAATGTATGAAAATGTGGATTTTTTTGATTGGCGCAAACAAACTTCTCTTGAATTGTATACGACCAGAGATTTTGAGACCCACACATTTTTGAACATAATGGAAAATCCAGTAGCAACAATTGTCTTTATGGATATTCCAACCTATGAATTAAGAACCATCGCCCGAATTGTTCATCCTGAGGACAATGATGTCTTGCCTCATGAAAAAAAATTGTTGGAGTTCGTTAATCTTGCTCATGAGTATATGCACGGTAAATTTACCCGGGTCTTTCCCTTACTGCTGTTCTATATTGTTGAAGTCTTTGACAATACCCCGGGTTCAAAGCGGGGTATAAGAGTTGTTCCTGAACGACCTTCAGAGTAAGGCAAAATTCTTGATTTTTTCATAAACTGGACCTGAAGGCAAGAGCGTAGATTTGAAAAGAATAAATTCTTTAACATCAAAAGGTTCTGTTGCGATTGATTTATTGATTATATCATCTACCTTAAAGAATGTTTTTATTCTACCGATAGTCAAATGGGGATGAAATTTCTTTTCTTCCTTTTTGATGCCACATTGTATCAGGCTATTTTCCAGTTCATCAGCAAGTTTTATCAGATGTTCAGCACCAATGGATACTCCAATCCATAGAACCCTTGGGTTCCTTATATTGGGAAAACACCCAGGATTCCCTAGTTGCATTTTGAAACATTTTGTCTTGCCGCTGACGGTGCTCAATGCGGACTTTATTGAGTCCAATTTCCTTTCGTCAATTTCACCAATGAATTTCAAAGTAATGTGGAGGTTTTCATATGCGACCCATTTTACTGGTAGATTGTTTTTTTTGTGTGATAAAACAAATTCCCAGATGACTTTTTTCTGAACTTCGGGGATTTCTGTGGCGATGAATGTTCTCATAAATTTTCTTGAACAAACTTGATTAATAGTTTCAAAGCACTGATGCAGGTTTTTTTTCTGATATTCTCGCGACTTCCCGAGAACTTGAATTCATGAATTGAAGTAGTATTTTTGCTGGCAAACGCAATGAATACAAGACCAACGGGTTTTGCTCTGGTTCCACCACCCGGACCGGCAATGCCGGTTATAGAAATACCGATGTCGGTTTTTGTTACTCGGCGTACACCTTTTGCCATTTCTCTTGCAGTCTGTACACTTACTGCCCCGAATTTCTTGAGGGTGACTGTTTTTACGCCGGCAATTCGATTTTTGATTTCATCTGAATAGACAATTATACCACCCTTAAAATATCTGGAACTTCCCGGGATACCTGTGATTATGGCACCTAACATCCCACCAGTGCAGGATTCACAGACGCTCAGAGTCAACTTCTTTTTCAATAACAATCTACCTACCAACAGGGCAAGGTTATTCATATTGCTTATTATAATCAATCATTAACACAGGTCAACAATTTGATTAAGTATATTGACCTCTTGAACATTTTCATTATAATTCTGACGGAGAAAATTGGTGAAGTGCCCTGAGTGCAAACGTGAGTTTACAGAGAGTGCGCATTATTGTCCGTTTTGTGGCCACAAATTTGGTTATCCTGATGGTATTGCAAGGGGTTTTGAATGGAAATCAAATGTTGATGTGCTGGGTTACCCGCTTCTCCACATCGCTATAGGTAAGGATGCAAATGGGAAAATCCGTGTAGCAAAGGGGATTATCGCAATCGGTCAGTTTGGTGTTGGTCTGATAACCATCGCCCAGTTTGGTGTCGGTTTTCTCTTTGGTATCGGACAATTTATGTTTGGTTTGATAACAATTGGCCAATTCGCAATTGGCATACTTTTTGGCCTTGGACAATTTGCTACGGGTTATATTGCAATTGGTCAGATTGCCATTGGCTGGTATGCATTATGCCAGCTCGGTTTTGCAAAGTATATATGGTCGCAAAAGATCAGACACCCGGAAGCTATTGAATTTTTCAGACATTTTTGGCATAAGATTACACATCTTTTTGGTTAACCAGATGGATAGCTGTTTGGGTTTTGCTGCAATTTGTGTCCTTAGTCGTGGCACCCAGTATGGTTTTTGGTTGGTTATGGTTGGTATTGACATTTTAATGGATTGGAATATCATTATTAATGGAACAAAAAGTAACTGAGGCAAATCGTATTGTGATACATTATAAAAATGGGAATGTTGCAAAAGGCATAACCCATGACTTTGTGCCCGAGAAACCAAAATTCCATCTTGTGCATCAAGATGGTTCCACAGAGGAAATTGATACTGAGTCTTTAAAGGCGGTCTTCTTTGTCAAAACTTACGAAGGCAAAAAGGATTACCAGGAAGTTGGTGGATTTGGAAAGATTGACCCTGTTACATTCAGGGGAATGAAGATAAAGATTACTTTCAAGGATAATGAGGTTATATATGGTTCAACCCTTGGATATAATAAGACCCGCAAGGGCTTTTTTGTTCTTCCTGCTGATCCTGAGAGCAATAATCTAAGAATTTATGTGGTTGCCAGTGCAGTAAGAGAAGTAAAATTGGGAAGTCAGGCTGAATCGTAAATAACATTCTCGTTTCAAGGTTGGTTTTAGGGCATAACAATCAGTTAAACTTAATAAGGAGGAATGATGAGGCGATTCTTATCTTTTTTTGCTATTTTTTTGATACTCTCCTTTTTTTCCTGCCGTAAGCAAGAAAAAAAGGCTATTGATATAACAACCCAGCAGGTTCTTCAGGGCGAGAAGATTCCATTAAAGATTACCCATATTTCTCCAGTCGGTCCAGTTGAGGCTGGACTTGAGACATTTAAAATCCTCGTTGGTTTTAATCAGGCTATGTCTCCTGTCCAGGCAATACCAAGGGATGAGACCGAAGGACCCTTAGAGTTCTCGATCCCAATAAAAGGGAAATATCGCTGGCTCGGTTCAAGGACACTCGCTTTTATCCCTGCAGATACACTCCAGGCAGCAACAGAATTTACTGTTTTACTAAAGAAAGACAAAATTCAATCCCTTACTGGTATGCGCCTTGAGCGGGATACTTCCTGGAAATTTGAGAGTGTCAGGCCGACTCTGCTTTCTTCTCAACCTTATCACAATTCAAATTTCATTGATATAAAATCTAAGATTTATCTTTATTTCAATCTTGAGATGGCACCGGAAAAAGTAAAAGACAGGATAAAGATATTTGCCAACTATGGACAACCTTCTTATGTCTATTGCGGTCAAAAAAAACCAAAGAATGCACCATACAAAGAAGAAATTCCCTTCAGTGTCAGGCAGTTGCAGGATAATGAGAAAAAGGACTGGCCACTCAGGGAATGGCAGAATAACCGGACACTAATTCTAACTCCTACCCGTCCTTTACCCCAGGAGGCATTGATTGAGGTCTTTATATATCCAGGACTGCTGGCAAAAGATGGCAATTTAGGGACAAACCTTGAGCGAACCATTTCATTCAACACATATAACTATCTCAGTCTTTTAAGTCATTCAGCGGAAATTCCCGCAGGTTTTCCTTTACAATTGTGTTTTTCAAATCCAGTTACTGCAAGTGAGTTGATAAGAAATATGATAATAACCCCGCCACTTGATTCAATACCAGCGCAGTATGAACAGGAGTCATATCCTGAAACGAGAATCTATCTTTATCTTCCATTCAAACCGAATTCAGATTACTTGATAAAAATTAAAAAGAATTTAAAAGATACATACGGAAATAGTCTAAACCTGGACGGAGATTATGAGTTTTCATTAAGTGTCGGAGACTATGGTTCTTTTGCGGAAATCCCCACCGGGATAAATATCATGGAAAGAAAGAGTGATTTGAGGTTTCCTGCAACCTTAATCAATGTTGATAGTGTCTATCTTGAGATGGGGATTATTGGTATTGATCGGGCAATTCCATTTTTGAACGAGAAAAGGATTTTTAACTATTATGAGAAGTTCAATTCGCCTGGGCTGTTCAATGTCTCAAAAGTGTGGTGGGTTGATGCTTACAAAAAATATCGGAATCAGAAGATAAGGCTTCCCATTGAATTAAAAGAAGTTTTGGGTGAGAAGAAGGCAGGACTTGTCTTTATCCAGTTTGATAATTTGGGGCAGTATGGCGATAATAGTAATTATCGCTATCTAAAGGCATTATGTGAGGTTAACGACATTGGTGTGACCTGGAAGTATTCACCCGAGAATAATCTTGTCTGGCTTACTTCGCTCAATAATACTGCACCACTAACAAATGCCCTGGTGCAGTTTCGTAATGATAGGAATCAGGTTCTGGCACAAGGCTATACCGACGCAAAAGGATTTTTAGAGTTACCAGGCTGGGCTGAATTGAAAATGGTACAGGAGAGAGGGAACTATGAATATGAGAGTGAATACGAAATGGAGTCATATACAAGTTATTATGAACCAAAGTTCTGGCTCACAGTTTCGAAAGACGAAGATGTAGCAGTTTATTCTAATAGGTGGAACTTTGGTATTGATCCCTGGCGGTTTGATATTTCCTATAACTGGAATATAAGGTCTGAGGAATATGGATGTGACATCTTTACTGAAAAGGGACTATATAAAAATGGTGAGACTGTTCATATAAAGGGAATTCTACGCAAGAAAAAAATGGGAGAGTGGGTACTGCCGGATTTAAGCAGGGTCGGTTTTGTCATCAGAAATTCACGGGACGAGGTGATTGTTAGTGATACACTATCAATAAATTCATTCGGCGCCTTTTTCAGAGATGTCTATATTTCTGAAGATGCACCGACTGGATACTATTCAATCCGTGTCTATCTCTTAAAGAAGGACTATAGTTTTTCACATTCATTTCGGGTTGAGGCATTCAGGCCTGCAGAGTTTGAAGTAAAGTGTTTCGCAGAGAATGATACATTCATTGCCGGTGAACAATTCAAGGGCAGGATAGAAGCACGATATCTCTTTGGCATGCCAATGGTAAATGCTGAGGCGAACTGGGTGCTTTATAAAGATTACTACCATGTCAGCTATCCTCAATATAGTGGATACAGTTTTGGTGCAGTTTATGATTATGATATTCTCGGTGTCCTTGGTTCCGCAAGGGCGAGACTTGATAATCAGGGAAAGTGCTATGTCAACATTAAACTTAATCTTAAGGATATTAAGACTCCTTCAGTCATTACCCTTGAGGGGACCGTCGTCGCGCCAAACAATCAGACTTTATCAGGAAGGCAGAACTGGCTTGTATTTCCGTCAAATCTGCTCATTGGGATGAAGACAACAAGGTATCTTTATACAATTAACACCCCGGTTGAACTGAAATTTGTTACAATAAGACCATCTGGCGAAAGGGTCGCCAATAAGAAAATAGATCTGAAATTTGTGAAGGTCGAATGGAAATCAATAAAGAAGGCGAGGCTTGGGGGCAGGTATGAGTGGGTCTCTGAATGTGTTGAAAATGAGATAAGGAAGGAGCAGGTGACGAGTCAGATTGATTCAACTGTTGTTAGATTCACCCCGGATAAACCAGGTTATTACTATGTAGAGGCAAGTGCAAAAGATGAAAAGGGAAGGCAATGTTTTAACAAAACATATTTCTATGTTGCAGGTCAGGGCTATGCAGGCTGGCAGATGAGGGATGATGACATAATTGAACTTGTGGCTGACAAGGATATGTATCAGGTCGGTGATACTGCAAGGATTTTAGTAAAATCCCCATATGATTCAGCAAATGTCCTTGTAACTGTGGAAAGGGAATTGATTTTAAGAAGATTCACCAAGAAATTAAGGGGCAATGCTGACTATGTGGAGATTCCAATCAAATCAATTGACCTCCCCAATGTCTATGTCTGTGTAATGCTACTTAGAGGTAGGGTAGAGGACCTTTCCTGGGATGAAGAGAAGCAAGAAGATTTAGGCAAACCCCAATTCAAGATTGGATATGTAAACTTGAAGGTTGATCCAAAAGAAAAACACCTGTTCGTCAAAACTCATTCTGATAAATCTGATTACCGTCCCAGGGATAGCCTCACAGTATTCTATGAAATAAAGGACTATCTAAAAAGGCCCGTGAAGAATTGCGAGGTGAGTCTGTTTGTTGTTGATCTTGGTGTGCTAAATCTCATTGCCTTCAAGACTCCGGAACCATTTGATTATTTCTATGGGACAAGACCACTATCAGTAAAGACTATAGAATCAAGATTGAATATACTTGGTGAGCGGAGTTACGGTGAGAAAGGTGAAGAAAGGGGTGGTGGTGGTGCAGGTGAGGGTATTCCTTACCGTGAGAAGTTTATCTCCACGGTCTATTACAGGGGCGATTTGAAGACTGATGAGAATGGAAAGGGCAGGGTCAGGTTTGTTCTGCCTGACAATCTCACAAAGTTCAGGATTATGCTCGTTGCTCATACAAAGGATAGTAAGTTTGGTTCTTCTGAGAGCACTTTTGTGGTAAATCTTCCATTCATTATCTCTGGCTCAATACCAAGATTCTGCCGGGTTGGTGATAAATTCTCGGCCGGAGTTGTGCTCCACAACCGGACGAATTTGAAGAATGAGGCAATTGTAGAATGTAGCATTGAAGGATTAAGGATGATTGGTCAAAACAGGAAGAGTGTAGCACTGGCGCCAAATGCGAGTGAGGAGGTACTATTTGATTTTATTGCCGAAAAGACCGGCAATGCAGTGTTCAAGTTCAATGCGCAGATGGGAAAGGAAAAGGATGCCCTGAAGATCACAATTCCGGTCAAATCTCCGCCATTTATTGAGGCAGTAGCGACATTTGCTTCAACGACCGATTCAAGTCTTGAAGGGATAATCGTTCCGGATAATATCTATGAAAACACCGGGGGACTTGAAGTGTTGTTGTCTTCTTCAGTGCTTGCCGGAATGAAGCAGGGCATTGAACACCTGCTTGATTATCCTTATGGCTGTCTTGAACAGAGATTATCAAGGATTGTGCCCCTGATTGTGGGTGAAGATATAATAAATCAATTCAACCTTGCACCAGTGACCGGTAAAGAATTAAGGGATTCGGTCCAGAAGGTTCTTGAGGCGGTTCCGCAGTATCAGACATATAACGGTGGATTTTTATATTTTAAAGAAAATTGCTGCCCCTGCCCTTATCTTTCTGCATACACAATGTTTGTGCTGAAAAAGGCAAATAATGCAGGATATAACGTTGACCTGAAGGTGGTAGAAAAAGGCAAAGAGTTCTTGAAATCAGTCTTGAGATGGGAGGAGGTCGACTGGACCTATCCATACAATGTTTATGCACAACTCACGACCAGGGCATTCTGTCTATATTCCCTTGCAATCTGGGGTGAGATGGGTGAGGCGGGTTATGCAAACAGACTATTTGAAAGACGGGAACAGATTCCGGTCTTTGGCAAGACATTATTATTAAAGGCAGGCAGGATATTTGGTCTGGGCAGTAGATTTGAGAATGAACTCGTGCGTTCAATCACAAATAAGATCAAACTTTCACCAACAACTGCGCATTTTGAAGAAGATGAATTGCGGGGCTGGACATTCCCCTCACCTGCAAAGGTAACGGGTTTTGTGATTCAAACCTTTACAGAACTTGATATTGAATTTCCCTATAAAGACCAGACCATAAGATGGCTTGTACAGGAGAGGGTGAAGAAGACAAAACCAACGACCCATACGAATGCCTTTGTCTTTGATGCTTTCCAGACATACTACAAAAAGTTTGAACAGAAAGAGCCGGATTTTGTAGCGCGGATTATGCTCGGCGAGCAAGAAATTCTCAAAGAGACATTCAAAGGCAGAACCAATGAACCACCAAGGCGTTTTCTTTTTGCTCTTGATAGAATTAAAAAGAATAAACTATTGCCCTTGAGAATTTTAAAACAGGGGACTGGACGGTTATACTACACTTTAAGGATGTACTATGCCTATAAAGAGAATCCGGTTGCATTTGATGAAGGATTCTATCTATGGAGAGAGATTCTGACTCTTGATGGCAAACCAGTGAATAGATTCAAACGGGGTGATGTATATAAGGTTGTGGTTCACATTGTAGTTCCAGAAACGAGGATCTTTGCGGTAGTTGAAGACCCATTACCTGCAGGGTTTGAACCGATTCAGATTTCTTTTGCAACTGAGGCACGGGCAGTACAGGAACAATACTGGGAAGAACAATATCAGGAAAAGGAACACTGGTGGGGAAGTTTTGACCGCGAAGAACAATACGATGATAAAATGCTTTTCTTTGCCCAGGAATTATTCCCTGGTGAACACAGCCGGGTATATTTTGTTCGCGCTGGCACCAAAGGCAAATTTATTTCTCCTTCGGCAAAGGCAGAAGAGATGTATTCACCTGAGGTCTTTGGTTCAACAACCCAGGGGTATATTAGTGTGGAGTAGTGGATAAGGGTATCGGGAGGTCAGGGTATCAGGATATCAGGGTATCAGGGTATCAGGATATCAGTATACCAGGATATCAGGATATTAGGAGAACAGGATATAAGATATAATAACTGAGTTCAAATTAATTCGTCCTGACCTTCGGATAATTGCTAAATACTAAATCCTAAACAATAGCCAAATCCAGATAACACAAATTCAAAACATCATCTGTTACATTTTAATTCTGAGACAAGTTCAGAACAAGCCAAGAATTTATTCCACCATCTATTTGACGGAAATAAATAATCCGGACAATTCAAAAACTGGCTTGTTGACTTTTGGCGGATTTTTTATAGAATTACCAGGTAAAACATTTTTTAAGGAATCGTTTTTGTGGTTTTGATACTTAAAAATTAATTAATTTTTGTAGGACAAGTTAAATGGGATGTTCAGAACATCCGCATAATTGAAAGGAGGTTTTGATGGGGCTTGAGGAAAAACTTCAGAATGTTTCGGTAATCGGTGCTGCAGGCAAGATGGGAAGTGGTATTGCTGTGCTCATTGCCCAGGAGATGATGAAATTGAAGTTTGAGCATCCTGACAAAATATTTCGTTTGAACCTGATCGATGTAAGTGAAAAGGGTCTTGATGGATTGCGGGACTATATGAGGGCACAGTTTGTCAAATCCGCCGAGAAAGGCATTGTGACACTGCGCACAACATATAAAGACCGTGCTGATTTGATTGAAAATGCTGAGATTGTGGATACCTATGTCAATGATGCAATGAAGTTATTGAATTTTGGCACTGACCCGATTCTTGCGACAAATAGCAGTTTAATATTTGAGGCAATCATTGAAGATGAGAAGATAAAGGTAAAGACCTATAAATCACTCAAGAAAATAGTCTCAAAAGATACATTTTTTTTGACTAACACATCAAGCATTCCAATAAGATATCTTGATGAAAAATCAGACCTTGATGGTAGATTGATTGGGTATCATTTCTATAATCCGCCAGTTGTACAAAAGTTGGTTGAAGTAATCAGTTCAGAAAGTACAAAAGAAGAATTGAAGAGCATTGCTGCTGAACTGGGAAAACGTTTGCGCAAGATTCTTGTGCCGGCAAATGACATCTCTGGTTTTATCGGGAATGGACATTTTATGCGCGATGGACTCTTTGCCCTTGATGAAGCATTGCGGCTAAAAGGAAAATTTAAGTTACCCGGTGCAATATATGTAATGAATCGGGTGAGCCAGGATTTTCTCTTGAGACCTATGGGGATATTTCAGTTGATTGATTATGTCGGGGTTGATGTATTCCAGTGTATTCTCAAGGTGATGAGAACCCATCTCGGTGATAATTCTTTAAGGCATAAAGTGATTGACAAAATGATGAAGAATGGCATAAGAGGTGGTCAGTATGCTGATGGTTCACAGAAGGATGGTTTCTTAAAATATGAGAAAAATCGACCTGTGGGAATCTACGATTTGAAAAAGGGCGACTATTTTCCTATCACTGATGAATGGAAGAAGAAAATTGATAAACAACTTGGTCCGTTGCCTGAGGGATTTGTGCCCTGGAAGGCATTGCTTGGTGATGCAAAGAAAGATGAAAAATTGAAAAATCACTTTTCTGTTTTGAAGAGTATGAATACCTTAGGAGCAGAACTGGCTTTGAGTTATTTGAAAAAGACCAGGGAGATTGCAGAAAATCTTGTGAAACAGAAAGTTGCAAATTCCAGTGACGATGTCAATGCAGTTCTGACCAATGGCTTTTACTGGCTCTACGGACCAATAAATGATTACATATAACCTGAGAATTCTAAACCCCAAATCCAAATTCCTAAATAAACACCAATACCTAAAATTTCAAATTCAAAAGATTTGGGTAACTAAAATTTTGGATTTGTTTAGGATTTAGAAATTAGAATTTAGGGTTTCTCCTGAAAGGAGTTTCTATGCCTTTTTTAAGAAAAAAAATCTATGCCTGTGCTGGTTACAATACGATTGCCCTGGGCACAGGAAGAAAAGAATTTCATCCAAAAAAACCAAGACCCGGGATTGAGCACTACATAAAAGAGGCCGGTCTTGGTGCAATAGAACAGATAAAGAATCCGGAGAACATTGATGAAGGTGTTATCGGAAATTTTATTGCGGATAGGTTTTGCAGACAGGGAAATCTTGGCGGGTTCTTCCCCTATGTTCATTCAACATTCCAGTACAAGCCCTGTATCCATACTGAAGGGGCATGTGATTCGGGTGGATTGGCTCTGGTGACTTCTGTAAAGAATATTCTCTCTGACCTTGCCGAGGTTGTTTTGTGTATCGGCGTTGAGGTGCAGAATACTGTGAAGGCACTATATGGCGCAGATTATCTTGCAGCTGCAGGCTGGTATGCGGGAGAAAGAAAAAACGGTCATGCATATTTCTTCCCCGATAAGTTCTCTGAACGGGCAGGTGCCTATATGAAAAAATTTGGTGAGCAGAAGACCAGGGAGGCAATGGCTCAATGGTACGCAAATGCGATAGAGAATGCACGCAAGAACCCCAAGGCTCAGGAATATCATAATGCAACTCCCGATCTATTTTCTACAGGTATGACAAGACCAAATCCTAAGGCATTCTGTGAGTTTTTGAATGTTTATGATTGCTCAAAAGTTTCCGATGGTGCAAGTGCATTGATATTTGCCTCAGAAGAGGGGCTGGAGAAAATGGGTGTCGATAAAAAGGAGGCGGTAGAAGTAATTGCCTTTGCCCAGGTTCAGGATAATATTACTACGCCACCACCTGATTTGACCAAACTGACAACCTGTGAGATTGCTGCGAAAAAGGCTTATGAACGTGCTGGTATTAAGTCTAAAGATTTGGGTGTTCTTGAAGTCCATGATTGCTTTACCATTGCAGGAATAATGGCTATTGAAGCCGCGGGATTCGCAGATTATGGTGAAGGTGCGGATTTTGTAAAGACTGGTAAGACAAAGGTAAATGGGATTATCCCCACAAACGCTACCGGTGGTTTGATTGGCTATGGCCATCCAACCGGTGCAACAGGTGTGAGGCAGGCAGTGGATGTTGTCCATCAGTTATTGAACAGGGCAGGTGAATGCCAGGTTAAGATTGAATCCAGCCGTCCCTTTGGTATGATTTCAAGTATGGGTGGTAATGACAAGACTGTGGTTGCAATGATATTCAAGAAACCGGATTGAGACAGGTTGTTTGGTGTATTATTTCACCAGTTATCATTTAACCAGATGATTATTGGCTCAAAGCTTCACTACCTTGATGAGGTTGATTCCACAAATGAGTATGCCAAAAAGATTTTGAGGGAAGCAACTGATGGTGCAATAGTCCTTGCTGATAAGCAGACTGCAGGCAAGGGTAGGTTGGACCACGAATGGTTTTCACCAGAAGGTGGACTGTATCTATCAGTTATATTATTCACTGACAAACCTCTTTTGATACCTATTCTTTCAGGAGTGGCGATATGCGAGACATTTAAAAATAACTATGGCATTCTTTTGGGAATAAAATGGCCGAATGATATTCTTTTGCATGAGAAGAAAATTGCAGGCGTTTTGGTTGAGGTGACGGATACAGCCGTGATAATGGGTGTAGGCATAAATTTGAATATTACTGAATTTCCAGACGAACTCCACGGTATTGCGACCTCAATCTTTCTTGAGACAAAAAAGAGATTGGATAAGATAATGGTTTATAATGATCTGTGTCGGGAACTGGATAATGCTTATCAACTGTTAAGAAAGGATATGGGAAGGGATATTCTTCAAAAATGGCGTAATTATACAATTATGTTTGGAAAAACAGTGACCATTGAGACTCCAGAAAGAGTGATAACTGGAAGGGTTATTGATATTGCCGGAAATGGTGCTTTGATTCTTAGCCTCTCTGATGGTGCTATAAAAAAAGTTCTTGCCGGTGATTGCAGGATAATAAAGGAGCGCAAGGTCGGGCTTTAAATATTCAAGGAGGATGTGTGCATTACATAAATAGCAATGACTATTATGTTATACGATTGGAGAGAGGTGAGGAAATTGTTGCCAGTCTCACTGATTTTGCAAAGAAGACAAAGATAAAAGGTGCCTTTTTATATGGTCTTGGTGTTGGTGAAAATCTTACACTGGGTTATTTTGATGCCCATAAAAAATCGTATATCAAGAAACAGTTCAAGGGGGAATATGAGTTTACGAGTTTCGTCGGCAATATTTCTTATTTTGAAAAACAACCAGTGATACATATTCATGTGACAATTACAGATAAAAAATTCAATGCCTCTGGCGGTCATCTATTCTCGGGATTTATCCCCGCAACCCTGGAGATTGTGGTTGTTGTTCTTACTAAGAAATTGATCAGGATGAATGACCAACTGACTGGTCTAAAACTTTTGCATCTATGATTCAAATCTATACTGGCAATGGAAAAGGGAAGACGACCGCGGCATTAGGACTTGCACTGAGGGCGGTCGGACACGGAAAAAAGGTCTTAATGATTCAATTTATGAAAGGTAAAATCAATTATGGCGAACTAAAATCAGCAAAACTTTTAAAAAATTTCAAGATTGAACAATACGGCAGACCTGATTTTGTTGATAGAGACCATCCAGCAAACATAGATATTGGACTGGCAAGAAAAGGATTTGAAAGGGCAAAAGAAATAATAAAGGGAAATAAATATGATATTTTGATATTGGACGAATTGAATGTGGCGGTTGATTATGGATTGATTCCGCTTAAAGAAGTGCTTGAACTGTTAACGAAAATCCCTAAGAAAATGGAGATAATCATAACTGGCAGATATATGCCTGATGAATTCAAAGCATATGCAGATTTGATCAGCGAAATCTGTGAGATGAAACACTATTTCCAGAAGGGAGTGAAGGCAAGAAAGGGAATAGAGTATTAAACAAGAGAAAGATAAGGGTGAAAAGGGTTGAAAAGCCGGAAAGAATGGTGAATGGATGAGTGAGATAGAAAAAGGGCTTGACATTGGGAGTAAATTCAGTATAATAAAATATTGGATTTATCGAGTTTAGATTTTTGAAAATTGATGAGATAATGGATACAATCCCCAGGGTACATAAGGATAGTGCCGGGGTTCAGGGTTTTTAGAGACCCATTGATGGTGTTCAGTGATTGGGAACATATTAGTTAAAGGAGGTATATGATATTCCCGATAGACAAGATTTGGGATCATTACCAGAATAAATATAAGGCAATAAATATTGCCGCGCTTTATGCGCGCAGGGTAAAAGATAAGCAATTGCAAGGGTTGATTGATAAGGCGGTCAATCCAATAAAAGAAGCATTGTTTGAATGTTCAGGTGGTAAGATAAAGTATAAAGAGTGAAGATAGTCTTAGGAATCACTGGTTCTATTGCGGCTTATAAGGCATTGGAATTGCTCAGGCTTTTAAGACGCAAGGGCAATGAAGTGAAGGTTATACTGACTGATTCTGCAGTCAATTTTGTCACACCGTTGAGTTGTCAGACCCTATCCGATAATGAAGTTTATATTGAGCAATTTGCCCTGACCAGGGGAATCAAGCACATCAGTTTGAATGACTGGGCTGATATACTGGTCATTGCTCCAGCAACTGCCAATATAATCGGTAAAACAGGTAGCGGCATTGCAGACGATTTGCTTTCAACTACAATATTGTCGTTTCAAAAGCCAATCTTGTTTGTGCCGGCAATGGATTCGGGAATGTGGAATAATAGAATACTTCAAGCAAACATTGAGAAGTTGAAAAAAAATGGCTGCAATTTTCTTGAACCGGATTCTGGACCACTTGCTTCAGGTAAGATTGGAAAAGGAAGATTTCCAGAGATTGAACGAATCTACAAAAAGATACTCTCCTGTTATGCAAACTATAAAACCCTGACAGGAAAGAAGATTCTTATCACCGGTGGTAGAACCGAAGAGGATATTGATACTGTGCGCGTGATAACAAATCGTTCTACAGGATTGATGGCATTAGAATTGTTTGAAGCAAGTCTATGTCGGGATGCAGATGTAAAGATGATTATGGGTGAGGCAGGTGTTGCAGTCCCTGATGACCCCAGGATCTTCAGGGTGAGAACATCAGAAGCGATGTACTATGCGTTAAAAAAACATATTAAATGGGCTGATGTTCTGATAATGGCTGCGGCTGTGGGCGACTACAGACTAGCCAAGATCAGTAGCACAAAGATTCATTCGGAAAAAATGGCTGTGGTATTTGAGAAAAATATTGATCTTTTGAAGGCGATAAAAGGCTACAAGAAGAACAAATTCTTTATTGGATTTTCAGTTGAAGACATAGATGTATTGAAACGCGCACGCGAAAAGATTATGCAGAAGGGGCTGGATATGATTGTTTCCAATCCAGTTTGGGTCATTGGCAAACCGTCAACTTCGGTCGTGATAGTAAAAAGAGATGGAAAATTTATGGAACCAGGCACTATGACCAAATGGGAACTTGCGAATCATCTTCTCGATTTAATTTTAGAAAAAAAGAAAAATGTTTGATGAAAAAAGAGTACCACCCCATTCGCTTGAGGCTGAGGAATCGGTGATTGGTTCAGCACTACTTGATGAATCTGCAGTAGTCAAAGTCCTTGAAATACTGAAAGAAGAACATTTTTACTCGCCTGCTAATCAAAAGATATTTCGTGCTATAATTGACCTTTACAACCACAATGTTACACCCGACCTTGTAACGGTTACTGACTGGTTAAGAAAAAACAAAATGCTTGATGAGATTGGAGGTCCTGATTACATTTCCACGATTGTTTCGGGTGTTATTACGACTGCCAATGTGGAACATCATGCCCGCGTTGTTCTGGATAAGGCGATAAAGAGAAATCTAATTCGTTCCTCAATGGATGTCCTGAAGGAGGCGTTTGAGGATGCCCGGACCGCCGCTGAAATGGTAGATATTGCACAGAATATGATCTTCCAGATTAAAGAAAAAGGGTTGAGAAAAGAGCCGATTCATATCCGCGAGTATATCACCAATATTCTGGAAACCGCTGAAAAGATGCGCGGTGCTCGTTTGATCACCGGAGTGGAGACAGGTTTCTTCGCCCTGGATGAAAAGACCTCAGGATTTCAAAAAGGTGATTTTATTGTAATCGCAGGCAGACCAAGTATGGGAAAGACAGCCTTTGCCCTCAATGTGGCTGCATTTGCAGCAGTGAAAAACAACATTCCGTTAGCCGTTTTCTCGCTTGAAATGTCAGCGGAAAGTCTGGTGCAACGAATGTTATGCAGTGAGGCGAGTGTTAACCTGAGAAATCTGCGGCGGAACATTTTGTCGGATCAGGATTGGGTGAATCTGGCGACTGCTGCGGGTAATCTTGACAGGTCACCGATATACATTGATGATAGCGCTTCACTGACAATGCTGGAACTGAAGACCAAGGCGCGGCGTCTCAAGGTTGATTATGATATTCAACTCTTGATCGTTGATTATTTACAGATGATCGCCGGTACTGCAACCACCAAGCAGATGATTTCCCGCCAGCAGGAGATATCAGAAATTTCTCGTTCGCTCAAGGCGCTGGCAAAGGAATTGAATATACCTCTGGTTGTCGTTTCGCAACTATCAAGAATGCCTGAGCTTCGTACTGGCGATCACCGTCCCAAACTTGCAGATCTAAGAGAGAGTGGTGCGATTGAGCAGGATGCAGATGTAGTAATATTTATTTACCGCGATGAATTCTATCATCCGGATGACCCGGAAAATAAAGGAAAGGCAGAGATTGACATCGCCAAACAGAGGAATGGACCAACCGGCAAGATTGACCTCGGTTTTCAGGCGGAGTTTACAAAGTTTACCAATCTCGTACCTGGTGCAGTTATGCAGGAGGTTGAAGAGATTGAACCTTTTTAGTAATATTGCTGAATATACCGAATTCTTTATTCGTAGTTTTTTCTTCCGCTGGAATGTGCGTAAGCACAAGGACCGGATATTAGAGCAGATTGATAGTGTTGGTCTTGGTTCACTGCCGATAATTGTAATAATATCATCTTTTCTTGGTCTGGTCACAACGGTGCAACTGTCTTACCAACTCCTCGGTTTGCTTCCCAGATATTTTCTCGGTGCAACGGTGGGTAGAATGGTTTTGATTGAACTTGGTCCAATTTTGACCGGTTTGATTGTCAGTGGTAGATGTGCTTCAGCAATGGCTGCAGAAATAGGAACAATGCGGGTTACAGAGCAAATTGATGCTCTTGAATCAATGGCGATAAATCCCTACCATTTTCTAAATTTTCCGAGAATCTTTGGCACTATGCTTTCTCTGCCAATTCTCACAGTATTTTCAGAGTTTGTTGCAATCTATGCAGGTGGTTTATATGCCCATTCATTTCTTAATGTGCCCTTGAGTGTCTATAACTATGGATTGGTAAGGAATTTTTACCCCAGGGATCTATTTGGGGGACTTCTCAAGGCCTTCCTGTTTTCCTTTGCCATATCGGTTTCAGGCTGTTATTTTGGATTCAAGGTAAAGGGTGGGGCGCGTGAAGTTGGCAGTGCCACCACCTATGCTGTTGTGACGGCATGCGTTTTGATTTTGATTCTGGATTTTATTGTGGCACTTCTGGTTTTTGGTTAATGATTAAGATCAAGAATCTGACAAAACAATTTGATGGTCATTATGTTCTTGATAAGGTTTGCTTTGAGGTTAAGGATGCAGAACTTGTTGTGGTTCTTGGTCCTTCAGGAACCGGCAAGACAATTCTGTTGAAATCAATGCTTTGTCTGATACCGGCGGATGGTGGTGAGGTCTATTTTGATGGAAAAGATATTCTGACTGCAGATATTGATGACCTCTACCAGATAAGAAAGAATGTAGGATTTATCTTTCAGAGCAGTGCACTGTTTGATTCTATGACCGTCTATGAAAATATTGCCCTGCCTCTGATTGAGAATACTACAAAATCTGGTCGCGAGATAAAGGAACAGATAAAAAATTTGCTGGAGATTGTTGGTCTACCTGGACGCGAAAAACTTTATCCACGAGCATTGTCCGGTGGAATGAAGAGACTTGTATCAATCGCCCGGGCACTGACGCTTGAACCCAAATATCTCTTTTATGATGAACCCACTACTGGTCTTGATCCGGTAATGCGTGATAGAATTGTGAATTTGATAATCAACCTTAAAAAAGATTTTCAAAATAGCGGAATTGTGGTTACCCACGACCTTGAGACAGCCCGGGCGGTAGGCGATGAAATATATATGTTAAAGGATGGCAGGATCAAAAAATTAGAAAAAATTGAGAAAGGAATGTATGGATAAGCAAATCAAAAAAACCCTGGTAGGAATCTATATTCTGGGTGGAATCATACTTCTTATAATCTTCTATGTTCTGCTTTCGGGAAAACTATCGTTACGTACTACCCAGGAGATAAAAGTCTATTTTGATGATGTTACCTGGTTAAGACCAGGTGACCCGGTGATAATCTATGGAATTCAGAAGGGCAAAGTGAAATCTTTGCATCTTGAAGGCGATAAGGTACTGGTTATGCTTGCACTTGAGCGTGATGTCAAATTATATGATGATACGAAAATTTCCATAAGGCTCGTCAATTATCTTGGTTCAGACCGTTACATAAAAGTTGTGCCTGGCACGACTGGCATTGTGCCTGAAATCTATTACGGTTATAATGCCTCACTTGATCTGGAATTGGTGGCAGCGAAACTTGATAGTCTTAGTAGTGTTTTTGAAAATTTTAAACTTCCTGATCTGGGCAATCTTGGTGACAGGTTTTCCCGTTCGCTGGAAACAAGTTTGAAGGAGTTGGTGGAAATCGTCAAAGAACCAAGAGATCAGCTCGGTCTGGTTGCCCTGAAATTAAGTATTCTGATTGATTCCTTGAATTCACTGGTTGAAAAACAAGGAACTATTGCACGACTGATAGAATCAGACGAGTTATATGAGGAAATCCGGGAGACGAATCAGGAATTGAAGGCACTCATTGAAGATATAAAAGCAAACCCCAAAAAATATCTGCAGATTAAAGTGTTTTGATGAAAACAAAATTTGTCTGTCAGAATTGCGGCGCCTTCTCGCCTAAGTGGTTAGGCCGTTGTCCAAATTGTGGTGTCTACAATTCATTTGTTGAAGAAGTGATTGAAAAGTCCGAGGCAACTGCAAAGAAGGATGCAAAGCCGGTGGTCCTTTCCGATGTGCCTTATGAGAATTATCAGCGAAAGTCCGTGGGAATTCTGGAAATGGACCGGGTACTCGGTGGTGGTCTGGTGCCCGGTTCTTTGATTCTTCTCGGTGGCGACCCGGGTATTGGGAAGTCTACGCTTATGCTACAAATTTCTGATTATATAAGCAATGATGGCAGCAAGGTCTTTTATGTGAGTGGAGAAGAATCGTCTTCACAGATCAGGTTGAGGGCAGAAAGGCTTAATGCTCAGACGGGTAAAATCAATATTCTTTCTGAAACTGAACTTGAAACAATTCTGAACATTGCAGAAGAGGTTAAGCCTGATTTGATGGTTATTGACTCGATCCAGACAGTCTACAAATCAAATATTTCATCAGCGCCAGGCAGTGTTGCCCAGGTGCGGGAATGTGGTGGTGATATAATGCGTTTTGCGAAGACCCATAATGTGACGACTGTGATTATTGGGCATGTAACTAAGTTTGGGGTAATTGCGGGTCCAAAAACCCTGGAACATATTGTTGATACGGTATTGTACTTTGAAGGCGATAAAGAAGGACAGTACAGAATTCTGAGGGCAATAAAGAATCGGTTTGGTGCGACTAATGAACTTGGAGTTTTTGAAATGACGGTTGCCGGCCTAAAAGAGGTTATGAATCCATCCAGCATATTTATCTCTGATGTTGTGGCACCGGGTGCAGTCATTGTCTCAGTCATTGAAGGCTCGCGACCATTCCTGGTTGAGGTTCAGGCATTGACCAGCCCAACCTTTTTTAATTATCCCCAACGGGTCACAACAGGTATTGACTATAAGAGACTGGCAATGCTACTTGCAGTCCTGGAGAGGCGAATGGGAATAAATGTTTATGGCCTTGATTGTTTTGTGAATGTTGCTGGTGGTATCAAACTTTCCGAGACATCAAGCGACCTGGGTATTCTGCTGGCGATTGCCTCGTCTATCAAGAACAGACCTGTGGGAAAAGGAATACTGGTGATTGGTGAAGTCGGATTGTGTGGTGAAGTAAGGCCGGTTTATGGTCTTGACATTAGATTAAAAGAGGCAGAAAAATTGGGGTTTCAGCTGGCAATTACACCAGCAAAGAACAAACCACCCGAAAATTTCAAGATAAAAGTAATACCAGTTGGTGAAGCAAATGAAGCGATGTCTGCTGTGTTCAATGCATAAATTAAGGGGGTTAAATGTTGTTTTTCAAGAAAGAAGAACGATTTGTGCTTGATTCATCCTGCATTATTGATGGTCGTATCGTCAATTTATTTGAGAAAAAATTTTATGAGGGTAAGGTCATAATTCCTTATCTTGTGAAAATCATTATCCGCCGGAAGATCGGGATTGAGGCGGACAAAATGTTGAATAATCTAAAGAAAGTTGTATCCATTGAATTCGTGGATAAAAATGTGGATGGTGTTGTTGAGGAGGTCTGTGTTCTAAGGACTGCCGAAAGAAGGAGGGCAAAGGTTTTCACCGCATCGGAAGGCTATGATTTTTATGTTAAATCGTTCCCTGATGTCCGTATCATTAATATTAAGGAATTGTATCATAGCCTGACGCCGATTTTTTTTCCGGGTCGGGTAATTTCCGTGCGCATTATAAAGAGAGGACTAAATCTTAATGAAGGGGTTGGCTACATTGAAGGTGTAAAAGTGATAGTTGAGAATGGAGCGAAACATCTAAATCATTATGTTGATGTTAGGGTTGTATCAATGATACAGTCTGATACGGGTAATCTTGTTTTTGGAACAGTTACTGGAGCATCGGAAAATGCTAATCCAAAAGAAAATCAGGTCAACAAAGCCGGGAGTCCATAATGAATAACTCAATTGATTATCTTGACAGTTTATTAGAAAAGTTGTGTGTTGCACGGGGGCTTGGTTTTTCGGGTAATGTTGCGGACATACTCATAAAAGAGATAAAGCCATTTGCTGAGAATGTCCGACTATTTGAAGACGGCAGTGTTTATGGAAGGATTTCCGGCTCCAGGAATATTGATTTGATGCTTGCCTGCCACCTTGATGAAATCGGATTTCTCGTTACCGGGATTGAGGATGATGGATTCATAAGATTTCGGCAGATTGGCGGCTGTGATGAGCGGATATTACCGGGACAGGAAGTGTTAATTATGGGTCGTAAACTGGTGAGGGGTTATGTTGGTGCGAAGCCGCCTCATTTGATGACGAAGGTGGAGCGAGAAAAGGTCCTTACAATTGATAAACTTTTCATTGATACAGGTTTAAAACCGAATGTAGTAAGGAAGATGGTGAATATTGGAGATATTATCTGTTTTGTGGGTTACTACAATAGACTTCAGGGTGATTTTAGAAGTGCCAAGTCTCTTGACAACCGTTCAAGTGTTGCATGTGCTGTTTTGATAATGCAGGAACTTGCGAAGAATGGCTCGCCAACAAATATTCATTTTGTTGCCACAAACCAGGAGGAGTTCACCGGGCTCGGTGCCCGGATTCATTCATTCCGCCTTAAACCCGACTATTGCATTGTGATTGATGTAACCCAGGGAGAATATCCCGGACTTGCGGAAACCGAATATTTTGGTCTTGATAAGGGTCCAGTTATTACCCGTGGTGGAACGATTCCAAAGAAGTTATACGAAGTGCTTGTATCAACCGCCAAGTCGCTGGAGATGCATTATCAGATTGAGGCATTACCATCCTACACAGGTACGGACGCAGATACAATAGCATTCAACAAAGAAGGAATTCCGACCTGTGTTCTGGGTATTCCATTGCGCTATATGCATACGCCGGTTGAGGTTGTTTGCCTGAAGGATATTGAGAGAACTGCACACCTGGTGCTTGAGTTCATTAAGAGATTGTAGACAGAGATTGTGCACCCTGAGTTATTATTGTGAAAGGAGCGTATATGGATTGGGGATTGAAAAATAGGCTATCGCGCATTATCAAGCCGGCGACCGGCAAAACCGTGATGCTGGCAGTTGATCACGGTTATTTTCTTGGTCCAACCGGTGGCCTCGAGGCTCCAGCTAAGACCATCAGACCATTGTTGCGCTTTGCGGATTCATTAATGCTAACAAGGGGTGTTCTGCGAACCTCAGTCCCATCTGATTTTGATATACCCATTGTTCTTCGTGTTTCAGGTGGAACAAGCATTCTTGCCAAGGATTTATCTAACGAAGGGATTACAACCTCAATCAAAGAGGCAATCAGACTGAATGCCTGTGCAGTAGCATTATCAATCTTTGTGGGTTCTGAACATGAGAAAGAAACTTTACTTGCACTCTCTGAACTGGTGAATCAATCTGAAGAATATGGTATTGCAGTTCTTGCCGTGACCGCAGTGGGTAGAGAAATGTCCAGAGATGCAAAATATCTGAGCCTTTGCTGCCGGATTGCGGCTGAATTAGGTGCCCACTTTGTGAAGACCTATTATTGTGGGGATTTTGAGAGGGTTGTTGAGTCCTGTCCGGTACCGATTGTTATTGCCGGCGGAAAGAAATTGCCGGAAAAAGAGGCGTTGGAACTTGCGTATAATGCACTGAAGTATGGCGCGATTGGCGTTGATATGGGTAGAAACATCTTTCAATCCGAAGACCCGGTGGCAATGATACAGGCAGTCAGGGCAATAGTGCACAAAAATGCGTCGGTAGATGAGGCCTATGAGATAT
The DNA here is from genome assembly GCA_964418185.1 of uncultured bacterium. Taxonomy (GTDB): domain Bacteria; phylum Hydrothermota; class Tepidihabitantia; order SM23-42; family JAOAFX01; genus JAOAFX01. The sequence continues at coordinate 66,863 of CAYQKL010000004.1, forward strand.
ATAAAACAAAGTGAGGCTGATTGAGGTATAAAGAGAACTATCATTTCATCATAAATCCAAAATCCCAAATCCTAATTTCTAAACAAATTATAATTCCCAAAGTTTTTCATATTCCAAGTAGGTTGAAGCATTGGAATCTTGAGTTTTGATATTGTTTAGGAATTGGAAATTAGAATTTTGGATTTGATAGGTGCTGTTATATGCGTGTGGCAGTTTACTACAATAACCGCAATATAAGAATTGAAGAAAGACCAATTCCTGAGATTAATGAGAATGAACTTCTTGTGAAGGTCATTGCCAGTGGAATCTGTGGTAGTGATGTGATGGAGTGGTATCGAATAAAAAGTGCACCAAGGGTTCTGGGACATGAGATCACAGGTGAGGTTGTTAAGGCAGGCAAAAATATCAAGAATTTTAATGTTGGAGATAGAATTTTTGTATCACACCATGTTCCCTGCAACGAATGCAAGTATTGTCTCAAGGGTTACCACACGGTCTGCGAGACCTTGAAAAAGACCAATTTTGATCCGGGTGGTTTTGCCGAGTACCTGCGGGTTCCAGAAATCAATGTGAAATACGGGACATTTTTGTTGCCTGAAGAGGTATCCTATGAAGAGGGAACATTTATTGAGCCATTGGGTTGTGTAATAAGGGGTCAGCGACTTGCCGGGATAAAAAAGATTGATACGGTTCTGGTGATTGGCTCAGGCATTGCGGGTATACTACATATCAAACTCTTGAAGGCAATCGGTGTTGAAAGGATTTTTGCCACTGATATCAATAAATTCCGGCTTGATTTTGCAAAGAGATGTGGGGCAGAGGTGATTGATGGACGTGATAAAGTTGTAGAAAGAATTAAAGAATTAAACAATGGTTGTCTGGTAGATGTCGTAATAGTTAATACTACTGCACTCAGTGCCTTTGAACAGGCATTCGCCGCAGTTGACCGCGCAGGAACCCTTTTGTTATTCGCACCAACCGCTCCTGAAGTCCGTATTCCATTACCCCTCTTTGACCTCTATTTCAAGGGTGTAAAAATAATCTTTTCCTATGCAGCGGTAAAAATAGATATTCTGGAGGCGATTGAAGTTTTAAAGAATAAAAAAATAGTTGTCCTTGATATGGTGACCCATCATTTTGGTTTGGATGAAATTCAAGAGGGTTTTAGACTTGTAGAAAAGGCAGATTGTTCATTAAAAGTAATCATAAAGCCATAAAAATCTTTAAAATTCTTACGAAGTAAACCCAGACCGCCAATTCCAAACTGTTGTTTCTGAAGATAGTAGCGAGTAGAGAGTAGCAATTAGCGAGAAAGAGTCGGATAAATCCAACCACAAGAAATAGCGGGGACAGGAATTTTGATATATTTGAGGTGGATTGGTATATTGTTGTTGGAAATAGATGCCAGTATGGTTATTGGGCATAGTCAACCGGTAAAATATTTACCAACAATCAAAAACTTTAGACCATACTGGCTGCCACACCCTATAACCACAAACCATATCCCGTTGATCTTATCGGCAATTGAAAAAAATTAGCGTAGTGGTCAATCTTGCTTGACTTTTTTATGCCGAGCATCAGAATAGCTTGACTTTTTCTATTATTGGATTACACTTATTAATAGAGCGGCCCCAGAAGGAGGTTTTTTGTGAAAGTGCTTTTAGTTGACGACGATGTGAAAAAGGTGGAGGCGCTCAAAACAATTTTACAGGGTGTTGGTTATAAAATATATACCACATCAAATTGTGCTGATGCCTTCAAATTAGTCTGGGAAGATGGTTTTGAATTAATAATCACAAGTATACTTCATCCAGTCTATGATGGTTTACGATTCTGTCATCGATTGAAGAGCGATGATAAAACAAAGAATATTCCTGTAATAATCTCTGTTCCTGGTGCATTTGATAAAGCCGATTTTGAATACCTGTCAAATCTTGGAGCCGATGAGATCATAGGAAGTGATGAATCAAAATCCGAAGTTGTTACAAAGATTATAAATTTAATGGATAATATACGCACGGGATTAATAAGAGTGAGGTCTCCAAGTTTCAGTATTGATACAGGAATTCTGCAGAATTACAGCCGACACTTTTTGGAGAAGATTGCAGGCATAACTGCCAGATACCAGACACTATTTGATAGTGCAGCAGATGGGATTATGATTTTAAGAGATTACAGATTTGTAGAATTCAATGAAAAGGCTTTGGAGATGTTTGGCTGTGATGCGAATGATATCATCGGTAAGTTTCCCTATGATTTTTCACCAGAATTCCAACCCGATGGTAGAAAATCAAAAGAAAAGGCAATTGCGATGATGGATGAGGCAATCAGTGGTAAGCCGAAATTATTCGAATGGCGACATAAGAAACTTGATGGAAATCTATTTGATGCTGAGGTAAGTTTACGCAGGTTTGATTTGATTGATGGAGTCTATCTTCTTGCTCTGGTCAGGGATATAACTGAAAGAAAGAGATTTGATGAACAGTTGAGGCAGAGTGAGGAACTGTTCCGCACAGTATTTGATTCAGTACAGGACTGTATTTTTATCAAAGACCGTTCATTGAAGTATATGAAAGTAAATCAGTGTACTGCAAGACTGTTTGGCATTACCTGCGAAGAGATGGTAGGTAAGACAGACTATGATTTTTTTGCCCCGGCTACCGCTGAGGAGATTATGAATGAGGACAAACGGGTTTTGAATGGTGAATTTGTGGAGAGTTTTCCAGTCAAAAAGATAGCCGGCGGAAGTGTAATAAAGTTTCATACTATCAAGGTTCCTTTGCGGGATTCTGAAGGCGATATCTGGGGTATTTGTGGTATTGCCCGGGATATCACTGAGTATGACAGGGCACAGGAAATTGTAAGGAAGAACGAGGCACGTTTCAAACTTATTAGTGAGAACATTGCCGAAGTGATCTTCATCCTTGATCTGAATTTGAAATCCAGATTTATCAGTCCCTCAGTCCATAAGATGCTCGGCTATCAGATTTCCGAATTATTATCAAAAGAACTTAGAACCATATTGACCGCGGAATCAAATCAGGAAGTATTAAAAGTCTTCCAGGAGGAACTTCTCATTGAGCAAAATTTAGATAAGGATATGAACCGGTATCGGACATTGAGTCTTGAAGTTGTTCGTAAGGATGGTTCAAAATTGTGGACCGAAACCACACTTAGATTTATCCGGGATGAAGCAGGCAATCCAATCGAAATCGTTGGTGTGATGCGCGATATCTCAGAGGTAAGAAAGGCACACCATGAACTTATGGCAAGCTATGAACGTCTGGATAAACTGCTCGGCGGCACGGTCCTTGCCCTTGCCTCAGCGGTTGAAAAGCGTGACCCGTATACGGCTGGGCATCAACGAAGGGTTGCTAAACTTGCCTGTGCCATTGCTCGAGAAATGGGTTTATCTGATGAGGTGATAAGCTATCTAAATATTGCTGGATTGCTTCACGATATTGGCAAGATATATGTGCCGGCTGAGATTCTTGCCAAACCTTCGAAATTGACACCGGCTGAATTTGAGATCGTAAAGACCCATTGTCAGGTGGGATTTGAAATTTTAATGCCCATTGAATTCCCCTGGCCTATTCCTGATATTGTGCTACAACACCACGAAAAAAATGATGGTTCTGGTTATCCCTATGGTCTTACAAAGGACAAGATATTGAATGAAGCAAAGATTCTTTGTGTTGCAGATATTGTTGAAGCGATGATGTCTCATCGTCCTTATCGTGAAGCCCTGGGACTTGATCAGGCACTGGGTGATGTCAAGAAGGGGAGAGGAATTCTTTTTGAACCAGATATTGTAGATATTTGTGTGATGCTATTCAGAGAAAAGGGATTCAGGTTTGCTGGATAGCGTTTATAGAAAATTTGACCTACTGTTCTAAAGAATTTACAGAAAACCTCAGCGTCTTTTCAAAAGTCTAAAGATTTTATTAGATGTATCGAGGAGGGTGCTGATAGATTCATTGCGATTGAGACGGTCAATGAAATAAGCAATGAATTCAGCAACATCAACTTCTCTAAACCAGTCAGTATTCTCCAGTTTCGGATTTCTATAAGTGAGATTTGTCGCATATACCCTTTTTATAAGATGCTGCTTGTAAGCCTCATTAAATCTTCTTATTCCATCATCAGTAAGCAAGGCAAAGGTGACAATGACATAGATATTTTTTGCACCTGATTTCTTCAATTCGTTGGCGGACATAAGCATTGACTGTCCGGAAGCAAGCATATCATCGACAATGAGTATATCTCTTCCTTCAACACTTGCTCCGAGAAATTCGTGTTTGATGATGGGATTTTTTCCATTCACAACTTTTGTGGTATCGCGTCTCTTGTAGAATAAGCCGAGTTCAACACCAAGGCTATTGGCATAATATAAACATCGGTCAACTGCACCTTCGTCCGGGCTGACCACCATCAACCTATTCTTTTTCACAACGATATCACTTTCATTTTCAAGAAGGGCACGGACTATCTGGTAACTTGCATGGAGATTTTCAAAACCCATAAGAGGAATGGCATTCTGCACATGAGAATTGTGGGCATCAAAGGTTATCAAATTCTTAACACCCAAATTCTGCAATTCCTGCAATGCCAGTGCACAATCAAGCGATTCTCTCATTGTCCTTTTATGCTGTCGGCTCTGGTAAAGTAAAGGCATTATAACATTGACTCTGCTTGCCCTGCCGCCGATTGCGGCAACGACCCTTTTTATATCCTGGAAATGGTCATCTGGACTCATTGGACTTTCTATACCCTGAATTGCAAATCTGCAACCATAATTGCCGATATCAGCAAGAATGTAGACATCACAGCCGCGTATTGATTCATAAAGAACTGCCTTTGCTTCGCCATTGGCAAATCTTGGACATTCACAGGGTTTAACAAACGTTTTGTTTTTGTTTCTATCAGGGCGTCGCTTTACAAGTTCCTGATCAACAAGTCGGGCAAGTTCCTTACCACCGGGTGGAGCAATCAGGGCTATTGGAATTGACGGTTTGTTATTGGTATTCATTTCTTGAATACCGGACTTGTGATAAAGAAGATCAAGAAGAATATTGCAAGGATATACATTATTATAGAAACCTCTCTACCTTTACCACTGAATAATTTTATTAGCACATAGGAAAGAAAACCGAGTGATATACCATTTGAAATACTGTAGGTAAAGGGCATACTGGCAATCGTCATAAAGGCTGGAACTGCCTCAGAATAATCAGAAAAGTCAATTTGTATAACAGATTCCATCATCATAATGCCGACGATAATCAATGCTGGGGCAATGGCAACTGCAGGTATAAATCCAACGAGCGGTGCAGCAAAGATTGCAATTAAAAAAAGGATACCAGTCGTTACAGCCGTAAGGCCGGTTCTTCCACCTTCTTCAATACCTGCGGCACTTTCAATATATGATGTGACTGTGGATGTTCCTAAAATGGCACCCAATACTGGACCGAGTGAATCAGCAAAAAGGACACGACCAATCCTTGGTATCTTTCCCTTTTCATCTATAAATTTTGCCTTGACTGCAAGACCAATCACTGTGCCCGCAGTATCAAAGAAGTCAACGAATAACAGGGTAAAGATCAATGTGATGAATGACCATTGCAGGGCACCGGCAATATCCAATTTGAAAAATGTTGGTGCTAATGAAGGTCTTAATAGTTGTAGTATTTCTCCTCTAATTCTAAAAAATGGAATAAAACTCAAGATTGTCCCCAGAAGAATACCGATGAGTATTGCTCCTTTCACCTTTCTTACGAGAAGGATTGTCGTAATCAACAGGACAATACTGACCAAGATTATTCTCGGGAATACATCTGGATGGGCAAGAGGTGAGATTTTTACAAAGGTTACCGGATCCCTGGAGATTAATCCTGCCTGTTCAAATCCGATAAAGGCGAGAAAAAGTCCGATACCAACACTCACTGCGCATTTGAGTGTGAAGGGAATAGAATCGATGATAATCTCCCTTAGTTTTGTTAGGGTGATTATCACGATTATCACACCTTCAATAAAGAAGAATCCAAGGCCTGTACGCCAGTCTACACCCATTCCTGCGCATATTGAATAGGCAAAGAAGGCGTTCAAACCCATACCCGGTGCCAGGGCAATGGGATAATTTGAAAGCAGCCCCATTGCAAAAGTTATGAGCCCGGCAACCAGACAGGTGGCTAAGGTTACAGCACCTTTGTCCATTCCTGCAGCCTGCAAGATGAGTGGATTTGCGGCAATTATGTATGCCATTGTCATAAAGGTCGTAATGCCGGCGAGAACTTCAGTCTTAACACTGGTATTATTTTCTTTAAGCCTGAAGATATTTTCAAGCATAAAACCTCCTTATTAAGGTTTTCGTGCGGCTATTCTTTTCTGCTTTACTACCTCACTACCACAATCTTTACTACATCAGTGCCCGAACCAAAGGTATTAAGAAAACAATAGTATATTCCACTTCCGACATAAATGCCCTGTTCATCCTTACCATCCCAGATAAATGCTGCATTCGGTGAAAGGGGATCTGTATCAGTATACCTTCCGGGAACAAGTGGTTTGTTTGATTCAATTTTTTTGATGAGTCTGCCCGTGATTGAATAGATTCTCAATTCGAGATTGTATGGTTTCGTGTCAAGCATAAAGGGCAAATACATATAGTCTTGGGATGAAACAGTAAAAGGATTGGGAAATGGGTTTAGGAATTTGCAGCCCTTCTCAGGTTGGATTTCGGGCTGGGTGTAGTAAAATGCATTGACTACATCAGGCCAGCCATAACCCATACTATCACTGGGTGAGTTGGCAAAACTTGCAGTTTTAAAAAGAGCATTTCTAATTGAATCAACATTCCATCTCGGATGTCCCTCGAGTAATAACGCACAGATTCCTGCCATTAATGCAGTTGCACCGGAAGTGCCAAATGAATATAAATAAGTATTTTTTTCATCAGGATTTACCACCACTGGCGCAGCAGCAAGACAGACGATCTCTGGTTTTAATCTGCCATCATAGGTTGGTCCTCTTCCTGAATACTGCCAGCGTTGAAATGTAGTATCAATGCCACCAACAGTTATTGCATCTATTGCGTCACCCGGAATGACAATTTGTGGAATTGCGACATTTCCTGCTGCGGTAACTACAATAACACCCCTTTTTGTTGCTTCGTAGGCGGCAATTGAGGCCGGTGAGGTTTTGCCGTCATAGTCATAAGGCCAATTATACCAATTAGTGTAACCAAGGGAACTTGAAACAATGTCAGCACCCCTTGATTCTGCCCATTCTAATCCAGCGACATAAGTATCTTCTTCAACCGGGAATTCATACAGTGAATCAGGATTTTCTGTTTTGGCAACAATGAACTGGGCACCAGGTGCCACACCAACATAATTGTTCGTTGCATAACCACCGACCAGTCCCAGCATCTCTGTGCCGTGTCGGGGGTGAGAATAATTCGGATCTGTGGAATAGTAGCCATCGGTATTTTCATCGCCACGCTGGCAATAAAAGGTCTTTGCCTCTGTGGATATTGTATCAAGGGTAGGCAGGTATACAAATTCCTTGTTCAGTGAATCAAGAGGTCCAAAACCTGCACCATTATCAAAAGAGACACGCCGGTATATTTTGCCATTGCTTTCCCAGTTTACCGTAATTGTATTTTCCTGACGGCATAGAGATATTTTACCAGCCGAGGTCAAATTTTCTGATAGATAAATCGGTGGATTAAAACTGTTGCCGAAATCATCTGAACGGAAGAAGGCAAGGCGGAAAAATGGTAGATTGGATGCGTCCTTAAAAACTGCGAATATTGTATCACCCGAACAAACGACTGCGGGATCCTTACCGACAAATCCGGTGAACTTCAGATCGAATGTATCCACCGGGATTGCCGCTCTGGCAAAGAATAATGAATCATCTGGAAATTGATAGTAAAATAATCCCATCTTCGAATGCCCGGAGAAAACAGCGGAGAGCTTGACATTTCTTGTGCTTGATGCTACCCATAACTGGGTAGGGAACCCATTGATATTACCTTTGCGCAAAAAGATGTTGTTTCTATCGCGATAAAAGAAATAGACTGTATCATCATACTGTACTGCCTTTGGATTTTCAAAGCTGCCACCAATGACTGTGATGGGTCCGGCAATGACCGTGGTATCCAGGACGAGATAATTTAATCCAGTGCGATTACGGAAAAACAAGAAGGTTGTGTCCCTGCCACAGAAATCAATTTCGGTTACCCAGTTATTATTTGAATTATTGGTCAATTTCCTTAAATCGCTCCAGGTGTTTCCGTTATCCGGTGAATATGTCCATAAAAGATCCCTTGCCGGCATATAGACATAGGTTGTATCACCAACGAGGAATAATTCATCTCTATCAGTTCTACGGTGATGCAATATCTCAGTATAGATTCCATAACGTGGTGTCACCGGAATGTTATCCATATAAATCTGATCGCCACTTAAAAAGTCATACTCGGCAATGACCTTCACACTGTCGAGGGCAATGTGGGTTCTTCTTAATCCAGTATCAAGAAATCCTAATTTTATTTTTGAACCGAATATTCCAATCTTGTGTAGTGAATCAATCTTGAACATCTGCAATTGGCGGACTGTATAGATGTCTGTTGTATCCTGAAGGGCAGCTTCACTTTCTTTTATTAGATTTTGAAATTTGATTACGGGGATAATTTTATAGACAAAATCCAGACGAGCAATGTTCTGCAGGTCAATGCGGTTTATAAGAAAACTTGCTCCATTCAGCCACTTTGAACGATAAAGAAGAATACCTCCATACCTTTGAATTTCTTCAATGTAGTCTTCTTTTAGTGGAATGTCGGCATAATCAATGACACCGTTCCTCATTTTTCTTCTTGCTATCACATCCGGGTTCATATTGTTTTCCGTCTGAACAAGGAATTCGTTGAATTTTTCAAAAGTTACGCCCTTGTCCGTGAAAATAACCCACACGCGTGCAACATCTTCGGTAAAACACCTGGGATCTATTCTGTTGACCGCCGGCGCACGATAGTTGACCAGACTGCCGAAGATTATCAAAATTTGTAGCATTTTTCCTCCTCTATAAATTGGGGATATTTGAGAAAATTATTTCAGAATATCTCATAATTTATTTCTTTCCTCCGAGATTTTCTAAAAGGCAGGGCAAAGAGTACACCGGCAATAAATCCACCGATATGGGCAAAATAGGCGACTCCGCCACCTTTTACACCCATAGTGACAAAGCCCAGCAGAAATTGATATAAAAACCATATACCGATGAAAAAAAGAGAAGGCAGATATGCAACCCGCATAAAAAAACCTAAGGGAATCAGAGAAAGTATACGGGCACGGGGAAAGAACACCACATATGCACCCAGTACGCCAGAGATTGCACCGCTTGCACCAACCATCGGAATTCTTGAGTTAGGTGTGGTAATGCTATGGAGAAATACTGCCGCAACACCAGCAATAAGATAAAATACTATGAATTTGATATGCCCTAACTGGTCTTCAACATTGTCAGCGAAGACCCATAAAAATAGCATATTGCCGAGGATATGCATCAAATTTGCATGGATAAACATACTGGTAAATATTGTCATATAAGGATATATGCCCACAGGATTAAATAGATCATAGGGTATAGTTCCAAATTGATAGATGAAGTTTTCTTTGAATTCTCCGAGAGAAAATTCATACATATAGACGATAATGTTTATCCCAAGAATAAAATAGGTGATAATGGGTCTTGTATACGACCTGATTTCATCTTTCAATGGTATCATAGATTCTTCCTATTTCACATATTGCCAGGGCAGCAATAGCTTTACCTTCGCCAATCTCACCGATACCTTCATTGGTCTTTCCTTTTATTGAGATATGGTCTATGCTTATTGATAGTGAATGAGAAATTTGTCTTTTCATTTCGGGAACATAGGGCAGGATTTTTGGTCTTTCTGCAATAACTACTGCATCAATATTTTTTGTAAAAAAGCCTGAGTTCTTCAGGAATTCTGCTACCTTCTTCAGGAGTTTAAGACTTGATATGTCTTTGTACTTTTTATCCTCAGGCGGAAAATGGCTGCCAATATCACCCAAGTTTGCTGCTCCCAGAAGCGCATCACATATTGCGTGAATTAAGACATCGCCATCAGAGTGTCCCAGCAATCCCTGGGGAAAATCTATTTTTATACCCCCAAGATACAGGGGACGATTTTCTACGAGTCTGTGAATATCATAGCCGATACCAACCATATAGTAATTTTATCCGTTAACAATGAAAAGTCAACACCTGTTACAATGTTACTTTTTTGCTTGACAGTTTGAGAATTTTGTGTAGAATAATAGTATGATTGAGCAAGAACTGAAAGAACAACTGAAGAAAGGAATAATTCACAACCACTACTTTTTGGTAAGTGATGAACCTTTGCTCATTAATAACACAATTAACGATATTAAAAAGGCGATCAATGTGGATGAATCATTTGATTTTGAAAGTTGTTCAATTCTGGAATGTGAATATGCTGATATTATTAACAAGATTTTGACTGCACCTTTTGTATCATCAAAAAGGATAATTGTCCTTAAGAATATTGAAAAGGAGAATTATAGTAATCTGAAGGAATTTGCTCTAATGCTTCGCCATATCCCGTCATCAAGTTGTCTGGTGATGGTTTATCAGACAGATAAGAAAAGCACAAAGAATCGGTATGGCGATAATTACAAAAAAACTCTTGAACTATTTCCCGGCGCGCAGCGTATAACCCTCTTGCCTGATGAGGCTACAATTGGCAAATGGATTACAAAGAAGATGGATTCACTCGGTTTAAAAGGATCTTCGGAAGTTGTTGATTATTTAAAAGAAGAGTTTTCCAATGATATTACCGGGATGAAGAACGAGATTCAAAAGATTGAGAACTATCTTTTTCAAGCGAAGCAACTGGGTTTGAGTGAGGTAAAAGAGATCTCACGGGGGTTAAGTGATTATGATGCTTATCATCTGGCAAATGATTTTTTCCAGCATCGCATCAGGACAATTGAAGAATTTATTGAACTGAAACCTTATATTAGAAGCCCGATGATTATCATTGATGCGCTTGGTCGTATGTTGCGCAGTTATGCCTTGAAGTCCGATGAGAAATCATTTAGATATCTTGCTGGAGAGTTGTTGCGAATTGATAATCGCTTGAAATCAGGTTCGGATTTTGCGGAAACCCTGCTGGAGATTTTTTTCATTAAAAATTTGGGTATTTTTGATAAAGGAGCAATTTATGGAAAATAATATTGAAAAACTAAAGGCGATTGAGACAGAGCGGAACGATCTGCTCAGCAAATTGGAAAAAATTGAGGAGAAAAAGAACGTGGTAAGTCACGAGGTCTATTTGAAAGTAAAGCACGACTATGAAGTAAAATTGAAAAAACTGGACGAGAGCATTGCACAGAATCGGGAACTGGTGAAAATGGAAATGGAGCGGCTCAAGAATGAGATCGGAGACTTATCACAGAAGCACAAGGAATTGAAATTGCAATTGGAGGAGATTGAACTCAGATATTCAATTGGTGAATATAGTGAGGATAAATACAGGGAATTGGAAAGTGAAGCAAGAGAAAATTTTGCCAGTGTTGCTGAAAGGATCAAGAACCTGGAGGAACGAATAAAGTGGTGTGAAGGGTTGGTTGGAATTGAGGAAGAACCAGAGAAATTTGAGGTGAAGGAAGAGGAGGTTATAACCATACCAGAGGCTGAAGAAAAAGTTGAGGAATTGACAATTGATGAACATATTCTTGAAGAAAAATTACCCGATGAGGTTAAGAAACTCGATGAACTTCTTGTAGAAACAAATGCGTTGCTTGAGTCAGAAGAAAAACCGGCTGAGAAAAAGATAACAAGTGAAAAAAAAGATGAAGGTATTGCATGCCCTAAATGTGGGTATGTAAATCCGCCTGATTCCTGGTATTGCGAAAAATGCGGCGCAGAAATTTTAGCAGGAAGTTGATAGTAAGGTAATGGATTCAAGACAAAGGCAGTACGAGCATCAATCTGTAGAGAAAAAGTGGCAGAAATACTGGTGTGAAAATGGTCTTTTTGCTACAAATGATAATCCTGGGAAAAAATATTATGACCTCGTGATGTTTGCCTATCCATCCGGGGACATCCATATGGGTCATTGTAAAAATTATGTTATTGGTGATGTAATTGCGCGTTTCAAGAAACGTACGGGCTTTGATGTATTGCACCCGTTTGGCTGGGATGCCTTTGGTTTGCCGGCTGAAAATCGGGCAATTGAAATCGGAGTGCATCCTCGCGAGTGGACGATGAATAATATCACTATTTCGGATGAATCGTTAAGAATGCTGGGAATAAGTTATGATTGGGAACGGGAGATTATTACTTGCTTGCCTGATTATTATAAATGGACTCAATGGATGTTTTTGTTGATGTATAAACTTGGGCTTGCCTATAAGAAAGAAGCCTATGTAAACTGGTGTCCGGGCTGTCAGACCGTTCTTGCAAATGAACAGGTGGTTGATGGGCATTGTTATCGCTCAAATTGCAAATCACCGATTGAACGCAGAAAATTGAATCAATGGTTTTTCAAAATTACTGACTATGCAGAGAGACTATTAAGAGATCTTGAAAAACTACAGGGTTGGCCCGAGAGGGTGAAGCAGATGCAGAAAAACTGGATTGGTAAGAGCGAGGGCACCAATATCGTCTTTTCTGTCAAAAACTCAGAAATAAAATTAGAGGTTTTTACTACCCGTGCTGATACCATATATGGTGTTACTTTCATTTCTGTAGCACCAGAAAATTCTGTACTTGAACAACTCATAAAAGGCTCGGCATATGAAGAAGCTGTGCGGACCTATATCCAGGAGGCATCGCATAAGAGCATTGTGGAACGTGCAGAAAAAGAAAAGGACGGTGTTTTCACCGGGGTCTATGCAATAAATCCGATAAATGGCCGCGAAATTCCGGTATTTGTTGCGGATTATGTTCTCGTTGAATACGGCAGTGGTGTGGTAATGGGTGTGCCTGCACATGATTCAAGGGACTTCTTGTTCGCACGCAAGTATAATCTACCTGTAGAGGTTGTAATCAGGCCAGAAGGAAGTGATCTTGACCCGAAGAAAATGGAAGATGCCTTTGTTGATTACGGGATAATGATAAATTCCGGGGAATTTACTGGTTTGGACTCTGAGAAGGGTATAAAGGCAGTGACCGAATATCTAAAGGAAAAGAATTTAGGTGGAAACGCGGTGAACTATAAGATCAAGGATTGGTTGATTTCCAGACAGCGGTACTGGGGTGCTCCCATTCCTATTATCTATTGCGAAAAGTGCGGCATTGTGCCGGTGCCGGAAAAGGATTTACCGGTATTGCTTCCCGAGCACATAAAGGATTACATACCAAGGGGAAAATCGCCCCTTGCCGCAGTTAGTGAATTTATCAACACCAGCTGTCCGGAATGCGCAGGTCCAGCAGTTCGTGACCCTGACACAATGGATACATTTGTGTGTTCTTCCTGGTATTTTCTACGCTATTTAGACCCCAAGAACGGGAGGGAATTTTGTTCGATGGAGAATGCCCGAAAATGGCTCCCTATCGATCAGTATATAGGTGGTATTGAACATGCTACAGGACATCTCATCTATTTTCGTTTCTTTACGAAAGTGCTGTATGACGCCGGTTATATACCAGTTGATGAACCGGCAACAAATTTGTTCACCCAGGGTATGGTGTTAAAAGCTGGTGAGGTGATGTCCAAATCCAAGGGTAACGCTGTTCCGGTCGGCCCCTTTGTAGAAAAACACGGAGCAGATGTTGCCCGTCTTACCATATTATTCGCAGCTCCGCCTGAGCGGGATATGGAGTGGAGTGATGAAGGGGTAACCGGTGCGCAGAGGTTTGTTGAACGCGTCTATAGAATCGTTATGGAAAACAAGAATCTTTTGATAAAGAAACCTTCTATGCGACCTGAAAGTCCAACACAGAAAAAACTCTATATTAAGATCAATCAGACAATCGCACGCGTTTCAGGAGACCTCGAAAATTTCAAATTCAATACTGCAATTGCAGCACTCTGGGAATTGCTAAATGAACTGTATCAATACAAGAAACGCGATGAATATTTTGGCTATGGGCTTTTTGCCCTGGTCAATCTTCTTTCCCCATTTGCGCCCCATCTTGCAGATGAACTCTGGTTCAGAATTGGCAATGAAGGCAGTTTAATGACCCAGAAGTGGCTTGATTATGACCCCGATTATCTAACTGAAGATCATATTAGCATTGTGCTACAGGTGAATGGAAGGGTGCGGGGTCATATTGATATTCCCAGAGATACCGATGAAGAAAAGATAAAATCTCTTGCCCTTGCGGATGAGCGAGTAAGTCGCCATACCGATAATAAACAAATAAAGAAAGTAATCTATGTACCCAATAAACTAATAAATGTTGTCATTTAATATGTTATCGGGTGCATTAAAAAATTAGAAGGAGGAAAATATGAAGAAACCAAAAAAGAAGGCAGGAAAAAAGAAAAGACTCACGATCAAGATGTTGATGATTGATATTTTGAAGAAAAGCAAAAAACCAATGCACTATCGTGAGATTACAAAGAGATTGAAGGCTCGGGGTTACAGATTCCACAGAAAAGAGCCCGAGCGTTCAGTCTATATTACGATCAAACGAAATCCTAAAATCTTCAAAAAGACCAAACCTGCGACATTCAGACTTAAGTAAAAAAAAGGGGGCTTCCTGCCCCCCTTTTTTTAATTCTTCTTATTTTTATTCTGTCTTTTCTTGTCCTTTTCTAATCCCTTCATCTTCTCAGCGTAATCCTTTAATTTCTTTTCAACAAGATAATTGATACTATTTGTCTCAAAACCAGTCCTGGTGCGCTTTCCTGCCTTTATCCCCGTTAATATTTCTAAACCTTCATCTATTGTCTGTATGGCATAAATATGAAATTTTCTTTTCTTCACTGTTTCAATTATTTCCTGTTTTAGCATCAGGTCATTCACATTTCTTTTTGGAATAATCACTCCCTGATTACCAGTTAGACCCTTTGCCCTGCAGACCTCATAGAATCCTTCGATCTTTTCATTGACTCCACCAATGGGCTGTATCTCACCATTTTGGTTCACTGAACCGGTGACTGCAATGCCCTGATTCAGCGGTACATTTGAAAGGGCTGAGAGAATTACATATATTTCGGCGCTGGATGCGGAATCTCCGTCAATTTCACTATATGATTGTTCAAAGCCTAATGTTGCATCCATAGAAAGAGGTATTTCCTGGGCATATCTTGAGCGCAGAAATCCGGAGATAATGAGAACACCCTTGTTGAATGTTCTGCCTGCAAGATTTGCCTCTCTTTCAATATTGATTATACCTGCCCTGCCTACTGAAGTTTTTGCAGTGATCTTTGTGGGTCTGCCAAAAGCATAATCGCCAAGTTGATATACAGATAGTCCGTTTACCTGTCCAACTGCCCTGCCTTTTGTTTGAATCATCAAGATATCTTTTTTTATCAATTCCTGAATCTTGTCTTCATACATATTTACTCTTTTGCGCCAGCCCTCTATTGCCTTTTCTATATCTTCAGTATTGATACTCCCTTTTTTCTTGTGCCGCGCCCAGTAATCAGCCTCCCGGATAATGTCTGCAATTATATGAAATCGTGTGGAGATCTTATCTTTTCTGCCAGCAAGTCTTACGCCGTATTCTATGATATCGGCAATTGCCTCCTTACTGAAGGGCAATAACTTCTCAGATTGGCAGATTGATTTTATGAACGATGCATAATCATTTATATTCTTGATGTCCTTATCCATTTCAGTATCAAAATCAGCCTTTACCTTGAAGATGGTTTTGAAGTCCTCATCATTATAATAGAGAAGATAGTAGAGCCATTCATTGCCGATCATCACCACCTTTAGATCAATTGAAATCGGTTCGGGTTTGAGCGCGGAAGTTGAAAAAATATAAAAGGGGTCAAAGACCTGAATATCCACTACACCATTACGCAGTGCCCTTTTCAATGTCTGCCAGACTGCTGGTTCGATCAGGGCATCAAACGCATTTATCACCAGATAACCACCGTTGGCACGCAAAAATGAGCCAGCCTTGATATTGAGGAAATCACTTGTGAAGACACCTGGAGCCGGTGAATACCTTTCAATCGTGCCAAAAAGATTTTTAAAGGTTGGTGCGGTCTCAAAAATAATTGGGACACTCTTTGTTTCACTATTGTCAACCAGAAGATTTACATCAAACTGTCGGAATTCATCCGACCTTGTTTCTTTCTTCAGAAATCGCTCAAGGTTGGTCAGAATTTCGGCAAACACCTCATCAAGATATTCATCTATTTTCTTGTGATTGAATTTTTTTCTGATTTCATCAATGAGATGGTCCACCAGTGGCTTCACGATCCACTCATTCAAGTTTGCCAGTTCTTCATTCAACGCATCCTGGTTTTCTTTCGTCTTTGAATATATCGCTCCCATTTCCTGTTCTAATTTCTGTATCTCTTCTTTGATCTTTTCCAATTTTTGCGGTTCAAGTTTCCCCTCAGAGATCAATTGGTCAAGTTCTTCAAAGTTTCTTGGTTTGTCCTCAATTATGGGCAGGATCGCAGGTCGAACATATGGTCCCATCTGCACCTGTACCAGTTTAAATCCCTTTTCTTCAACCTTTTTCTCAAAATCGCTTATTAAGCGTTGTTGCTCCATTTCATATTTGTTGACAACCTGCTGTTTTCTCTTCTGATACTCTTCACTGGTAAATACCTGGGGGATGTTCATCTTTAATTGATATATCAAACGTTCCATATCATCTTTTAATATTCTACCCATTCCGGCATCAACGGTGATGAGTTTTGGTAAATCAGGATTTTTGAAATTATTGACATACAAAAGGTCCTGTAACCGGTCTTTTTTTGTCTTCAGTTCTTCAAGCAGTTTTGTGATTGCAGTGGTTCTACCCGTTCCTACTGGACCGGTAATAAAAATGTTATATCCCGGATATTTTACATTCAAACCCAATTTTATTGCCTCAATTGCCCTGGGTTGACCAATTATGCCTTCACACAGGCTCAACTCCTCACTTGTCTTGAACTTTAGAAATTCTGGTTTGCATTGCCATCTCAATTGTTCAGGTTTCAGTTCAAATTTTTTCATTATAGTCCTCCTTAGGTTGACCTATAGGCTGTAATTATAAACATAATTTTTTATATGTCAATGAATTTTTCTTGATGTTCATACATCTTCTCTTTATCCTCTCATCTTTGAGAAAACCTATGATCAAGACTTATGTCAAAATTACCTCTTGATTTTTCTTTATTTTATGTTATAATTTTATATAGAAAAAGGGGGTTCAATGAAGCGTTTTTGGTTGGTCCTATTACTGGTGGCAGGCATTATGACTGCCCAGACAATGGTGGTGAGGGTCTATGGCAAATGGAATGACCTTGCAAGGATATCACCCAAATACGACCTTGATATTGCTGCTGGTAGAGCCAATGAATGGTATGATATTGTTGCTGACCGCAATACAATGGACAAAATAATTGCGTCAGGATTGCCTTACGAGGTTCAGATTTATAGTCTGGAACTGGAGAAGGATAAGTTAACGGGTCAGTATTACAGTTATGACCAGTATGTTCAGATGATGAGGACGATGGCACAGAATTATTCTTCGATCTGTAAGCTTGATTCATTGCCGGTAAGGACCTATCAAAACAGATGGATTTATGGTGTGAAGATTTCGGATAATCCGAGTTATGAAGACCCGACTGAGCCCGGTTTTTTGATAGATGGAACACACCATGCCCGGGAATGGGCAACGCCTTATGTAGTATATAAATTCTGCGATTCAATCACCAAAGTCTATTCTTCAAATAATGAGATTCGTCAGATCGTTGATAACATAGAGATCTATGCCTTTCCAGTGATAAATGTTGATGGTTATGTTTATGATTATCCTGGACAACTTAGCTGGCGTAAGAATCGTGAGCCATTCGGTGGTGCAACGGGCACGGACCCGAATCGGAATTACGCAGGTTGCAGTGGTGACCTACCAGGAGATTGGGGTGCTGTTGACGGAGGCAAGGCAACCCATTATCCATCACAGGAGACATTCTGCGGTGCTTATGCATTCTCAGGAAATGAGATACAGGCTCTAACCCAGTATGCAAGGTCTAAGATTATCCACGCTTATATGTCATATCACAGTTATAGTGAATTATTGATGTGGGGTTGGGGCTGGACAACAAATGATATTCCGGATGGTGTTGTCTGTGCCAGGTGGGGTACTCGGATGGCAGGAATGGTAAATAAACTTGGTGGTGGAACATATACCCCCGGCCAGATCCCTGAAATTCTCTATTCTGTAAGTGGTGGTAGTATTGACTGGTTGTATTCCTGGGACCACTGGATTGGCGGGATTGCGAACCTTTCTTATACGACTGAGATCGGAACTACATTTTATCAGAGTACCTCCCAGCTTGATCCGATATTCTATGAGAATTTCAAAGCATTAAAATACCTTGCTCAGTTGTGCAGGGATTCGATTGGTCCACTTGTTGAGCCAAGGGTTGCACCACCCCAGATATATACAATCGGTAATGTGGGTCAGAATTTTACAATGAGATGGCACCCAGTAAATCCAGGAGAAAACCATCCTACCCAATGGGAACTCGTTGAACTTTCAAATCCGAATGTGAAGACAGACAGCCTTGAATCCGGTTCTGATCGCTGGGTTTTGCAGGGGTTTACCCGTGTGACCACCCAGCACCATTCAGGTTCATATAGTTTATTTTCCGGAAATACAGATAATATGAACAATGCTGCCCGGACCTTACATCCTTATATTGTCCAACCAGGTGATTCTTTTACCTTCTGGTGTTATTATAATCTTGAGAACAATTATGATGTTGCGGTTGCTGAGGTTTCTGAGAATACAAAGGAGTGGTTCAATCTTGATACGATGAGGTTTACTGGAACCCAGACTTCCTGGGTGCGCAAGGCATATTCACTGGCAAACTGGCTTGGTAAGTCGGTCTATTTCCGTTTTCGTTCAATGACCGATGGTAATACACTCAATGGTGGTTTTTATGTTGATGATATTCGCCCGGTCTGTCTGTTTGGTAATGTCAATACCATTTCCAATAGTATAACTGATACTGCATACACATTCACAAATCATGCTAATGGTGAGTTCTACTATTATGTCCGTGGCTACAATACCAGGGGCTGGGGCGAATACTCCTCTCTTGCAAAGGCAAATGTTGGTGTGGGTATTAGTGAGGAAGAAGGGCAGAAAATCTCTGAAGGATTTGTTTTGTCTGTGAATCCGAATCCATTCAGAGAAAGATTGATAATCAGCTACACGATACATGATACCGGATACCAGATACCGGATATAAATTTGAAGATTTATGATGTAGCGGGTAAGGCCGTCAAAGAATTTAGCAATTTAACCAATTACCAATCATCAGTTATTTGGTTCGGAAAAGACGATTTGGGTCGCAGAGTTCCTCCAGGAGTCTATTTTGTCCGATTGGAAACCGAAGGATTTAAAAAGAATGAGAAGGTAATACTTCTAAGATAGGGTAGCGAGTAGCAAGTAGAGAGTAGAGAGGAAGAAGGCAATTGGTGGCAATTGAGGGCAGTTAAAGATAAAAACCTGAAATTTCGGTATTAATAGTAGTGGCAGAGTTTACTCTGCAAAATTCAATT
This sequence comes from uncultured bacterium, assembly GCA_964418185.1. Classification (GTDB taxonomy): domain Bacteria; phylum Hydrothermota; class Tepidihabitantia; order SM23-42; family JAOAFX01; genus JAOAFX01. The sequence continues at coordinate 86,608 of CAYQKL010000004.1, forward strand.
AAGTCAAGCAAGCTTGACCACTACAAACACCAAAGATAAATTGGCTTCTCATATCATAAATCATAAATCAAAGAATTATCCTGTACTTTGTATCATGCATCCTATATCGTGGATTGACTTCACTAATTTTTTTGCTATACTTTCACTAAGAAAGGAGGAATATGCTGCTGAATTTTATTATATTTTTATTCTCATTCCAGACCATTCAGGTCTATGAATACAATCTTGATAATGGGCTGAAGGTCTTGATATACGAAGACCATTTTGCGCCGGTCGTTGCTACCCAGGTTCATTATCGTGTTGGTTCATATAATGAACCACACGGAATGACCGGTGTTTCACATCTCCTTGAACATATGGCATTCAGGGGAACAAAAAAATATGGTCCAAAAGAATATGATAGAATTATTGACGAAGCCGGCGGGGAAGAGAATGCCTTTACCTCAACCCATCAGACTGTTTACTGGGCAAATCTCTATAAAGACCGTTATGAACTTGAATTGATGCTGGAAGCAGACCGGATGCAGAATCTGCTAATTGCTGAGAAAGAATTCATACCAGAGAAGGGTGTGGTGATGGAAGAACGAAGGCTTGGTGAGAATGATCCTTATGGCAGCCTTTTCGAAAACGTTGATCTTTTGACCTATCTCTATCATCCATATCGTAATCCAGTCATCGGCTATATGGCTGATATCCAGAATATTCGCCGCGACGATGTTTACAAATGGTACAAGAAATACTACAACCCTTCAAATGCAATAGTCGTTATCAGTGGAGATGTGGATAGGGAACAGGCGATAGAATTGGTAAAAAAGCATTATGGTAAGATCAAGGGAAAGCCTGTAAAAGAGAGTGAATATACGGAGCCGCCTCAAAATGGTGAAAGAAGATTTAAGATTTATAAGGATGTCAACTTTCCTGCACTGGTAATAAATTATCGCACTGTGAAACTTGGTGACCCTGATGTCTATACCCTTGATGTGATAAATAAAATTCTTTCTTATGGAAAATCATCACGGTTTGAAAATATACTGGTACGGGAAAAGGGTGTGGCAACAAATTTATCAACTTATACCTCTTTTTCAAAATATGATGGAACTTTTTTTATCTTTGGAATTCCTCAGGCTGGCATAGAAATTGAAACACTTGAGAGAGAAATTCATAACGAGATTGAAAGACTTAAGAGAGGTGATCTATCTAACGAAGAAATTGAAAGGGCAAAGAACCAGGCACTTGCCCAATTCGTTTTTCGTCAGGATTCACCTACTGGTATAGGTTTTACAATTGGAACTCTGGAGATCATTGGTGGTTCCTGGCGACTCATCAATTTGTATCCAGAAAAGCTTCCTTTGATTACAAAAGATGAAATTGTGCGGGTTGCAAATCAATATTTTACTGAAGATAACAGGACCGTTGGTTACCTATTACCAAGGAGGTAGCATGAGATTCAGTAATCAGGTTGTCTTGATTTTGCTCACAGCAGTCAATTTTGTCTTTTGTCTTTCTATTGCGAAGGATAGCCTCAACAATGGTCTTGTAATCTTGTTCAGTGAAGCGCATAAGATACCGATGGTTGAAGTAAAGGTTATTATCAAAGCAGGTAGTGTTTATGATCCAAAAGGCAAAGAGGGACTTGCGAATTTGACTGCCAGGATGTTATTGAGGGGAACTACCTTGCATACGGGCGATGAATTGCTGAAAAGGATTGAATATCTCGGCGCGAGTTTGGATATAGGCACACAGGAAGACTATGTTGAAATATCAGGACGATGTTTGAGTAAGGACCTACCAATGTTACTTGAAATTGTGTCAGAATGTGTGCAGATGCCTGCTTTCAATCTCCTGGAATTGAAGAAACTCCAGCGGCAGACATATTCTGAAATTTCAAGTCAAATGGACGACCCGTTCTATGTGGGACAGGTTTCATTTCGCAAACTGATTTTTGGTGAGCATCCACTCAACCATGATCCTCTCGGATTTGATACAACAGTAAACTACATTGAAAGCACTGATTTAAAAGATTTTTACAAACAGTACTATGCGCCGAACAACGCATTTATTGTGCTGGTTGGTGATTTTGAGGGGGATTCAATCAAAATATTGATTGATAGATATTTCGCAAACTGGCAGAAAAAAGATATTCCCCCATTTTCATCTTCATTGCCAAAATTAGAAGGTAAGAGAGGGATGGTAATCAAACGTGATATATCTCAATCATATATTTTTCTTGGTTTTTTAGGACCTAACAGGAGGATTCCAGATTGGTTACCTGCTCGAATGATGAATTATATCCTCGGTGGCTCAGGTTTAACTTCAAGACTTGCAACAGAGATTCGGGAAAAGCGTGGGTTGGCTTATAGTGTCTATTCTTTCTTTGACCGTTTCAATTACGGTGGTTATTTTGTTGCCGCTGCCCAGACCAAGAATGAATCGGCAAATGAGGCAACAGAGTTGATTGTCCGGGAAATGACCCGCATTAGTGGCGATGTCAGTGATAAAGAACTTGGTAGGGTAAGAAACTATTATATGGGAAATTTCCCTTTAACCTTTGATACCTATCGGGAAATGACAAATTTTATTACACGGGTTGAAATTGAAGGACTGGGCCTTGATTATGCAGATAGGTTTGGTAAGATGATTTCGGCAGTTACAATAGAAGATATAAGAGAATCAGGGTTGAAATACCTGCATCCGGATGATTTCTGTCTTGTTATCGTTGGTAACATCGATGAAACTGATATAAAAATAAAAGATATTGAGTGGATAAAATAGGTCCTGCAGATTTATTTTTTACCCAATATCTCTAAGAAGGCTTTGACAACCTTCGGGTCAAATTGTGTGCCGCTACATTCTTTTATCCGGCGAATTGCTTCATTTTTGCTCAATGCCCTGCGGTACGGTCGGTCTGTGGTCATAGCATCATAGGCATCAGCCACAGCAATAATCTTTGCGCCAATGGGGATCTCATTCTTCTTTAAGCCATTGGGGTAGCCAGTGCCATCATATCTTTCGTGTTCAAAACGGATTATCTCGCAGGCACCGGCAAGATGTCGGGCGTGCATAAGTATGTTATGTCCGATTCTGGGATGTTCTTTCACTACTTCATATTCTTCTTTTGTGAGTGGACTGGGTTTGGTCAACAGAGAATCGCTTATACCAATTTTTCCAATATCGTGCAGATAGCCTGCGTAATCAAGTTCTTCAATCTGTTTAGGATTCAGTCTTAATTTTTTCGCAATCTTCAGGGCATATTTTCTAACCCTTTCAGAATGTCCTGAGGTGTATGGGTCTTTTGCTTCTATCGCTGATACGAGGGTTTTGATACTATCAAGATAACTCTGTTTGAGTGAAGAATATAATTGACTATTTTGAATTGCAACTGACGCCTGATTTGCGACCAGAGTCAGCAGTTCTAAATCTTTCTCTGTAAATATATCATTCTTATAACTTTCAATATTTATTACGCCGATGGTTTTCTCGCCAATCTTTAATGGCACAGCAATCTCTGACTTGGTCTTTTTGTCAAAGATATGATAATGGTGATTTCTGGAAACATCATTGGCAATATATGGCTTGCCGGTCTGGGCTACATGGCCGGTTATTCCTTGACCGAGTTTGAGTCTGAGTCTTGCCTGAATTTTCCTGGCATAGGGTTTTTCAGCCGCACGCACCACCAGTTCATTTGTTTTTCCATCAATCAATGCGACTGCTGCCCTTTCATAGTTGAGGCTCTCTTTCAGGTGTCTTACGATATGCTGCAGCAAAAGTTCAAGGTCAAGGATGGATGATAATTCCTGACTTATCTGCTGTAAGAGATAGAGTTCTTTGATCATCCTTGAAAGTTCAATTGTGAGTTCCTTGTGTTCAGTAATATCAGTAGCAATACCCATCACGGCCTGGACCTTGCCTTCCCTGAATATTATATGCTCACTTGTTTTTAAGTGGATTTTTGCGCCATCCTTATCAAGCACAACAAGTTCATAGGGTTTTATATTTTTTCCTGATAATTGCTCTTTATAGGTCTTAATTGCAATTTCCCGTGATTCGGGTGCGACAATATGTAGAAAATGTCTGCCCAGAAGTTCCTTAAGTTTATAATGGGATATTTTTTCTGCGAAGTCATTTAAATATATCAATCTTCCCTTTCGGTCAATAATATAGATTATTGCGTTAATATTTTTGAAGAGCAATTTATAATATGGGTTGATATCTGTGACATCAAAGAAATCAACAAATTTGATTCTGCGGGTAGATGAATTATCCATCACGATTTTATTATAACAAAATTTTCTGGTATGTCAAGATTGACATAAGAACAAAATTATCTATAATTTAATGATGTGCTGGGTTGATATTGTTATTTTGATTTTGATCGTGGGGCTTATTATTCAGGGTCTGATTTCGGGATTTATTAGAGGTATTTTTGACCTTGCCGGCATTATCCTCGGAATATTTGTTGCGCTTGAATATGCAGAAAGATTGAGAATGACAAGGTTCCTGGCATTTTTGCTGATATTTATCGGCACGGTGCTTGTTGTTTCAATCACGGGAAGAATAATTTCTAAGATAATCCATCTTACTCCACTTGGAGTATTTGATAGATTAATGGGTGGCGCCCTGGGATTAGTAAAGGCGATATTTTTTTGCTTTGTGTTTTTGCTTCTTCTCTTTCTTATGAATAAGCAGGGTGTGATTAAAGATTGTGAAATTGCCCCAATAATTCTGAAAACCGGAATTTCAGCGAGTCAGATGCTCCCAGAAAAATGGTACAAATGGATAAAGAAACTGACCATTCAAAAGGACAAAGAGGTAGTTGTACCATCACTCTTGCCTTTAATAAAGGCTGGGTAGGTAAAGGATTGGAGATAAAGATTGGCGAAGTGATTTTTTTTGGGATCAATTGTATTCTATCGTAGTTTAATCACTTTTGCGCCAGCGCTGAAATTCTTTGATTTAAATTCAATAAAATAAATACCCGGAGGTAGTATGTTATTGTTGATATCCCTGCCATTCCATACAATTTTATGCACTCCTCCTGTCGCAAAACCGTCTATTATCTGATTGACTTTTCTGCCATCAACTCCGTAGACCGTAATTCTGATATGCTGCTGGTCTGGAGTACTATAACAAATCCATAGATACTCGGTGAATGTAGTCGGAGTAATCGGTCCAAATTGGGTTGTGCTTTCATAGCCAGGGTTTTTTTCGGCAATGCTGCCATCATGAACCTTGATCTTCCAGATAAATGCAGAATAAGCCGAACTTGTATATAGGTAACCACCGTCCGATTCAGAAGCATAGGTGATTCCTTCAGGAATATCGGTCTGGGATGAAGGGTGGTCAAAGTTCTGGATTACGAAGAAGGGCGACGATGCAACAGATAATTCATTAATATCCAGGACAAAGGCATCGTCATTAGCCCAGAGTGTGCTATCGTAATCATCCCAGGTAATATCCATAAACCATTGAATATCGCCATTGTTCTTGAAGACTGCAGATATATGACCAATGGTATCCATTCTGAAAATTGACTGAGAATCTGCTTCAGTTGCCCATAGATATGTTCCATCCCAGGCAAGCCCCCTTGTATCATATCCTGTATTAAAAGTTCTTACGAGATTTCCGAGTGTATCAAGAATGTGGACATTTCCGCTTACAGGGAAGAACTCGCTCGTGTATAAGTGGTTATCTATCATCGTAAGACCGATATTGTATCGGGTCGTAGTATCAGGAAAATTAAATTGTCGGACAATTGCGCCGTCAGATTTTCTGATTTTGTAGAAAATAGAGCAGGAATCAGTATTGTTGGTAAAGATCCAAAGATAGCTACCCTGTTCTGCCAATCCCATTTTCATTTCACCAGGTGGTGCAGGGATGGAGTCAATTGTGCGATAAATAAGGTGTTGAGGTTTGTTAATAAGATCTTCTGGTGATTTAAAGATAATATTCCTGGCGCCGGTCCCTAATTTAAAATTGTAGGATTGGGTACTGGCGATCCCGACAATAAAGATCAAAAAAATTACCATTGATTTGATTCTGTTTATCTTAGTCATAATAGTATTATAATTCATTTTCCTCCTTGGTCAAGGTCTTTTACAGAGTTTTGTTCATCTTCCACAAGGATTTTTGATAAGATTTGGATTGACATTGGTCAATTGTTTACTATAATCTAACATGCTATTTTTTGAAGGACCCATAACCAGGAGAGAATTTCTGAAGGATCTGGCGATAATTACAATCGGTGGAATTTTTGTAGAAAATCTTGTCAAACCAGTCTCTGCACAGGTGCTAAAATTTGTACCAGGTTATATTAAACCAGCTCCTGCCTTGTTTTACAAAAAACTGAAGGGTAAGAGAGTTCAATGCCTGCTCTGCCCGCGAGAGTGTGTTGTTGCCAATGGCAACAAGGGTTTCTGCCGCACCCGAAAAAATATTGATGGTGATTATTATACACTTGTCCACTCCAATCCCTGTTCGCTTCATATTGATCCTATAGAGAAGAAACCACTTTTTCATTTTTTACCGGGCACTACTGCATTATCACTGGCAACTGCTGGCTGTAATTTCACTTGCAAGAACTGTCAGAACTGGGAGATCTCTCAGGCGAGCCCCGAGCAAACAGAAAATGGGGAGATACCTCCTGAAAAAATGGTTGAATTTGCATTGCAATATAAGACTCCAACCATTGCTTATACCTATACTGAACCGTCAATATTCTATGAATATATGCTGGATATTGCCAAATTGGCGCACAGTAACGGCATACTCAATATGTATCATTCAAATGGCTATCTTAACCAGAAACCACTGGATGATTTGATACCATATCTTGATGGTGCTAATGTTGATCTCAAGGGCTTTAGCGAGGATTTTTATAATGACATAACCGGTGGTAGTTTAGAGCCAGTTTTGAATACACTCAAAAGATTGAAAAAGAATAATGTCTGGCTAGAGATTACAAATTTAATAATTCCAACAAAGAATGATTCTGAGAGTATGATCAAACAAATGTGCCAGTGGATAAAAGATGAACTGGGTAGAGAAGTGCCCGTTCATTTTTCAAGATTTTATCCCCGGTATAAATTACCGAATCTTCCTCCCACACCAGTTGAGACACTACAGAAAGCCGCACAGATCGCCAGAGAAATAGGCTTATCTTATGTTTATATTGGCAATGTCCCGGGGATGAAAGAGGAGAGTACCTATTGTCCGCATTGCAAGAAGATAATTATTGAAAGAAAAGGATATGACATAAGGGCTCTTAATTTAAGAAGGGATAGGTGCAAATTTTGCAATACAAAGATTCCTGGAAGATGGTAATAATTGTCATTATCAGGATTTTAGAGATTTTTTAATATGGGTTATTTTCTGTTTTTCTTCTTAGCGATCTACAACAACTTAATCAATCTCCTGCCCCAGATTTACATGCCCGAATTTATGTTTGGTTAAATTTCATAGTTCTTTTTATTATTTTTGTTTTCAGTCATAAACTCCTTGGATTGAATTTGAGAGGTTTTGGTTACGAACTGAAGTATACCATAGAAGTTTAATTATTGGTTCTCTTGCCGCAATTATGGTAATTTTATTTTTTGTTCTTACGCTCTAATTGCTTCCAATAATTGGGATTGTTATTAAACCACCAAGGATTGATATCGGTTCTTCAGGCGAATCAGTCAGTTATTGTTCAAGAGTGAGGCTGGTTGTTAGCAGAACAGCCCCGACTATATGATAGGCGGGGCTGTTAGAAAAGCATAGTCTACTTGCTTACATCAATAGCAATGCAGGTTACGGTGCGCTGAATGCCCTTTACACCTCGGATCTTTGAGACGATGATGTTCTTGACCTCGCCCAGGTCTTTGCCTTCTACATAACAGATTGCATCATGGAGTCCAGTAACAACATGCGCGTTTTTCACACCATTGATCTTATTCAATGCCTCAACGACCGCGGATTCCATTCCGGTTTCGGTATTGATCAAAAGATATGCACCAACCATTTCATACCTCCTTAATATAACATTATAAATATATTAATGGTACAGTCAATACTTCATCTCTCACAATGACAATTTAGTCTTCACAGGACTAAAATATACCCTGATAATAATCAGGATCTCTACTTTAGTCTCTTTCATTTTCTCATTTTATCATTTTGTCAATTAACGAAATGACGAAATGTGGAAGGTTAAAGTTATTTTTATAAAAGTCTGTTTTCTGAATCTCATTGACCAGCACACGAACCAATCTTCCAGTTACATCATATAAAGAAAGATTGACCGG
>CAYQKL010000005.1:0-2052 GCA_964418185.1 uncultured bacterium
TCCTGTCGCATCAATCATTATGGGATTCAAACCCACAATGGTCTTTGTTCCGGATTGCTTTGTTGCCTGTGATACCAGATAGGTAAGATATGTGCAACCCTGTGCATAAATCAGGTCAATCCTCTCTTTTGTTAGAAATTCGTTTAAGAACTTATCAATATGTCCAGCATAGCCTCTTGTACCGTCGCGGGTAATCTCAAAGAACCCATCACTGTATTTTCTTAATCTGTCCTGCCAGTAAAGGAGAAAATCGCTCCTTGCCTCAATCGCAGTAATAACTTGATTATTATTCTCTTTAAACATACGAATAACCGGCAATATTGCACCTATTCCATAACAACCACCGATACAGAGAATCTTTTTTCCATTTACAATCTCAGTAGGTTTTCCAAGGGGTCCAGCAAGGTCTGCAATGGTATCACCTGGTTTCAAAGAACCGAGCTTTCTCGTGGATGTGCCGACCTCCATAAAGACAACACTGATACTCTGGTTATCCCATTCAACAAGGTTCAAAGGAATACGTTCTCCAAATTCATCTGCCCGCACAACTACAAACTCACCGGCACGGGCATTCAGATATATCACATCAGATTCAAGAACCATATAGTGAATATTCGGAACCAGCAATTCCTTTTTCAAAATCTTAACCATAAAATCACCCCTGTTTACCCTTCTTTGCCCCTTCTATAATTTCAATCCTCACTGCCGCTTCTTTGATCATACCTTTACCCGGGTTATAATATGCGAGAACCATACCTAATTGCACCCGATCAGTAATAAACACCTGTACCTGACATTCAAAATCAGTGGCAATCACTTTCACGACCGCACCATTTTCAATTTTTAGTTTTGTGGCATCTGCAGGATTTATCCACAGATATCTATCAGGATGGATCCTCTTAAATCCCTTTAACATATCCGACAATGTTCTATTGCGGAATCTATATCCGTTTTCCCTGACCATAAGGTAAAATGGATGGTTTGAATCTAATACTACTTTCTGCACCTCTGCCTTTTTCCTGAGGTAAGGAGTCTCATCCTTTTTTGCCATTTCAAAATCAATCAGTTCAGTGATATGCTTTATTATCCACTCATCAGGTAGAGAATTACCCATTGGCTCAATGACTTTTTGTAATCTCTTTTCCTTCCCAGTAATATCAACAAAACTACCTTCTGTTTCAAGGAATGTTGAGGCAGGCAAAAACAGGTCAAAATCAAAATCAGGCAGAAAACAATCCTGGACTATGACCCTTTCGTATTTCATAGTCTCTGGAATACTCGCACCAATCAAATACAGACATTTGATATCTTTATTGTTAATTATATCATCAGCCCCGGGCAGATTTGCCTTTGTCAGGAATCCATAGTTCAAACTACTTATCAGAGGAAAGCACTTCAAGTTGCATTTTTCGTGGTTATTCTGGAGATTATGGGCATTATATAATACACAAACTTCTTTATGCACAAGCAATCTCCGCGCCTCAATGATATTTTGTTTCTTGACACCCGCAAAATCTTCAGGCGCCTGAGACGATACCAGTAGATTCAACAGTTCCCATTCTTTGCCGGTCTGGACTCTCAACCAGAGATCTGATTGTTCAGCAATTCTTGTTCGCACCGGGTCAATCGTAATTATCACTGGTTTCTCATTCAGAAACTTTTTCAATCTTAACAGAAATACAGAAAAGTCTTCTATTAAATCGGTATTAAGCACAACCAGTCCAATCTTCCTCTCCTTTTTGTCAAGGCAGACCTCATCAAAACTGCTGGTGATACTCACTTCGGCACCAAATTCCTCTACTCCCATTATCTCGGCAACTGTATGAAGGGAATTTATTGTCTCAATGGTCAGGTCAGGAGAAAATATAATACCGGTCTTACCCTGATACTCTTTAAGAGTTTTTGCCGCATAATCAACTGCCTCTTCCCAGCTGACTTCAACAATGCGACCATCTCTTTTCAGTAATGGTGAGGTTATCCTCCTGGGGTGATTGACCAGTGGTGCGATACCAAAACGACCTCGTACACATAGTGGCTCACTATCCGGCACTA
>CAYQKL010000005.1:2152-63255 GCA_964418185.1 uncultured bacterium
AGTGGTGCGATACCAAAACGACCTCGTACACATAGTGGCTCACTATCCGGCACTACTCTAATGACCTTATCACCTTTTACTTCGGCATTTATTGAGCAACCCATACTACAGAGTGCGCAGTAGGTCTTTACCCTTTTCTCGCCTTTTTCAAAATGTTTGCTATATCGTTCACGCATTGCACCGGTTGGACAGGCATCAACACAGGCACCGCAGAATTGACAATAGGCATCTATATGCGGTAGATTAAATGCCGTGCCAACAAGGGTCTTTGGACCACGATGATGGAAGTCAATGACATAAGCCTGCCTCAATTCAGCACAGGCACGAACACATCTTCCACACAGGATACACAGATTATAATCCCGCTCAAAGAATGGGTCATAATCCTCCAGTGGTATGTTTCGGTATCTGAATGGAAAAGGAAGGTCTTTTATGCCAAATTCTTCAACAAGTTTTTGCAGTTCACAATCTCCATCTTTTGGACAGTATTTGCAGCCAAAGGTGATCGGCTCTTTTTCAATGCATTCCATATAATCCGCACATTCTTTTGTCTTTTCACAAACCAGACAGGAATAAGGATGTTCAGAAAGTATCAACTGGAGCGTGAACTTCCGTAATTCCTTTAACATTGGAGTATCGGTTTTTATCACCATTCCATCCTGAACCGGTAATGTGCAAGCTGTCATTGGCCTGGAATTTCCCGCAACCTCAACAACGCAGAGCCGACAACCACCATAAGGTGTGAGATTTTCCTGGTAACAGAGTGTAGGGATGTGAATCCCTTCACGTCTGCAGACCTCAAGGACCGTCTCACCCTTGCTGGCATTAACCTTTTTGCCGTTTATGGTCAATTCAAGCATACGAAAATAAACCTCGCTTTCGCTCGCATAAGATTCTAAGTTCTAATATCTAAATTCCAATGATCGAAACTCCAAACAAAGTTTCAAGTAATGAAATTCTGGATTTTGTATTTGTTTAGAATTTCGTGCTTCGGATTTAGAAACTGGTTTCATATTGCTGGTGTCACCTTTTTCACTGCCCCAAATTTTGGCGGGCACACGCTCAGACAGATTCCGCACTTTATGCATTTTGATTGGTCAATCTTGTACACTTTTTTCGGCTCGCCTGTGATCGCCTTTGTCGGACAGTTTTTGGCACAGGCAACACAACCTGTGCATAAATCCGGATCAATCACATAAGAAATAAGCGCCTTGCACACAAGTGCCGGGCACTTCTTTTCTTTGATATGGGCGACATATTCATCCCTGAAATACTTTATGGTAGTGAGCACAGGATTGGGTGCAGTCTGACCAAGGCCACAAAGAGCACCAAGTTTCACATTCTTACCAATTTCCTCAAGTAATTTAATATCGCCTTCTTTACCCTTACCCTCAACAATACGATTGAGTATCTCCACCATCTGCCTTGTTCCAAGCCTGCACGGAACACACTTTCCACAGGATTCCTGCTGGGTAAAGTTCAAAAAATACCGTGCCACATCAACCATACAGGTATCCTCATCCATCACTATCATTCCGCCTGACCCCATCATTGAGCCAATAGCAGTCAAACTTTCGTAGTCAATGGGCAGATCAAGATGTTCGGCAGGAATACAGCCACCAGATGGACCACCGGTCTGCACAGCCTTGAACTTTTTGTTGTTCGGAATTCCTCCACCAATATCAAAGATTATTTCCCGGACAGTAATACCCATCGGCACCTCAACCAGACCAGTATTGTTTGTCTTACCAACCAGTGAGAAGATCTTTGTTCCCTTGCTCTTTTCTGTGCCGATTGAAGAAAACCATTCAGCACCGCGCAGAATTATCACAGGAACATTTGCCCAGGTCTCAACATTGTTGATATTTGTAGGCTTACCCCATAATCCTTTTTCTACTGGATAAGGTGGCCGGGTCCTGGGTCTGCCAACCTTGCCTTCTATTGCAGACATCAGGGCTGTCTCTTCGCCACAGACAAATGCGCCTGCACCCTGGACCACATCAATGAAGAAATTGAATCCAGTTCCCAGGATGTCCTCGCCTAACAAGCCATATTCTAGTGCCTGCTTTAAGGCAATATTCACCCTTTTTACCGCGAGGGGATATTCTTTTCGGACATAGATAAATCCCTTTTGAGCACCGATGGCATAGGCACCAATGAGCATTCCCTCAATCACTGAGTGAGGGTCTGCCTCAAGCACACTTCTATCCATAAATGCACCCGGGTCACCCTCATCACCATTGCAGATGATATATTTTGGATGCTCCTGTGCAGAACGACACAACTCCCACTTGACCCCGGTCGTAAATCCTGCTCCTCCCCTTCCCCTCAATCCTGAATTTTTTATCTCGGCAATGACCTGCTCTGGTTTCATAGATGTAAGGACCTTCTGGAGTGCCTGATAACCATCAAATGCAATGTATTCATCAATATTCTCTGGATCGAGCCTGCCGCGGTTGCGCAGAACAATCAATCGCTGATGTTTGAAAAATCCAATATCTGACATTTTCGGGATAGGCAGTGCCTCTTTATCCGGAACATACATTAGTTTCTTTGCTGGTCTGCCCTTTATCAGATGTTCTTCTACGAGATAAGGCACATCCTGCTCTGTCACCTTCTGATAGAATATTGCATCAGGCTGGGCAATTACGATTGGACCGCGTTCGCAAAATCCCTGGCAACCAGTGGCTATTACCCGGACCTCTGTCTGTAGTCCCCTGCGGGCGATCTCCTTTTCCAGTGCCTCCTTTACTATGAATGAACGATTTGAGACACAACCTGTGCCTGCACAGATTAACAGGTCTAATCTGTAGCCCTTACTCTTCTCTTTCTTCTTTGGCATACTTTCCTAAGAGTTTGTCAACCTTATTAACCGAAGTCTGTCCATAGTATTCACCATCGATCACAACTATAGGAGCAAGGGCACAGGCACCAAGGCAGTTCACTGTTTCCAGTGTGAATTGATTGTCTTTTGTGGTTTCACCAGCATTTATCCCCAATCTTTCCTCAAAACGATTCAAGACCGCGGGTGCACCGCGCACATGACACGCAGTTCCCATACAGACTGTGCATAGATGTTTACCTCTCGGATTCAAACTGAATGCTGCATAAAATGTGGCAATACTGTATATCTTGCTCAATGGTATATGCAATGCCCTTGAAACATATTCAAGCGCCTCTTTGGGCAGGTAATTATACTCATTCTGAATGCTGTGGAGGACCTGAATAAGGTCAATCTCTTTATCCTTATACTGCTTGATTATCTTATCTATTTTTTGCATAAGACTGAAATTATATCCAAAGGTAAAAAAAAATCAAGGGGTTATTTAAGATGACTTTAGTGTATCACATCTCCACGACAAGTCTTCTGGGAAAATTGGTAAGATTTACAACTCTGCCATACTTATCCAGGTATATGACATCCTCCAACCTTATGCCATAACCTTTGTCCGGATAATAGACACCGGGCTCAATTGTAAAGACCATACCTTTCTCCAGAAGGTCTAAATTGGTCTTGAGCAATCCAAATGTTGGGCTCTCGTGAACATTCAAACCCAGACCGTGTCCAAGAGAGTGGCAATATCCTGATTTTGTTCCGGGATTTCTAAGAAAAGTTGGGTGATGATTCTTCTCAAGATACGCGCAGACTGCCTTTTCAACCTCAATGGTTCTTTTTCCGACTTTGAGATTTTCAATGGCAATGTCCTGCGCCTGCCTGACCTGTTCAAATTCCTTTTTGATATTCTCCGGTGCAAAACCAAAACAGACTGTCCGCGTAAAATCAAAATAATAACCTCCACCGATCTCCTGGGGATAGATATCAAAGACAATTGTCGTGCCCAATCTTACTGGCTCATTGTCCTTGCCGGCATTGTGTGGAACACCGGCATCCCTTGCCTGAGAAATAATCAAACCGCTTGAATTAATAAAGCCACTTTTGAACAATTCATTAGAAATGTTTCTTTTCAGATCCCCAATTACCAATTTTCTGTCTCTTCCTTTGTATATAACATTGTTTTTGGCCTTCATCTGACGCACCCAATCAATGGTCTTGCTAAACGCATTGACCACGCCGTTTCGTACCCTTTTTATTCTCTTCACCTCTTCTTCATCCTTTGTCATCCGTGCCTGTGTTATCAGACCTTTCTCAGATTCGTAGGAAACCTCAATGCCCGGCTGAACTCGTTTTAATTGCCTGAGAAAATGATAGCCATATCCCGCCGGAACATTACCATAGAATGCAACCGTTCCTTTTATTTTAAAGTGTTTGAGAATTCTACTCAACACAATCGCATTCGCCTTTATTCGATCCCTGTTTTTCGAATAAACCTCATTCATACCGAACTCACCATAATCAAGTCCTCTTAACCCTGATTTTCTTGCCTCTTCCCTTTCAATGGTAGAATGAATTATATAGGCAGGCTTTTTATATTTCTTCACATACCAGCCACTCACATTTGCCCCATTTAAAAGATAATACATTGTTGAATCATTGTACGCACTTCCCATTGCAACTATTGCCCTGACACCCCTGAGTTTCATCAAATGTTCTAAATCTTTCTTCATTGATTCTCCTTTTCAGAAATATAAGTAATAGAACAAATCCTATCTAATATAAAAACTTGCGACCCTGAAGAAATTCTCAAGAATGATAGCACCTGCTGGATGTTTGTCATCAAATCTTTCAGGATGAAATTGCACCCCATATATCGGTAACATCCGATGTTTAATCGCTTCAATAGGACAGTTTGGAGATTCAGCAATCTTTGTGAATTCATAGGGAACATTTGCCACCATCTCTTCGTGGGATTCCATCACCAGTATTTTTTCACTCAAACCCGCAAATAGATCGTCCTCATAGAGTTTCTTAACCATATAATAGCCTTCAATCCGCTGTTCCATTGGAACAACATCTTCATAATATGCCATTGAAATCAATTGGTGCCCAAAGCAGATGCCCAATATAGGTTTTTGACACTGTTTGACCAATTCTGCAACATTGGCATAGAGTTCAAATGTGCCAATCTCAGCAAGTTTCCTCTGGGAACCTGATATGATTATCGCATTATACAGGTGCACATCTTCTTGAACGCCGATGGTTGATGAATCCTTTATCTCCACGACATCTGTGGTGATATCACTGATTACTTTGTATAAATGCTCAATCTGTGGTGAATTTGGCAAATAACAATCAATTATCAATGTTCTCATTTATCACCTCAAACAATTCATCAATCAATCTATTTTCTTTGACCCTTTTTATCTCCTTGCCCTGAGCAAAAATTGCGCCAATCTTTTTGCCACAGGCAATCCCAAAGTCTGCTTCCCTTGCCTCACCGGGTCCATTTACAACACAACCCATAACTGCCACAGTTAGGGGATGTCTGTTGTAGTTCAACCTCTTTTCCACAATGCGTGCAATATTTAATAAATCTACTTCACATCTTCCACAGGTCGGACACACAATCAATTTCGGTCCGCATTGCCTTAGATTTAAAGATTTCAATATCTCGTAACCTGCAAGGACCTCCTTTTCTGGTTCATCGGCGAGGGAAACACGAATCGTATCGCCAATGCCTTTGTATAGAAGTATACCAATACCCACAGCACTCCTGATACTACCGGAAAACAGCAACCCTGATTCAGTAATTCCGAGGTGTAAAGGAAAATCAAATTTATTATGGATTGCCTGGTAGACCTCAATCGTCTGAGAGACATCCGGCGACTTTGCTGAAATGATTATATCGGCGAAGTCATTTTTATAGAAGATCTCAAGGGTAGAATTAAGGGTCTCAATGACCGCCTCAGCGGTCGGGTGTTTGTACTTTTGCAATATCCTGCCGGGCAGAGAACCCGTATTTATTCCAATCCGTATGGGAATTGCAAAGTCTTTTGCCTTCTTGATTATCTCAGATAATTTCCATTCATCACCAATGTTCCCGGGATTGATACGGATCTTATCCACGCCTGAATCCATTGATAAGAGGGCGAGTCTGTAATCAAAGTGGATGTCAGCAATCACTGGAATTGAAACCTGTCTCTTTATTTCTTTCAGGGCAAGGGCATCAATCTTATTAACCACTGCAACCCTTACGATCTCACAGCCCACCTTTACCATCCTTTTTATCTGATTTACGGTCTTTTTTATGTCCGCAGTCCTGGTCTTGGTCATTGACTGAACAACAATCGGGTTTTTACCGCCAATGTATACATTTCCAATTTTGACGACCCTTTTTATTTTTTTCATTCCCTTTCCCTTCTTATCCGTGCACCAAGTTCTTTTAATTTCTTCTCGAACTTTTCATATCCCCGGTCAAGGTGGTATATGCGACGAACATAGGTTTTACCTTTTGCCACAAGCCCGGCAAGGACCAGACAGGCAGAAGCCCGTAAATCAGAAGCCATAACATAGGTTCCGGTCAATTGTTTCACTCCCTTGATCACCGCAGTGTCCCCCTCAAGTGTGATATTTGCGCCCATCCTGCTGAGTTCTACTGCCTGCATAAACCTGTTTTCAAAGATCGTTTCTTTAATGGTGCTTGTACCTTTAGCAAGGGCAAGCAAAGCCATAAACTGCGCTTGCATATCGGTTGGAAAACCAGGAAATGGTGCGACAAAGATATCTGTGGGTAGAATGCGTTTTCTACCCCGGACCACAATCTCATTATCTTTAAGAACAATCTCCGCACCTGTTTCTCTAATCTTCTCAATCACTGAGAAAAGATGTTCGGGTCGGCAGTTCTTTATGGTTACATTGCCGCCCGTAATTGCCGACGCCACAGCAAATGTTCCGGTCTCAATACGATCTGGAATAATCCGATAATGTGTCTCTACTGGACACCAGTTACCTCTTATCGTAATCTGACTTGTGCCAGCACCTTTGATGTTAACCCCAAGTTTCATCAAGAAATTTGCTACATCTACAACTTCGGGCTCACAGGCAGCAGAATTTAAAATCGTCGTGCCATCAGCGCCAGATGCCGCAAGCATAACATTTATCGTGGCACCGACCGAGGTACCTTTTGCACCCTGAAGATTGACCTCATTACCCTTCAGGTTCTTGCACTGGGCATTGATATAACCCTGATCAATCTCTATACTACAACCCAATGCCTTTATGCCTTTGATATGTAAGTCAACTGGTCTTGGACCGATTGCGCATCCACCGGGCAGTGATACCCTTGCCTTCTTCTCCCGGGCAACAAGCGCACCCAGCACATAATATGATGCCCTCATTTTCCTGACAATATTGTAGGGGGCTATAATTCTTTTGATCCCTGGAGTATAGATCTCAAGAACATTCTTCTTGAAACCCACTTCAGAACCAAGGTATTTCATAAGTTCCAGCATTGTTCGAACATCTGCTACATCCGGAACATTTTCAATGATGACTTTTTTATCAGTGAGTAAAGATGCGGCGATGATCGGCAATGCAGAATTTTTTGCACCCGTCATCTCAACAACACCAGAAAGCCTTTTGCCGCCTTCAATGACAAATCTATCCATAAAAAAGATTATAGTTATTTTTCTAAAAATGTCAATAAGAACAAACTGAATTCAAAGGACAACTCAATTGTTCAAGAGAATTCTGTAAAAAAGGTTTCCAATTTTTATGACCAACTATTCGCAATGCACTTATCTGAATGTTGACAAAGAAATATTTTTAAATATACTAAATCTGTTCCTCATCAAGGCGGCATAGCCAAGTAGCAAGGCGGCGGTCTGCAAAACCGCTATTCGCCGGTGCAAATCCGGCTGCCGCCTTTTTGTAAAATATGGCAATTTTCAGAAAATTCATCTATCTTAAACTGTTCTTATCTGTTTGAGTCCAAGGTATTAGATTACAAATCCAATTCCTGAATAAATTCGGTGCCTATGATGCAGTTATCGGCTAATCAGGTTCTTTCTTTGGCATACTTATCTTTGCCAGTAGAATACTCAACTCAATCAAAAGAATCAGGGGTATGGAAATCAAGAGTAGAGTAAACATATCTCCGGTCGGAGTGATTATTGCGGCAATGATCAAGATTGCAACAATAGATTCTGCCCGGTGTTTGGTCAAGGTTGAAGGTTTTACAATACCTAATCTTATCAAAAAAAATATGATTAATGGTAACTGAAAAAGAAAACCACTACCTAAAATGCACCAGAAAATAAACTCAAGAATCTTATTAATATTCATTATCGGCTTTAGATTTTCTGAGCCAAACGAAAAAAAGAATTTCAAGCCGAATGGAATCAACATAAAATATGCAAATGTACAACCGACCAAAAATAATACAATTCCTGAAAATAAAAATGGTAACGAAATCTGTTGTTCTTTTCTGGTAAGACCAGGACCTATAAACGCCCAGACTTGATACAGAATCAATGGAAACGCAAGAAATATTCCGACAGAAATGGCAACCTTGATATTAACTAAAAATGCCTCAGTGGGCGTGAAGAAGTAGACTGTACCAATATTTATCCACTTAATGATGAAATTCAAAATTCGCTGGGAAAAAACAAAACCAACGATTGAAAAGATTAAAACACCAAAGATTGAAACAATTATCCTCTTTCTTAATTCCTCAAGATGGTCAATAAATGAAACCTGCTTTTCCTTCAGGGGTATACCTCAATCGCGAAATCTTATTGCAAGACGATAAATATTCTGGTCAGAGACCGCAATAATACTGCTGTCAATGATTGCCACATAATTGTATTTAATGCGCGGGAGATTATAAACCGGATTATACAATTGACTCCTGGGGTCAAAATAGTTGATACCTGAAGCGGTGGCGCAATACAACAATTCGCCGTCTGAATCTATATCATAGATATTAAAATAAGGCAGAATAATGGGTAGGGTATCAATTCCAGATTGACTTGAATCGCCCGGGGGAAGATACTGCAACAACTGATTATCAGTGGTAAGAAAATAAAGACCACGGGCAACCTCACAAATATCCTTAACACCACGCGGAAAAATTCTATACCACTTACTGGTCTCTCGTTCAAATCTATATGTAGCAAATTCCCCGCCGACAAAGACCTGGTCCGGTGTCGGAAATACAACATGAACCCCATATTTGTCAGGACCAAATTCAAGTGGCTCGTTCGTTTGCCTCAATATTCGATACATACCATTGTCAGTACCAACATAGATATTGGTGTCATCAAAATTTAGCGCCAGCACTATATGACGAAATTGGGCAATCGGCGAGGAGACTGCGCCCGAGATCCGCATAAGTGTATTACCATAGGAAACAATCAACTCATTGTTAAATAATAATAGGTCCTCAGGCTCATTCATAAGCCTGAAATATTGCCAGGACTTTTTTACATCCTGTTTAAGATTTGAAATTCCTGATGAAGAAATGAAGTAATAAGTCGGACCGATCTTTTTCAATTTCAAGTTACGATTGCCCAGTGGCCCATAGACAATCCTTTCTCTTTCCAGTGAAATTTTATTGTATTTTAGTATCCCAAATTGATTTGTTCCTACATAAAGATACATTCCATCATCATAGAATGAAGTGATTTCATAACGGTAAAACGGGTCATTTGTTTCGCTTAAATTGTCCTGGAAAAAATATGGAGAAAGAAACCTATAGTTGTTTAAGTCCTTATGGTCAAACGCCTTATACCAGCGGACATTCTCTGGAAACTGGGTTATGTATCCTAACTTTCCGCTGATTCTATCTAATGAGTAATTCTCCTGCGAAAGAATATATATCTTGTCCGGTGTCACACCGATGCCATATACCACATCTGTAAATTGATATTCGCGGACGCTGCCTAAATTGATATTGTAACGAAGCAAAGAATTAATACTGGAAATATAGAGTTCATCATAAAACTGGTCATATGCAAGTAATGAGATTTCCTTGTCAAAATAGACGGTTCTTATCAACTGTAGCGTGTTTCTGTCAAACATAAGGAGATAATTGTCACTTACCGCAAAGATTTTGTTTACGGATGTGGCAATCGATTTCACCTTTCCCAGTGGTGGAACTAATTCATAACGGTCTAAAAGAATATTCTTTGGATATACCTCCAATGCTAATAATAATGACCAGAGCAAGATAAGACTTATTAATACTTTATAAAATGCTAATCTGCTAAACTTGAACGGAGATCTGGAAAATTTGAATTTGGAATTTCTAATTTGTATAAGATTCAGAGTCTTGTGCTTCAGATTTGTATCTAACTTATTCATCACATTTGTCTTTTTCATATTCCCGGTTCATAGTATAATTCAATGCTTCAGGTATGTAATCAATCAAATCGCCCGCAATGAGCGAATACTCATTATTCTTTTTTGCATACCGGTCGCCTGCAAGGCCGTGCAGAAATACTCCTGCCACTGCGGCGGAAATAGGTTTCAGGCGCTGGGCAAGCAAACCGCCAATCATTCCCACAAGCACATCACCGCTTCCTGCAGTCGCCAAACCTGAATTACCTGTGGGATTCAGGAAAACCTCACCAGCAGGTGAGGCAATAATTGTTGGTGCACCCTTGAGCACCATAATTCCACCGAATTCCTTTGCATATTTCAGGCCAATATCAATCCGCTCTTCATTGATTTTCTGAACTGGAATATCGGTCAATCTTGATAGTTCTCCAGGATGGGGCGTCAGGATAAAATCGGTCTTGATTTTGTTGAAGAGTCTTGTGTTCCCGTTTAGTATGTTAAGGGCATCTGCATCAATGATCAACGGGACCCTTATCTCTGGTAATAAATTTTCAACAAATCTCGCAGTATCAACCTGTGTTGTAATACCCGGTCCGATTATGACCACATCGGTCTTTTCAAGTAGAGGAAGAATATCATCCATTGCCCTGATGCTGATTGTCTGTTCAGCAGTCTGTCTCAATGGAACCTTTACTACTTCAAGTAGTTTTGCCTCCAGACTATCCATAATGCCTTCCGGTGCAGCAAGTCTAACCAGACCGGCGCCAGTTCTCAAACAGGATATTGATGCCATTGCACCTGCGCCAGAGAATCCCCTTGCACCGGCAATAATCAAAACCTGTCCAAATGTACCTTTGTTACCCACAGGATCGCGCCAGGGTATAAGGCGACAAACATCATCAAATTCTACAACCCTTGGAAAGCCCTGGTCAATAAGGTGATATGGAACACCGATATCAACTAAATAAGTGTCCCCGCAAAATGCCCTGCCTGGAAACAGGTAATTTCCCCTTTTTGGCAGACACATAGTTGCTGTTGCATCAGCAATAACACTTAGTTTTTCAAGTCTCCCGGTATCGCCGTTAATACCTGAGGGAATATCAATAGCAAAAACAAAGGCATCGCTTTCATTTATCAATTTTATTGCCTCACAAAATATAGGCCCGGGCTCTCCTTTAAATCCAGTACCAAAGATTGCATCAATGATACAATCAGGATGGTTCTGCTGAAAGATCTTTCTAAGGCTATTCACTGAACTAACCTCGGCAATATCAAATTTTGAATTCTTCAGGATTCGGTAATTCAACAATGCATCACCTTTTAGATCTTCTGGCCTGGCGAGCAAGACCACTTTTACATTGCTACCATTATTTCTCAGATGCCTTGCAATGACAAATCCATCTCCACCATTATTGCCTTTTCCACAAACCACTAATACATCAAGTCCCCTCAAGTCAAAATATTTTTTTAGTACTTCAACACTTCCCCTGCCCGCATTCTCCATAAGAACAATACCTGGGATATGCAAAGCTTCCTGCGCCCATTTATCAATTCTCTGCATTTCTTGATTATTAACCAATCGCATAATTCAATTTTACAAAAAAATATGGCAAAGTCAAGAAAAAAAGGAGAAATAAAAAATGGGAAGTGGCAAGTGGGATTGTCTACGAAAGAACATCAGAAGGCAAAATCCACTATTATATCATAACATCTACCAACATTCAGAATCGTTTCTTTGATATTTTTCTCATATTGTGGTTTGTTGTGGTAATAATAGGTATAATCTTTTAAATGTTCTGGAAATTTGTCTTTGATAATCTGTAAAACGCTGTGCCAGACCCTGGGATAGGGATTCAGTGTATCAAAGGTGATATTCCGGGCACCAGAATCCTGGGCACTTTTTATCAATTCTGCTATTTTTTCTTCAGAGTCCGAAATAAATGGTAAGATCGGTGCAACAAATACCCAAGTAGAGATTCCCTTTTCTGAGAGATTTTTGAGTGCAGATAATCTCTCACACACTGGTGGCGAATTTGGTTCAAACAATTCTTTGACCATGGTATCCAGGGCAACTATGGTAAATCCTACTTCAATCTCTTTCATCTTCAATAAGATGTCCATATCTCTGCAGATTAGAGGTGATTTGGTGAGGATGGAGACAGAATGGTTATAATATTTCAAAATTTCAAGACATTTTCGTGTTAATTGATATTTTACTTCAATTGATTGATACGCATCACAGACCGTGCCGATGGATATATGAGACTTTGATTTTAGAGATTTTAATTGCCTGTGGAGCACATCTGGTGTATTGACCTTTATGTCCACAAATCGACCCCATTCTTCAGGATGATTTGTGAACCGTTTCATAAATACTGCATAGCAATAGGCACAACTATGTTCACAACCAGTATAAGGATTGAGTGCAAAATCTATACCAGGAATTCCTGATTTATTCAGGATTGATTTACAATAGACCTCCTGATATTTTACCAATGCCTCACCTGATCAGAATAAATGTTCCTGTCTTTTCACCTTCAGTCATCTTTATCCTCAAGAAATAGACGCCAGCCTTTGCTGACTCTGGTATGTTGATATCATTTATCCCTGTAAACCCTTCTTCCATCACCAGCCTTCCTGCTGCATCATATAATCCAGGGTGATGAATCCGGTGTCGGACCCCGGGATGAAAATATTGCAATACCATCAAGGGAATCTGTTGCTCCCACACCAATACAGAGGGGGTAGTTTCCTGGAGAACAAGTAGAATAAGGAATAGGACCACCATTACCGATTGAAAATATTGGAATAATATTTAGTGATTTTAATGTATTACAGTCATCCCAATAATAGACAGTATTGGAACCACCCCAACTATTGTTCATTCCCTTGATATTAAAACCTGAATCTGCTTTTAAAGATGCAATCCACTGGAGTCCAAGGAGCGGGTCAATGCTCGAGACAATCCTTCCAACGATGAGTTTTGCACCAGGTGCAACACCGATATCATCCCCAAAAGGTCCTAAACCATCACCACCACAGATTATCCCTGCACACCCAGTTCCATGACCTAATTCATCATCATAGGGAATTGGACTATTATACTGGAAATCGCGCCACTTTATCAACTTACCACCCCTTAATGCAGAGTGTGTTGTATCAATACCACTATCAAGCATCCCGATGATAACACCATTACCTGTATAACCCCTATACCAGCAGGAATTAGCCATGACCTTTTGAATATTTAATTCAGTGGTGCGTGATGGCTCACCCCCTTTTGAACCCTCAAGTGGTAATCTTATCTCCGGGATATGGCTGATAAAGCTTATATCCCCACGCGTTGAGAGGACTTTTGTCAACCTCTTTGTCGCATTGAGATATAAACCATTGAAGACCCAGAACGCCTCCAGTCCATCAAACTCACCAGCAAACTGGATTAAGAAATCGATCAAGGGTTTTTGGCTCTCTTCGGCAATATTCTTTAATACCATTGCCCTTTCTTTTATTGGTAGATTTGCAATTATATCATAAGGGTATTCCTGTGCCATCCTGATAATCACCGGGATTTTTTGCCCTTCACCTAACTCTTCAAAAATAGAAGCCAATTCCGAGAATAATAAAGTGCTGAAAAGAAAAATAACTTGAAACATTTCTATCTCCTCAATATTGTAATCATTAATCAAGATTTGTCAACTCCATTGACAAAATATATTATTGAAATATAATATCTTATGATCTATCAGCTGGGTATTTTGCTCACTTTTCTCTTTTCAGGAGTGACAATTTCAGCCCCTGAAGTTCAACCCGATACCAACTTCAAATCCATTCACCAATTGCAATCAGAACAACATAAAAACGATACTACAGAAAAAAGAGACAATTCACCGATTGAAGATACCATACCCAAAAAGTCAGAGGGTTTCCTGAATCAAGAGCAACCTGTTCAAACAATTTTAAATTTTTCATTGATGGTAGTGATAATACTTGTCTTGATCATTGCACTTTCTATCTTTCTGATTGCCCGCAGAATCTATAAAACAAAAGAGTAAAGGGAGAGAGATATGTTCACCATTGTAGTTATCAACATTTATCTTTGTATAGCCACAAATTTTTCTTCTATTCAGGAGATTGAATATAAATCCCATATTAGCGAAGCAGAATGGACGCCAGTTTCATCATATAGATTGCCTTATGAACCACTGGATATTGGCACGCGTGGTATGCTAAAAAATTATTATGGTTATCTGCCATACTGGACTGATACAACCTATTATCAGTATTTTCAAATGGACTTATTGACACATATCTCGTATTTCTCTGTGGATATTGACCCAGTTACTGGTAACCTGGGAAGTATTCCGAATGCATCAAGGTTCTACAAAATCCGTGACTATGCTCATCCGCGTGGAGTCAGAATACATATGACATTTACAGTCTTCGGAAATACAAATGTTTCAAACTTTTTGAATAACGCATCTGCAAGAAATAATGCAGTAAACAACATCAGAAATTTTATGACGAATTATGGATGTGATGGTGCAAATATCGATTTTGAATTTGTAACGAGCGCGGTTCGGGATAGTTTTAATGAATTCATCAATGACCTTGCTTATGCCCTGTGGAATCATCCAGGAGGAAGGAAAGAATTGTATATGGCAACACCTGCTGTCCCTGAGTGGTATCCAGGATATGATTTTGAATATCTCGGTGCCCATTCTGATGGGCTTTTCATTATGGCTTATGATTATCACTGGAGCGGTTCTTCAGTTGCTGGACCGGTCTCGCCCTGTGTCCCATCTTCATTCTGGGGACAGTATTGTGTAGCAAAATCCATAGGAAGTTACAAAGTATACGGTGTACCGGGCTCAAAAATTGTGCTCGGTCTGCCCTATTATGGCTATGACTGGCCCACGACATCCGGAGATATAGGTAGTTCCACAACCGGCACTGGCTCTGCCGTGATCTATTACTATGCATTCCAGAATGCAAACACCTATGGCAGGTTATGGGATAACTACTCACAGACACCCTGGTATCGGTATAATTCAGGTACCTGGCATCAA
The DNA here is from genome assembly GCA_964418185.1 of uncultured bacterium. Classification (GTDB taxonomy): domain Bacteria; phylum Hydrothermota; class Tepidihabitantia; order SM23-42; family JAOAFX01; genus JAOAFX01. Next base: position 17,396 of record CAYQKL010000005.1, read on the forward strand.
TGCTGGTATGATGATTCGGCGTCGCTTGATATAAAATTTGGAATGGTGAATGATTCTGTATTGCAGGGTGCAGGCTGCTGGGCATTAGGATATGACAGAAGTTATGACCATATCTGGAATGCAATCAGAAGAAGATTCTGGATTGAGCCACCACTGAGACACTGGACTGTTGAAGCGAATATTGATAGTCTGAATGTCCGGGATGGTCCAGGCACAAACTATCATATAATCACTGAGGCAAGACTGGGCACAAGGTTTGTATCATTTGATTATTATTATAATCAGGGCGTTTACTGGTATAAAGTCTATTTTCCATCAGCAAGTGGACCATATTATGCCTGGATGTCCGGTGGTGATGGGACAAATCTCCAGTATATGAAAGGAACAACCCGAAATACGATTTTGAGAATAAATACGAGTTTGACCAATGTGCGTGAGGGTCCAGGCACATCCTATCCCGTGATAACCCAGGTTGCCAATGGTCAGGTCTTTGTTGCAGACTCATTCTCTGGCAACTGGGCAAGGATATACCTCCAGTTAACAGACCATCCAGAGGGATGGATCTATACCCCTTATACCATTATAAATAACCCTGAAGACTATAACACCTATGATTGTAGTATCCAGAATATCACATACCCATCAAGCGTCAACTCAATGGATACATTTAGTGTTACGCTCAGCATTAAAAATACTGGATATGGTCCCTTTGATACACTCGTTTATCTAAAAGGCACAGGCAGGAGTCCCTTCTATAATCCTTCAACCTGGTATGATACAACAAGGGCAAAGTTATCTGGATTCTGGGGATTACCCGGTCAGGTATTTTACAATTACTCAAAATTCAGGGCACCCTATGTTTCTAACCAGACCACGGTTGCAGACACATTCAGATTTGAACGAAACGGAAATCTCTTTGGTGCACAGATAATCATCAGCATTGTAGTAAATCCCGTAGGAACAGAAGAAGAAAAACAGCAGGCAAATCCGGAAAAAACTTTACTCAAAAATAACATCTTCAGAAAAGACCTCAGGATAAATCTACCTGAAATTTACCAGACCTGCGAAATCTCTGTATATGATATTCTTGGTTCAAGGATAATGCACAGATTTGCCACTAACCAGAAAGAAATCTCTATCGGGAACGATTTGAAATCAGGAATTTACTTCGTTGTGTTAAAGGCAGAAAGCAAAACAGCAAAATTTAAGATAGTAAAAATTGAATAACTAATAAGAAGAAAGAACCCCTCTCTTTCTTCCGTAGCGATCCATTATCAGAAATACTGCCAGGCCAATACCTATCCAGAGAATCAGCATTAACGCAATGCGCAAAAAGATTGTTGATACACCCAATGAAATGTGCTCACCGATCAAAAAATGTCTGACGCCCATAACGCCATAGGTCGTTGGGAAAAATAAGGCAATCTTCTGAAGGAACACCGGCAGAATAGCAAGGGGATAGGCAATCGGTGTGATAATATTTATCAGTGTTGATACTGCATCACTTATAACCCACCATTGTTTCAAGCCAATTGTAAGACCGGCAACGAGAATTCCCAGACCATAAAGCGTGGAAATCATCAGCAGGAGCAAAATCAGACTGAAAAACATTCCATTAATGTTGAGAAAGATTTTGAATATGACAACCACAACCACTGCCTCAACCAACATAATCAAACCCTGATGCAGTGTCGAGTGCATTGCCATCCCAGCAACATATACCCAGCGGGGAACTGGCGCGACAAAAATTGTTTCAAGTGTTCCATACCACTGCTCTTTTCTCAGCGAAGCACCCATTGCCCAGCAGGCAGTATTTAAAAAACCCATAATGAGATAGCCAACAAATATATATGCAAATGTATCGCTTATACCGCTGATTAATTTCAAATGTTCTGAATTACGACCACCCAATAGCGCAAAACCATACAAAAAGAAAGGAAATAAATAAACAAACGGTTCAAAGAACAACCGAATAAAATCAGGCATATACTTCAGCTCAATCTTCCATTCTTTAATATTTTCCGCATTTATCGCCCTGAGATAGTGTAAAATCTTTTCTTTCAGCGTTTCAGTGTTTTCAGTGTTCATCATTTCCGTGCCCTCAGTGCTCTAATATTCAGCAAGAGTTCCCTTTTCCCGTGTATGGCGGTCAACCCAGTTAAAGATATACAGACCAATGGGTATTATAATCAGGTCAATTCCAATGAGAATCAAAGAATTCTTCCAGAAATTAAATCTTAGATTGAGCAATAACCCGCGTAGTGCAATCAAAGCATAAGTCAAGGGGATTAAGATGCTTATCGCCCTTGTGATAGGATTTATCTCTACTGGATATCTAATTGGTGAGAATAAAAATAAAACATATTCAAATAGATGTAGCAATCCGTGTGCCTCTTTTACAAGGAGTGTTAGACCAGCGGCTGCAAAACCAATGCCATACAGTCCGGCAATTAGAAGGATTAAAAAGAATAAGATTGGAAATATTTTATAGAATGTGACCTGCAAGCCAAAGATGAAAATACAGATAAGTAATTGTATTATTACATAACAGGTTGATAGCATTGAATTGAAGAGTGCCTTACCTAACAGAATATTAACTGATCTAACCGGTGCGGAAAGGATATGTTCAAGTGTTCCGTAATATGTTTCATCCCTCATTGCAAAACCCATACTCCAGACTGCAGATGACATATAGGTACTGATAATGGCACCAATTAAAACATACGGGATATAATCAGGCGTACCAGCAACTGCGCCAAACTTTTCACTGCTCAAACCACCAATCAATGCCTTACCCTGAAAAACCAATGGCACTGCCCACAAGAGGGGCGAAAAGATCCAGAAGACAATCTCCACTGGATAGGCTAACAAAATCTTATAACTCTTTCTAATTTCCGCAAGGATTATATTCATAAGTCAAAATTCGTAACCGTCAAACCTTTGACGATACAGGCGGCGAAACCGTATAACCATTGACATCACCATTTTAACAATGTAGTGGGCAAGCTTGCTTGACATCTATATGCCTCCGATTGCCTTTTTTAATCCCCCTATTTCCCCCTTTTATAAAGGGGGAGTAAGGGGGATTTTGTTGTATCGTAGTGGTCAAGATTGCTTGACATTTCAGTCATTTTGGGAATCCTTTAAACTTGCTCCAGTCAGATAGACAAAGACATCTTCCAGTGTGGGTGTCGTGACATTAACTGAAAGAATCTTTGCCTTATCCCGAATTGCCTCAACGAGTTTGCTCAATAGTATTTCAGGATTCTCGGTGTTCATTCGCACATAAATATAGCCATCCCTCTTTGAAATATTCAGGGATACAAATTCTTTTATCTGTGCAAAATGCTCTTTGTTCAAATCGCCAAGGCATTTTAACTCCAGAACCTGTTCCTGGGGCATTCCCTTTTTTAATACCTGTGGTGTATCAAGCGCCTCTACCCTGCCCCGATTCATAAAGGCAACCCTATCACACAATTCATCAGCCTCATCCATATAATGGGTTGTCAAAAGAATCGTCTTCTTAAATTTCTCTGAAAGTTCCTTTTTTATGAACTGCCTGATGAATCGCGCAAAATATGGATCCAATCCCAGGGTCGGTTCATCAATCAATAATATTGGTGGGTTGTGAATTAGGGCACGGGCAATGGCAAGTTTCTGTTTCATTCCGCTGGAAAATTTTTCTATATTCTCATCAGCCCTCTCTTTCAAATCCATAAGTTCAAGTAAGAAATCAATCCGCTCTTTTACTTTTTTTCTTGGCACACCGTAGAGTGCGGCAAAATACTTTAGATTATCAACCGCAGTCAGCTTCCAATACAGACTCCTTTCACCACCAGTAAGAACACCAATCTTCTTCCGAACACCGAGCGGGTCTCTTAGAACATCACAACCGCCAACAATTGCAGTTCCACCATCTGGAATCAATAGCGTAGAAATACATTTTATAAGTGTGGTCTTGCCTGCACCATTAGGTCCTAAGAGTCCAAAAAGTTCACCCTCTTTGATCTCAAAACTCACGCCATCAACCGCCCGAACCTCAGAATGATGCTTTTTAAAAACTTTGACCAGGTTCTTTATAATAATATCATTCGCCATCATAAAATAATATCCAAATATAGCACATAATCAAGTACCTTACAACCTCTCAAGTTTTCTTCAGGGATCCCCCTATTAACTCTTTTTACAAAACACCCACTCTATTTTTTCTCTGTATCCTTAATTTTCCATCATTCCATTGTTTTGTAATTATAAAGAGAATAAAATCATAAACTATATGCCCTTGACTCACAATCTGAATAGAGTAGAATAGACACCTATGAATACTCAAAGCACAAAATCAGAGATTAAGGCGGTGTTCTTTGATCTCGATGGGGTGCTTGTTGATACTTATAAGGTGTGGTTTCAGCTGTTTAACAAGACATTAGAACATTTTGGCTACAAACCGATAACCTTAAAAGTTTTTGCTCAAAACTGGGGACAGAGTACTGAAGAGGATGTGCGAATTTTTATGCCGGAAATTAAACTGAAGGATGTAACGAAATATTTCTCTATACATTTTCCAGGATTTATGAAATATATGAAGGTAAATCCAGAGGCAAAAATAGTTTTAAGTAAATTAAAAAAAATGGGTTTTAGGATTGGATGTATCACCAATTCACATCGTGATATAACAAGACTGGAAATCAAAAAAGCGGGCTTAGGAAATTTCTTTGATGTTGTCATAACCGCAGATGATGTCAAAAGACCAAAGCCCGAACCTGATATGTTATTAAGGGCGTGTAAAAGATTAAAGGTTAGAGTTAATAAGGTTGTATTCATTGGCGACACAAAGACTGATTTAAAGACTGCAAAGAAAGCAGGATGTTTATTCATTGGATACGGGATGCCATCTAAATTGCGAATTAAGAAACTGAGCCAGGTAGTTCCTTTGATGCAGGATGTTCCTTGACTCATAATACAGGATACAGAATTCAAGATGTCAATTTATCGGCACTAAAGGCGTCTCATACAATAGTAAGTTGATGGTTATTAGGCATAGATGCCGGAACCAACTTCCATCATCTAAAAAACCAAAAGGGATTATCACGGTAAACGTTCCACGAATCACCCCTCTTTACCCTTCTTCACCCCGCTTCACCCCTTCTTGTCACTTTTTGCGCCTTTTAAGAAATAAAAGCTGTCCTCTTGATAATAGAGAAATTTTAATTATAATTTTGAGTGAACCGAATTACAGATGATTATCAAACAAAGGAGTAATAGATGAAAATTTTCTTAATCATGCTAATAACCAACACCTTTCTTTTTTGTGCTGAAACAGATATTGAAACCATTGTGAACAAAGTAGCAAATAGATTGAATGTTTCCATATCGGATTTGAAGATTGAAGAGGATGACCTTGATTTCTACGGATATGGCAAGTTCCGCACAAAATTATTTAACCTGTTTTTCAAAAATCCACTGAAGATTGACCCTTACACAAGAACCATATCAAGAACCATCCTAAATAATGCTGATTCACTCTGGGCAATCAGTTATTTTTCCTGGGCAAGGATTGATGAGGGTGTGAGAAAGGGATTGATTGAACGTCCGGATGAAACCCTGATTAATTCGCTACCAAAGGGTGAAGAATTAAACCAGAAATTGATTAGTCTACTGAAAGATTCATACAGTGCCGATACCACAGAAATTGTGGGATTGCCCGAGACAATCATAATCGGCATTTTTCTGATACTGACAGAAATTAAAAGTTCAATTGATTTGATACAAAAAGGGACTGAAGGTTTATCAGTGAATGATGCACAGAAAATTGTTCAACAACTTGCTGAATCTGGAGAAGATGGATTATCAAATCCATATATTGGAAGTCTTATTGAACGAATTGACTTCAAGGAAATTGCTGCAGGTGCGATGAATTTATCTTATGTTTTGCAGACTGCGATAGATTTGATAAGGAACGAAGAACTAAAAAAACCAATAAAAATAGATACAAAATATGGTCAGGTTGTTCTTAGTTCAAAAGAAAATGACCAATACGAACGCCCCCCCTATCTTTTGATAATTGATTTTGGTGGCAATGATACATATATGTCAGGTGGTGTATCAGATAAGAAGCATCCAATCTCGATCATCATAGATTACTCAGGAAACGACCAATACAATGGCGAGACTGGTTGCGGAACAGGTATTGCGGGCATTGGGTTTGTTATTGATTTTGAAGGAAATGATAGATATTCTGCAAAAAAATTTGGTCTGGGAACAGGAATATTCGGTCAAGGTATTACTCTGGACCTTGATGGTGATGATGAATATACTACAGAGATCTATGGCATAGGTGCCGGGTTATTTGGCACAGGCGTTATCTCCGATGTCTCAGGCGATGATAAATACACTGGATTTCAGGGATGCCAGGGATTTGGATTTGTTAAAGGCTGTGGTCTGCTCATTGATAAAGAAGGGGATGATACATATATTGCCCGTGATGATACAATTAGATATCCATCTGCCCAGAGTGCTGAGCACAATGCAAGCCTTGCTCAGGGTATGGGATTTGGCATAAGAGCAGATTTTACTGATGGGCATTCAATGGCTGGTGGTGTAGGAATGCTGATTGATGGGAATGGAGATGATAAATACTCCTGCGGTGTCTTTGGTCAGGGTTGTGCATACTGGTTTGGTGCAGGATTTTTGATTGATTATCAAGGTAATGATACATACAACGGTGTCTGGTATGTCCAGGGCGCAGGTGCACATTTTGCCCTTGGGGTTCTGATTGATTCTACAGGTAGCGATATATATAATGCAACCCATAATATGGCACAGGGAGCAGGGCACGATTTTACACTTGGAATCCTTTTGGATTATGAGGGCAATGATTTACATAATGCCCCGAACTTGAGCCTTGGTGCAGGAAATGCCAATGGAATGGGATTGTTTGTTGACCTCTATGGTGATGACGAATATCTAACACATAGTGGTATTACCTTGGGTCGGGCAAATGCCGCATTTCGGGGAAGTCTAAGAGATTATATGAAGACCATTGGCATTTTCATTGATGGTGATGGAAAGGATAAATATTCAGAAATTGGCACAAATAAAAAAATCTGGCAACAAAAGCCTCCTTTAGAGCCACCTTTGAAGACAGAATGGTGTATCGGGATTGATTTTTGAAATAATTAAATTTATCTTGCCCGGTTTAGGAAATTGAGTATAATTCTTATGTAGAATTTTCATCAACAATAAGGAGGTAATATGACTAAAGGAATTTTTAAAATTCTTCTCATCGCCTGCATTGTCTTTCCTAACGTTATGTGGGCGATCCCGGAAATTCAAATCAGACAGGACGATGTTCCATTTGTCATCGGTCAATGGGCAAGGTATGAACAAAATAGCGACCTGTTTGAGTGGGAACCATTTGACTCTATGCGGACCTGGTGGGACCTGACCACATATCCAGGTGGAATTTTTGCTCGTGTTAAACTTCTTAATCCCGCTCAAGGTATTCCTCCTGCTCCTGATACCTTTCCTAATGCCCAGATTGTAGAACTGGACACCCTGGGCGACAATAGTGTAGTATGGTCTTATCTCTCTGAAACCCAATTATACCTGTATATTCAGGGCATAGATTTTGAAACTGGAGGATACAGATTCATTGGCAATTACCAGCCTGATTATAAATGTTACTTCTACCCTATTTACGATGGTGGAGGATGGAACACAGCCTGGACCTGGACTTATTACATAGATGGGTGGTTACCCTATACTGCGAACGAAACACATCAAAAGGTCGTGGTGGCAAAAGGCAAAGTTAGGGTTCCAATTAGCGGCAATCATTTTTGGCCCTGTCTGGTGATAAGAGACCATATGGAGTTTACGGACAACTTTGGAACACAGGATACACGATGGATCTATGAATGGGTTGTTCCTGGCCGATTTGGTGGTGCGAACGGAGTGGCGGCAGCCCAGAGCACAAATGGCGCAAGCCAGAATTTTATGATTGTGGAAAACTTTTTGAAATTATCTGAGCTGTTTGTTCCAAACTGGGATATAAATGGACCGGAATTTGCTAATACTACAATTTTGCCAGATACCAATTATCTGGGACCATTCATTGTTCAATCAACAATTACTGACTCCACGGGGATTGGTGCTGATTCTCTATTCTACAATATTAATGGCGGACAATTCACTGGTGTTAGTCATGATAGCGTTACAGGTAGTATCTATTATTTCCATATTCCCGCAGTTGCCCAGGGATGCACGCTCGGTTATTTTCTCTGGGCTGAAGACTCTTTTTGTGTCGCAAACGGTGTGGACATCTGGCATACAGATCCGATATGCGCACCGGAAAGCACCTATTATAAATTTGTTGCCTCCAATGGAATTGAAGAATCCGATTTTCAACCCCTAACCAGCGCTACAGATTTCGTGGTATATCCAACAGTTTCCCAAAATGTGTTTTACATATCATATTGCACAATGCCTGATACAAAGTGCTGGGACCTAAAGATTTATGATATTTCTGGAAGATCTGTGATGGATTTTTCTGAACTGACCAGAGGCCAACGGTCAAACCGTGTAACCTGGCAAGGCCGGGACGCATCAGGCAACAAACTTCCTTCTGGAGCATATTTTGTACAATTTAGAACAGACGATTGCAGAAAAACCAGAGTCGTAATATTGCTGGAGGATTAAAGGTAAAAGAACCACTTTTTGAAATTCCTCAAGTAATTGAAATTTTGATAATCCGCCTTCTTGGTTCTTGACTTTATGAAAATTTTGTGTTATATTAACAGTTATGATATTATCAAAGGCATTGATTGAAACATTAAGAGAAGATCCGAAGGATGCTGAACTCAAGAGCCATAAGATTCTATTGCGCGCGGGCTTCATAAAACAGCACTCCTCAGGGATTCATACCTACCTACCTCTGGGCTGGCGGGTATTGCTTAAGATTGCCAATATCATCCGTGAGGAGATGGACAGAATCGGCTCTCAGGAATTACTTATGCCTGCACTCTCACCAAAGGAAATCTGGAAAGAATCTGGAAGATGGAAGGACTTTGGCGATGATATGTTTAGACTCAAAGACCGCAAAGGCAGGGATTACTGCCTCTGCCCTACCCACGAAGAGGTTATTACGGAGATTGCTCGAAATCATATTCGCTCATATCGCGATTTGCCCCAGATATGGTACCAGATTCAAACAAAATTCAGGGATGAACCAAGACCTCGTGCAGGTGTGATCCGTTCACGCCAGTTCATAATGAAAGATTCATATAGTCTTGATATTGATGAATCAGGGCTTGATAAGAGTTTTGATCTACACAGAGAAGCATATTCAAGAATATTCACAAGATGTGGATTGAAGTTTGTCATTGTTGATGCCTCAGGTGGACTGATGGGGACCGGTGAATCAAAGGAGTTTATGGCGCTCGTTGAAGGTGGTGAGGATAATGTTGTCCTCTGTCCCAAATGTAAATACCGTTCAAATCTTGCTATCGCTGAAGGAACAGGTGAATATGTGTCGTTTTCTGAATCTCAACTTGAAAAAGTCGCCACGCCAAACAAAAGAACAGTTGAAGAAGTTAGCCAGTTCTTGAATGTAAGGTCATCAAATCTGATAAAGAATATGTTTATGACCGCACCGGGAAAAGAACCAGTTCTCATTTTGATTCGGGGTGATTATGAAATTAATGAAGAGCGTCTGAAGAGGATGATCGGTCCTGATTATCAACCTGCCAGTGCGGATGAGATTCAAAAATATTTTGGTGCTGAACCAGGGTTTATTGGACCGGTCGGAGTGTCAAACATTACAATCTACGCTGATGAACTTTTGAAGAACACAAAGGGTATGGTCACCGGTGCCAATCAAAATGATTATCACATTCGAGGTGTTGATGTTAACCGCGATGTAAAAGTAAAGAATTTTTTGAATCTTCGTCAGTTAAAGCCCGGGGATAGATGTATACATTGCGGTACGCAATTAGAAATACATAGTGCCCTGGAACTCGGTCATATTTTCAAGTTAGGTACAAAATATTCGGCAAGTATGGGCGCACATTTTCTTGACCCAGAAGGTAAAGCAAAGCCGATTGTAATGGGAAGTTATGGCATAGGATTGGAAAGAATTATGGCCTGCGCTTGTGAACAAATGGCTGATGAAAAGGGAGCGGTATGGCCAATGTCTATTGCGCCCTTTGATATTTATTTACTTGTACTCAATCCACAGGATGAACAGACTCGGAAGATCACAGACGATATCACAAAAACCCTTAGTGATTCACTCTTCTCAGTTATTATTGATGACCGTGATGTCTCTGCGGGCATTAAATTCAATGATGCAGACCTGCTTGGTATCCCAATGCGACTTACAATTGGACCGAAAGGTGTGAAAAATAACCAATTTGACATATATGTAAGGGAAACCGGTGAGAAAATTGAATGTAGTAAAGAAACCGTTAAGGAAAATTGTGTAAAACTAAAGGAAAAATTGATGGCGAGGTTGAATGCGTAAGATTGAACTGAGCAAGGTTGAAACACTGGTAAAAGAAGTCATTGAATCTATGGAATTCAGATTATATGATATGCAGTTTAATGAAGTTTCAAGAACCTTAAAAATTTTCATTGACCGTGAACAGGGTGGTGTCACAATCAAGGACTGTGAAAGAGTAAGTAATAGTATATCTGAAGCACTTGATAGTTGTGATTTAATAGATTTTCATTATACACTGGAAGTATCTTCACCAGGTATTGAACGGTATTTAACAAAACCTGAGCATTTTCAATGGGCAAGGGGTAAATTGGCAGAAATAAGTCTGAAAGAAAAAAAGATAAAAGGCTATATAAGAGACGCCGATGACCAATCCGTCACAATTGCCCAATCTTCAGGAGAAGTAGTAATACATTTGCAGGAAATTATCACTGCGAGAATAAGCGAGGAGTTTGAGTATGGCAAACGAAGATAACCTAATAATTGAAAATATAAAGACTATTGCCCGTATCCGGGGTGTAAAATTTGATTATGTGATTGATTCACTGGCTGAGGCAATAAAGAGTGGGGTAAAAAGAAGATATGGCAAGGGAGTTGAACCAGAAGTTTCTGTGAATAAATCCACCGGTGAAATAAAGATATTTATTGTAAAAAAAGTAGTGGAAAAGGTCACTGACCCGGACAAAGAAATATCATTAGAGGAAGCACAACAAACAAGAGAATGCAATATTGGTGATGACTTTAGAATATCAATTCCCCTTGAAGAGATGGGTAGAACTGCGATAGAATCTGTTAAGCAGGCATTAACCCAGCGAATCAGTGAAGCAGAAAGAAACAGAATAATGGGTGAGTATGAGAAAAAAATTGGCGAAATTGTTAAAGGAATTGTGAAGGTTGTTGGCCGGAACGAGGTGCTGGTTGATCTGGGACCAATTGAGGCAAGCATTCCCGGTTATGGAATGATGAGAACCGAGCACTACCGACTTGACTCACCAATCCGGGCAGTGGTCTTCAAGGTAGAAAGAGCACAATGGGGACCAAAGATTCTTCTTTCGCGCACCGATCCCAAATTCTTAGAAAGACTGTTATTCTATGAAATTCCCGAAATAAAAGATGGCATAATCCAGATAATAAAGATCGTCCGTGAACCTGGGGTAAGGGCAAAGGTTGCGGTTCAGACAATTGACCCTAAGATTGACCCGATTGGTGCCTGTGTTGGATATCGTGGGAGTAGAATCCAATCAATAGTGAAGGAGTTATCAGGAGAAAAAATTGATGTAATACAGTGGAGCAAAGATATAAACCTTCAAGTCTCACGCAGCCTTTCACCGGCAAAGGTAAAAGAAGTGATATCCTTGGGCGAGGGGAGTGTTCTGGCAATTGTTCCTGATGACGATTATTCAAAGGCAATAGGCAAGAATGGTGTGAATGTAGACCTTGCCTCAAAACTGACCGGTGTCCATATTGAAATCAAGAAGATATCTGAATATGAAAAAGAATTAGAAGAAAAGAGATTAATGGAAACAAAAATTGAAGATGTACCAGAGCTGAGCAAAACTATGAAAAAGATGCTGGTAGAAAAAGGATACACCAATGTCCTGAGTGTCCTTAGGGCGACCCCTGAAGAACTTAAGACTATGCTATCAATGGATGACGAGGGTGTAAATAAATTGCTGGAAAAATTACAGCCCAAAGTAGCAAAGGAGATTGAAAATGCCCCAGAAAGTCCATGACTTCGCAAAAAGCCTGGGACTTTCCAGTGATGCCTTAATAAAAATGCTTGAACAGATCGGTATTAAGGCAAAAGGGCATATGTCCATGCTAACTGACGAGGAAATCAAAAAGATTAAGGCAAAGATAGCCGAAGAAAAAAGGCGGGTAAAAAAAGAATTTACAAAATTTAGAAGCACTGCACACCCAAAAGAAAAACCAAAGAAGATTAATGAAGAGGAAGTGCGTCAAACAGTAAAGGCAACGCTTGCCAAAATTGAAAAAGGTGAAACAAAAAAACATTATAAGAAAGAGGAAATAACAAAGGCGCCTGAAGTAGCACAAGAAAAAGTGGTTGAGGTCGTTGAATTTATGACCGTTGCTGATTTTTCCCAGGCAATTGATATGCCAGCAAGTGAGGTCATAAAAAAATGTCTTGGTCTGGGTGTTATGGCAAGCCTGAATCAAAGACTTGACATTGATACGATTGAGGTTCTTTGCGCCGAGTTCAATTGCAAGATGAAGGTAGCGACTGTTGAAGATCAGGTTAAGCAAAAAGAAGAAAAGGAAGTGGAGGCGGTTAGAAGACCACCAGTAGTAACTGTTATGGGGCATGTGGACCACGGCAAAACGACCCTTCTTGATACCATAACCAGACTACGGGTAGCAGAGAGTGAATTTGGCAAGATAACCCAGAAAATGGCGGCCTATCAGATTTCCTATAACGATAAATTGATTACCTTTCTTGATACACCCGGTCATAAAGACTTTACTACAATGCGCGCAAGGGGCGCACAGGTGACCGATATCGTGGTGCTCGTCGTTGCAGCAGACGAAGGTGTAATGCCCCAGACAATTGAGGCGATAGATCACGCGCGAGCGGCAAATGTTCCAATTATCGTAGCGATAAACAAGGTCGATCTCCCTCGGGCAAATGTGAATCTGGTAAAATCGCAACTGGCAAAGGCAAATGTCATTGTTGAGGAATTTGGTGGAAAATCAATCTGTGTGGAGACCTCGGCATTGAAAAATATCGGGATAAATGATCTGCTTGATGCAATACTCGTAAAGGCAGAAGAACTAAATCTTGTGGCACCACTCGACACAAAGGCAAAGGGGGTTGTATTAGAGGCAAGACTTGAACATGGAAGGGGTAATGTATGCACCCTGCTGGTTCAAGAAGGTATATTGAAAAAAGGTGACCCCTTTGTCTGCGGGTCACAGTCCGGCCGTGTGCGCGAACTGCTGAATGAGCATATGAAAAAACTTGACGAGGCTGGACCAGCGACTCCGGTTCTGGTGCTCGGTTTTGATGGTCTGCCTCAGACCGGCGAAATATTTATGGTGGTTGAAGATGAAAGGCAGGCAAGGGAACTTGCCCATCAGCGTGAACTTATGGAACGAAACCGACGGATGAAATCAAGAAAAGCAAAGATTACATTACTTGACCTGCAGGAAAAAATAAAAACCGGAGAGACAAAAGAATTGAATATCATTCTGAAGGCAGATACTGCCGGCTCGCTTGAAGTGCTGGATGAAAAACTTCAGGAATTAAGGATTGAGGAAACCCGGGTAAATGTCATTCATAAAGGTGTGGGCAAAATAAGTGTTTCTGATGTCCTGCTTGCTCAAGTGACCGGTTCAATTTGTGTTGGTTTTCATATTGGTCCAGATGCGGATGCCCTGGATGCTGCCGAAAGAGAAGGCGTAGAAATTCGCACTTACCGGTTGATTTATGAAGCACTTGATGATTTACGTTCAGCAATGGTTGGCCTCTTAGAACCAAAAACACAGGAGATTCTAATTGGCGAGGCTGAAATACGCGAAATATTCAATATTCAAAAGGTCGGACTTGTCGCTGGTTGTTATGTGAAAGATGGTAAGGCACTTCGCAACGCAGTTGTGTCAATATTGAGAAACGGAAAAGAAATTGCTAAAACCAAAATTGTTTCTTTGAAAAGATTTAAAGAGGATGTGCGAGAGGTTGCCACCGGGTATGAATGCGGTGTTGGCCTTGAGAATATTACTGATTTGCAGAAAGGTGATAGTCTCCAGTTTTATAAAATTGAAGAAACAGCAGATAAAGAGGTTGAATAATACACAGTGCGTAAACAGGTTTCAAAAGATAATAGATTTTTTGTGGGTATATGTAACATTGACCTGCATATGGAGCAATGTCAATCGCTCAAAGACCGAAGAAGAATTTTACTCAGTCTGAAAGAAAAGATGAAAAACCGTTTGAACATTGGTATTTGTGAATATGGTGATTCATCATTGTGGCAGCGCTCACAGATAGCGATAGTAACCTGCAGTAACTCACAGAATATGGTGGAATCAACCCTGAAATCAGCAATACAATTCATTGAAAATTATCCACAGATAATTGTGCTGACTACCAATCTTAGAATAATATAAAAAATGAGAAGCGAACGTGTTGCATCATTGATTGCCCGAGAGATTTCCCTCATCATAAGTCAAGAAATAAGAGACCCCAGGCTCGGGATGATAACAATTACAAAAGTTGCGCTCTCACCAGATTTGAAGGATGCAAAGGTCTATTTTACGACACTCGGCGACAGTATAAAAGACCTGAACATTCTTGAGGGAGCCAAGGGGTTTATCAGAACAACGCTTGCCCACCGAATCAGAATAAAGTTTGTTCCTGATTTGAAATTTTTAATAGATGATAGTCCACAATACGGAGAAAAAATTGACCGTCTCCTTAAAGAAATTAACAAAGACGATAAAAACGAGCAATAAGATTATTATTGCAACCCATATTGATCCAGATTGCGACGGAATTTGTTCGGCGCTGGCAATGGCAAAGTTTGTATCATACTACAAAAAATCAAAGCCGGTTTTATTCTGCCACTCCTCAATTCCTCAAAAATATGAGTTTTTGCTGGGCAATTATGAATTCACAAAAAATTTACCAGCATTTGATCTGCTGATCGCCGTTGATTCCGCGGATATTGGAAGAATATTTCCAGGCGATAAATTTGAGTTGGCAAGATTCAATGACAAGTTGATTGTGAATATTGACCATCACAAAAGCAATAAACAGTTTGGTGATATTGCAATCATTGACGAGAAGGCATCCTCTGCCTGTGAAATTATCTACCGCATCTTCCGGACTCTTAATTTGAAAATTGACCGCACTGTTGCAGAAATACTATACTCAGGAATCTATAACGAGACCGGTGGTTTTGTTTATCCTAATACCACGGCTTATAGCCTCAAGATTTGTTCGGATTTAATTTCTTCAGGTATTGACCCTGCCCATCTTGTAAAAAAATTGAATGCCAAGACCGCAGCTGGCACAAAACTTTTGAGTCAGGTACTGGCAACCATCAGGATAAGAAATGGCATTGGGACAATGGAATTAAACCAGCAAATGCTGAAAAGATGCAATGCCCGGATGTCAGAATCAGAAAATTTTATTTCATTTTTGCAGGCAATACAGGATGTCCGGGTCTCAGTCTTTTTTCGGGAAGAAAAGGATAGTATCAGAATAAGTCTGCGCAGTGATGGAATCATTGATGTCAATGAATTTGCCAGAAAATTTGGAGGCGGTGGCCATCGGCTTGCCGCCGGTATAAGAATGATGGAGGACCTTACCCGATCAAGAAAAAAGATAGTAGGTGCCCTGCAAAAGGCAATAAAAGATGCAAATCTTCAATAACAAAACTGACCCATTTATGCATAATTCGGTCTGTGCCCTGGGTAATTTTGATGGCATTCATAAGGGCCACCAGGAGATTATTGCCAATCTAAAGATTCTTGCTGACAGAGACCGAAAGACCGGTATCATCACCTTTCACCCCTCACCGGTTTCAGTGCTGCATAGAAACGAGATTTTTTTTCTCACGACAAAAACAGAGAAAGAAAAGATAATCGCCTCCCTCGGTATTGACTTTATCTTTTATTTTAAATTTGATGCAGAATTTTCAGAAAAAAATCCAGGAGAGTTTATTGATCTGTTATACAAAACGATAAAACCATCATTGGTTATCATCGGTGAGAATTTCCATTTTGGCAAAAATCGCCAAGGAAATGCAAAAGTCTTTGAAGAACTCGCCCGCAATAAATTTGCAGTTAAAATAATACCAAAGATAAAAGACCACAACGGCACAATATCAAGCACCAGGATAAGGGAACTTTTGATTCTCGGGCACATCCCCAATGCGAACCGACTCCTGGGCCGGGAATATTCAATCACTGGCAAGGTAATAAGAGGCAAAGGCAAAGGCACAAAAATCGGCTTTCCTACGATAAATCTTTGTGTTGAAAAAGAAAAACTCTTGCCCCTTGATGGAGTGTATGAAGTAAAACTTGAAATCAACAATGTCTTATACCAGGGTGCGATGTTCCTGAGTCACAATACAGTTGAGGTCCACATCATAGATTTTTCTGACAACCTTTATGACCAGGATGTAACGATTATGTTAATGCGCAGGTTGAGAGCAATAAAAAGATTCTCTGATGATGAATCTTTGAAAAAGGCAATTGCCGGTGATATAGAAAGAATCAAAGGGCAAATTTCAAAACGGGCATAAAAGGTCCGGATTTCACTCAATTTACCCCTTGACATATTCAAATAGGTAAATAAAATCGTCAAGGGAGCATATATGATAAAAGTTACCAGACATATAATGTCTATAAGTTTTATACTTACAATTCTTCTGCTGACGATTTTCTTCAACCCAAAATGCAAAGATCCGAATGAATATAAGCCACCTGTGGATTCATTGCTTCCACCACCACCACCACCCAATTTGCTCACTCCTGTTGATAGTTTTGTCCATATGCCATTGGGTGATAATAGACTGCTGATCTCCTGGGAACAAATAGAAGGTGCAACAATATACGAAATAAATTTTGTTGCTGAGATTTTAGGTGAGTGGACACTTCAACTCGATACAAATGCTCTATCTCAAAACTGGTTCGGAATAAAGGACAAGGTGGTCTGGAAGGTAAGGGCATACGGGCCTAAGTGGGATTATTATACAGATTGGTCAGCACCAAGGTACTTTGAAATAGTAAGATTTCCTTTTTCAGGTCCAGAAGTGATATATCCACCCAATGGTGCAACATTAGTTTTTGACTCTTTACCTGCAGAAATAACCCTGCAATGGAAGAAACTATCAAATGCACAATACTATGATGTCAATGTTTTTCTTGATACAACATTGATTTATGAAAATACACTCTATGACCAACATTACACAATTATAATTGACTCTGCAACCAATTACTTCTGGGCAGTCCGCGCTGGCAGTGAGAAATGGGAATTTCCTACAAGTTGGTCGGCTGCCCTCTTTTCTGTTCAATTAAGCAAAAGATAAATTATAAGCGAGATCTCTAAAACTTGAATCCTTTGTTTTTGAAGAGTTGAACACAGGCATCCACAACCGTATCATCATATAGTCTACCTTTATTGTCAATTATCTCCTGTAATGTAATATCAATATTCCAGGCAGGCCGGTAGGGTCTATGGGTCATCATCGCCTCAACCACATCAGCGACTGAAAGAATCTTTGCTTCAAGAAGAATGTCATCCTTTTTGATCCCTTTTGGATAACCCGAACCATCAAGCCGTTCGTGGTGTTGTAATATAATTCGGACAACAGGCCAGGGGAATTCTATCGGTTCAAGAATCTCTGCTCCTATTCTCGGATGTTCTTTAACAATATCAAACTCTGCCTGGGTCAATTTCGCTGGTTTACTCAGGATCTCAGCCGGCACATATATCTTACCAATGTCGTGCAGGATGCCGGCAATTTTAAGACATTCCACAACACCATTGTCATGATTCAGTTCCCTTGCAATGGCACAGGCAAGCTTGGCAACCCGCCTCTGATGGCCTGCAGTATAAGGGTCTCGCTTCTCAACTGCAGATGCCAGGGCACTTACTGTTCCTTCCAAGAACATTTGATTCTTATTTAAACTCTCAACCAATCTCTCTTCAGCATTGTGTTTCTCTGTAATATCGTGCACAATTCCGACACCACCGATGATATTATTATTTTCATCATACATCGGTGCACATTTCATCTCGGCATAAATCACAGCAGGACCTGTCGTTGCCTCATAGTATCCTGTATATGCACCTTCCAATCCTTCAAACACACTCTTTATTGCAGGCAAGACCCGCTGGTCTTTTATTTTATTTAAATCCAGACCGAGCAATTTCTCGCGTGCGGATTGGAGCATATCGACAAAACGGTCATTAAAATCATTGAGTGTCAGATTTCTATCATAATAGAAGACACCCACGGGAATACTATTAAAAAGCATTTGATAACGCGATTCGCTGCTCTTTAATTGTCTTTCTGATCTTCTCAGTTTAGTTATATCCCGCCCAATGCCAAATCGTCCTATGAATTTGTTCCCTTCTCTAATCGTATAGAGTCGCAGATTCAAGATCACAATTGAACCATTTTTCTCCACTGCCTCAACCTCATATTCATCCTGCAAGTATTGGCTGTTTTTGGCAGCCTCAAAATGCTCCCGGGCAACAGTTTGACTTTTCGGTGTGAGAAACTCAGAAAAGTGCTTACCCAGAACCTCTTCTCTTGCATAACCATATACTTCAATTTGGTGATTCACCGAAGTAAAATGACCATTTTCATCAAGCCAGAATATCAAATCGTCAACATACCTATCGAACATATTATGCAATCTTAAAAGATTTTCAAGTTCAATGGTTCGTTTTTCAAGTTTTTGGACAAGTATTTTATTATATGAAGATGGAACATCCTCAAGTTTTGGGAATGTCCCGGTCCTGGGATTCTGTTTTTTTTCGTAGAAATTCTTCACTGTCTGCTTCAGTCTTACAATAAATTCATCAATCTCAACAGGCTTTCGTAAAAACAGGTCAACACCAAGGTCCATTGCCAATTTCTCATCTTCTTCTGAAACATAAGTAGCGGTATAAAAAATAAAGGGCAATTTTTTCAATCTCGGGTCACTTTTGCAAATTGACAAAAGGGCATATCCATCCATAACCGGCATCAGAATATCTGAAATAATAATATCAATGGCGCCTGAGTTGAGTATTTCCAGAGCCTGTTTCCCATTTTCTGCGCTGACCACTTCATAGCCATTATTTGTGAGAACTGCCTCTAACAACTTTCTTCCCTCTTCTTTATCATCTACCACAAGTATCTTCATACAACCTCCAGTTTTTTCTTCAATTTTACTACAAATTTAGTACCTTTATTAGGCTGACTCTCTACAAAGATTTCACCCTTTAACAAGTTTACAATTCGTTTACAAATATAAAGACCGAGCCCGGTCCCTTCCACACCGGGACGGTGTTTAAAATAGTTAATGCCAAATGGCTCAAACAGATATTTCATATCTTCCCGGTCTATTCCGCACCCTGTATCCTGAACTATAATATTAACAAAATCCTCGGCATAAACAAGTTCAATTCTTATACCCCCTTTTTCAGTGAATTTTATCGCATTACTTAGAAGATTGATTAGTATCTGTCTTATCCTCCTTTCATCAGAGAAAATCTCAATTCTACCCGGGATGATTGTCTCTATTAATAATCCTTTTTTTTCTATCGAGGGCTTGAATGGATCTACTATTTCAGATATCAACCTTTTAAGATCCAGGTTGCTCAAAGAGAGTCTTTCTCCGGTCAATTCAATCCTGCCGATTTCCACGATATCATTGATCAATAAAAGCAGGTGTCTCGCATTATTTTTGATAATCATCAGTTGTTCTGCCTGCTCTTTATTTATTCCACCTGAATATTCTTTGAGTAGAATATCCGCAAAACCAATTATTGAATTCAAGGGCGTTCTCAATTCATGCCCCATTGCTGCAATAAATATCTTCCGTGTTTCGTCAATTCTTTTAAGATCCCTAATGCTTTGATTTAATTGTTCATTAATTTCGTCGGCTTTTCTTAAGAGTGTATCGGTTTTTCTTAGCTTTCTCAATTGATTATCAATGAAAAAATAAAGCAGTATTCCTGTGGTTACCACATATCCCAGCCCTTTGTAGGTTTGTAATCTTACCTGGGTTGCAGGGTTATCTGCAAATTGCATAACAATCCTGTCTGATATAATAATATATAACCCGGCAAATATCAAATAGATTAGGACTATACGTAAAGCAAAATTCCGTATCATTGGCCTCCAAATTGAACATAATATTATAACGCTAATTTATGATATGTCAAGGGGAATTTTCTTGTTGACAAAGGCAATTTTTTGGATATAATCTCTAATAGTGGTAAGAATTAAATTTAGTGAACCTTTCCTGAGAAAACAAGAGAAATTTGTTCAGGATTTTCTGGGAGAAGTTCCATTATTGAATATTTTCATAACTAAGAGCAAAAAGGAGGTCTTAATGAAGAAGCTCTTAATACCGATCCTGGGAGTGTTTTTGCTGTTTGTGGGTTGCGGTACTGAGACTGCGGTTGACCACATCACGGTCACACCGAGCACAGCAACAATCGGAACCGGTGAAACCCAGCAGTTCACTGCCCGGGCTTATGACGCGGACAGCAATGAGGTCACGGATGTTGACTTCACCTGGTCCTCATCGGATACTGGAGTTGCCACAGTCAATAGTAGTGGACTGGCAACTGGTGTGACTTCAGGCAACTGTTCTATCACTGCTGCTGTAGATGATGTAGAGGGCACCGCAACATTGACGGTAACGAGCGGTCCTACTCATCACAGTGGTGCAATTACTGCGAATGAAACCTGGTATCCAGGCGAAAATCCCCATATAATTGATGATGATGTCTGGGTAGAAAATAATGCAACCCTGACCATCAAGCCAGGCTGTATTGTGAGATTCAACCAGGGAGTTGAACTCTACGCCGGTTATTCATCAACAGCAGGGGCTATTGTGGCAAATGGAACTGCGGATTCTACAATTCTATTTACTTCAAATGTTGCAAGTCCATCCCCAGGTGACTGGATGAATGTTGGTCTTTACGGTAATGCAATGAATACATCAAGTTTTAGTTATTGTATATTTGAGTATGGTGGTAGTAGCACATCTTGGCCCGGTGAATTCTATGCTCAGGGAATTACCTTTGTAAAGATTTCAAACTGCACATTCAGGAACAGTGGAAATTATGGTGTGTATATAAATGATAATGCAGGATTCAATACATTCGCAAATAATACTATTACCAGTTGTACCTCATATCCACTCCATATCAATGCAGAATATGTGCGGACGATCGGCACAGGGAACACCCTAACCGGAAACACTATCAATGCTGTTGAGGTAACTGGCGGCAATATACGTACCAGTGGCACCTGGGTGAATCCTGGAGTCCCCTATGTTATTACCAATGACATTGACATCGGAGACAATGCAACCAACCCGGTGATAACGATTGCACCAGGCAATATCATAAAGTTCCAGCCCGGTGTTGAAATGTATGCAGGATACTCAGGCTCAGGTGGTCTTATTGCTGATGGCACGAGTGGCAGAATAAGATTCACCAGTAATGTCGCTTCACCATCACCAGGTGATTGGCACAATATCGGCTTTTATGACCTTGCCATTGATGCGTCATCCAAACTCATTAACTGCACAATTGAATATGGTGGAGGTTCTACGAGCTGGCCTGGGAATGTCTATATTCAGAATGCAGTACCTGAAGTCTCTGGCGACAGCATTGGCCACAGTGGAAACTGGGGTATATATCTAAATGGAACACAGTATCCAAACCCCAATGACCTGCTCAATAATAATACTTTCTATGATTGTCCAAGTGGTAGTGTGCGTGTGCCACCTAAATAGAAAAGATCATAAAAAAGGGGGCGGCAGAGCCGCCCCCTTTTGTTTTTTAAAAAATCTTTTAACTTCCTGCCTTTGCCTTTTCTATTTCAAAATCAATAAAATCGCAATGATGGATCAAAATTGCCTCTGAAGAACGACTAACTTTCTCACCTTCCTCAGAATGGGCACAAACAATATGGGCAACCTCTAAAGGCAGACCTGCCTCAAGCACAATATGATAACCTGAGACCGGATGCCGGACAAGTTTACCATAGGCACTTTTAATATACTTTCCATTCTTGTATTCATATTCAAGCAGTTTACCGACATCGTGAACCAATCCACCTGCAACAACTATATCGTAGTTTAGATCATCCCTGATTCGGGCAATTGCCATTGCCATTTTCGTTACTGCACGGGTATGTTCAATCAAACCCTTTCTCGTGTTGATAAGGAGTGTAAATGGAATATTTTCAATATCCTGAAATTTTCCTTTTTCAATTGCTATAAGCCAGGCGTTAATAACACCCCTTCTTATTTCTTCCTGACTTATCTCCCCTATCTCCGGAAACAATCTTTTTATGTAATTCTCATCCATCTTTTATCCTATTTTAAAGATTTTAAATACTTGAGCAAACCACCTGCATTAATAATATCTTTTTCCAGCTGGGAAATTGGTTCAGCACGATAAGTTTTGTTCTGGGTTAAATTCCTTATCTCACCGGTCTCAACATTCACCTCCAGAATATCACCCTGATTAATCTCCTTTGCTTCTTTCAACTCAAGTATGGGTAAGGCAGTATTAATACAATTGCGATGGTATATCCGGGCAAAGGATTCTGCAATAACAATATTAATCCCAGCCCCTTTTATCGCAATTGCTGCATGCTCCCTTGACGAACCACAACCAAAATTCTTGCCTGCCACAATGATATCACCCGGTTTCACATTCCTTAGAAACTCTTCTCCCCTATCTGTTCCTTCCATTGCATGCCTTGCCATTTCTGATTTGTCAGTCAATGGAAGGTATTTACCCGGATAAATCTGATCGGTATCAATATCATCACCAAAAAGCCAGACCCTACCCATTTTTCTCCCTATAATGGCACCGGAGTTGTTATCTCACCTTTTACCGCACTTGCGGCGGCAGTTGCAGGCGAAGCAAGATAAACCTCAGCACCTCTGCCAAGTTTTCCGATAAAATTGCGGTTGGATGTTGAAACCATTACCTCACCAGGTGCCAGGATTCCTGGATGTCCGGTTGTGCATAGCGAGCATCCAGGATTAACAACGACCGCACCACTCTGTAAGAAAATCCTATACAAACCTGCCTTTTCTGCCTCAAGCGCCACTTCCATAGTTGCAGGCACAATTATCAACCTTACACCATTATTAACCCTTTTGCCTTCAAGAATCCGTGCCACAATCTTCAAATCTTCAAACCTACCATTGGTGCAGGACCCAATAAAAACCTGGTCAATCTTCTTTCCCACCATCTCAGAAACATTCTTCACATTATCCGGCGAATGGGGGCAGGCAATCTGAGGTCTTAAGTTTGTAATATCAAATTCATAAACTCTTTCATATTGTGCATCATCATCAGCATCTACCGGTTCAATATCATTGACATTATGTGCCCGCAGGAATTCATAGACCGCCTCATCCGGCTCAATAAATCCAACATCCCCGGACATCTCAGTCACCATACTTGTCAGAGTAATACGTTCACTTAAACTCATCATTATTATGGCATCACCATAGAATTCTATCGCCCGGTTCAATGCACCGCTTGTACCCAGATTTTTTAAGACAAAAAGTGCTACATCCTTTGCCGTCACAGGATATTTCAGAATTCCATTGACAACAATTTTTATGGTCTCTGGCACCTTAAACCACAGGCTTCCTTTATAAAGCGCACCGGCAATATCAGTTGTGCCCATTCCAAAACCCGCGGCGCCTACTGCACCCAAGAGATTCATATGACTGTCAGTTCCAACTACTACATTCCAGGGCTTAACCAAACCATTCTCTAACAGGATATGCTGACCCACACCTGTATTAACATCAAACAATCGTATGCCTTTTTCCCGGGCAAACTCCCTCAAAATCTGCTGGTTCCTTGCAACCTTTTCATCCCTTGGTGGTATGTGGAGATCAAAGGTAATTGCCACTTTCTTGTTATCAAAGACCGCTGCACCATTGAAGTTGTCTTTATATTCCTGGACCACATTTGGTCCTCCAAAATCGCGCATTGCAACGAGATCAATATTTGCCCAGACATATTCGCCAGGCTTCACTCTTCTGCCTGATGCCCTTGAGAAAATTTTTTCAGTAATGTTCATATCTTCTCAGCAATAGCCCTTGCCATATCAAGGGTTGAACTACTTCCACCCATATCATAAGTCTTAACTTTACCTTCTTTGATAACCTCTGCGACTGCGTTCTCAAGTCTCTTTGCAAGGTCTACCTCACCCAGCCATTCAACCATCATCTTTGCTGCAAGAATTGTGGCAATGGGATTTACTTTATACATCCCAGCATATTTTGGCGCTGAGCCATGGGTGGGTTCAAATACCGCAAGTCTTTCCCCAATATTTCCTGAACAACCAAATCCCAGACCACCAACCATCTGCGCACACAAATCTGAAACAATATCACCATAAAGGTTGGGTGCTACAAGGACATCATAGTTATAAGGATTCTTCAATAACCACATCATTATTGCATCTACATTTGCATCATCCATAGGAATTTCAGGATATTCCTTTGCAATTTCCCGTGCTGTTTCTAAGAAAAGACCATCGGTTGCCCTGACCACATTTGCCTTATGAATTATTGTAACCTTTTTTCTTCTGTTTTTCCTTGCATATTCAAAAGCGGCATGGATGATCTTTTCTGAACCCTTCTTTGTATTCACCTTACAGGAGATTGCAAACTCCTCTGAAAGAAGATTTATAAACGGTCCAAAGTTTTTTGAAATATTTGTTAATACCCGCGATAATTCTGCCGGCACCGGGTAAAATTCCACACCAGAATATAGGTCTTCAGTATTTTCTCTAAAAACTACCAGGTCAATATCCTGTTTATAATTTAAGGGATTCCCGTGATATGACTTACAGGGTCTTAGACAGATATAAAGGTCAAATAACTGTCGCATTCTCACAATTGGAGAACGATAAACAAGACCCTTTCCTTTCAGTTCTGGAATAAGTTCCAGTTCTGCCTGTTTGACCGGTTTGGAAGTAATTGCCCCAAACATTGCCGCATCAACATTTTTCAATAATTCTATTGTCCGCTCTGGCAAGGGCTCACCCTCTTTACACCAGAATTCCCAACCAATATCGCCGGGAATATATTCGGCATCCAAATTCAATCTGTCAAGCACAATCTTTGTCGCATCCAGCACATCCTTACCAATACCGTCACCTGGCAGCCAGGCAATCCTGTATTTTGCCATTAAAACCCCCTATATAAAATTATCAAAACTGCAATTCCTCTCTTCTTGAAAGAAATATTCACAGTATTTTACACAGAAAATCGTTTAAGTCAAGACACTAACGACCTTGACTTGCATAAAATTCTGGATATTATTTGATATCAAAGGGGGCAAAATGGAAAAAAAATTCAAGGCATTGCGTATCGTTTCAGTAATCTTTAAGATACTTGCCTGGATTGTAGCAATCTTTACAGTGATCGGGTTTATCGTTATGTTGGTTGGTGGTGCGGCGATGTCCAGTATGATGAGCAGGGGCTACGGTGGCTATGGCGGCTATGGCGGATTGGGTAGTCTGGGCGCATTTGGTGGCATTGGTATGGCATTTTTTATTCTGATTTATGGTGCATTTATGTTTATCAGTCTTCTTGCTGCTGCTGAAATGATTCTTGTAGTACTTGCAATTGAAGAAAATACGCGTGCGCTAAAACCACCTCAGGCCGCTGGATAATACAAACAGATATAAGTGGGAAGTTCCACTTCTCAGATAAAAGGGGGCAAAAATATGCCCCCTTTGTTTATTTCGTGAACAAGAAGTGACAGGCAATCGCAAATAGTAGCATTGTTGCTGTCAGACGCAAATAAGTCAATGCTGCCAAACCAAGCAAAGCCTTGTCTGGAAAGAAAAAACGAGCAATGATCGCAAGCACCATTGTGATAATGCTGATGACAAAAGCAACATATTTTAGATTGTTCATTTTGACCCCCTCTTCTCACTATAATAATAAACGTATTTTCTGAGATGTCAACAGGTATCTAAAGGTTTTTCTCAGCGGGCGACAATAAATTTTTCAATCTTTTTGTCAGAGCCTGAATCTCCCTCAGCAAGGATATGAACAAGGTAAACGCCGTTGCTCAATTCATCCCCAGATTCATCCCTGCCATCCCAGAATCGCTGATTATAACCGGGATTACCTGGGATATCCGGGGAGATGATCCTCACCAGACGGCCAGCAATCGTATATATCTTAATAGTTACTCGGGCACTCTGTGAAAGAACAAATGTAATCCACAGACCATTGTGGTCTTTAACCGGGTTAGGATAGATAAGAATATTTTCTATTGATATCCTATCAAATATGTTTGCATTGAGCACAATATTTTGTACGGTCTGGTTGAAATTGTTATCACTGACATAGACAGTTATGGATTCTACAGGATTTTCCAATGTTATCCCGGTGTTGAATTCCCCTTGAGAATATGAATTCTTGTCGTAGATAAAACTATTACGCAGGTCAATCCGGTTTACTACATTATCTTTGCCTACATACAAAAAGAATCCCCTGGCATCTTCTTTTGAATTGAGCAAGTTTATTCCACTCTCGTCCGTGACAATGCCCGTAAGTCTGAACTGTTTATCCACCCAGGCACCGTTTTCCAACTTCCTTGCGCCATCGTATAAACTGACTTCCGGACCCTGCTGGTCAGTTGAAGGTAATGCAGTCCCATAAACCCTGATAGAATCAACACAGGCACTGCTCTGCTCTTTGTATCCGCTCAATTTGATAGTTGGCAGGTGGGTCGTTGAAATCCGGGGAACAATAATCTTTGCCGTATCATATGACCAGTAACCCTGATAGATCTCTTTGCCTTCAATTCTGTAGTCAAATACTGTTGTATCACCCGAACCAGAGTTATACTGGACAGCGCGCCTGATATGACCGCTGATCTTGTTCGCGTTAGTAGCGTCAATCCATTTGATATGGGTCGTATCCCTTATGTAGGCACTAAGATAATAGGGTTTCTTCTCAGAAATAACCTTCAATTTTTCAAGTGGTCTTACTGAATCAGGTACTGCCTGGATATGGAAGTTATGCTTCACCCTTCTTACTTTAGTGGCTGGATCTCCAAGCAAAAGATATATGGAAACACCACCACTGCTGTGCTTTGCAATGTGATAGCACTCACCCATAGTTAGATTGGTATCTGGATTAGTGAAAAGGCGGAAAAGATTGATACCAATGGGCTGATTTGTTCCGGTATTTGAACCTGCGTGCGCACCCATTGTGCCTATTGCACCTTGCCTTATCCTGACCATTTCTTCAGCAATACATTCATAGTCTGAATCATCAAACCGACCGACTGTGCAGGATGCAAAGTAGAAGAAGTAGAATCTCCTGCCATTATTTATTAACGGAATATCTGTTCCATAAAACAACTTTTCATGGGCAAGTTGATGGGTATTACCGTGTCCAAAAAAGCAACCAATCAGTGCACCATTATTCAACTCTTTGATAAAATCTGCCGTGGCAAGGGGCTTGGTAGTTCCAGTTTCATGAGGAGGAAATGGTAGATAACTCAACATATAAACCTTTGCATTATCATAGAGTGAATCCGGAACAATAGAATTCACCACCTCACAAGCTGCACTGTGTTGAGTCCCTTCCCAGGTTGTCGCATACTCATCATCGGCTGAGAGGATTATTCTCTTATTCCAGTTGCCATCAATGTCACTGTTTTCATAGGCAAACAGTTTATCAACGAAATCACGCACTTCCTGATTATTACGGACGGTAATTCTACCGAGGACCATTGCTTCGGTCCCATAGAAATTTGCATACTCACCCTCATATATATAGTTTGGTGGTATCCCTGGATTACCGGAAAGTGTGGTCCCTTCTTCATACATTGGAACAAAATTCGGTGGATTTTCCTTGCCTAAATTATTTTTGTAATCATAGGTGGCATCGCCCACAATAAGCACATATTTTGGAACTGTGGTCCAGTGATTATAAGTATGATACAGAAAGTGTTTAATCGCAAGCGGGTCATACTTTCCAAGAGCGAAATCATCAAAAATACCATCAACCGTCACCACCTTTGTTGTGTATTCTTTTCTACGGTAATTCACCAGTGGCATAAGGGAATTGTAAAAATTTCTGTGCGTAATAATCAGATATTCACAACCATTATCAACTGTTCTCAGATACCCGGCATTCGTTGGTATCAATGTAGCATTGATTGCTGAATTCAACTGCGCAATGTACAACAACTGGATTGAGTCGCAACGATTAGAAAATGTTGCATTCTCACCCATCATAGTATAGTGGTCAAACATCCTTGGCCTTCGCAAATCAGTAATATCCAGAATAAACGGTTTAGAATTTACATTTTTGCATTTAATTGTGTAATCCCCCGCAGTTTTAAAATATGCGTGGAAGGGATAGGTCAAATCAGTTAGACGTTGATACTCAAAGTCAAGACAGTTTAGATACATCGTAAGTTGTGTCGTATCACCCTGGAGTCTTCCAATTCTGAATTCAAGGTTTGAAGAATCACTCGCGAGCACAGAACTTCCCGACAACCGGGTTGCAGGCAAGGACATTGACTGTGGTAGTATAATTGTATCATTATAAAAATTTTGCCCATTTAAATTAAATCTGATCCAGAATGGTTTTGGCGTTGGTGTCATAGAAACAAATACAGATACCTGCACATTTGCTTCACCATAAGCAGATAGGATCCTTAACGGAAGGTTTATGATCGTACTCTCTGCCTTTCCCAGAGAAATATCCTGCCAGTACCAGTTTATGCCTGAACGGGTTGGATTGGATAAATCCTGCTCAATGTGCAAAATCTCTCTGACTGTAGTATCAGGAGTAGCATTATTCCATGCTGCATTTACTCTTTCCATTCGCTTACCATAAGGTCCACCAAATGTGAACCAGTAGATATTCTTTAATGCATATCCATTTTCAAACCAGACCAGACCTGTATCAGGAACATAATGGCTCGCTGGAAATCCGTAAAACACAAGATAATCATTCCTGTCAAAACTGTGGTCTTCCTCCCCTTCAACAAAGACAGGAATTTCGATGAGTGAATCAGCAAAAGGCTGGGTTACATTCTTAGGCAATAGTTCAAATGCCGCATTATAGATTCTCATTGTCTTAGGATTAAATTGTTTTGGTTCAATACCCGCCCGTTTCAAATCTTCATAGGTGATCTTATATAATCCCTCCTCACCAACTTCAATCTTAAACCACACGCCGGTTTGAAAGGGATTATTTATTGACTGTCTTTGAATATCCCGTCGCCAGTTCTTGCATTGATTGTAGTTAACGATGGTCTTTTGATAAATTGCTTCAAAAGAATTGTCCAGTATTGATTTTGTTCTCGGTTTTCCCTTATAGTTTACAACTACCTTCAGGGTTCGTGAGATAACAAGTTCTTTTTTTACTGGATTATACCTGACCGGATTCAATCTAACATTTATAACATTGATATCGCGAAAATAACCAGGCTCAGAAACATTGACAACCTCTACAGGAAAGAATTGGTCCTGGCGATATACCTCGCTCTTTCCATTAAATTGCACTGGCGATGGCGGTTCGTAGATCGCCAATTCTGTAACTGGCTTAACTTCCACTCCATAGAATGTTTCGGTCCGGTTCTCTATTACTTTTACTTCAACATTGCCTTCCTGAGGGATGCCAACAATAAGATTCAAACCAGGAATATCTGGCTCACCTGGTCTTGCAAAGGAAGTTGCGCCGGAGAACTTTAAATTATTCACATCTATTTCATAACCACTAAAAGTGATTTGAAAACCAGTATTTCCCAATTCCTGGATATTAAATGTAGTAATGAGTGCGACAAATAATATGGACAACATAGTGTAATCAGTCTAATTTTCTTGCTTCATCAATGAGCATTATTGGAATATCATCCTTGATGGGATAAACCAGTTTGCACTTTCGGCAGATAAGTTCCTCTTTATCCTTATCATACTCCAGAACGCCTTTACATTTTGGGCAAACAAGGATATCTAAGAGTTCTTGCTTGAGCATAAAACCTCCTCGGGTTTTGAAAATAGAAATTTATCTCTCAAAGAATTTATGCTAAGATTTAAAAAACCATAACCGTAGGCACACAAAAATGGGACAATAATATACTGAGCATTGAATAACGCATAGGATAGAGTAAAAACTATATAAAAGCCGAAAAGAATTTCAAGAAACGGAATTAAAGATTTTGATTTCAGAAAATATGAATGACGAAGTCCTCCTGACTTTGGTGTTCTTGTGAACACAATATTCTTGTTGAATATTGCCTCAATTATTGCCTGGGTATTTGAAACAGAAAGTCCCATGCTGTACGCAATCACACCCGGTATGAAGATAATCCGCTTCTTATAATCTACATAACTCAATTTTTGTGAAAATAGATAAAGCAAAGGATAACCAAATGCACCTACTGTAAAAAAAGATGCAAAGATGTAATAAGAGTTTGAAACCATACCTTCTACCTTAAAATAAATTATTGGATAAGATAATAGCCCTAATAAAAGCATAGCCACAAAATTTATGTGACAGGTGAGATGGACGAGTGCCTCATATTTTGCAAGTGGCTTTAAATCACTTCTCAAAACATCTTTGAGCAATTTGCAGGCAACCTGAAAGGTCCCTTTTGCCCAGCGATTCTGCTGAATTCTGAAACTATCAACATCCTCTGGTAACTCACCGGGGACAACAACATCCCCACGGTATTTTATGCGCCAGCCTTTGAGTTGCACCCGATAAGAAAGGTCAAGGTCTTCAGCCAGAGTTTCACCCGACCAACCACCTGCATCAACAATCGCAGACTTACGCCATAGACCGCACGTGCCGTTAAAATTGATAAAGAACCCAGCCCGATATCGTAGTTCTTGCTCATTGATGAAATGATTATCCAGCCCGATCGCCTGGCTCCTTGTCAGAATCGAATCATCAGGGTTGAGATGCCCCCATCTTGCCTGGACACCTCCCACATCATCTGACTGGAACTCAGCCATTAACTTTTTCAAAAAATCCCTTGGTGGAATAAAGTCAGCATCAAAGACTGCAACAAAATCGCCCTCTGCAATTTCCAATCCATACTGCAACGCACCCGCTTTATAACCTTCTCTTGTTCCCCTCCTGATATGTGCTATTTTGTACCTTTCTCTTGCCTTGCTCCTTATGATCTCTTGAATGATGGTGCTCGTTTCATCATTTGAATCATCAAGGATTTGAATCTCAAGTTTTTCCTTTGGATAATCAAGCATCAAAACACTGTTAATCAAGCGCCGAATCACATATTTTTCATTATAGACTGGAAGTTGTACTGTAACTTTAGGATAGTCCTTCAACTCAAAGTGTGCCGACCTCCTGGTACTGGTATTTCTAATCTTATTTCTGAATCGAAAATGCAAGTAAAGCAAAACATAGGAATGCATAGAATAGAAAAATAGCACAATCAACACAATCGTATAGATAAATAATATTAGACCAATCAATCAGATCTCCGAGCCACAGACAAAATATCAATTCTGAATAGTGGTTGACAAATAAATGACCTTATTTTCAATATATCACGATATGGCATATCTAAATATATTCTAATTTTATCCTTTTTTTTGACTTTGTCAAGAAGCAAAAGGGCTATTATATCACCATCAACCTCAATTGCAATATGTGATGGAAATTCAATCTTCTTTTTCAATTTTATTAACATAAATGGCTTGAATTGATTATCAAAATTGATGACCACATCTTTGACCAGGTCAGCACTGATGTTCAAATCGCTCAAGTAGATACTCTTTCTGGGGTCATTTATCAAAGATCCAATCAGCACTGCTTCACTACTATCCCTGGCAACTCCGCGCAAAGTCGTTATTCCTGGGGCAAACAATTCCTTTATGTCATCAATACTATAAAAATCAGGTGCCTGAAGCATTATCTTTTCTTTCGTTTTCCACACCTTCCATTTCAGATTCTGCAACTTCAATCGCCGGTTAATCTGCTTTATTGCCTTTGTCTTGTCAACCGTGCTATCAACAACAATTTGGTAGTCCTTCATCTCAAAATATGGGGGTTTTATCTCTAATTTGTGATTGTAGTTTTTAAGTCTGATCTGCCAGTAGACCGAAGAATCTGGAAGACCAACCCATATAAAAGAAGGAAGATAGTTCTTTTTCGCGATCCTGATATATGCAATCATTTCACGCCATCTTTCTGGAGCAAGGTATGGAAGTGCCGCATCAAACCGGTAATTGAAATCATTGTCTGCATCTAAATCTAAGAATTCAAATTTTTCAAATTCAAGAACCCTTTTTATCTGGGCAAGGATGTCTGATTCCTCACCTCTGACTGATTGTTCCCATTTTCCATCTCTGATTGTCCATTCCTGGTCGTTGATTCCAATGTGTTCAAACCGAAACATCGTATCTCCGTAATCCCATAATCCCTTTATATGTTCAGCCCAGTTCACCACACATTCTCCCTGAGCAATAATCTTTGATCTGCTGGTCTTTAATTCGTATTCATAAACAAAAGATTTCTGGTAGTTAAAATCCCTGACCCATTCTTTCACATCTCTTGTCGGGTCAGGAACATAGGAATACCTCGGCGCACAACTGATAACAAAAAATATGAGGGCAAAGCTGCAGGAATATTTCCGCACTCCAATCATCGTATCATTATAATTAAAAATAGCGGCATTTCAAGACTTTTAAGTATATTCCCGAAAGAACTCAACCCTTTACAAATCCATAATTTTTGAGTATAATTAACACTATGAATTTTAAACCAGTCTTACGGGAATTGAATTTTCCAGAACTTGAACACAGAATTTTGGAATTCTGGGAGAAGACCAATGTGTTTTCCCTTTATAAAAGCAAAAACAAAGGAAAGAAGAAATGGTCTTTCCAGGACGGACCAATAACCGCCAATAATCCAATGGGTGTTCACCATGCCTGGGGCAGAACCTATAAGGATATTTTTCAGCGCTACAAAACCCTGAAAGGCTTTGAGCAACGGTATCAGAATGGTTTTGACTGCCAGGGATTATGGGTTGAGGTTGAAGTAGAAAAAGAATTGGGATTTACTTCAAAAAAAGATATTGAAACATTTGGCATAGACAGATTTGTCCATAAATGCCAGGAAAGGGTGCACAAATATTCAATTGTTCAAACCGAACAATCTATCCGTCTCGGTATGTGGATGGACTGGGGAGAATGGAAGACCAACCTTGATGATAAGGACTGGCTAAATAAAAGTCATTCCTATTACACAATGAGTGAGGTCAATAATTATACTATCTGGCATTTTCTAAAGAAATGTTTTGACCGTGGTCTGATCTACAAAGGAACCGATGTAATGCCCTGGTGTGCCCGATGCGGAACTGCGATCAGCGATATGGAGATTGCCACTGAAGGCTACCAGGAACTCACCCATAAGGCAGTATTTATTCGTTTTCCCTTGAAAGGAAGAAAGGATGAATATCTTCTGGTCTGGACAACAACCCCCTGGACCCTCACATCCAATACCGGCGTTGCTGTCCATCCGGATTTTGTCTATGCCAGAGTAAAAAATAACGGCGCAATTTATTATCTGGCAAAAAATCTGGTGAAGGTATTGAAGGGAAAGTATGAAATTATAGCAGAAATGCCTGGCAAAGAATTATTGGATTTGATCTACGACGGTCCATTTGATCATCTGCCCGCCCAGAAAGGTGTAATTCATAAGGTTATTCCCTGGACAGAAATCAGTGAAAGTGAAGGCACAGGTCTTGTTCATATTGCCCCAGGTTGCGGTAAAGAGGATTTTGCACTTGGTAAGGAATTCGGGTTGAGTACAATTGCACCCCTTGATGAACTCGGCTATTACATTGATGGCTTTGACTGGCTTACCGGTAAGAATGTCGATGAAGTAACCGAGGCCATAACTGAAGACTTGCAGAAGAGAGGCATACTATACAATGTAGAAGAATACGCCCATAGGTATCCAGTATGCTGGCGATGCGATAGCGAATTGATCTTCAGGCTGGTTGATGAATGGTATATTTCAATGGACACCTTAAGATATGAAATTGCAGAAGTGGCAAAAAAGGTTGAAAGGTGGATTCCTGAATGGGGGCTGGAACGCGAACTTGACTGGCTCAGGAATATGGCTGACTGGTGCATTTCCAAGAAAAGATACTGGGGACTTGCCCTGCCCATCTGGGAGTGCAAATGCGGAAACTTCTCAGTGATCGGTTCAAAAGATGAATTGAAAGAAAAGGCAGTTTCAGGCTGGGAAGAATTTGAAAACCATACACCCCATCGACCCTGGATTGACAAAATAAAGATAAAATGTGGCAAATGTGGGGCTCTAATGACAAGGATTC
This sequence comes from uncultured bacterium, assembly GCA_964418185.1. GTDB lineage: Bacteria > Hydrothermota > Tepidihabitantia > SM23-42 > JAOAFX01 > JAOAFX01. The sequence continues at coordinate 51,979 of CAYQKL010000005.1, forward strand.
CTGATGTTGGTAATCCCTGGCTTGATGCGGGCATTGTTCCCTATTCAACACTAAGACCACCAGAGGATATGCATAACATATCAAATGGTTATCCTTTTGACAGATCCTACTGGCAGGAGTGGTTTCCGGCAGATTTTATCACTGAATGTTTTCCCGGGCAATTCCGTAACTGGTTCTATGCGATTTTGACAATGAGCACAGTCCTGGAAAATAAACCACCATTCAAAGTTTTATTAGGGCATGCCCTGGTCAGAGATGAACAGGGCGAAGAAATGCACAAAAGCAAAGGTAATGCAATCTGGTTTGATGATGCCGCAGAAAAAATGGGGGCGGATGTTATGCGCTGGATGTTTGCAAGGCACAATCCGATTCAGAACCTGAATTTTGGCTACGGTCCTGCCGAAGAGATCAAACGCACATTACTGACCTTCTGGAATGTTTATTCTTTTTTTATCACCTATGCCAAAATAGATAATTTCAACCCCTCAGGCAAAAGAATATCAAAAGAAAATTTAACAAAACTTGACCGCTGGATAATCTCCCGAACAAATTCACTGGTCAAGAGATGTGACCTTTACTACAATAATTACGATGTTGCATCAGTGGTCAAAGAGATTGAACTATATTTTGATGAGTTATCAAACTGGTATCTGCGCAGAAATCGCCGACGATTCTGGAAATCAGAAAATGACCTGGACAAAGAAACTGCGTATCTGGTATTGTACAATTGCCTCCTGAATCTGACAACACTAATATCACCAATAATGCCTTTTTTGACTGAAGAAATCTATCAAAATCTGGTCAAGAGCATTAACCAGAGTGCGCCATTGAGTATTCATCTCTGCGATTTTCCTGAGGTTGATGAATTAATGATTGATGATGAACTTGAAAATGAAATTTCCCTTATCCGCAAAATTGTTTCAATGGGAAGATCCGCACGAAACCGGGTCAACATCAAAGTACGTCAGCCTCTCGCAGAAATCCTCATTGCCCTGCCTGAAGAAGAAAAGGAACTGGATGAAGCAGGCATTAAAACAATACTTGAGGAATTGAATATCAAGAATGCCCACTTCACAGTCAATCCTGAAGACTTTTACTTCTATGCTTTGAACCCAAAATTTGACCGGCTTGGTCCAAAATTTGGCCCGTTATCAAGGAAGATTGGAGAATGGATAAAGGGACTGAGTGATTCAGAAATAAGAGAATTTATCAATAACCGCAGACTCAGACATACCATTGACAGCAAAGATGTTGAAATAACTGAACAAGAAATAGAAATTAAGAAACAGGAGAAACCAGGCTGGGTTATCATTGAACAGGACAACTACACTGTCGCAATCAATACTACAATTACCACCGAACTTGAATCTGAAGGATTGGTCAGAGAATTGATCCACAAAATTCAGTTAATGCGCAAAGAAGCAGACTTCAATCTTACTGACAGAATAAAGGTTTTCTATCAAACCAGCGAAAGGCTAAAAAGAGCAATATTAGAAAATCTGGATTATCTAAAGAACGAAACCCTCGCCCTGGAAGTTATTGAAAGCGGACAGACAGGAGAAATTCAGCAAGAACTTGAGGTCAATGGTATTCTCACAAAAGTTGCTCTTGAGAGAATAAATCAGACTTAATCTTGTCTGCCCACCGCCTTATTTAGGCGCATAATTAGGGTATCAGCAGATACAGAAGATAAACTTGAATGTATTATCATCGCCTCCTCTTTAAAATATTCATTGAATTCCTCCTCGGCTTCAAAACGCGCATAGGAATTTGGATAACGATACATAATATCAAAGAACAAAATCGGTGTTGCCGGGTATAGTTTCCAATATCCATCCCATAATTTCGCAGTAGTATCCAGAACTGCGTTTTTGACAAAATCATTAACTTTAATGTCAATTGACTTTCTCGGAGAAAAAATGAGTTTCTTATACAACTTGTAAAGTTCTATTACTGTTTCCTCTTTGTATTCTCTTTCAATCGCCTTCTGAAGGTCTCTGACTTCCAAAAACCATTGGTCAGGTTTAACCTCATCAAATCTGAATTCCACTGGTAAACTAATCCAGGTTTTAACTGGTCGGTCTCCGTGCATAGCCGGTGAAAAAATAAAGAAAAATGCAGTCTTTAATGCGGCTGAATCAAGGACCGGACTAACTGAAGATTTTATTATTTTAACCTGCTCTACCCTACCACTTTCATTTATTAACACACCAAGAGTAACCTTACCTTCAAGCCCCATCCGCCTTGCCTCATCAGGATAGATAAGTTTGTACTCCAGAAGGACTGGTGCATAAAGATTTCTTTTTGCGGGACAGGATATAAAAAAAATCAAGAATATAACCTGCAAAAATAAACTTGTTCTTTTCAAAATAAACCTTTATGTTCTCGGTCTAAACCCCTGACCGAGTACTTCAAAAACATCAGTCAATATAACAAAGGCATCTTTATCAATGTTCTTAACAAGTTTCTTAAAATTCTCAGTCTCCCGTTTTGTTATTACACACATTATTACAGGCTTTTTCACCTTTGTGTACGGTGAGAAACCATCAAGTACTGTTACACCCCTACCCATCTTTCCGTATATCTGCTCAACAACTTTATCCGTTTGTTCACTCACCACAAAAGCAGCACGGGCATAATCAATACCTTCAAGTATCAAATCAATAACCCGGGTAGAAATGAAAAGTGCGAGATATCCAAGCAATGCCATCTCTATTGACTTTGTAGCAAAGCCCGCAAAGGTTATGATGACTGTATCTACAATCAATATCCAGATTCCAACAGATAAATTCGTAAAGCGATTCAAAATCTGTCCAATGATATCTGTTCCACCAGTATTTGCACCACTTCTGAAGATTAATCCGAGTCCTATACCCAACATTAAGCCACCATAGATAGTTGCAAGAATAACATTCTCTGTCGGCGAAACAATTTTCACTGAATAAATCAGGAAGTCAATAAAAAGATTAGTGATCACAATCGCAATGAGGGATTTTACTCCCAGTGAGAAACCCAATATTCTGATTGCAAGAATGAATAGGGGAATGTTCAGGATAATCACCATAATACCTACGGGTGTGTCGAACAGAATGTGCAAAACTATCGCAAACCCGGATATGCCACCCGGTACAATATTATGGGGGACTAAAAATACCGCATAACTTAGTGAATAAAATAGAATCCCAATTATGAGAAACAAAATATCCATTTTATTTGAGGTTAGTTAAACTTCACTAAAATGAAATATCCTGCTTCTTTGCGCCACCTTTCTGACCAGGTGTTTGTGCCTCCCGCAATCGGGCAATAAAGATCTTTATCTTCTCCAATTCTTTTGTCTTTTCGGCAATTTCTTTATCAAGTCCGTCTTTTTCTGACTTCAACTGAACAATTGATTTTTTGTATTCTTCAGCCCGGGCTATGATTATAGACGCCTCTTTTTTCTTCGCATCAAGTTCTTTGTATTCTGCTCTACACTCTTCTAACTTTTTCAATTCCCCTTCACATTCTTTTTGAATCTTTGCTTTATTCTTTTCTATCTCTTCATTAATCTTCATCAATTCATCACGTCGTTTATCAATTTTTGTCAGCATATTTGCCTCTACAGCCTTTGCCTTCTCAACCTTGCCCTCGGTCTCAGAAAAGGCAATCTTTAAATCATTAATCTTATCTTCTATCTCTTTTTTATGTCCGGCAAGTTTTTCAATCTCATCCCTGTACTTATCCCTTTCCCTTAATAATTCTTTCGTTTCTTTATTCAATTCTTCAGCTGCCTTTGCTTCTTCTTTTTTCAGGAGTTCAAGTTTTTCATTGACTTCTGCAAGTTCTTTTCGTTGTCCTTCAATCTTGTCTTCAACCATAGATAACTCTTTCTTTCTCGTTTCCAGCAATTGCTTGATCTTCTCATTTTCTTCCAGTGCCAGCTGTAACTCCTCATACTCTTCTCTTAATTCAGGCAATTCTGTCTGCATCTTTTCATACTCTTCTTCTATACGTTTAATTTTGTCTTCACTCTTTTGCAATTGCACTTCAACCTTTTCTAATTCCTCTTTTTTAGTTCTGTATTCCTTATCCATTGCTTCATACTTTGAAACCTGTGGTTCAAGTTCGGTGAGTCTCTTCTTTGCCTGTTCAATAGATTTACCGAGTTCACCAGCCTCTTCCTTCAGTCTTGTATGTTCCTCTTTTATCTTTTTATACTCTGGTTCAATCTTCCTCAACTCTTTTTCCTGACCTCTTAGATCGGAGACAATGGGGTCCAGTTTTTCATATTCTTTCTGTAGTTTCTTAACGCCGGCATCCAGATCCTCACGTTCCCTGGTCAATTCTTTGATTGACTTCTGCAGTTCAATTTCTTCTTTCTTTTCTTTTTTATACTTCTCATCCAGCTCGTTGAATGAAGCTTCAAGTGTGCTGTATTCTAACTGATAATTGGAGATATTAGAAACGAGTTCCGCTTCTTCTTTCTTCAAATTTGAAACCTTCTTAACAATTTCGTCGTGTTCTCTTTTTAAGTTCGCCAGCTCTTCATTTTCTTTGTATAATTTTTCTTTCGTGTTACTCAATTCTTCAATTTCTTTTTGTAATTTTTCAAGTTCTGTACTCTCCACTTCAAATGTCTGTCTTACCTCTTTTAATCGTGCGTTCAATTCTCTATCTTCTGTCTTAAATTCTTCAAGTGTCTTCTGTAAGCGGCTTTTTTCCTCAGTCAGTCTCTCCACCTCACTTAAAATTTTCTTATGAGTTGTTTCATCTTTCTCCAGTGTCTTTCTGAGCGTACCGAGTTCCTTGTTCAATGCATTTCTCTCTTCGTTCATAACCTTAAGGTCTTTTTCCGTTGCCCTCAAATCTGAAAGAGCCGCCCTCAGGGTCTGCTCAACGCTCTGATATTCATTCTTAATTTCCTCAGTTTTCAATTTGATTTCATTGTATGACTTTTCCTGGGTCCGGTATTCCTTTTCTTGCTCCGCGTATTTTGCATCAAGTTCATCACACTTCCTGGTCATTTCGTTCTGTTTTGCCTTCAATTTGTCCACTGCTTCTTCAAGTTTGTCCTTTTCAGTATTCAATTTTTCGTATTCCGCCTTTAACTCTTTAATGCGCGATTCGTTCTTCTCTTTTTCAGAAGAAAGACTATTGAGGTCGCGCTGTAGTGTCTCAACTTTCTGGTTATCTTTTTCCAACGATTTCAATGAATCTTTCAAACTCTTCTCTTCTTTTTTCAAATCCTGAACTGATTTCTTCAATTCTTCAAGTTCCGCAGTCAATTCCATCTGTGCGGAATAATTCTCTGCCAGTTTTTCCTCTACAGATTTCAGTTCTTTACTCTTTGCCGCCAGGTCCTTTTCAACATTCTCAAGCTGACCAAGTTTTTCTTCCAGGTCAGCAAGAATATCCAGGTCTTCTTTATCTTCTTTTTTTGCCATAACACCCCCTCTATGCGGTTACCAAACGCGCTTTGGTATCTTCTGACAGTTTGCTTCCTCTGTCAGACAAACTAATGTTTGGGTGGACGTACTTTACTCTGATAATACTCAAAGGATTGGGCTTAAAGCCCCGCATACCTTTTTTAACCACCAGACTCTTCAGTGAATGGAATAGAAAGACACCGGGAGCTTCCTCCAAAATCTTCTCTTCAATCTGCCGATAATGGTTCCACCGCTGTTTAATATTGCGGATCTGCCTTGCGTTTTCAATCATCCGATCAATCTCAGGTTCAGAGAAGAAGAATGTATTACCTGAATAACCAAAAGAATTGGAATGGAATAGAGGATAAAGAAAATTATCCGGGTCTCCGGTATCACTTATCCAACCCTGTAGGCACAACACAAAATTGCCCTTATATACTTTTTCCAAAAATTCGTGCCAGGGCAAAGGATTTACTTCAATCTTTATGCCAACATCAGCGAGATTAGAAACTATAAATTCAGCTCTCTTTATGGCTGCCGGGCTATCACTTACATCCAGAACATAGGTATCGGGTAGACCTCCACGAAATCCTGCCTGGGCAAGCAATTCTCTACTTCTTGCCGGATCATATTGGTAGCCTGTTAATCTCCTGTTATATGCAGGCATTGATGGTGGAAAAACTCCTTTTGCCGGGATTGCATTATCCGGTAGCAAATTAGCGACAAATCTGTTGACATTGATGGCATAACTTATTGCCTTACGCACAAGTTTGTTGTTAAATGGTGGCGTCTGACAATGAAAACAAAGGAACTGAACAGAAAGTTCCGGTGTTTCGATCAGCAATTCTGAGTTCGTTTCTCTTATTTTCTTTAGCGACTTTTGCCCGGGCTGATAGATTGACAATTCACCATTCTTGAAGAGTTCGTAGGCAGTATCTTCATCCGGGGTGATAACAAAATCAAGGATGTCAAATGCCGGTCTGCCTTCAAAATAGAAATTATTTGCCTCAAGGATTATATCCTTACCCCGGTCCCAGGTTAACAGCCTAAAAGGTCCGGTTCCAATTGGCAAATCCTGGTCAATATACGGATCACCAATATTGGTTGATAGATTTGCCAGAAACGGCAGGTATGGATATTCAAGTCTTATTTGCAATCTGTACTGGTCAATAATTCTAATAAACAAAGTATTAGGATCCCTGGATTTTCTGAACTCGTGTGCTCCCTTGATCATTTCAAAGAGATTATGGTTGGGTCCACTCAAACCTTTGATTATCCCTGCCTTTATTTCTTCTATGTGTAATCTTCTTCCGTTGGCATATTTCAAATTTTCCCGGACATGAAAGAAATAATCCTTGCCATCTGCAGATATTGTATATTCATTGCAGAGACAGGGGATAACACCGGTTCCGAGACCAAACTGGAATAGACCCGCGGAGTAATTAACAATCACCTGCTGTGAGGTAGCGTCAGTCTTTTGATCTGGTTTCAAGGTTACTGGCTCATTCAATAAATTTACTTTCAAGGTGTTGCGCGCCTGGATTACCTGGGGTACCGTCATCTCTTCTTTCATAATTTGCTGGAGACCGATTTTGAAATTAACAATACTTCTCAATGATTGTTCGTAAACATTCCAATACTGCCGGAGCAAAAAATCCTGGTTCTCCAATTTATCCATCAACTCCTTCAGGTCTTTCGTGTTAACAAGACATCCGTCAAAGACCCTCAGGGCATCATCAAAGAAAATCTTGATCTTTGAAAAATCAGGAACGGGCAAATTAGGAAATTCCGGCTTCTGGTAAAAGCCACCTAAGGAACTTGCTGTGTTCCTCAGTCTAAGAATATTTTTTTCCAGTCCAGCAAACGCACCGTTCATCTGGATTGATAAACTAACAAATTCTTCAATTATCGGGCTGACCAACATTCTTGATTCCTGGCTATGGCTTTGTTCAAGACGAGAAAAAACAGAGAGGGTCTTGATTTTTGCGACAATTTTTGCACCAACCCCGATGAGATTTTCTATGAAATCTAACTGTTCATTCAGGATATTCTCAAAATTCTTAACCTTATCATTAATCATCCGTTCACCGACAAAAAACTCATTAAGATCCAATCTTACCTCTGATATTTTATCCATAATTATATTCAGATTTTCAATTTCCTCACAGGCGCTCATAATGATCTCATGTATTTTCGTAACCTGGGTTATGATACTATGCAGTTCATTAATTAATTCTGTGGGAATAAGCACAGGCGTGGTCCCAGGCTTCATTTGCTCCAGCATATTTATGTTCTCTCGTAATAGATTTCTGAACTGTTGATAAGAATAAAATTTACCATAGGAATAATGCTGTTTATTAACAACCGCATATAGTTCGTAAAGAATCTGTGATAAATTGTTTATCTCTGAACCCTTGATCGAAATCTCATCAATCATCAATAAAGCATCTGATAATTTTTGTCTAATTCCGCTCAACCGTTCGTTTATCTTTGTTTCTATTTCTGAGAAGATCTTTCCACTCTCTTCAATCGTCCTGATGAACTTCTGGAGTAAATCCATGGATTCGCTTATTGTCTTCAAAGAAGACAGAAATTTCAAAAGAGAAGTTGATGAGAGCGTAGCATCTTTTATGGTGGTATTAAGATCCTTTAAAAGGGGATCAATATTTTCTTTGATGACATCAAGCAACTCATCAAAATGCTGAAACGGTACCTGTGAGGACCGGGCAAGTTTGAAAACCTCACGGGCAATGACCTGAAGACCTCTGCCTTCGTCTTTTGCCTGATATGCCTTCACCTCAATATTCTCTGCCAGATAAGTAATCATCCGGGCAAACTTAATAAAGGTGTGGGCATTTTCTTCAATGAGATTAGCAATCTCCTGCGTATCTCTTATTACAGTTTCCAATTGAGCAAGACGCTCCTGGTGAGAACTTATTCGCTCTGTGCTTTTCTGCAAAACTTTGCCAAAATCAATTATTTGCATTTCAAAAGATTTTGAATAGTTCTTTATAAAGGCAATCAAATTATTACCCCGCTTCAAGGACTCAAATATCTCTTCTAAACAAGTTATTAAATCATTCAGATGAAGACTGCTGGTATTCAAAAATTCTGTCAAATCTTCAACCTTCCTGTTAAAATTTGCCGTTTCTTTAAGATATTCTTTGATTGATGTCATAACTTACATAGCGGCGGAGGGAGTCGAACCCCCGACACAGAGATTATGATTCTCCTGCTCTACCAACTGAGCTACGCCGCCCTATAAACATAGTTTATTATAACCGAAATAGTAGATTTGTCAAGCATTACCAGGACAAGAAAAATTGCCTTGACATTGTTCTCTCAATTGCTATAATTTTTCGTGAAACGAACTCTGCTCCTGGTCAATCCTATAAATCAACGATTCTACAAACACCGGGTAGGGCTTACTGCGAATGACGCAACAAAATTCCAGCCTCTGGGACTGGGAATGATTGCCCGTCTTACACCCGATGATTGGGAGGCTAAATTGATGGACGAAAATTTTATGCTATTTAAATATAAAGATGCAGATCTTGTCGGTATTACTGCATTTACCGCTACTGCAACCCGTGCCTATGATATTGCAAAGGTATTCCGCCAGAAAAAAATCCCGGTTGTTATGGGTGGTTTTCATACCTCAATGCGACCTGATGAGGCATTAAATTTTGTTGATGCGGTTGTAATTGGTGAGGCAGAAAATGTATGGAAAGATTTGATTGAGGATTTTGAAAAAGGCAATCTAAAAAGAATTTATCACGGCAACCCAGCAGACCTTAATCATCTTCCATTCCCAAGAAGGGAAATCTTTTCGGATAAGTATATTTTCGGCTCAATTGAAACAAGTCGTGGTTGTCCAATGGGTTGCAAATATTGTTCAGTGAGTTCTTTTTATGGAAAGACCCAGCGATTTAGACCGATTGATGATGTGGTAAGAGAACTTAAACAAATTCCCCAGAAAAAAATATTTTTTGTTGACGATAATATTGTTGGTTATACCGATTCATCAAGAAAAAGGCTTAAGGAACTGTGCCGGGAAATGATTAAACAGAAGATTAAAAAGGATTGGTGGTGTCAGACTTCTATTGTCTTTGGAGAAGACGAGGAATTGCTCTATCTTGCCAAAAAGAGTGGTTGCAGGCTTGTTTTTATTGGCGTTGAGGCCGATGATATCCCTGCTCTAACGAGTATTAATAAGCGATTGAATCTAAGGTATGGGACTCATAAGATTGAAAAGATATTCAGGCGTATTAATGAATATGGTATCGGTGTTATCGGTGCATTTATGTTTGGAATGGGAACAGACACGATGAAGACGATAAAAGAAAGAACCGAATATATCCTGAGAAGCAATGCCAATGCAATCCAGATAACATATCTCACACCTCTTCCGGGTACAGGACTTTTTGATGAACTATTGGAGCAAGGCAGAATAATCTACACAAGATTTCCTGAAGACTGGGAGCATTATACATTTGCTGAAGTAACATACCATCCGGTTTCTATGACATCAATTGAACTTGAAAGAGCAAGGAATTTTGTAGTGAAGAAAATTTATAACTGGTTTTCAGTTTTTAGAAAATTTCTTAGAACTCTCTGGACAACAAAAAATTTGGTCTCAACTCTCTGGGCACTTGTATTCCATCTCTTTCTCCGCAGGGCAACAATAAAGAGCCATCGCCTTGGCTTGAAAACATAATCACCAGATTAGGGCGATAACCCCTGCAGAAAAACCACTTGCTCCGCCAACGAGTAACACTTTCATTCCCGGTTTTAATCTCCCCTGTTCTATTGCAGTGCACAATGCAATAGGAATGCTTGCTGCACCAGTATTTCCATAACGGTCAACCGTAACCACGGTCTTCTCAAAAGGAATGTTCACCCGATTCAGGATATCCTTCATTATCTTTATCGTAACCTGATGGCCAATAACCAGGTCAACATCTTCAGGTTTCCAGCCAATCCTCTGCATAACTTTTTGCATCACCGGGGGAATTTTTTCTAATGCAAGTTCAAGAATCTTCTCGCTGTCAGAGAGAAAATATGTCAGGTCAGCATTTTCTGGATACCTTGGATACATTGTGCCATGCGCCATCACGACCGCAATTTTCCAGAATTCTCCATAGGTTTCAAAACAGGAATCAAGGATCCCGCATTTATCCGAATCACTCGGCACAACGATTGCTGCTGCCCCGCCATCGCCCAGGGTCAGTCCCGCAGCCTTTAACTTCAAATCATCCTTTTTATTAATATCATAACTGACCCAATCAGTGATGACCTCACCGGTGGTTACAAGCACACACCTCACTTTAGTGCTCTTTATCATAGCATCAGCAATGTCCAGACCATTAATAAAAGAATTGCACGCATTCTTTACATCAAAGGCTGAAATCCCATTTATGCCCAATTTTTCTGCAACTATATTCACTGTTGCTGGTTCTGTAATATCATGGTCACAAGCACAGAATAACAACAAATCAATATCTTCATATTTAATCCCTGCCTTTTTCAATGCCTTTTTTGCCGCATTTACTGCAAGGTCTGAGGCATCCATCTTTCCCCTTGCCTCATGATGCTCTCTACAGCCTGTCATCTTTGTCAAAATTCCATAAGGAATACCAAGTCGCTCCTTGAAATGGATTTTTTTTTCTATGTCAATCGTTCTCACAACCTCATCAGGAACATAATAATCAATTGATAAAATCCTGCTCAATTGTCGGGCAGACACTAAACCTCCTTTCACCCCCTCTTTTCTCCTCCCCCTTTGAAGGGGGAGGGTAAGGGTGGGGGTGTTTTAATTTTTCTCTCCTTTCTATCTAAAAAATTCTGGTGGTTTATCACTATCATTCAATCT
>CAYQKL010000005.1:63355-79353 GCA_964418185.1 uncultured bacterium
GGGTCCTCAATATTACTTGAGGTAATAATCTTCAATGTGCCATTAGTCTTGCCAGCCTGGGAATGTAATGACTTCAACATATTGATTTTGTCTTCTTTCAGGAATATCTGCTTTTTCGTATCAAATAGCCTCCCCGTGCATAATGGTTCAAGCAGGAAGAGTTCATCAGCACCCAACTTCTCCACAAATTCAATAAATCGTATGATGCTATTATTTTCTATTAGTTCATCCGTTACAACCGTCTGAATAGCTGTATACAATCCTCCATTCTTTGCATTCTTAATTGCCCCAAGTGCAATATCAAAGGCACCATCCATCCCTCTATTTCGGTCATTGATTTTTTTCTCATAATGGTCAAGACTGATAGAAATTGCAAATAATCCATTTCTCTTCAATCCTCTTGCCCTTTCTGAATCCAAACCATAACCTGAAGTCAAAATAACACAGAAAAGGTCATTGGAATATTTCAAAATCAGTTCATCAATATCGTTTCTTAAAAGAGGCTCGCCACCCGTAAAGACTATAGTGCTCAAACCCCATTCTTTAAATATTTCTACAATTCTATCTATGTCATTTAAACCCAATTCGTTATCAGGTGAATTACCCGCACTGCAATACCAGCAATTAAAAGGGCATCTGCGATTGACTGCGATAAATGCCTGGCCAACAAATTTGTTGTAATCCCTTAAAATAAATCTATCAGTATAAAGTCTGAGGTGCCGTTTGAACCCAGATGACGGCACTGGTGGTATAAGAAAGAAGAGCACTCCCTTATTTTCGTATTCAACAATCTTCTCACCATTGAGTGCAGTTTTAAAAAGTTTAAAATACGAGAGAATAGGATTTAAACCCCCTTTCTTAAAAAGATAAAAAATTTCTGGAATAAAAACACCTGCACCTTTTGTCAATAATTTTAATTTGCTGATCGTTTTTGCCATTTTTTAATGAAAAGGGGGTAGTTGCCTACCCCCTCTCTCATTTTACTTCAACATAATCACCTTCTTCACAGCCCTGGTCTGGTCAGTCTCAAATTTAACAAAATAGACACCCGAACCAAGTTTTCTGCCCATATCATCTTCGCCAGACCATTGTGTCTGATAACTACCCTTTTCCTGTTTTCCATTAACAAGTTTCCGAACCAGACGGCCAGTATTATCATAAATGCTCAAATCTACGAGCGAATTCACAGGCAGATTGTATTCAAAGTAAGCAGTATTACGGAATGGATTGGCAAGGGCGATAAATGAATAGCCGCCTGCTTTACTTGCTGGCTTCTCTTCAACCACCACGAGTGGATTATGCGTAACCATCCAGAGCCGGACATAGTTGCTATATAACGAATGCGGTCCAAAAGGAATGCCTAAGGAGGCAAGATGCATTGGCCATTTTCCATCCTGCTCACCCAGTGGCACCTTCTCAAGATTCTTGTGTGGTAAGAGGTTTGCATAATATGCCGGATAATATGCCTCGGTCCGTCTTGTATTCCATGCCTGGCAATACTCAGTTAGTTCTGCAGGATATTTATTATGCACTTTTCCAGTGATGTGGTCTCTGATTAGTGCAAACGCATCCTTTATTGAGAATGGATAACCCCAGGCAATCCTTGCATAGATTCTACCGGCAAGTGAACTGACGAGTCCTGGTGCCGGGTCATATGGATAATAACCAGCTCCGTTTGCGGATAAATCTGCACGCATACCATAGAATGGCAATGGATCAACTGAATAGGCATAGGCACGACCCGGCCTGATCGCCTTATAGAACCCCTTTGCGGCAAAGATAAAATCACGCTTCCAGCCGGCAGGCAGTTCAGGTAGGTTGTTAGCATCAAATGCGAGTTTTACCTCATCTCCAGATTTCATTATCACAAACCTATTGTCACCCTTTTGTAGTAATGGCAATACATCACCGTAACGGGTGTAGTAGCCTGCTGCCTGAACATAGTCAACCTGGACTTTTGTAGTATAATCAAATTCACCAGGATACTTACCATCAGAAGATGCATACTCACTGTAACCATAGTAGTGGAGATCAGCAGAAGATGGATTCAGTTCAGAAATACGATATGTATCATTCTCGTTAACGCTTGCCCATACTTTATCAAGATAGACTTCGTGATAGAAGGTAATCCGAATCTTATGCTCATTACCTTTGAAGATTGAATTACCCTTTTCATCATAAAGTGGATAGGTCACTATTTTCTTGTGACCGGCAGGCATACCACAGGATTTTATTCTGTGCCATTTACCATTATTGAATACCTCAACAACTGGATTCTGAACCTTCATACCTTTCTTGTATGCCTTGTATATATCGCTCACCTGCTCTATTTCACCGGCGTCAGGGAATCTTGTGCTACCATATAGACAGAGAACTGCCCGATCCGATTTTTTCAATTCGCCAAGGTCAAATGTGATAGTAAATGGTTTTGCAAATCCTACAAATTCTGTCAATTTAAACGGAGCAAAGTTGCGGTCAATCGCATTGAGATAACCAGTTATATCCTCGCCCTTTTCATTGAATGCCCTGTAGATTGGCTTTTCATAACCATTGAAAATCTTCAAACCCTGCTTACCAGGCCAGAGAAGTGCTTCATATGGATAAACATCTCTTCCTGCAGGATGGTCAACCACATAGAGCCGTGCCTCATCAAGATAACTGATTTCCTGAAGCATCTCATTTATACTAAGGTAATACCTTCCATTCACTGGTTGTAATCTTTCACCATCAATCTTCACATATTCATCATAATCAGGCGGTGCATAGAGATTCACACCCATTACCTGACCAATCCAGGTTCCGATATCACCACCGGTAATGATATCACCGATAAAGTGATGGCCATCTTTTGTGTGGGTAAATAGCAATGGGCAGGAGGACTTTATATACACATCATTGGCAATACAGGTATATAAGAAACCATCATTGCCAACATAGGCTTCGGCTGAATCATCAGGGATATTAACCGTTAATAACTGGTCGCTTGTCACATTCTGGAGGGTAAGTTTTATTGAATAGGTACTGGTAAGGGTGTTCCAGAGACGTAATCTCAATTGGTTACGCACACCACTACCGTGATATCCCCACCACTCAAGGGTCATCTCTTCAATTGCAGTATCAGGAACATTTGTAAGCCTGAAACCGTATAATTGTAAATCCTGATGAGCAGAATCCTGGGGTGAACCTGCAGTCACCCACCACTGATTATCAAGGGCAGAAATCTGCTGCTTCTCAGTAGTTGTAGCAGGTATCCAGACTGGATTTGTTGGTGCTGGTGGTATTCCTGAATCTGCATTTGCAACCTTCCAGGCATTACAATCCGGTGTTGTAACCTCATAGACCCTTGCTGCAACAAAGTTCTTTTTTAATGTATCATCATATTTTAATGTATCGGTCCCCAGATTGGCAATACCAAGTGCCTGATAATGATTACCACAAGAGCCAAGGGTGAAATTATCAAAGGTAATGACTGTATCATCATTCTGGGCAAGGAAACCAATCGTGCGGTTGCTTGTGTAGACTGTAGTAGTGCCTCGTTTGATCTGACAAACCACAGGAATATTATTCTCATCATAGGTGCCTGCATTCTTATACCGAACCTGGGGTTGGATAACGGTATATTCACGTTCCCTTGTTGCGGGCACAATTATTGTCTGGACCCGCATATTATGGTGTGGTGTTGGTGGTGGTGTCTGCTGCAATGCTCGATAAAGGTTTATCCGACCCCAGCCATAATTGTTATTCGGGTATGGTGCACCACTTGATGGCTGGTCACAGGTTGTATAAAATATCTCATACAACTGGTCAGGTGAAAGATTTGAATTCTTTTCCAGAATAATAGCAGTTCCACCGGTTACATGGGGCGACGCCATTGAAGTGCCGTTCATAGAAGTATAACCACCATTATTATAAGAAGAACGAACATTATAGCCGGGAGCTGAAACATCAGGCTTTAATAGATTCCAGGTTGAATAGTACCAGTATTGAGGGTCATTCCAGGGGTTCTGATTTGGTGCAGGACCACGAGAAGAAAAACTTGCCATAGTGTCATCAATTGTAGTAGCACCAACACCCATTGATAAAGGATAAGATGCAGGCGAGCCAACAGTCCCTGCACCAGGTCCTGAATTACCATTGGAGAAAACAGGGAATACATCAAGACTCTTCCAGTTCAATACTGCATCCCAGAAATGGAGATCAGTTCCAGAACCTCCCCAGGAATTGCCAATCACCCTGATATCAACACCACCGGCTTTTAAATCCGCAAGATACTGCATACAGGTATCAATCCAGGCATACTGGCCAGAACCACCAGAATCAAATGCCTTTGTCGGAATATACTGGGCACCGTATGCAACACCCACATCATTGGCAAATGTACCCGGTCCATCACCACCGCAGATTGTTCCTATTGTGTGTGTCCCATGACCATGGTCATCATAAGGTGAAGACTGCCCGGCTACACCATCACGCCAGTATGGAGAAAGCCATTTCCCTGTCAGTGCCTCGTGGGTGGTAAGAACACCCGTATCAATATGACCAATTATAATTCCAGAACCAGAATAACCTGCAGTCCAGCAAGAATCTGCTTTAATCTTTGTAATATTCCATTCTGGCGCCCGACCTGTAACATCTTGTTCTGCTATCACCTCAGCATCAAGTTTTATGATTCCATTGTGGCAGATGAACCATATGTCATCGCGCTTTGCCAGTTCATAGATAATCGCCTTTGTTGCTTTCAAATGGAAACCATTGAATATCCAGAATTGACCGCCAACCTCTGCAAACTCTTCTGGAAGTGTTTTTAAATATTCTACAATCTCACGCTGGGAATTCAAGGCAATGTCTTTGAATACTACACATTTTTCCTGTGGACTCATTCCCTTTAATTGGTCATAAGGGTATTCGTTCATCATATGGACAATGACAAGAATCTTCTCATTATCCGATGTACTATTCAATATATTAACCAGTTCCGGGGTCATCTTTCCCGGAATTGCCGGCCTCATCGCCAGCAAGAAACCAAGTAATAATCCAAACATCATAACCTCCTTTTATGTCCAATCTTCTTCATTATTAATCATATTTTTTCTTTGATTTTATCACCTCCTTGTCTTAATTATAAATTATATAAATAATATTTTCATTGTCAAGTACCCAAATCTGTCCCGGGCGCCCAGAGGGCACCCGGGGGCCAGAAAGGGGGGGTTGATATATCGTGTTTCGTTGAACGGTTTCGCAGCCCGCATCAAAAGTAAATCCGAAGCACGAAATTCGAAATAAATTCAAAACTGATATCACGGTTCACGGTAAACGATTCACTAATTTACCTTCTTCACCCCTTTTTACCCCTATTCACCCTTCTTTACCCGTGTTTACCTTTCTTGTCACCCCTTGGCCGTTTTGAGCCTTTTCTTTAATCTCTTCAATTATCTCTTTTTCAATCCCCCTTACTCCCCCTTTATAAAGGGGGAGTAAGGGGGATTTTTGCCCTTTTCTCTACTCTCTACTTGCTACTCTATCTTAAAAGTATCACTTTCTCGCTCTTATTCAATCCATCGCTCTCCAATCGGACAAAATAGACACCCGAAGGAAGTCTGCGACCAGAATCGTCATCTCCAAACCAAATAATTGACGATTGGTAATTGGTTAAATGGTTAAATTGTTTCACTATCCTGCCCGTGACATCGTAGATCTTCAAGCCCGCTGATATGGGATATGAGATGGGAGATATGGATTCGTTCACCATTTCAAAACTCACATCTGGTATCTCATATCTGATTTCCAATCTGTTCCTGAATGGATTCGGATAGACCACAAGCGAACCACTTGAATTCTCAACCTCCAAACTCTCATCCTTTTCCTCTTCTGCTATCCAGACAGAACCGCCATTTGTCGTCTTACGAATCATCCCAGCAACACCTGCAATAAATCCAACCTGACCATTAATAAAATAAACAGCATTAGGAGAATGCTGGGTTTGAAGATTTATTGGTGTCCAATTTGTGCCTCTGTCTGTAGTCTTCATCATTAAATGAGAACCACCCGAGGGCATAGTAAGATATCCAGTATCAGGCGTGGGAAAATGTAAACTAACTACTGGCACAAGTCCAGGATTTTCTGCAAATTGTATCTTTGTCCAGGTCGTTCCACCATTCGTAGTCTTAAAAAATTTGTAAGGACCTTCAGAACCACCACAATATCCTAATTGATTGTTGAAAAACTGCATACAATATAAATAAGAAGAAGTATTTGATGGTGAAATGTACTGCTGGATCCAACTCGTCCCACCATCTGTGGTCTTATAAATCCGGGCAATACGTCCAGTGGGTGCAGATGTCCTATAAGCCCAGCCACATACATATCCAGTATCAGGACTGTTCGGAAATGCTACTCCGTAAACTCCTATTGGAAAATCAGCAAGTAAAAACCAGGACTGTCCACCATTAGTAGTCTTATAAATCTGACCACTACTATCCCAACCAGGATAACCTGCCCAATAATGTGAAACTCCAAAATACCCTATAGAGTCATTAGGGAAATAGATTTTATTTATGTTATCTATCGTCCCTGAATTTTTCGGTATCCAGGTATTGCCACCATTTGTCGTGTAAAACAATGTGCCATTTTCACCTCCTGCCCAGCCTGTATCTGGCGTAATAAAACAAACCGTTCTAAAGGTCTGACCCGTGCCGGTATTCTGCATAAACCAGGTTGTTCCACCATCGGTTGTCTTGGCAATCTTACCACGTCCACCGACAATATAACCAATTTGATGGCTAACCAAAAACTTAAATTCCATATCCAGAAAATTGTAATCAGGTAATTGACCAGAGACTGGCAATAGTGTGTTCCAACTGCTACCCGCATTAGTCGTTTTTAGTATGAATACCTGCCCATAGTTACCTAGCTCTTTATAACCTACAACATAACCAGTATTTTGATTAACGAAATCAATCCCAACCTTATCAGCATAGTAATAATCATAATTAACCGGATAGTGGCTCCAGGAAATTCCTCCATTAGTGGTCTTTCTAATTGTCAAACCATTGTATTCGTCATATCCAACAACATACCCTGTTTGATTATCAATAAAATAGAGACCATGAAATCTATCATAAGTGAGCCCACCAGCAAGGGTCTGCCAGCTTGACCCACCGTTTGTAGTTTTAATGATCTCTCCTGTACCATTGTAATAATAACCGCAGGCATAACCTGTGTTCTGGTCAACTGGAAATTGAACTGCCAGCAATGTTCCGATCGGAATATAACTTAATCTTGTCCAGGTGGTACCACCATTCGTCGTTTTCAAAATGCTATCGCCCACTGCGTAGCCAATATTTTCATTAACAAAATAAACCGACCATAACTTATCATACAATCCAGAATTCTGTGTCTGCCAGGTTCCGCCCGCATTAGTAGTCTTTAGAATGA
Organism: uncultured bacterium; assembly: GCA_964418185.1. Classification (GTDB taxonomy): domain Bacteria; phylum Hydrothermota; class Tepidihabitantia; order SM23-42; family JAOAFX01; genus JAOAFX01. The sequence goes on from CAYQKL010000005.1 coordinate 70,790, forward strand.
TTGCCGGATTAGTATTATAAGAACCTCCTACAGCATAACCTGTGCGACTATTAACAAAAAAGACATCTCGTAAACCACGATAGTCATCCAATACACTGCTCAATATCCAGGTTTGACCCCGATTCGTTGTTCTACAAATGACATAACCCCGATTAGCCTGCCAGTCTCCTCCCCACCAGCCAACTGCATAGGCAGTATCAATGGCTGGGTATGATACTCCCATTAACCTGTAATATCCTGGATTATTAGGCGGTAATGGCCAGGAAACCTTCCAGGTCTGACCACCATCAGTCGTTTGTAAAATTTGACCACCTTCAAAGTCTACAGCAAATCCATTCTGCGCATCATAAAAATCAACATCCAGAAACATTCCGTCAGCAGGAACAGGACTTATCCAGCGCCATTTTACTTCCTGAGCCGATAAAAGGCATACAATACCGATAATGGCAAAGGTCCTTAACATATTACACCCCCTTTCTCTGTTCAGCCACAAATCATTATAATCAGCACCGTTTATGAATTTGGATTCAATTGCGGTTGAAAACGCTTGATTTTTCATAAGAAAAACGAATTGAAAATTTAGATATTGACAAAATCATTATTTATTATATAATGTTCACGATTATGACCAACAAACCAATAGACCATAAAATGAATATAATAAAACAATATCTCAACAGCGAGTTGTCTTTGAGAAAGGTTGCTGGAATCTATGGCATTAACTACCGGACACTATTCAAATGGGTTAAGAATTATAGAGAAAAAGGAGTAGAAGCATTTATATCTGAACGCAAACATCCGCTAAAATTAAAGCCTGATATTGTGCAAAAAATCATAAAACTGAAAGAAAGATTCCCTGAGATATCTTTGCGAAAGGCAAAAGAACTACTTGCCCAATCAGGAATAAAAGTTTCACTCGGTGCATTATGGAAGGTCTGGCGTAATGGAGGTTATGCAGGTTACAAAAGAACCTCTTTGAGCAATGATTTCAAGGACTATATTGTATGTTCTAAAAACGATTTAGGGATTTTGAAGATAGCCAACCTTATGCTCAATGATGGTGACATTATAAAAGCCGCAGAAATTTTGAACCGGGCAAATATCCTGTCTGAGAACGAAATTTTAATGAAAATTCCGGAAAAACATTTAAATATAAAACGGCGGCTTGAGAAGATCGTTGCACTTTTTGGAAAAATCCGTATTACTGAATTCATCAACCTCGCAAAGTCTCTGTTTGAAGAATGTGTCTTACAAAAATATTATTATTCAGCACTGCGCACAGGCACTGCGATATTGATAGCCTATTCCTGGATGGGTGAAGCAAAGGAATTATTCAGATGGAAAAATAAATTAGAGAAAATTTTAAATCGTAGATTTTCAAAACATCATTCATACCTTCTTCTTCCCTACTGTTTTTCATTGCTCATTGCTGAAGGGTTCGCCTGTATACATAATAACCAAATCAAAAGGGCAATTGAAATAGCCAATACTGCAAATAGAAAAATAGCGCATCTTAAAGTCCCTCCACCATACTTTATGAGTGACCTTGCGATACTCTATCTGAGTCTTGAAAGGTATAATAAAGCAGAACACCTGATGCTTAAGGCAATACCATTGGTTGACGAGAACAGCGCTGCACGGTTTAAAGCCTACCTTGCAGGTTATGTATATTTTCCCAGAGGTGAATTTAAGAAGGCAGTGGACCTTCTTAAATCCGCAAAAATGTACGATTGGATTCGCAGTGCAAGATGGTTCAGGTATCGGGCAAATTATTATCTTGTAAAAGGTTCTCTGGAGACAGCAATGAATATGTATAAAAAGGCGCTGGAACATTCACAGAAAACAGAACTACCTGAAGAAATTGTGCATTCATATATTGGACTTGCCTGTTCATACGCAGCACTGGGCAACCGAGAAAAGTGTTTATCGGTTATCAGGAGACTGGATATCTTCATAAACAAAAAGCGATTGGATAGATTCAAAATTTTAACTCAGATATTGTTGAATAAAAAGATAAAAGAATCCGAAATCCTGCTTCTGCCGAGTGTAAAAACAATCTACCTTCTACACAACAAAGGTTACAATTATGCCTATAGATATGCTATAAAAAAAGGGATTAAATTTCAATTTTTCCGATACTTACTGTTTTTCCCAGAATATATAAAGATGATGGTAAAAAAGGGGAAAACTCTCAATTTACCGCGGAATTTTTTGAAATTACCGGTATTTAATTCTGAATATGCTGTAATAAAAATAGAATTCCTGGGCAGACCAAGGATCTTTAGAAATAAGGTTCAATTAAAAGAAACGATTGAACCTAAGAAGCAATCTTTGCTAACTTATCTTGCTCTGCATATTCCAGAACCACACAGGAGTATCAGCCTTGATAGAATTTATGAAAATTTCTGGCCCAAAAGTAAGTCTGCATCAAGAAATCTATCTTTTCTACTGGTGATGATTAGAAACTTGTTAAAAATTCCCGCACATTTTCTGGAAATCCATCACAGGGGTTCCCTGCCTGTTTTGACTAATAATGGAATTTATTTTACCACTGATTATCAGGAATTTGAGCAGACACTTGCGCGGGCAAAGGCATTGCAAAGGGCTGGTGAATGGGAGTTTGCAAAAAAAGAATTCTTGCAGGCATTCAAGTTATTCCGTGGTGAACCATTTAAGAAGAATTTTGATGACTGGTCAGTGAATATGCGGTTTCGGATTTTGAGTGAACTTGAGAATGAAGCAATAAACTTTGTTAGGGGTTGCCTTGAGCATAATGATGGGCGCAATGCTAAAAAAGTTTTAGAAAAGGTTTTAAAAATAATCCCGGATTCAGAAGAAATCAAAAAAATGATGCAGGATGCATGATTCACGATACAGGATAATTCCTTGATACAGGATTCAGGATACAATATCGGCACTGGAAGTGCCTCCTACAAATTTCCAAACCCACTTCCTCAACTAACTTCCATCACATAGAAAAATCAAAAGCGTCCAGTTTCAACTGTACGATTGTTCAGGTTTTTAACTCCCCCTTTGGAAAAGGGGGATGAAGGAGGATTTGGAGACTATTTTTCGCCCGACTGAAGTCGGACGCTACAGAAGACATAAGTTTGTTAAATAGTAGCCGGTCAAATGATCAATATACAAGTTTTTCTACCCCAACCAAATCCTTGCTAATTTTTTGACTTCACACTCAAAATATCTTTTCATCTATTTCCGGTTTACTGATTTTATCATTTTTGGTATTGCCTCGGATTCAGCATCATCAAAAAAACCAAACTCTTTTGTATATGAACAAGATTGGCAGCTAAATTCTTATATTTCTTATTATAGAAATTCAATATTTCAACCAACTGGTAACCGAATTTACATATAAAGTATAAATCAATAAAATCTCTTTTAGACCCGCTCGTCGTGATTGCATCTATTTTCATAGCGGCAATGTCTCGAATATCAGCCATATTTAAAGATTGATATTTTAGTGGTGGAAAAAGCAAAGGATATTTATAAACAAACAGCCAAATAGGCATCTTTCAAAAGGTTTGAACGACCTAATAAGGACCAGATTTGTTTTTGCTCTTTTAGTGAGGACTTGTTCAAACATCGCACCTTTTTTCTTAGTAAACCCAACAAAATAGCCCAGTAATTGGCGCCTTTTTTGAAAGACCACGGCAATTAATCAAAACTTCTCTTATCTCTGACTTCTTAAAATTCCGCCACAACCACGCTACAGTTTTTTCATCGCCGTATTCTAAAATTCGTTTGAGAACATAGATTCGGCATCCCCTTAGGTCCAAATTCTTGAATTCTGTTTCCAAGAAGTATTTCTCCAGAAATTTGGGATCTTTTTCATAGATGTTTAATTATATCCAATATTATCTGAAAATGCAAAAGGCAGATTTTTGGTTTATTCTGGTCTTTTTGTGGTAGATGCTACAGATTCGTGGTAGAAGCACTGGTCTGTATGAAGAAAGACCAGTGCCTCTACCCTATTTTTTTATCTTGCCAGTACGAGTTTGCGTACTAATGAACCCTGTTCGGTCTCAAGATGGCAGAAATACACGCCGCTGGCAACAGTATTGTTGTCATCAGCAATTCCGTTCCAGAAGACTGTCTGTGTTCCGGCTTCTTCAGTTCCATTCACCAGTGTCCTAACCAGACGACCAGTTATATCGTATATTGCAAGTTTCACCTGCATACGCACAGGTAAGGAATAACTGAATTTGACCTGTCTTGAGAAAGGTGTTGGCATACCCGGTGAGAGACTAATCCTTTCCAATTGTGTCTGCTTTCCTTCACTGATCCCTATACCAGGAATACCCCTGAAACCCATAATCTTTACGATTGAACGTCCAGGATTCTGGGGAATTGTAAGCCAGTAATTACCATCTCTCGGGTCATATTCAACGCCCCGAACATTCCAGCCCGGCAGGATGACCCGATTCAAGACTGCAAGGTCACTACGACGCAACTCATAGAGCCCCACTGAATCAAGGGCAGTACCTGCAGTATTAAACCAGGTATAAGTCAAGAGCAGTGTAGTATCAGGACCATACGGTTCAATTGCCAGGCAACGGGCACCAACATTACCCTGCAGAGACAAGGGCAGTTGTGTTCCATTTCCAAGCGTATCAGAGCGATAGATGTACTGTGGGAATGTATTCTGTGCAGTTCTGCGGTCAGAAAGATATAATAGCCTTTGCATATTGAGCCAGGCAAGTCCTACTGGATAATCATTTGCCGGATTATTGAATTGCCTTAATACTGTACCACTGGTATTTAGTTTGAACACCCTCTTGCCATTCGGTGGCGCCTGGGCAAAGTCTGCTGCAACCCAGAAGGTATTATCGTAGGCACAATACTTTATATCTGTAGCATAGGTGTCTGGCGCCGCAATATAACCATAATAGGTGACATTGCTATCTGAACTGTAGATCAAGATGCCCGTTGGTCTCTCATAGGCATTGCATACATAGAGCCGGTCATTATTTGGATTATAACCAACACCATACAGGAACTGTGTATCAGTTGGTGCAATCTGAACCTGTTTTGGTCCCCAGATAACATGCACTTCACTCACCCCAACCTCAAGGCTAAATACAATATCCTGAACATAACCACCACCACCAGTAAGATGGAGCGTGAAATCAACAAAGGTTCCAGCCGGAGTGGACGATGAGATTGAGAATCTGAACTGGCTCGTGCCATTATGGGCTGTACCGCCGACTGCAATATTGCCAAAATTGCCTACGGAATCAAGCAGTGTAATATAAGGGCTTGATTCTCTGAGCACCCCAGTGCAGCCAGAAACTGCGACACCTGAGAGATTCTTCAATGTATCAGTAAGATAAACAGTCTCTCCTGCATCACAACGACCATTCAAATTTCCAGGCGTTGGATCATAGATTCTCTTTCCTGCAATGTGTAGTACTGGACTTGTAGTCGGACCAAGACCACCTGAAACAACCACAGCATAAGGCTGTCTTGAACCAGAAGGGACATTTGTTCCGGTAACCCTTATCACCCAGTTTCCTATTTCCGGCACATTGCGTCGCACATTCTCTTCCACATTCCGGTTGTCCGCAGTTCCGCCAGGCGTTGACTGTCCACCACTATAGACATTACCCAGATAGACTGTAGCATTTGGACTGGTCACCTGGAGGTCAAGATTGTTGACAATCGTCGGATTCGCACCCGCAGTGGCAGGATAATCAGTCCAGACCACTGTTATCTTTAGCGGCTCAGACTGGTTATTCACCGTGACTGTAAACTCATCATACTGACCTGTTGAAACACTGTCATAGGTCACCCAGAGTTTCCTTACATCACCATTGAAAAATAGTGCATCATCAAGGCAAACCCTGCCCCATCCTGTATTATTATCAGGAATTGTTGAACCATTGATAGATGGATGGGCACCATTGACAATAATTGCCTTTACTAGAGATGCAGGAATAAAACTCCAGGCATTTCCTGGTACTGAGTCGCCAGTTGGATAAAATCCCTTGGCAAAGTACTGCCTTACAAGTGCAGCATTACCTGCAGCACAGGGTGTAGCCATACTGGTTCCTGCCATACCAAGATAGTAATTATTATTCGCACCGACTGAAGAATAAAGGAAATAACCCGGTGCAGTGACGGTTGGCTTTATCCTGTTATCCTGGGTTGGACCTCTACTGGAAAAATCAGCCATTGTGGTTGCGGCTGTGCTGTTCATTGTCGCACCAAGGGTAAGAATGTTTTTTGAAGTACCAGGAGGAGTAATGGTATTTGGACTCGGGCCGTTGTTTGCTGCCGCATAGCAGATCATAAAATCCCTGTAGTTCCACATAAACTGGTCAGTATTCACACAATACGAAGTATAGGTACCATATCCGCTTGTTGAACCCCAGGAATGGGAAGATACTCTTGCAGCACCACCAGCATTACCAGCATAAGGCACATTATATAGATTTGTCAGATCACTTGGAACTGACAGACCACCAGTACTTGTTCCAATATCCATATGGTACATCTTTGCCTTTAACGGCATTCCATCATTGGCACTGATACCACTGACATAGGAATCATCTCCACAGATTGTGCCGGCAGTATGTGTCCCATGCCAGGAACCACTCGCATTATCACCAAATGAAGCGCTTGACCCGGTTGGCAGCCGATATCCAATAATCTTACGATGGGTAGGATAATCACCCCAGGTTGTGATAGAAACTGCCGGGTCGCGGAACATATCATGAGTAGTTAATATGCCGGTATCTGCAGTGCTTACAACCTGACCCTGTCCCTGTATGTTCTTGCGCCAGATTTTTCTATTGACCTGGTCCCAGGTCTGAGTCACCCATTGAGCCGATTGGTTATAGGCAACTGGTTGAAGATATGGCTCAATATACATAACCTCGGGTATGCGCGCGATTTCGGCAAGATGAGAACGGTCTGACCTGATTTTGAGAATCTTGTTAAATTCAGTTACTGATACTTCAAGAATCTCGCAACCAAGATTTACAACACGATTCTTTACTGAATATATGTCCTCATCATAGAACAAAATCACCAACCACTCGTTCTCATCAGGCAATTCTTTGAACAGGGTACTGACTTTAAATGCCGGCTCATAGACACCAACCCAGTTGACAAATGGTAAGCCTTCAATCATCGCTTTTTTACTCTGATCAAGTTTTGCAATAAAGCAGTTGAATGGAATGTATTGAATCAATTTGACGCCATAGGACTCTATCTGGCTTTTCATATCTTCACAGACCGGGCCCTTAATGTGAATCAGGTAATAATCAGAAGTACCGGTCAGTTCTGCCGGAATCTCGGGCAATTTTTCTCTTGGGTTGAAATAATACCCGGCAATGGAAACATAATCATACTCCGGCAGATATTGTGTTGTAATTGTTCCACTCTGGTGAGACACCAGATATGGATCAACGCTGCCCAGAAGGGCTATCATCAAAATTAACGCCATTTTACCTCCTTAATGTTTCTCTGCTACTTTCCTATTCGCTATTCAACCTATTTTTGTCTTGTTGCACCTCCTTTCTTTAGTTCTTTTGGGGGATAAGCAATGATATTATTGCCTATTACCCACTCCTTAATTCACATTATATTTATTATTTCATGAAAGTCAACTCACAATAAACAAAACCGAATGAACTAACCCGCACTCACACCCCAGCATCAAAATCAAAGTACCCCTTCTTCAACGCTAACACTATATTATAATAGTTATCTCAAAAATGTCAAGAGTAAAATAACAGTCTCCCTGCCCATAAGATGTTCACGTGGATTTATTATTCATGCCCTTAACATTTTTAAAGCATTTATTATAGTGTTCTTGTGAGAGAACATATGAAAAGCATTTCTCTTTTCTTTCTTATCCTTTTCCTTTCAATTTCAATCTTTGCCAATCTATTGTTAACAGGTGTTATAAATGAATTCCAGACAGACACAATAATTGGACAAAAAATTGAGTTCCATCCAATCAATTACGGATGGGAAATCCACTTGTGAACACAAAAGTATATACACCAGGTTGCTCCGCGTCTATTTATACATCTATTTCAAATCCACCTTATGGTTACACTGTTATTGACTCCATAATTCTAAACGGAAATATTTTTCTGCCCCTTCATACTGGATACATATATCTTTATAAATGGGACTACTTTATGGATATGATTACTTATTCCGACACAGGGCATCCTCCAATTCTTACTCCATTTTCAGGTGTCTATCTCAACTATTGGAGAAAGAGGAATTGAAGAAGACGGAGAAGGTGATACTTTTAAGATAGAGTAGCAAGCAGCAATAGTAGACAATAATAGAGGCAATTGAGGGTAATTGAAGGTATAAAAGAAAACGGCTCAAAAGGGTTAAAAATGGCTAAAGGGCGACAAGATGGTGAAAGGCGTGAAATGTTTACCGTGAACCGTGGCAATAGTTTAGAATTTGTGATTTAGGATTTTGAATTTGTTTCGGATTTCGTGCTTCGGATTTCGGATTTATTTTTGATACTGGCTGCGAAACCGTATGACGATAGAAGATTCTATAAGGGTGTTTAT
>CAYQKL010000006.1:0-46455 GCA_964418185.1 uncultured bacterium
TTTCAGCATCCTCCTCACCCGCCATCTTTACATAGCCACCAACCGGGAAATAAGCAATCCTGAAATCCGTTTCACCAATCCTTTTTTTGATTATCGGTGGTCCAAAACCAATAGAAAACTTTTCCACCGGGATATGGAATATTTTGGCAAATAAAAAATGACCAAACTCATGGATGGTTATCGAAAAACCAAGAATAAAAAGAAAGGCAACAACTGTAACGAAAATCACATTACCCCCTTATTTCTTATCGCCCTTTGCACAAAATCCCTTGCCCAGATTTCAGCACGCAGGTAACCATCAATACCTCCGGCAAATGGCTTATGATATTGCATTGCCTTTTTTATGACCCAAGGAATCTCCTCAAACTTCAGTTCATCAGACAGAAAGGCTTTGACTGCAGCCTCATTTGCGCCATTGAGCACTGCAGGCATACTCTTGCCAATCCTGAGTGCCTGATAGGCAAAATTGATGCTGGGAAACTTCTTGTAATCAGGAGTCAAAAAGTTAAGCTGTCTGATTTTGTCAAGTTCAATTGGTTGCACAAGTGATACAACTCTTTCCGGTGTTGTCAATGCATACTGTATTGGTAATTTCATATCGGGACGGGAAAATTGTCCCAGAATTGTGCCATCAATAAATTGAACAAGTGAATGACAGATCGCCTCAGGGTGTATGATGACTTTTATCTTCTCCTCAGGAACACCAAACAGATGATGGGCTTCGATTATTTCAAGTGCCTTGTTCATCATCGTCGCCGAATCTACTGTAATCTTTCTCCCCATATTCCATACAGGATGTCTTAAAACATCCATCTTGCTGACATTTCTAATAGATTTTTTGAGAAAGGGACCACCACTCGCGGTGAGAATAATTTTATCAACATCATTAATATTTCTTCCTTCAAGACATTGGTAAACTGCTGAATGTTCACTATCAATCGGTATTATTTCAGCATTGCACCGTCTGATTTCTTTCATCACAATCTCCCCAAAACTTACGAGAATCTCTTTTGTCGCAAGACAAATACGCATACGCTTCTTGATCGCTTCAAGAACTGCATAAATACCAATTGCGCTGGAAAAAGCCGCCACAAGAATGTCCGCATTCAATCTTCTAATCATACATAGAAGTCCTTCCTCACCAGCAAGTACCTTTATTTTTCCCTGGCTCCCCTTTAAATCAGGCTGGCGCCTTTGATGAATAATAGCAACATATTCTGGCTCAAATATTTTTGCCTGTTTCATCAACAATTTGAAATTTGAAAATGCTGCAAGCCCAACGACCTTATAGTCATTCAAATTCTGTAGCACCTTGACTGTGCTCATACCGATTGAACCTGTTGAACCAAAAATGATAACCCTCTTCATTTAGCCCGCCCGAGTATCTTTAAATCGTGCCTTGTTGTTATCTTTCTGTTTTCTGATTCACCCCTGAATACAAACACAGGCAGACCCGCAGATTCTACTATGGCTGCTTCATCGGTAAATTCAATCTTTTTTAAATCAACATTCCTGTAAGCAGACATCAAGCATTCAAAATCAAAAAACTGCGGAGTCTGAATTGCATATGGAGAAATTCTGGGAATTGTTTCAACCACTTTATTTCTTCTTACAAGTTTTACGGTATCAAAAATTGGAGTACCAAAGATAACCGCCTTATATTTTCTACATAACTTAATGCCCCGGTTAATAAGATTCTGCGAAACAAAGGGCCGCACGGCATCATGAATTATTGCGATTCCTGATTTGTCCTTAACTGCCTTAATACCTTTGAACACTGAATCCTGCCTGCGTTTGCCACCCGGGACAACCGAATAAACCTTTGTTACCCGATATTTTTTTATTAATTCTTCTGCCCTTTTGAGCATTTTCCCGGGGGCAACAATGATTATTGAATCAACCAGCGAATTCCTTTCAAAAATCTTTGCGGTATGGATTAGCAACGGTTTGCCCTGAAAATTGACAAACTGCTTGAATCCGCCAAAGCGCTTGCCCTTGCCCGCCGCAACAATAACTGCATAGATCGCCATAAAAAAATATAGCCAGAAATAAAGAAAAGTCAACATATTCATACTTGACAGATAATCAATTTTTTGTATCATACACTATGCTACTATTTCTTCTTCTACTCGCAAATTCACGCATCATTATTACTGAGGTGATGTCCAATGTAAAAGGTCCAGAAAATCCCTACGGAGACAGAAATGAATTTGTTGAAATTTTTAATCAAAGTGCGGATACCATTGATCTCAGCACCTATTTTATTTCTGATTTTGACGCTCCACCTGATGAAATCTGTGCCTGGACTAACGAATCAATTCTAATCAAGTATCCTGGTGTTCGCATCAACTCAACCCTAATCTATCCCTGCTCGTATGCACTCATTCTTGATAGAGAATACACTATCCCGGACACGATAAATTGCCAGCCATACAACATTCCTGATGGAATTTTGATTCTAACTACTGACGACACCTCAATCGGTAGTGAACTCGCGTCCAATGATCCCCTGATAGTCTTTTCTACTGTTGATGCCTGTACTACAAGTTTTGGTACGCCAGATTTTGACGACAATTTTCCTTCAGATCAAGGTGATGGCATATCCTGGGAACGTATAGACTTTTCTTTACCCGACACGCTTACCAACTGGTTTCCCTGTATAGATTCTTCTGGTTGTACACCGGGATACGAAAACAGCGTAACCAATGCTTTTGACCTTGGTCTGGACGAAAACCTCATTTCTTTTATCCCGGCAAAGATCGCTGCCGGTGAAGATGTAAATCTTAGCATAGGAGTTGTTAATTTTGGTTTGAGGCCCACTGAAAATTACAATTTGCTAATCTATGATGATAGGAATAATGATAGTATAATGGGAACTGCTGAACTACTGATTAATATGTCAGGAGAACTTGTATCCGCCTTTGACACAATCTTTTTGTACTGGACATATAAGAAACCTTCTCAAGGAGAACACAGTCTTGGATTCAAGATTGAATTTGCCGACGACAAGAAACCTGCTAATAACAAAATCTTCAAAAAACTGCAGGTTCTGGGCGAGATTGGCGAACTTTGTTTGACTCCTGAAATCTTCACACCAAATGGTGATGGTCATAATGATGATCTCCAGATTGATTATCGGCTACCTGAACCAGGTGGTGAATTGACAATTTCAATATTTGATGCTCGGGGGATGAAAATATGTGATATCTGTCGAAAAAAAATTGCTGATGATTATAAAGGCACCCTCTACTGGAACGGAGTAACTACAAAAGGCAGGGCTCAAACTGGTATGTATGTTGTTTATCTTGAGTACTCTTATAATAACAGGAAAACAAAGGCGAAAAAATCTACTGTCCTGGCACGATAAACAACTGGTTATTGACTTTGGGTTATACAGGCATAAAATAATATATGTTTATACCCGATATTGGTGTTGTCATTCCGGCATATAATGCAGAAAAATCTATTGGCGGAATAGTGAATGAATTTATCAAAGAGGGATTTGAGAAAAAGACAATAATTGTTGTTGACGATGGGTCAAATGATAATACTTTTCTTGTCGCGAAAAATTATGGTGTTGAGGTCATCAAGAATGAGAAGAATATTGGTAAGGGTGACGCCTTGAACAAAGGTTTTCAAAGGGCAATTTCAAAAGGATTGAAATGGGTTTTTACGCTGGATGCAGATGGTCAACATCAAGTCTTTGAGTTTAAGAAATTTTTAAAATACTACGAAGATTATGACCTAATAATCGGAATGCGCCTGCAAGATTCACCGGAGATGCCCTTTTTAAGGAGGATTGTCAACCGCACCACCTCTTTGGTAATTTCTTTATTAAGCAGAAAATATATACCAGATGTTCAATCTGGGTATCGTTTGATAAATCTAAGAATATTAAATAGAATAACATTAAAAACCAAAAATTTTCAAACTGAGTCGGAAATTATATATCGAGCAATAAGAAACGGGTTTCGTGTTGGTTATGTCCCGATAACAACAATCTACAATAGTGAAAGGAGTTATATAATGCCCTTGATTGATACAATAAGATTCATAAATATGGCGGTAAGGTTCTTATGGGTTTAATTTTGTTAACCAATGATGATGGTTACGATGCTGCAGGACTACAGGCACTATATAAAAGCCTGAAAGATAAAAAATTTGAAGTATTTGTCTCTGCTCCCCGTTTTCAGCAGAGCGGCTCAAGCCACTCATTAACTTTGCGTCGGCCAATAAGAGTAGAACAATTGAAAAAGGATTTTTTCATCATAGACGGGACTCCAACTGATTGTGTGCTGCTTGCGTACCACGACCTTGTGCATAATAAGGAGATTGAAATGGTGCTCTCAGGGATAAATCACGGGCCCAATATGGGCAGTGATGTTTTCTATTCAGGGACAGTCGCAGCTGCACTCCAGGCTGGAACCTTAGGTATTAAAAGAGCAATTTCCCTTTCATTATCAGGTGAAACATATAGTAATTTCGAAAATGCCGTCAACTACTCAATTGGTCTTGTGCATAGATTATCTGAAAAAAATATCCGTGAATTCATCCTCAATGTAAATATCCCGGAAGGCAAAATCAAAGGCGAAAGGATCACACGTATGGGCAAGAGAATCTATCGGGACAAAGTTCTTCGTGATACCGAGCAAAATGGTGTGATGTATAGCGTCATTGACGGAGTCCTTGATTACCTTGTAGATGCTGATACTGATTTTGAGGCAGTAGATAATAATTATGTTTCTATAACACCCCTGAAACTTGATTTGACTGATAATGAAAAAATAGAAAGCCTCAGAAATATCTTGAAAATATGACCTCCCGAAGGTTTAGACCACAATATGGAATAGCGACTTCAGCCGCGTGAACCAGCAACTGTTTCAAAACTTTCGATTATTTGAACCACAATTCTACGGGTTGTTCTTGGACCATCAAACTCGCAGAACATTATTGATTGCCAGGTGCCTAAGAGCATCTTACCATTTCTTAGTGGTATGGTCAAACTTGAACCAACAATGGCGCTCCGAATATGTGCGGCAGCATTGCGATCAATATGGTCGTGGAGATAATTAGCCCTTTTGGGTATTGCCCGCTCCAGGGCATTTAGAAAATCAGTTTTGATATTCGGATCAGCACTTTCGTTTAATATCACGCCCGCAGTTGCGTGGGGAATGAAGATATGGACAATGCCATCTTTTATCTTTGATTGGGCAACAATCTCTTCTATCTCGTCGGTAATATCAATCAGCTCTTCACTTTTATTTGTTGAAATTGTAAACTCAAAATAAGGCATAATTAAATTTACTCAGAATTCTAAACTTTTCAAGCATCAGAATAACAAATATGGAATTCTGTTCCAATCTGTTAGAATGTGTGCATATTGAGACCCGAATCCAATGATAACTGGATTCTAAAGTAGCGAGAAACGAATAGGAGCGTCCAGTTTTAACTGGACCAGAATAATCGTCCATCTAAAGATGGACGCTACAGAATCTTTCATTATGTTCAAATTAGGAACCGGGATTTATTTGCTACTTTCTACTCTTTAGTTCAATCCTACGATTTTGTCGCAGGATTGAGATATGATTTTTATGATTGACAGAAGTTAATAGTTTGGTATAATAATACATAATGGTATCGTATATTTTAATATTATTTTTAGCAACTTCGTCCAATCCATTTTTTGAACAACTGGTCAATAGAATCCGCCATGCAAATATCACAGGAATTGATTCATTATGGAAAATGTATTTAGAAAATCTGAAAAAGGAGAATAAGTTTACAGAAGATCCTGCGCAGATAGGTGCACCAGATAACATTAAAGATTATGAAATAGAATTTGTAAACGATGAAATTTCAGAGAAAGAATTCGCTCTTTTTATCGGCCGTGAATTTGCAAAGAATGCACAGTCTATGGAATCCGAGTGGTTCTTAAATAAATCAGAATCTTTGGGTTATGTCTGTGCAGAAAGAAATTTAATGCATGCATTAAACTACGAAAAAGAATGGAATGATTATCTCCATTATAATGAAGACCCATCTGACCCGCACTTATCATATTATGAAAAAAATGGCGTGAGAATTTAGAAAAATTTATTACAATTTCTGATGATAGTCTTGCAATAGAAGATGCACGGTTAAAGTTGACCTGTATATATTGGCCCTTTGAAACCCCGATTTATATCAACGAATTCGCACCTGGGGTAATAAAAAATTTAGAAGAATTTATACATAAATATCCAGAGAGCAGGGTAATTGAGAATGCCTATCAACGATTGGTTTGGTGGTTGAGTGAAACAGGACAATTTGCGAAGTTAAAGAATGTTTGTTTGAATTTTTTTAAAAAATATCCTATATCTACAATAAAAGAGTATATCAAAATCTGGCTGGGGATAAGTTATTTAGAAATGGGAGATACCCTGAAGGCAAAAAAAATTCTTACATCAGTAAGAACTGATTCACTGCCGGGCTCAGTTTATCCTGGGTGGCTAAAACCATACATAATAGAATTCTACGAGAATAAATTATTAAATATAAGGTGAAGTACAACGGGAGTCTTGATTCTATCGGCGTTGGAAATGCCTCCTACTCTTCACCCTTGTTTGTGGAGATACTAAATTCATAAAAAACATAGAACAATTTACTCAATATCCCATAAATTTCAAGGGTATGATTGAAGAATTAGTTTTTCTTAAAAAAAAACTTGAA
Organism: uncultured bacterium; assembly: GCA_964418185.1. Lineage (GTDB taxonomy): Bacteria > Hydrothermota > Tepidihabitantia > SM23-42 > JAOAFX01 > JAOAFX01. The sequence goes on from CAYQKL010000006.1 coordinate 6,709, forward strand.
TATTTTGTGAAAGTTCATATAATTAATCAAAAGGAGATGAAGTGATTAGAATCAAGACATTAGCTGTGCTATTATTAATCTTCTTTCTACTTTCAAACAGCTGTAAGAAAGAAGAATCAAAATTACCAGAAAAAGGTGTGCCATTCACTGATTCCCTCTATGGCACAACGCTTGTCCGCATTACCGATAAAAATATTGATAACTATTCAGGAAATGGCATAGAGAATGAGTATGCCCGAGCAGATGCTTATAATATTGACGAATCATATCTGATTCTTCGTGGCAATGATGGAATTTTCTATCTATATAATGCATCAAATTATCAACTTATTAGAAATCTCAATGAACTTGGTGGCGGGCAGGAGATTGAACCAAGATGGCACCAAACTGATCCTGATATTTTCTATTATTTTTCCGGACCTGCACTTATGTCATATAATATTGCCAATAACACACCACAAACAATCCATAATTTTACACAGGAATTCCCGAATTCTTCTTATATAACGACTGGCACAGAGGGTGATGCGTCAAAGGATAGAAATTACTGGTGCCTTATGGTTGTTGATTCACTCTTCAATCTAATTGCGGTTGTGGTCTATGATTTAAATGCTGACAGTGTCGTCGGAACCAAAACTAATTTTCCGGATGCAATAAACTGGGTAAGTATGGACATCTCTGGAAACCACGCAGTTATTGGGTATGATAGCCATATTTGTCAGGTCTTCACAAGAGATTTTGCTGATTGTATTGATATGCCGGTTGGTGCGAATGGGCATATGGATTTAGCAATAACCCAGGATAGTAATGATGTAATAGTCTATCAGAACAATGCTACAGACTGGATCGCAATGGCTGACTTGAATACAGGAGTAGAAACACAACTTATTGAAATTCCATTTAGCATCAATACTGACATCGGACTTCACTTCTCTGGCAATTGTTATAAAAAACCAGGCTGGGTACTGATTTCTACCTATGGAGCAAAAAATCCACCAAAGGGAGGCACTCACTCCTGGATGGACAACTTGCTGTTTATGGTTGAACTTAAGGCAAACCCAAAAATCATAAAACTGGCAAGAACATACTCATATACTGCAGAAGATCCAGATGATGTAGAAAAAAACTATTTTGCTGAAGCCTTTGCGAGCATCAATTCTAATGGCACTAAGGTTGTCTTTGGCTCAAATTGGGGAATTTTGTCACCCAGTGATTATACGGATGCCTATGAAGTAAAGATGCCGACGGGTTGGGATCAATAATAATCTAACTTCTAAGTCAAAACACTATTCGCATAGCCGGCGAGGTCACAGATGAGCATCAGTTGGCGATAGAATTCAAGAATATCCTTTGTTTTGAATGTAAATTTCCTCGCTGAAATTCTCTTTAACCCTGGCAGGGACTTAATTGCATCACCATGAAGTGAGCTGAGCATTTCAATTTCTGCATTAATGGGATATTTAAATCTAAATGGTTTTAGTCTTTTTATTTTCTTGACTGCACGTCCAGCCTTTAATTCAATCTCTTTTTGCACATCTACTGGATTACGGCACCGCGCGCAGAATCTTGAAATACTATATTTTGTGATAACGATCTCAACATTAGGTCCAAAAAATCCCTTTACTTCTATTGCAAGTTTTTCATCACCACTGACCAAACCAAGAGGAACACCAAAATGCCCTGCAACACCAGCATTTATCTCTGATTCACCAACATAAACCCCATTTATCTTGATATTATATATTGAACTTGAGGAGTAAGAATGGTCCATCATTCCGGCTTCAGTTCCTACCATTGCGTGATAGCCAACAAAGAACACTATATCAAAATCTTTGTTCAGCCCTTCCATCATATAATAGTTTCTCTGTGTGCCTTTTATCAAATTTACTCCGTGTTCAAGTCCCTCAATCAACAGATTCTCTCCTGAGGCATGCGAATCACAGATCAAAATCTCTCCAATATTCAAACCGCTGCGCCTCGCCCCTTTTATTGCCGCATTTACCTCTTCGGTAGCAATTTTCCTGATTCGTAGCAAATCTGGTGAGTCCTTTCGCATTTCTCTCCAGGATGTTACACCACTTACACCTTCAAAATCAAATGAAATAAAAAGATTAATTTTTTTTGCCATAGGCAATTATAGTCCAATAAATAACCGTGTCAATCCTGAAGTTCGGGGTTGTATTATATTTTGGCTAATGGTCCAAGTTCAGTGATACTTATTATAAAACTATTGATTACTTCCTGAAATCTTGCACCCTCTCCTGCGGAAATCCATTCCAGTTTAAGGCGTCTATCATCAACACCCATTTCTTTCAATAATAATTTGAGTGTAGTATATCTTCTCAACGCCTTGTAATTACCTGAAATATAATGACAGTCACCCGGGTGGCATCCCGTGATCAAAACCCCATCCACACCTTTTTTGAATGCAGTCAATATAAAATCTGGTTCAATCCTTCCTGAACACATCGTCCTTATTATTCTGAAATCGGGATTCATCTGGAGTCTTGAAACACCAGCCAAGTCTGGTCCAGCATAAGAACACCAGTTCAATCCTTACATCTGGTTTATGTTGATTATATCTTATGAAAACAATGCCCTTTTCCCTTGCCTTACGATAGAGTTCTTCTCTAAATCCATAGGTGCGGATATCTTTGTATAGAATATAGATATTTGCATCGGGATTAAGCTCAAGCAGATTCAGGGCATTCTTTATCGCCTGAGAACAACATATACGACTACAATACTTTCTCTCTTCATCACGAGACATGACACACTGAATCATTACAATGGTTTGATGGCTGGATAGTCGGATAGTCTGATAGTATGAGGCTCTGATTGTCTGATGCTCCAATACCCTGATTCCCTGATCACCTGATGTCCGGATACCCTGATCCTCTGATATCCTTACCTCCAGTTCCCTCTGAGTCATTATCCTCGGGTCTTTGCCATAGAAGTATTCGGCTGGTTTATACTCTTTAGCACCAGTTGCAACGATTATCACCCCGTGTTCAATCTCAATTATTTCCTGGTTCTGTTTTCTAACTTCTCGCCTTTCTATTCTTGTATGGAAGTTTCCGATATATCCAGTCACCGATTCTATTTTACTGCTTTTATAAATTTTTATATTGGGATGTGATTCCACTTTTTTTATCAATGAATTCAAATACTCTTTAGCATCCCTTCCATCAATTGTATTATTTATATGCCTTGCATTTCCACCCAACTCTTCCTGTTCTTCTACAAGAAAAACTTCGTAGCCCTGGTTTGCCAGGCTCAACCCTGCACTCATTCCGCTGATTCCACCACCGATAACAAGTGCCTTCTGAATCACCGGGATGGTGATTGCTGGTAGAGGTTCTAAATAACCTGCCCGGGCACAAGCCATTCTTATAAGGTCCTTTGCCTTCTCTGTTGCCAGTTCAGGTTCCTGGGAATGAACCCATGAGCACTGGTCTCTTATATTTGTAAATTCTAAAAGAAATTTATTCAATCCCTTTTCCCTTATCGTCTCCTGGAATAATGGCTCGTGGGTTCTCGGTGTGCAGGCAGCAACGACGACCCGATTCAATCTATGTTTCTCAATCACCTCTTTTATATGTCGTTGTGAATCATCAGAACAGGAATATAGATTATTCTCTGCATATACTACATTGGGCAAGGTCTTTGCATATTCAACAACCTCCATCACATTCACTGTTCCAGCAATATTTATCCCGCAATGGCAGACAAAGACCCCAATTCTTGGCGGTTCACCAGAAAAATCAATCTCCGCAGGATATTCAATCCTTTTTGTGAGCGTAAACCTCTGGTCTTTTATCAATTCAATCGCCTTCTGGGCTGCACCGCTCGCCTCGGTCACGGTCTCAGGAATATCCTTAGGTGCAGATGCGGTTCCACAGAGAAAAATTCCAGGCTGGATGGTCTCAACTGTAGAAAATGGGAGGGGCTTCAAAAAGTTGAATTCAGTCAGTTCCAAATTTAAAATCTGGGCAAGTTTTTTAACATTATCATCTGGCACCAGTCCAACCGATAATACAACCATATCAAACTCCTCTTTTATTAGTCCACCCTGCTCATCCTCGTATTGGAGCAAAAGATTTTTGCCCTCGGGTAATTCCATAATCTCGCCAATCATCGCCCTCTTGAATTTTATCCCATATTTTTTTTTGCCCTTTTGTAGTATGCCTCAAAACCCTTGCCAAATGTGCACATATCCATATAAAATATCGTGCATTAAAAAGAACGGTTATGTTCCTTCATTAATATTGCTTCTTTTATGGCATAGACACAACAGACTGAAGAGCAATACCCCTGACCTGACTTTGTATCACGCGAGCCCACACATTGAATAAAGGCAACCCTTTCTGGTTCTCTCTTATCAGATGGTCTTAACAGATGTCCCTGAAAGGGCCCAGATGCATTCAATATCCTTTCCAGTTCAATAGATTTTATTACATTTTGATACCGACTATAACCATACATCGGCTTCAGGCGTGGGTCAAAATGCTTAACGCCTGTGGCAATGATGATACCGCCAACATTAATATCAATAACCTTATCACCCATATTAAAATCAACTGCCTTTGTTGGGCATAGAATCTCACAGATCCTGCATTTACCACCCTTTAAAAAATAGGTGCAATGCTCTTTATCAATCACTGCCTTATTCGGGACTGCCTGGGGAAAAGGAACATAAATTGCCTTTCGTTTTCCCAAGCCAGATTCAAATTCTGAGTCAACTTTAATCGGGCATTTTTGCCAGCAAACACCACAACCATTACACTTTTCCCAGTCCACAAATGGAGATTTTTTCAAAATTCGAACGTTAAACTTGCCTGGTTTTCCTGATAACTCCACCAGTTCTGCATAGGTTATCAATTCAATATTGGGATGCCTTCCTGCACTTACAAGTTTAGGGGCAAGGATACACATTGAACAATCATTCGTGGGGAAAGAGATTGAGATGGTGGTCTCGGGCATAAATCATGGACCGAATATGGGGAGCGATGTTTTCTATTCAGGAACAGTCGCTGCTGCACTCCAGGCTGGAACCCTTGGGATAAAAAAGGCGATCGCTTTATCTTTATCCGGTGAAACATTCAGTAATTTTAATAATGCAGCAAAATATTCAGTGGATTTGATACAAAGGTTATTGAATAAAGACATCTCAAATCTAATTCTGAATGTGAATATTCCTGAAGGCAATATTAGAGGCGAAAAAATCACAAAAATGGGCAAAAGCATCTACATGGATAAGGTGTTACACGACACAGAACAGAATAGAGTGATGCATAGTGTAATAGATGGGGTGCTTGATTACAGGGTTGATACCGATACGGATTTTGAGGCGACTGACAATAACTTTGTCTCAATCACACCCTTAAAACTCGACCTCACCGATTATGAGAGTATGAAGAATTTAAAAAAAGTATTCGTTAGATAAAAACTCCGTCTAAAGAAATAATAATAATCGATATTTTTTTCATTTAAGGATTAATACCTTTTTAACTTCGTTCACTTTATCTTTTTTAAATCTTAAAAAATAAACACCGCGAGAAATTCCATTTACATCAAAACTCAAATATTCTCCCTCATTTATAATATGGTATTTCCTTACCATTTGACCCAGAGCATTATAAAGTAAAAAGATTAAATCATTTTCCTTACAATGTTCTAATTTAAAAATAACTCTGTTTTTTACTTGATTACTGATAAAGTTGATTCTTGGATTAGTATCTGTGTATCTTTCCTTATATTTTTCACCACGGAAATTATAAATCATTAGGTTATACCCATCAGTCATAAATATATAACCATTAGCCACATAAAAATCTAATATTGGCCCTTCGTAGCAATATCTCCCGTAAATTTTAGGTAGATTAAAATTATTAAACATAAGTAATCCGTTGAGTGAGTTTAATACAAATAAGTAAGGGTCAGCAAAGATAACCTTATCAACAAATCCATCGATATCACAACAACTCATCTCATATGGATTTGAAGGAATAGAAACATTAATTATTCTTAAACCTCCATAATCATCGGCAACATACGCATAAGAATCTTTAACAAAAATGTTCCAGCAATAGCCAGGGGTATCATAAAAACCAACTTCACGGGGACTTGAGGGATTTGAAATATCTATTATACGGATACCCGCATCCCAATCAGCAATATAAGCATAAGAATCTAATACGTATATGTCACAACAGTATCCAGGGCTATCATAATAACTAACTTCAAGGGGATTTGCTGGATTTAATATATTAACAATACGAAACCCTGCATCCCAATCAGCAACATATGCATATGGGTCAGAAACATAAACACTCATTGCGCGTTCTGAGGGCATATAACACCCAATATTTTCAACATCCGATGGTGTCTTTATAGACCAAATTTCAATACCTTGTTCACATTCTGCAATATAAAGTGTCTGAGTTTTATAATCATAAAAAAGTTTTTCGATCGGTCCTTTTGTGTGAATTTCTATGGGGATCTTATACGGATCGATTGGATTTGAAACGTCAATAATATAAACCTTTTTATCAGAGCCACAAAAGATTAAATTCCTCAACGGATCAAAACTTATTGAATTTGAATAATCAATTTTCAATTTGGATAAAGGTCTAAAATCGAAAAAACCAGACTCAGACATTTGCATTCTATTAAAATTTCTTTTGTTCTCTTCATATACTGTTTGGGCTAAAACTATGGAGTTAATTAATAACACAAAAAAGATTTTTGTATAATGCTTACCAATTGTTATTTTATTCCTAATCATATTTTAGTTCCAAGGATAGATACAATCTTGGATCTCAGGATTTCTGGAGAAGTGGATTTCAGAATAAAACGGTCTCCGAGCAATTCCTTTGCCTTCTGGGCAAGTTCTTTTTCAGGGAAGGCAGTGATGATAATTACCTTTTCTTTATCCTTCGCTGCCCAGTATAGGTCAAGCCCGGTAACGTCATTCAAAAATAAATCGGTTATTATCAGATCGTATGAATTTTCTCTTATCATATTGAGTGCCTGTTTACCATTTGAAATTCCTTCAACCTTATAATCCTTTTCAAGAGTTAAATACAAAGAATGAAGGACTATCAAATCATCATCAACGATTAATATTTTTTTCATATGCATATACCTTTCTTTTTAAATGTAATCTTTTAATCTTTGCGCAGAGACTCCTTTTGCTCATATTTAAAATTTTTGATGCATCATCAAGTTGCCAGTTCACCATATTCAAAATTGTCCTTATATACATTTCTTCAGCCTTTTCCTTAACATTATTAATCTTTTGCAATTTTACCCTCATTATTATATCTTTTTTTTAATTTTTAACAGGTTAAACAGGGCGGAAGGTTATTTTTAATTTATACATTAGTCCTCCACTTCCGCCCTTTTACTCTACCCAACTAATATCATATGCAAATTTCGTGCCAGAGATGACAAATAAAAAGTGATGAAATTTAAAGAGTTTTTAATGAGATTTTTTGTTGATGTGAGTAAAAAATTCACACTAATCTTGATCTAAACTCGGTAAATGCCGAAAACATATTAAAATTTCAGGATAATTATGCAAATTGATATATGTGATAAATTAAATCACAAATGTGAGGTAAAAATTCACTGAACTTCCCCGCCTTTGATATTATAGCCTTATAAATTTGACCACTTATATAGAATTTTTTCTTCTGAGTTCATCAAACAGTGGGTTTACTTTTTTATCAGCCCCAATTTTTTGAAAACCACCAATAAACAAACAGTGACGGTTAAGTTCTTCCCCAAATTTACTTCAATTATCCCAGTAACATTTAAGTTTTTCCCAATTTTTCACCTGCCCTGCCATTTTATGTGATACTAAAATCAGAGACCCTTAACTTGATTCAAAGCAAGGTTAAGGATAACATAAAAAAACTTGCTTCTCCATAAAAAAAACAATTTTTTGGAAAAACTTATCTCTTAAAAAGAGTTTGAGGCGTTTCTTTTTCGAATGATAAAAGATTATTAAATTTAAACTTTTCTAATCCCCAAACGTTTAATCTTGCGGTGGAGTTCTTCCCTTGAAATACCAATTTTCTTTGCAGCTCGTGTGATGTTCCAGTCTTCTTGTTTGAGAATTTGGCTAAAGTATTCAAGTTCAAATTTTTCGAGTGCCTGTTTTCTGGATTCTTTATATGCAATGCCTATTTCTTTAGACCCTGAAACAAATTCAGGGTGACAGGCATTTTGGTTCGCCCCCTTTTCAATAGAGGGTATAGTTTTTGGTTTGAGTATTCTAATTACATCGTTTTCGCTTTCTGTCATCAGCAGATATTCAATGATATTTTTTAATTCCCTAACATTACCGGGCCAGTCATATATCATAAAGGCACCAAGGAGTTTTTGTGATAATAGATGGTGTTTCTTTTTTTGTGGGTCATATAAATTCATAAAATATTCCGTAAGCAATGGAATATCCTCTTTTCTATCCCTTAATGAAGGCATCTCAATGAAAAATACCTTTAACCTGTAGTATAAATCATTCCTGAATTTCTTTTCTCTAATCAGTTCTTCAAGATTTTGATTTGTTGAGGCAATGATTCTTGTATCAACACTGACCGGTCTTGTCCCACCAAGCCTGTAAAACTCTCCAGTCTCAAGGAATCTTAAAAGTTTCGGCTGTAACATTAATGGCAAATCTCCAATCTCATCAAGAAAGAGCGTGCCTTTATGCGCAAGTTCAATCTTACCCTGTTTTCTCTGCTTTGCATCTGTGAATGCACCCTTTTCATAACCAAATAATTCAGACTCAAATAGATTTTCTGGAATAGACGGACAGTCTATCGCTAAAAATGGCCAGGGTTTTCTTGGACTCAAATTGTGGATGATGCGGGCGCATATTTCTTTTCCGGTCCCGGTCTCACCAGTGATAAGAACACTTGCCTTAGGCTCTATGGCTGCTTTCTCTATCTTTTCTTTTATTTTTTTTATCAAAGGGCTCTTTCCTATACACTCAATCCCGGGTTTTGTTTCAAGGATTGATGTCGTGAGTTCCTTTAATCTGAAGAGTTGCCTCTGCTCTTCCGCAATCTTTATAAACCTCTCCATTTTAATCTTTAATTCCTCTGGTGGAATCTTTTTTGTAATATAGTCGTCAGCACCGGACTTTATTGCCTGAACAGCGGTCTCAATTGACTCATAACCAGTAAGAACAACAATGTATGTTTCAGGTGATATATTCTTTGCTTCCTTTATAAGATATAAGCCGTCATCAAGTGATGGGAAATAGAGGTCGCTGAGCAATAAATCAATGTCATATTCTTTTAAAATCTTCAGTGCCTCATCTTTTGATAGGGCAGTTAGAATCTGGTAATCTTTGAGCACAAGAGATAGCCCATCTAAGACGCTCTGCTCATCATCCGCAATGAGGATTTTAGGCATAATAGCCTCCTTTTATTGCTGATGGGATTGCCCCGCTTTGCGAGGGTTTTCGACCAAAGGTCGGAACTTCGTCCTCGACAAAAGTTGGGCGTGCCAATCTCATAATTCTTCATACAAATCCCGCCATTCTGGATTCATTGTGGTTATCAAGGCGATCTTTTTCCTTCTTGAACCCGCTTTAATCTGTTTCTCTCTAACAATTGCATTATAACTGTCAAAAAAGATTTCGTAATAAGCTAATTTATTCAGGTTATATTTTTTGGTGAATCCATTGACCATTTTCATTTTATGTTCATACACACGCTTTTTTAAATCATTTGTCACCCCTGTATAGAGGGTTGTATTCCATTTATTTGTCATTATATAAACATAATATTGTTTATTTTTCATGGGCTATAAGGATGAGATTGCTTCGTCGCTCCGCTTCTCGCAATGACACAAGAAAGGAAGCCCGCAAGGACGGCGGAGAACAGATGGGATTGCTTCGCCCGCCAAGAATCGTGGCGGGCTCGCAAGGACAAGGAGGAAAAGTCATTGCGAGCGAACATAGTGAGCGTGGCAATCTCATAATTCATTTTCTTATGCTGCCGAAGAAGGCACAAAGTCTTGAGGAATGATAATAATAAATTTTACCCCAACACCAGGATTGTTTTCCAGTCTGATTTCTCCATTGTGGACTTCAACGATCTCTTTGACGAAGGAAAGTCCAAGACCAAGCCCCTTCTTCTTGGTTGTAGTAAATGGCTCAAAAAGGTCGGGAAGAATATTTTCAGGAATTCCACCGGATTGGTCTGAAATTTCTACGAACACTGAAGGACGCGGATGTTGATACGGAGGGACGCGGAGAGTAGTGGGGCTTGAAGTCCCTCCTACATTCTCTCTATATGTTTTTATTGTAATTCGGCAGTCTTCTTTCTTTGCCTCATAGGAGTTCTGGAATAGATTCAAGAATACCCTGCGCCACTGGTCAGAATCAATGCGAACTATACCCACATTACCGGGTAAAAAATCTACCTCACAGGGATTTATCCTTTTAAATTCATCTATTATTTCTTTAATCAATTTATCAAGGTCAACATCTCTCGGATTCGGCTCATAAATCTTGCCATGCTCTGCGATTCTATCAATTATCTCGCCCAGTTTTTTTATACTATTAACAATTTCATTGAAGTATCTTCCGCGCGGGTCATCTGGTGAAAATGTATTTTTTAATTCATGAGCAAGGAGTGAAATACCATATATTGGATTGCGCAGGTCATGGACCATATGCGCAGCAAACTTACCGATTGCAGATAGTTTTGCGGATTTTATTTTTTCACTGGTCAGGGATTTCAATTTAATACTTAATTGATTTATATTCTGGGCAATGCGATTAAATTCACTTGGAAAACGGACCGAAATTTCCTTATCAAAATCACCCTTCGCGATTTCATCAGTCCTTTTCAAGATAACACCAGTCTTGTCCCTAAGATACGCACCAGCAAAGATAAAAACCGCACAAATAAAGGCAGTAAAAATTGTAGTAAGCAATAATCCTCTTCCAAGACCTGCCCTTATTCCTGCGAGCATATCAGTATAATCAATCCCCACAATAAAGTTCAAACCTTTTAATGATTTACAAATTTCCGGCAGGGTATCAAGACAAAAGTTTTTGATACGATAAGTCCTGTCCTTGAAATTGTAGTCACCATTTAAATTATCCTTTCTGATTTCTTTTATCACATCACCTGATAATCCCATTGCAATATTGTATAAAAGTGCATTAGATTTATCCAGGATTGATATGAATGAGCCGGATGAAAGATTTGAATTCTTTATCGCATTGGCAAAGATTTTAGCGAGACTTATATCTGCAAGAAGCAATTTATTGCCCTTTAACGGGAGAAATGTCCTCTGGGGATAACCCCCCGGAATTGGAACAAGCCCTTTAGGAATGATAAGGGTATCCTTATATTCATCCACAGATAACTCAACAGGTGGTAGTTCTCTAAACTCCTCATAGGGTTCTGGTGAAAGATAGGTCTGGTCAGGGTTAGATAAAAATGAAAAAAGATTTTTGCCACCCGGATTAAACAGACTCACCCGATAAAACCTACAATTACGGTCAAAAAAGTATGAACCAATTTCCTCTTTCTGGTAACGTTTTTTGGCAAGTATAACTCTCCTTGCAAAGTATAGATATTCTTCACACATCCGGCATTCATTCATAAATGAATTTACGAATGCATCCGCATATTCAGACAGTCTCTGGTCAATACTCCTTTTGAGATTCTGAACTGTTATAGAATTCATTACCAGTTGTATAATTACCATCGGTATGACTATGGCGAAGACTAATAATATAAGAAAGAACGTAGTAAAAGATGTAAAACGACTATTCATCACATTTATAGGTATAAGGGGAAATTAAAAACAAAGAATGAATGTTTTTGAATTTCCTGTTTGCAATGTAAAGAGGATAACTCCAGTAGAGAAATCCAAATGGTGGGTCTTGTAGGACAAGCGAATCCATAATCACAAGCAAAGAATCATCATCAGTAGTATTATACAATTCCCATAATGAATCAAATTTTTCTGATTTAAAATCAACCCAGGGTGCTTCAGAAGATGAATATATTGAAAGTTGAACCGCAGGTGTGGAATCGTGGAATGATATTGAGACAGTACCAAAATCCCATTCTAACCTGCTACGCAATACTGCAACCCTTGAGGCACAGACGAGTTCAGTCTTTATACCAATTTGAGCCATCTGTTTCTGCAGGACTTGAACCAACATCTTTGAAAAGGGGGTTGGATAATATTGGAACTTCAATCCAACGAGTTTTTTATCCAGACCTGATTTATGTATAAGTTCAATTGCCTTTTTAGGGTTATATTCATACTCAAAATCACACAAAGAATTAAAGGTTGGTCCGCAAGCGGATTTTATTCCGGGAATAATTAACAAATTTTTTATCTCCTCACGATTTATTGCATAATTCAATGCCCTTCTTAACATTGGATTTTTAAAGACAGGATTTTCTTTTGAATTAAATAGTAAAATAGTGAGTGAGGGAAAAGGGCATCTTATCACCTGAAGTCGTTGAGTATATTCTTCTTTTACCTCGACCTTCTCACCATCCCTTTTGAATAACTGTTCAGCAAACTCTATAGTTATCGGCGATAAGTCAACCGTCCCATCAAATAAACTCTTTATTGCCTGATTGATGTCCGGAAAGAAAATAACAATAATCTTATCAAGATAAGGTAATCTCTGCCCATGCTTATCCTTTGCCCAGAACATTTTATTTTTTATCAGCACCAGTTCCTTTTCATTCCAGGATTCAAGGACAAATGGTCCTGAGCCAATTGGATGGAAACTGAAATTCTCACCATATTTCTCAATTGCGTCAAAAGGAACGATATAAAGCATCTCCTGATCGAGAATATTCGGAAAATCTTTATCTGGATTTTTTAACAAAAATCGCACCCTGAACGAATCAGGAACTGTAATTTCCTGGATGTTACTAACCGGCTCTAAATCGGGCCAGGATTTTTTTATCTTCTCAAAGGTATATTTTACATCGTAGGCATTTACTAAACGAACACCTTCTTTAAAACAGGGATCTGGGTGAAAGTAGCAATCTTTCTTTAAAATAAATTCCCATCCTGTATAATCAGATGTATGATTGAATTCTTTTGCAATACCCAGTTCTTGATTTGCCTCACTGTATAATGGTGAGTATATTATCCTTATTAATCTCATTGCTCCAGCACATCCCCAATCCTTTGTCGGATCAATCCCAACCAATCCACTGAGCCAGGCAATTCTCAACTCACCTCCGGTGGTTGGTTTAATCTTCTCCGTGCTGCAGGAGAGATAAGTAAATATTACAAACAGTAAAATATAACCTCTCATAACATTATCTAATTTTATACAAAATTACTACTATGTCAATATTAATCGCAATAAAAAAATATAAAAAGAGGAAAATCATCTTCTCTATCCTCTCTGTTCAAGGGGACGAGAAAGTGTAAAGTGGATAAATTATTAACCTCTTGATTTTTTATATTTAATATATATAATTTCAACACTTATGGAGGCAAAATGATTGATTTAAGAAATGCTGATAACAATTTTAAATGGGAAATAATAAAACAGGAAGGTGGCAAGGGGTTGCTCAAATGTTTTGGGTGCAGTGATTGTTCAGCAAGCTGTCCGGTAAGATATCTTGATGAACGTTATAATCCCAGGAAGATCATCAGGCTTACCTTGCTCGGGATGAAAAATGAGGTGTTGTCATCACCATTTCTGTGGCTTTGTGCCCATTGCCATGCCTGTACTGAAAGATGCCCGCAGGGTATCCATGTTGCAGAGATCATAAACGCGATAAAAAACTATGCCGTGAAAAGTGGATATTGCCCTGAAGGTTTGAAGGTGCAACTAAATTTGCTTAATAATGCGGGCAGACTGTATGAACTTGAAGACTTTGATTTAAGAAAGAGACAGCGGATGGGACTTTCTGAGATCGCCAAGAAAATTCCGGATATTGCAAAGATATTCGCATCCACAAAAATTATTGAAAGGATTATAAAATGAAGAAATATGCCTTGTTTCTTGGATGTACTGTGCCGGTCAGGGCACAGCATTATGAGCTCGCTACTCGCAATGTAGCAAAGGAACTCGATATTGAATTTGTTGATTTAAAAGATGGTTCCTGCTGCGGTTTCCCTCTCAAGGCATTGGATGCCGAAACATCTTTATTGATGGCTGCCAGGAATGTTGGATTAGCAAGCAAACTCGGACTTGATGTTATTACACTCTGTAACTCCTGCACAGCAATGTTATCTGATGCCCAGCAAAAACTAAAAGACCCTGAATTTCACAAGAAATTCAGTGAACTGGGTTTCACATATCCGAACGATATAAGAGTCCGGCATTTTGTTCGGATGCTATATGAAGATATTGGCATTGAAAGTCTCAAAAAGGCAATAAAGAAACCGCTGAAGAACCTGAGGATACTTTCCCATTATGGTTGCCATTATCTCAGACCTTCCTATCTTCATTCATTTGACAATGTAGAAAACCCCCATACCCTTGATGAACTTGTTGGTTTGACCGGTGCCACAGTCGTTGATTATCAAGAGAAGAAACTCTGTTGCGGGGGTTCGGTACTTGGTGTTGATGAAGAACTTGCAATAAAAATGGCAAATCAGAAACTCTCAATAGCAAAGAGCAACAATACCGATGCAATTATTTCAATCTGTCCATTTTGCACAGTGATGTATGAGGACAATCAACGCAAGGTTGAAACCAAGTTCAATATTTCATATAATCTTCCTGTGTTATATTATCCTCAATTACTCGGTCTTGGGCTTGGACTTGCACCTGATGCCTGCGGTTTGAAGTTCAATCGCATAAAGGCAGATAATGTTCTATCAAAATTATAAAGGGGTGAAAAATGAGATTAATTCTTTGCCATTGTAATGGTCTAATAAATATTCCACAACTGGATTTTGGACCGGAAATAACGATTGAATGGTACAACGACTTATGTAGAGATAAAATCAATGTTGTATCAGGCGAAAAGGTTGTGATTGCCGGGTGCTCACCGTCATTGATGGAAGGACTATTTCCTGACATAGATGCAGAATTTGTAAATCTAAAAGACCACATATTCCTTGCGAATCATCCCTTGACCAAGGCAAAGGAACTACTCAAGGGCGCGATTGAAAAGACTAAGTCCAGTCCCGGAATAAAGAAGAAATCCTTTGAAATAAAAAACCGATCCGCGGCAGTCATTGGCTCAGGTGTTGCAGGGCTTGATCTGTCAAGAACCATTTCAAACACAGGCATTAAAACATACATAGTTGAAAGAGACCCCTTTCTGGGTGGCACAGTTGCGAAACTTGACCGACTTTATCCTGAAGCCACTCCCTGGAGTCACACTGTTTTACCTCTTATTTCAAATATAGCAAAAAATAAGAATGTAGAAATCCTCACCAATAGTGAAGTTATCGCTGTAACCGGTAAAATAGGTAACTATAAAATCAAAATAAAAATGAATCCACGTGGCGTTATAGAGTGTAATAATTGTGGTGCCTGCGTTGCGGCATGCCCGGTGAGTGTACAGGACCAGGGTCGCACACGCAAGGCAATATATTCAATCGGGACCTATCCCAATATCTATGCAATTGATTTCAGGAATTGCACAAAGTGTGGAGAATGTGTAAAGATATGCCCCAAGAAAATAGACCTCAATGACCCAGAAAAGGTAAAAGAGATAGAGACTGGTGCAATCGCCGTGGCAACCGGTCTCAAATTTTATGATTTGACAAAAGTGGAAGAATATGGCTATGGGAGATTTCCAGAGGTAATGAACACAATTGAATTTGAAAGAAGAGTTGCTGATGGTTCTTTGCGGCCCAAAAAGGTTGTCTTTATCTGCTGCGCTGGTTCACGAGATGAGAAACACCTGCCTTATTGTTCAAAGGTCTGTTGTTTCATCTCACTAAAAGAGGCAAAGCTCGTGAAGGACCGTTATCCGGATACCCAGGTCTTTATCTGTGCTATGGATATGCGCAGTTATGGAAATTTTGAATACTTTTATACAACACTACGCGAATCTGGTGTATCATTCGTAAAGGGGAAACCATCGGAAGTAGTAAGGCGAAATGGCAATCTGGTGGTAAAAGTGGAAGACCTCTATACGAATGAACTTCTTGAGATTGATGCTGATACTGTAGTGTTGAGTGGCGGATTTGTCCCGGACAAAGAGACCTTCAAACAACTTGGAATAAACATTGAAGAGGACTTTCCCGTATTATTTGAAAGTGGAAATTTGGGTAATTTAGAACTGCCCCGAGGAATATTTGTTGCCGGTTCAGCAAGTTTTCCTGCAGGTGTTGCTGAAACCATTATTGATACAAGAAAATCGGCATATTCAATCATAAATCTATTGCAGAAATCAGTTCTTGAAACAAACCAGCCTGTCGCCTATGTGAACGAAGATTATTGTAGCGTATGCAAAACCTGTATCAGCGCCTGTCCTTATAATTCAATTCTGATTGAAAATGAAAAAATCAAGATTCGTGAGGACCTATGTATGGGTTGCGGCGTCTGTGCCAGTGCCTGTCCTGCAGCAGCGAGTCGGCTTGAAAAATTTACGGCTAAAGAAATCTCTGAATGGATTAATTCGTCAACAAAATCCGGCGATATAATCACATTTCTCTGCAAATGGTCGGCATACAACGCTACAGAAAAATCGGCATTAGCAAAAATCCAATACCCGGAAAATGTGAAAGTACTGCGGGTGCCCTGCAGCGGTGCGGTTGAGCCAAATCATATTATCCAGGCACTAAACCTGGGTGCCAAAGGAGTGCTGATCGGCGGTTGCTATCCAAATGCGTGTCATTATGCCCGGGGCAATTTCAGAGCGAGGGCGCGGGAACATATATTAAAGGAGACGCTTGAGCTATTGGGATTGTCCGCCAGCCGAGTCCGCCTTGAATGGATAGGCAAAGATGAGGCAAGAAAATTTTGTTCCATACTGCAGGAGATGAACCGGCTTTAAACTGACGGAATTGCTATCCATTCCTGACTTATTATTATTCTCTATAATCCGCTTATTACAACCTGCACAAAGTTTGACTGATGTCTTGACTTTTATTTAAAATTTATTATAATTATAGAATCGGAGGCCTTAATGATAATATTTTTTCTGATGGCACTTACAGGCTTTGAATATCTGCTGGTTGACCCCGTAGCAGAGCGAGTTGGTATGGGCTACGCCTTATTTGGTGATGGACATAATATCTACTATAATCCTGCGGGTCTGGTTCTGAACACAAACACCAGTTATTCGGCATCTTATTTAAACTATGTTGGTGGCACGCATTTTGGCTATATTGATTATGAAAATAATCTGTTGGGTGCAGGTATACGGTACTTCTACAGCGGCAAAATTAAGAAAACCGATCCTATGGGGCAGGAACTCGGCGAATTTAGCACGAATTTCATTGATTTGAGTATCGGCAAAGGCCTCGCTGTCAACAACATTATGCTCGGCGCTTCTGGTAAGATTGTTTATGAATTAATTGACACCCTTTATTCCATTGGTGCTGGCGTTGATATTGGAGCGTTATATTTTCTCACTCAGGAAAATATTCAACTTGGAATTGCCATAAAAAATCTCGGTCTCAGCGCAAAACCTTTTATCAGTGAACGAGAATTATTCCCTTACGAAATTAACCTCGGGGTTGTTAGTCGTTTCAATGCTGGATGGTTAGGAATTGACATTGTTCAACCTGCCCTGATGAATGTTGGTATAAGAGTAGGTGGGGAATATGAATTAAGCCAGTTATTTAAATTGCGCGTTTCATACAGTAGCCTTCTTTCCCAAATAAAGACTAATTCAGGACTTGACTTACTTGCAGGTATCACATTTGGTTTTGCCGTAAAAAGAGGCCAATTAGGAATAAACTATTCTTATACCCCTTATTTTACACTGGGGCAAGCCCATAGATTGACAATCAGAATAGGAGGTTAAAATGTCACGTATAACATTTGGTTTGATCCCGGCTATCTTAATTATCATTCTGTCGGTCTTCTTTTATCTAAGCCCACAATTTATTGGACAGAAACCGACGAATGGTAAGGAGGCGGTAAGTGAACTCGTTAACAAAAGGATTGCCAACATTGGCAATTTCATCGCCCGCGCAACCTTTGTAACTGATGCCATTCTGGAAAACGATGAGGCAAAACTCTCGGAAATCATCATCGCCATTAAACAGGATGAACCAGAAATCTTAGCGGTCAATTTCACAAATGCGGATAAAAAGATTATTGCTTCATCTGATGCCAGCCTTCTGGGAACCAACTATGCACCACTGAATCCGGGTGGTTCAAATAAGATAGTTGAAAAATCAGGAGTCTATGAAGGTGGGTTCAGTATCAATTTGGGTGCAAAAAGCATTGGTACGTTGTATATCCAATTGAAACCGAGAATTCCCGAAATAAAAGTTGCGACCTCATCCAGTCCGATCATCCTTGTAGCCGGTATCGCACTCGCTATTATCGTTTTCATCATAATGGCTGTTATGGCATCCGGACTTGAATCCCGGATGGTAGAAGAAATCAATCTCAGACAGGAAGAAGTCTTTCAGCCCAAAATTGATGAGTTGAAAAAAGAACAGACTGAAGCACAGAAAATTCTTGATGAAATAAACAAGAAGATTGCTGAGGGTGAAAACAAAATCAAGAAATTGGAATCTGAATATGCTGCGAAGAAAAAAGAATATGAATCCAGTCCAATTACGCAATCAGTAGAAAAACTTAGAGAAACTGAAGCAGAACTCGTGAAGCGTCTTGAGGTATTGAAGAATGAAGAAAACCGATTGAATAATGAAGTAAATCTGCTTACTCACAAGCGCGAAGAGATTATGAACGCCCTGGAAGCTGAAAAGAAAGAAGAGGCAAGGTTGCGTGAAAAACTTGATTTGATAAAGAAAAAAATATTACACCTCGAAAGTCCGGCTTAACAATCGGTGCAATCAACAGTCAGTATTTCTGAAATTACCCGTTAATTATGAAAAGCCAGTATGTTGGTGAGTTAAGGATTGGACAGGTGGTTAGAGAAAAATTTCTCTTAACCAAAAAGATCCTTAAAGAAAAGAAAGACGGTGGTAATTTCGCCCAGATCGAACTCACTGACCGCACCGGCACGATTGAAGGTATTGCGTGGGATAATGTCAGCAATGAGCTAAAGAATATTGCAACTGGTAACTTCGTTTTTTTAAGCGGGAATGTTGGCGAATACAACGGAAGACTCCAGATTGTCGTTAATTCAATTTCAAAGATTAGTGAGGATGAAGTTGTGCCAGAAGACTTCCTGCCGATAATTGAGGAAGATATTGACAAAGCATTATTAGAGATAAAACAAGGCATTAATCGCATCCAGCACCATCATTTGAAAAAACTTCTCAATCAATTCTTTGATGACAAAGAATTTATGGATAAATTCAGCAAAGCACCGGCAGCAAAGAAGAACCACCACGCGGGTATCGGCGGACTTGCTGTGCATACGCGTAATGTAATGAATCTGGTGATAAAATCCTGTGAGACATTTAATTTTCTCAATACCGATCTTCTAATTGCAGGAAGTCTGTTACATGATATCGGGAAAATCTATGAATATACCTATCAGATAAAACTTGACCAGAGTACGGGCGGCAGATTAATAGGGCACATTATTTTTGGCTACGAAATGGTGAAAGAAAAAATATCCAGAATACCTGATTTCCCAGAGGAATTGAGTATGAAACTATTGCATCTGATAATCTCCCATCATGGCGAATTTGAATATGGTTCACCAGTGCTACCATCTTTTCCTGAAGCCCTGGTTTTACACTTTATGGATAACCTTGATGCCAAACTTGAGATTATGCGCGATTTGATCAGACAAAGCAAGGGCACAGAAAATGAGTGGAGTGAATACCACAACCTTTTGGGGCGAGCGATTTATCTTGGCACTGACATTTAATTAACATTCCCCGGATGAAAATAAAAGAAATCAGACTCTATGGATTCAAATCCTTCCAGGGTGAGACGAAATTTTTGCTCAATCCTGGCATTACTGCCTTTGTTGGTCCCAATGGCAGTGGCAAATCAAATATCTTTGATGCCTTAAGATGGGTATTTGGCGAACAAAGTATGAAAGCCCTGCGCTGTGAGAGAAATGAAGACTTAATACACATCTCTGCTGATGGTCAAGACGATTCAAATTTTGCTGAAGTAGCGGTTACAATCAATAATGAAGACTTTTTTCCTCAATTTGGTAGCGAGTTTGAAATCAGAAGGAAATTCTACAAGGACGGAGAAAGTGAATTTTATCTGAACAGGGTAAAATGCCGGCTCCAGGATATTCAGGCTTTGTTCTTGAATTCCGGTACCCTTACTTATTCATTTCTGGAATTATCAGAAATTGAGAAAATCATCAGCGGTGATACAAAAGAGATGTTTGATGATGTCGCTGGAATTCTGAAATACCAGGAAAGACGGGAACAAACCAACCGCAGGCTTGAGCAGACCGAACAGGACCTTTTGCGACTGGAAGATGTCATTGGTGAGATGGAAAGAACAGTACGAGCCCTGAAGAGGCAGGCAAGACAAACACAACTATATCAGGAATTGCAAGAAGAATTCAAAAAATTATCACTCATAACAATCAAAGATGAATATGAGAAAACCGCATCGGGGTTGAAGGACGCGGATAATCGTCTGAATGTTCTAAATCAGCAAAAACAGGGAATCCTGGTGAAAATCAATAATCTTGAACAAGAAAGACAACGTCTGAAGAACGAACAATCCAATCTGGAAACAAAGAAAAAAGAAATCCTCCATGGACTTAACGAATTGAATGAAGAAATTGAACTACTACAACAAGAACTAATGGCAAGAGAAAACGAAGCAAAACAATTCAGTCTGGAATATGAGAGAAAGACAACTTCTATTCAGGAGAAACAGGGATATTTGAAAAACCTGCAGAACAGAATGAAGGAACTTTCAGAAAAACTACGCAGTGTGAATACTGAACTTGAAGAGTGGAACACGAGCCTCAATGTCCAGAAAGAAAAAGTTGAAATACTTTCAAATAAATTCATTGAACTCACCCAGAAGATACAGCATAAAGAAGAATTGTTCTACGAAAATCTACAAAAAATCCAGAGTTTAAAAAATGACCTTACGCGGTTAGAAATTAGCAGAGTTAATAAAGAAACGATCATTTCAAAACTTCAGAAGGAAAAAGAGACCTTGAATCAAGGTATCGCCGGCCGCAGTTCTGAAAAGAACCAGATTGAAAGTGAATTAAAAGTGATTATCACCGAACAAGAAGAAGTCAGTGATCAGATCAGCGAAAAACAAAAAAATCTTACCGGATTAGAAGAAAAGATCAACAATTTTGAGAGTGATATACAAAGAAGACAGGATGAACTGAACGAATGTCGGGTACTGATTGATACCCTGAACAGTCGTCTCGGTAGAACCGAAAATATCAAGGCACTGAAGCAACATTTCAAGGAAAAATCAGCAGGTCTATTAAGGGATTGCATAATGGTCCGCTCTGGTTATGAGGCAATAATTGATGTATGCCTTCGCGATGTTCTAAACTTTCATATCCTGAATGAAGCCCTGCCTGAAGATTTTATGAATATACCTGAAGGCAGATACGGTTTTGTAGTCAAGAAAAACAAAACAAAAAAGGAAAGACCGGAAGACCTTAATTCATTCAGGTGTATAACTGATTTTGTGGAGTTTAAGGTCCACAAAGAATTTCTTTCAGAATTTTTATCCAATTTCTTTTTGACTAATACCTTTGAAGAGGCGCTACAATTAACTGGTAGATATCCAAATTTTGGTTTTGTCACACCCGATGGTGTGCTGTTCTATGACAACACAATCTTTGTCCAAAAAGGTGAATTTGGTTATTTCCAAATAAGTCAAAAACTTAATGAATACCAATCAAAAGCGGAAACCCTGCAAAATCAAATAATATTCACTACTGACGAAAAACGAAAACTTCTTGACCAATTAGCACAGATCAAATTAGAGATTGAGCAGAAAAAAGAACACCTCTTTTCTTTGAATATCAAGAAATCAGAATTATCAATGCAATTGAACACGCTAAACCGACAATTAGATGGCTCCGGCAAGGAAATTGAAGCAAACGAAACTGAACGATACCAATTGGATCAAGAGATAAAAGAAATTATTGACAAAATCACGAAATGCTCAGAAGCCATTGCTGGATATGAAAGAGATCAAAAGCAGATTCAAATTGAAAAAGAACAACTGGAAAACGAGAGGAAACTTCTTGAAGAAGAAATCAATACCAAAAATGCAGAATTAAATCAAATTGTCCTTAAAATTGGCATTCTGAAGGAACTGCAGGCAGTAACAGAAAAGAATTCAAAGGACACTGAATTAGAAATTTCTGCACTGAGTTCAGAGATAGAAGAAGCCTGTAAGTTACCCGCTGCTGAACAACTGCAATTGCTTGAACAGAATATATCGGCAATCAAACAAAAAATTCAAGAGCAAAAAGAAATACGCGTTCAATTTGAGAATCAAATACCTGAACAGACATTGGCGGAAATAACCAAAAAAATTGATGGAATATATGATGAACTTACAGCCACTCAAAAAGAACAAGAAGAAATCCAAAATTCAATCGTTCAATTAAACTACCAAATTTTTGAACTAAATCATAAGAAAGATGAACTGGTTAAAAGAGCAAAAAAAGAATTTCAAACAGAACTGGATGAATATATCTCCGAAGAGATTTCGGAGCCTGAGCAGAAACTAAATGAAGTAAGAGAAAGAATGGCGAGACTTGGCGAAATCAACCCCTTGAGTCTGAGTGCTTATGAGCAGGAAAAGAAGAGACTTGATGAATTCCTTACCCAACGCAATGATATTATTGCGGCAAAACAAAATCTGCTGAAATCCATCGCTGAACTTGATACAAGGGCAAGGGAAAGGTTTGTTGATATCTTCAAAGAAGTAAAAGACAGATTCAATCAGGTATTCGCCAAATTCTTTGAAGGCGGTGAAGCTGACCTTATACTATCAGACCCATCAAACCCGCTGACTGCTGAGGTAGACATTGTAGTACGTATGAAAGGAAAGAGAATAAAGCGTATAAATCAACTATCCGGAGGTGAGAGAACACTGTTGGCAGTCAGCCTTCTCCTGGCATTTTATCTTGTCAAACCTGCACCATTTTGTATCCTCGACGAGATAGATGCGCCGCTGGATGATGTGAATGTCGTAAGATTTAACAAATTTCTGAGGGAATTATCTCAACACACCCAGGTAGTGATAATAACTCACAATCGCTCCACGATGGAGTATGCGGATTATATCTATGGACTTACAATGGAGAAACCAGGCAAGAGCAAAATCATCTCAACCAGGCTTGAAGACCTTGAGCCCGCAGGTGTTGAGGAACAGTAACCTGATTTAATTCAATATGCCCCTCCCCCATCTGAGTAAATTCTTAGGAAAACTTGGTGGTATTTTCAGTAAAGCGAAAACAGCTGATTTATCAAATCTTGAGAAGACTCTTCTTGAGGCGGATGTTGGTATAAAATACACTTCCCTACTTCTTGACATTATTGGCAATGACCCGGATAGCATAAAAAAGGAGATATTAAAACTCATTGGTCTAAAACCTCCTCAGTCAAATTTACAAAAACCGCTCATCATCCTTGTCTGCGGTGTGAATGGTTCAGGGAAGACAACGACTGTAGCAAAACTTGCCCGCAAATATCAGGAGAGTGGGACGGTCCTTTTATTAAGTGCTGATACCTATCGGGATGCCGCATCAGAGCAACTCGATATCTGGGCAGAAAAAGCAGGGGTAGAGATTGTTCGTTCACAAAAAGGGCAGGATGCAGGAGCGGTGGTTTTTGATGGTCTGAATAAGGCGAGAACAAAGAATACCGATACAGTTTTAATTGATACTGCAGGGAGATTACACACCCGAACTGATTTAATGGAAGAATTAAAAAAAATAAAAAGGGTAATCACAAAATTAAAACCGTCTGGTCCAGATTTATCCCTTTTGACGATTGATGCAACATTAGGTCAGAATTCAATCCAGCAGGCAAAAATATTTACCCAGGAACTCGGTATCAATGGACTTATACTTACAAAATTTGATGGCACAGCAAAAGGCGGGGCGATAATTCCAATATGCGGTGAACTAAAAATCCCGGTTCTTTATTTGGGAGTGGGTGAAAGTATTGAAGACCTTGTAGAATTTAGACCCAAAGAATTTGTAGAGGCATTATTTGAAATAGGTTAAACGCCAATTTATATCTTTTTTATGTAGCGCTCAAATAATTTTTCAATTTTTCTATTAAAAATAAAATAAAGAATAATCGCCAGTAAAAGACCAACACCCCCAATAATCCAACCCTTCACACCCAATGACATTACCTTGTCACCAGCAATCACATAAATTAGAATTCCAGGGATTCTACAAAGGGCAATTATAAATATGAGAGATTTCAATGGTATGGTGGTCAAACCCGCAAGATAAAAAAGACCATCACCCACAGGATTTGGAAACAATGCAAGAAATAGTATCAACGGAAGACCCCTGCGGGTTATTTCTTTCTCAAAAGTCAGTGCCTTTTCTTCAAGAAACAAGTGCAGAATTTTCTTACCAAAGAACCGCGATACGAGCATCGCCAAAAACCCTCCTGTTATTACAGCAAACCAGGATATTACAAAGCCTTTAAAGGATCCAAATAGCATTCCTGAGACAATATTTAAAATCTGACCTGGAACAGGTGCAAAGAAGATTTGAAAAATATAGAGCAAAAAATATACGAGATATGCCATCACACCATATCCTTGAATGGATTCACGGACTGCTACAGGGTCATTTATGATAGATTTGAAATTGTTTACAAAAATGATTGAAACGAGAATGATGATAGCAAGAATCATCAGGGTGCTGATGACTCCAAAAATCTGTTTTTTCTTCATATCCAATTATACTTATAATATGGCACAATTCAACGCCCTATTATTTACGAGCTTGCAAAATCCCCTGATTTTCTCATTCTGGAATAGGGACTTTAGTTCCGTAAGATTTTGAGACTGAAGTCTCTACTCCAGAGCATTATCATTTAAATTGTAGTGCCCGAGCTCGCTCGGCAATATTCAATTATGTTAAGCAAACTTGACCACTACAAAAACATTAGGAGGATCGCCCGCCATACTGCGTGGCGGATGGCGGATCAGAATTTAGGATTTCATTTAGATACGGACCGCGAAACCGTATAACGATTAGCGATTCTCTAAAAATATATTGACACCGCCCGCAAATTTGATATACTTGAGTATGAAGATAATAATGGATTACCTTAAACAAAAGTTGCATTCTGGTTGGGTCATTGCCAACCACATTCTTGTTTCGTTTCATGTAGCATTCATTTCTTCGGTTCTGTGTATTCCTAAGGGATTACAGGGAAAGGAGGTATTAGGATTTGTCTTTACAAGTGTTGATACAATTATTTCAGCAATATTCTGGTATATAAGTTTTCATACCGGCATTTCCATCCATGAAATGGGGCACTATCTCAGGGCAGTAAAACTCAATGCCCTGAACGAAAATATTCTACCTGATGCCCAGAAAAAGTATAAAAGCACAGGCTTTGCAAAATTGTTCTGGTATATAGGAATGTTTATAAAAATTCCATACGGAAAATTCACCGGTGTTAAGAAAGAAGGATTGACATATTATCCTGAGGCACCATTCAACCTCAGTGTTGCTGCGGCTGGGCCAGAGATAAGTGGTAATATGGCGCTTGTTATGTTGCCCATCGCAGTCATTTTGCTTGCGTTAGGCCTCATTGGCGACCAAACAATTCTAACCTATATTGGCAGGTTATGCCTGGGTATCGGAACCGTTGGATTACTCGATTTTCTCCTTGCCGACACGGGAAAATATCGTGAATTTAAAGAAAGAGAAGCAAAGGCGAAAGTAAAGGCCGAAAAGATTGAAGTCAAGACAGTTGGATGGCTTGCAAAAGCAAAAGAAGTAAAAGAGATGATGATGAAAAAGAGAATCCAGAGCATAAAATTGAAGGACTGCGAGATTGTATCTGCACCATGGCAATTCCGTAACTGTGGTATGGGTGGAAGGCACACTGAAAAAGAATATCCAGAGAGTAATATCAGTATGCAGGAAATGATGTTTCTACCTTTGTGCGCGAAAAATTATGAAGAAGCCCAGATGATTACAGTAACACTTCAGACCCGATTAAAAGAAATCATTGAGAAGAGCGAAGGAGCAAGGGTAATGGGAATAGGATTGGAAGGCGGACTTGCACCTTACATCGCCAAGGAATCAGGGGATATAGTTCCTGAACAGCGTCTATGGAGAATGGCAATACAAGCAATAAAAGATATTGGATACAGACCAGGTGAAGATGTTGCCCTTGCATTTGACCCGGCAGTGAGTGAATTGAGCAATGCCTATCGTGAAGAATTCAACCAGCCTGATGCAGTTGGAATGTATTATTTCTGGCGTAGCGAGGAAAAAGTTGTTATGTCTCGTGATCAGTTGATTGAATTGTATAAAAAGGCAGTTGAAGAGCATCCGATTTTCTCTCTTGAAGATGCATTTGCTGAAGATGATTATGAAGGTTGGAGACTTTTAATGAAAGAACTCGGTGAAAGAGTATTTATCATTGGAGATGATATTGTTACCACAAAAGACTCAACAATTGAAAAATGCGCCGACGACGGACTTATGAATACCGCACTTATAAAGGCGAATCAAATTGGTACCATTTCTGAGACGTTAATCGCTATGCTCGTTGCATTAGGGAAAGAAATGGACTTACTCGTTTCTCACCGCTCAAAATCACCAAATGATGATATGGAGGCTCAAATTGCCCTTTCTGCAAATGCTATGGGATTAAAGGCAGGAGGCGGTGCGAATACAGAAAGGCTTTTTAAATACGGTTCAATCACAAAAATAATGAAGGAACTTCAAAGTGCACAGGAGAAAAAATTTGAAGAAAAAGATTATGCTGATGTGAAAAACTTTCTAAATAATCTTGTTATTACGGACATAATCGCCTATGAGGAACCAACAAATGCCGGTATCCCAAGTGTTGGGGTAAATATTTACGCTGGTATTCCTGGCAGTGAAGAATATAAAAAGATATTAAAAATGACTGGTTCAACACCACTTGGAACTTCAGCAGGAACCGGTGAGGCAATTCATCTTGTGGATAGTATTATTGAAAAATCTCCATTAGTAGATAAGTATTCGGAGTTATTCACACCCCAGCCTGACAAAACATTCAAATTCAAGAAGGGAATTAAAGAGAGCGATATAATTGAAAAGAATGACCCGGAATTGACTGCGCTCTGGCAAAAGGTCCAGCGTTATGAAGGCAAAGGGTGTTTGAATGCAGTGAATAATATCGTTACCATTATTGCCCCGCAATTCATCGGCAAAAAGGTATCTGAGTTCAGGTCAATATCAATGATTGATAAAATTTTACTAAATCTTGAAAAGGAGACTGCAATCGCAAGGGGCAAACTTGCAAATAGTGCTCCACAAGAAGAGATAATTGAAGTAATGCAAAGAAAAAGCAATCTTGGAATGAATGCGATACTCTCGGTATCTCTGGCAATGGGTAGAATGATTTCCCATATCCAGGGCAAAGAACTCTGGCAGTTATTAAGAGAAGAGATGAAACAGTTGATGGCAAAAGTGATTGTAAAAAATGGTGGTTGGGACATTGTAAAAGATATTGTTCCAAGGGAGAAGGTATCTGTGATACAATCGGCAAAAGAAAATCTCGCAACTGCGCTGCAAAAAGAACTCACATTTGATACGCTTGTGAAATGTTTGCAGAATGTCGAAAAGAAATTGAAGAAAGGAAACAAAAAACTCTATCAGGCATTGAGAGAACAGGCACAGATCTATTAATCAAAGATAAATCTTCCTCTCAACCATCTTGACTTAAAGAAATATTTGGTTAATCTTTGTCAATGCCTGAATCATCAAAAACCTTCTGGGAGATTGAGAAAGAAAAGACAACGGTAATATATGCACTCTTCGGAATACTTGTCTTTTTTTACTTCTTATCTTTTTTTATTGTCTGGGCAATAATCAAACTCTTTATTTATTTACGGATTTCTCTGGAAAATCCACATACCCGATTTATTCTATTTGGTTCAGATACCCTCGTTATATTTTTGATCGCACTGGTTCTTGCAATATGGCACTGGTTCTACACAAACAAAAATGTAATTGAAAAGATTTTAAAATTGTTTAATGCCAAGCCACCGGATAGAAATGACCGCTATCATTATGTCTTTGACAATATTGTTGAAGAAATAAGTATTGCCGCAGGTAAGATAGATGTTGAGCCCTATGTTATTCCAACCATAGCAATGAATGCATTCGCCTTACAGGATATCTACGGCAGAAATGTAATTGGAGTTACCGAAGGATTGATATCAAGGCTGAACCGTGATGAACTCCAGGCAGTCCTTGCCCATGAAATGTCACACATTGTCTCAAATGACTCATTACTCACAACAATTGCAAGTTCATTATTCGGTGTTTATAATGAGATATTAAATGGCATTGTAAACAACCTCAATCGGATGGCACAAAACCAGGAAGAAAGTCTTTATAACAAAAGTCGCCAGAATGCCATGACTGCTGGTTTGTTTGCAATCCCTGTATTTGTAAGTCTTTTGGTAATGAGCTTCTTATCCCAGTTATTATATGTTTTTATTTCCCGGGAAAAAGAATATCGTGCTGATATAAACGCGATAAAGTATACAAGAAATCCTTTGAGCCTTGCCCGCGCCCTGTACAAAATTGCAATCCATTATCGCGGAACTGCGAGTTATCTGGCACCAATCTTTATTTTAAGCCCGGAGGCGAATCCGCTTGAAGATAGAGAAGACCTTTTTGCTGAAATGTTCTCCACCCATCCACCATTTACAAAAAGGCTTCAGTTAATACTTGACCAGGCACATGCAGACATAAGTCAGGTAACCGAAGAAATATATAGAGTACCACGAAAAGAATATACAGAGACAGCAAGACCTGAAATATTTGTAAAAAAAGAAGATAAATGGCACGGACCTTACACATTGTTACAACTTCAATCTCTGGAATTTTTGACACCTGATACAGAAACAAAGATTGGAGAAAACGGGCAAACAATCAAGGCAAGTTTAATCCCTGCGTTAGACCATTATTTCAAAATCAAAGGCACACCATTATGGAAAATGCGCCGTATATGTCCTTTATGCCACGAATGGCTTATAGCCCAGGAATATGAAGGATTATATATATGGCGCTGTGCATTCTGTAATGGACTCCTCGTTGAGAAAGATAAACTGCCGAGGATAATTGTGCGTGAAGAAAAGGGATTTTCTGAGGAAATTACACATATTGCCTCCTTGCTCCGTGCTGAGGCAAAACTGAAAAAACCAATGTTCAAACTATTAATTGAAACCCCCGACAAAAGAAAATGTCCCAAATGTGGGAAACCAATGACAAGAAAATTTTATAGTTATGCATACCATATTGAGGTGGATGAATGTAATGGATGTAATTTAATATGGTTTGACAAAGATGAACTTGAAATATTGCAATGTTTAATTGAAATGGAGGAACAAAATGGAAAAGGATAAAGAATTACTCGCCGAGAAAATAGTTGCGGGAATAAAAAAACATTTTCCCAATCCTCGTATTGAACTAAACTATAAAAATGAGTTTGAACTGCTCACCGCTGTCCTTCTATCTGCCCAGACCACGGATAAAAAGGTCAATGAAGTCACACCTCAATTGTTTTCTAAATATCCCACACCCCAGAAACTTGCCCAGGCTGAAATCAATGATTTATGTAAAATAATAAAACCCCTGGGTTTTTTTAAGAGAAAATCTGAACTCATAAAAAAATGCGCTCAGAAAATATGCGAGCAATTCAATGGGAAGATACCTTCAACGCTTGAAGAACTTGTGCAATTACCAGGCGTGGGCAGAAAAACCGCATCTGCGGTCCTGGTCAATGCCTTTAATAAACCCGCAATCGTGGTTGATACACATGTTATACGAGTTGCTACAGAACGGTTGAAATTGAGCAAGGAGAAGGAGGCAGACAAAATTGAGCAGGACCTGGCAAATGTCTTTCCTGAAAAGGACTGGAAATTTATTGCAAATGCACTCGTGCTCTTTGGAAGACACATCTGTACTGCAAAAAATCCTGATTGTGCCGCCTGTCAGATATATGATTTTTGCCCATACGAAAAGAAACCTACAAAAAAATAGATCACATTTTTAGATTTTTATCAAAATGATAAGAAAATTATCAAAGAACTTTTTGTCGCTCTTGATGGGTGAAGGACTCAGCCACTTTTTGGGTTTTGTAGTAAACGCATATGTCGCCCGTATCCTGAATGTTGAAGGATTTGGGCTAATAAATTACAGCCTAGCCTTTTTGACCTATCTATTGCTCTTCAGCAATATGGGATTAACAACCCTTGGCGTACGCGAGGTTGCAAAAGACAAAGAGAATAGAAAAATAATCGGCGAAATAATCGGCACGAAATTGTTTCTGACATTAATTCTATACATAGTATTCTTACCACTGCTCTTGGTAATACCCGGCAATCCATTGGCCAAAAGAATTATTTTATTGTATCTTATCACAGGAATCCCAAATGTCTTTTACCTGGAATTTGTATTCCAGGCTCGCGAAGAAATGGAATATATTGGAATTAGTCGTATAATTCAGTACCTCAGTTATCTGACGCTTGTTTTTGCTCTTTTGAAATCAAAGGAACAAATTGTGGCGGTCCCAATTTCATATCTGGTAGCCTATCTGACAGCAACACTTTTCCTGCTCCTGCTTTTCTTAAAAAAATACCAGAATATTTATGTTTCTCTAAGGTTAATAGATTCATACAGAATATTGCTTAAGGCGCTTCCCATCGGTTTTGCTACAATCATTTATCAGGCAGTGATGAATTTTCCAGTAATCTGTTTGGGTATACTACACGGCGATGAGCAAGTCGGTCTGTTTAGTGCCTGTTTTAAAATTATATTGTTGTTATTGATTGTCGAACGAATATTCTATTATTTATTTTTTCCGATCTTCTCTAAACAGACAACTCAAGGCAGAGATAAGGTTGAAAAAAGTTTCATCCTCTTTTCTCAACTTTCCTTAATTGTCACAATTTTGATAAGCATCGTTGGAATAGCATTTGCTGAGAGAATTGTTTTACTAATATATGGTCAGGATTTTGCTTCAGGTGCGAGCATATTAAGAGTCCTTCTGCTATATTTTATAGTTGCACCACTGAATACGATCTGGGGCTATGGATTGGTTGCCCTCAGTCAAGAAAAGAAGTTTTTTAAGATCATCATTATAACTGCGATATTAAACTTAACTTTGATTATCATCTTGGGCTATTTGTTTAAGGGAATTGGTGTTGCTCTCGCTATGTTTATCAGTGAATTCCTCGGTTTGATCTTAATGAAGAAAGAATTAAACGCGGTAATCAACTTTTCTCTTTTAAGAATACTGAAGGGAGATGAAATTAGGCATCTGATTACAGACAGAACTTGAGGGCATCTTGACAAAGAATACTTTTTGATTATAATATATCATCGCGGGGTAGAGCAGCGGTAGCTCGTTGGGCTCATAACCCAAAGGTCGCTGGTTCGAATCCAGCCCCCGCTATTGTTAGTCAATAAAAAGGAGCAAAATTGGAAAGAAGGAAAAAATCCGAACGCAGAAATACAGAGAGAAGACGATTGCTTAGCGAAAAAGAATTTCGCAGACTGATTGAAGCAGGAAAACTGGGTAAGAACGACCGGCGTTCCTGGGTAGAAAGACGTGGAGCAAAGAGAAGAAAAAAACAGATTGGAATTTAGAAAAGAATATGCCAATCTTCGAATTTTGTTGTAAAAAGTGCAAGCATAGATTTGAAGAACTGGTTTATAAAAATAGCGATTTGGAAAATATACAATGCCCTGAGTGCGGAAGTAAGGATATTGAAAGATTATTGTCCATTTTTGGATTCTGTAGTAAGGGCTCTAATGGTGAAATAACAAGTGCAGGCAGTTCGTGCACCGGTTGTCAACGTACAACCTGCGCAGGTTGTAAATAAAAAAGGAGGTTAAAATGCGCCGAGAATTTCTTATTGAAGCAATTTCAGCAAAATTTGGTTCAATATATCCAAAGATTGATATTGAAAAACTTATAGATGCTTTTCTTGACCTGGTTATTGATGAATTGATAAAAAACAAAAGAGTAGAAATAAGAAAATTTGGAACCTTTGAATTAAGAAAAAGACCAGGCAGGACATCAAAAGCCCCAAAGACTGGCAAGGTATTTACTCTTCCTGACCGATATGTTCCTTTTTTCAAACCTTCAAAAATATTCAAAAAGATAATAATGGAGAAGGCGAAGCCTTAATTTTCAGAGGTTATCAGACCATCGGTTTATTAGCATATCTAAGAGATCATTATCTGATAATCTGATAGCCTGGTAGCCTGAAAGTCTTTGAATCTATGGATGTCTTTGAAACAATAAAGTGGCGCAGAAGCGTCAGAAAATTTTCTTCTCAAAAAATAGAAAAAGATAAAATTTTGAGAATTCTTGAGGCAGGCAGGCTTGCACCTTCATCAAGTAATCGCCAGGCACGGCATTTTGTTGTGGTTGATGAGCCGGAAATTATTGCAAAGATTCCAGAAAAGGTAACCTTTGGAACAAAGAGTATTATCTCCTGGATTAAGGATGCACCCCTTGTCATTGTTGGATGCTACACAAAGGCAATAACCCATCTTGTTGCTGGCTTGTATGGTCACGAAAATCATTTGATTGATATATCAATCGCAATGACCCATATGGTTCTTGAAGCAACCGAACTCGGTATTGGCACCTGTTATATTGGCTGGTTCAATGAGAAACACCTGAAGAGAATTCTAAAAATCCCTGACCATTATCGGATTGCAATGCTCGTTGTCTTTGGTTATCCTGCAGAACCCTCAACACCCGAAGGAATTGGTGGAATAAAGCCCAGACCAAGAAAAGAATTGAAAGAAATTGTATCATACAACCAGTGGGGCAAGGAACTGCCCAACTAACAAAGAGCGACTCAAGTCCCTGACGGAAACAGTGTAGTAGTAGTTGAGCTTGCTCGGCAATAAATTCTCTGATGTCAAACAATCTTGACCACTACAATTTAGGAATAGGGATTTTAGTCCCGTGAAAAAAATGAGACTGATTTCTCTACCCTTTACCTATCTTGTCTTTACAAAACTTGAGGCGCTTATTAATTGTGAATATGAGAATTGAACTTCTTTGTTCTCCTTAAAACTCAAATAATTTTGGAGCATCATAAGACAACGAAAATTCTTTAATCCGTTCTTCTGCCAATTTTACATATTTTTCATTTATGTCATACCCAACATAATGTCGCCGGGTTTTTATCGCGGCAATGGCAGTCTGTCCGCTTCCTATAAACGGGTCCAAAACAACCTCTCCTTCAAAAGTATAGAGTTGAATCAACCTATATGGCAATTCTACTGGAAAAGGTGCCGGATGTCCAATTTTTGTTGCTGGCTCAGCCGGGAATGTCCATACGCTTTTGGTGAATTCAAGGAACTCCTCCTTAGAAATTGTGCTCCGTCTTTTAGGAAGAGAATTTCTTGTAAACATCCCCTTTGAAAATACTAATATATATTCATGAATATCTCTTAATGTTGGGTTTTTGGCAGAAAGCCAGCTACCCCAGGTAGTTGAAGGGCTACCGCTGGACGCTTTATTCCAAATAATTTCACCCCTCATCAAAAGACCCAGATCAAACATATCTTCTATGATAAAAGTATAAAGTGGAATATAGGGCTTTCTTCCGAGATTGGCAATGTTAATACAAACTCTACCACCAGGGACGAGAACTCTTTTAACCTCACTCCACACCCTCTTCAAAAATTCTCTTTATTCAATAAGCGTTGGGTTTTCGTCATACTCTTTTCCGACATTATAAGGAGGTGAAGTAACCATCAGGTGAATACTATTATCTGGCAATTCCTCCATTCTTTCGGAAGACTTACAAAAAATTCTATCTATAAACTTAGATGGAACAGGATTTTCTACATACTCTACCCTTTCTTCTTTTGGCAATCCCTCATACAATCTGCTTGCATAAAATGGAGTAGAGTCGTGATTAATTCTTCCCGGCGAGCCGAATGCACTTGTCTTTGTACCATTTTTTCTTCTATTTACTTGCATTAATCCTCCCTCCAGAGGTCAACCCATCTTTTATAGGCATTAAATTCTATCTTTGTTCTGTGCCAATTTATTACAATCTTTCTTGAATCGCCATCTTCAACCAAGCTCAATAATGCGCCTTTAGCAATTTCAACGCCTCTTGGATTTGTCCCTGGCTTTGGAAGTTTAATATAATTTTCTCTACCTACTTTATCAAAAAACCGTTTTTGTGTGGATAATGGGATGTAATAAAATCCTCCAGTGTCATTCCAGTTGATTTGGACAAGTAGAATATCGCAAAGTGGATAATAGTTTTCACGAAATTCCCTTGCCTTTTGAGCATCAACCGTCAATATAAGTTTTACTCCACCAAAATCTTTACCAGTAATTGTTTTAATGGATACAGGCTCGCCAAATAATTTTACATCCACCCCTTGAACTTTCTAATTCTGCAAGTTGGAATAGATAGGGTAAACGCTTTTTCACCTTTTCTACAATTTTCTCGTCTTCAAATATTTCTATCAAGCGACTCGCCATTTTTCTTCCTCCCGCGACATTCTCTCACCTTACCATTTTGCATTTCTCCATAATCCAGATTCCAACGAAGCATATAAATTTATATTCGAAACAGTTTGATTTTTCGCGACGCTGATTTTTAATTCCATAGTTTTATTATACACAGCTTAAATTAAAGGTTAAGAGAAAATTTTGGACGCCACTTTTACCTGCGAAGTTATTATGAAGCAGGAATATCTTGCAATACTAGAATTTCAATAGTTTATATACTGATAATAATATCGAGATTCTTCGGGTTTCTGATGAAACCCTCAGCTCTGTACTTGAATGAAGTGAAGGAATGACACGCTTCTTTTATCATCCTGACGTGTCCCCACTTCGTAAGTGGGGGGTAAGGTCTTAAAAATATGGGCAAAAAGTGATGAAGAAAGTGATGAAATCTGATGGGGTTTTCACCCCCATTCACCCCCACTTACGAAGTGGGGGTAGGTTTTTATAGAATTCTTATTCGGTCGCGCTCGATTCTTTCCAAAAATTTTTCTGACATCTCGGTTGGGTAGTTACCGGTAAAACAGGCGGTGCAGAAACCAGTATCTCCAGAACCAACACCCCTTAACAAGCCTTCAACTGACTGGTATATCAGGGCATCTGCACCGATTGATTTCTTTATTTCTTCGATTGATTTATTACGGGCAATGAATTCACCACGAGTCTGCATATCTATGCCATAGACACAGGAGTATTTCAACGGTGGTGAATATACACCATAATATACTTCTTTAGCACCGGCATTGCGAATCAATTTAATTATCTCTTTTGATGTATTACCACGCACGATTGAATCATCTATGAGCAGAACCTTTTTGTCTTTTATCTCTGATTTTATCACATTCAATTTCATCCTTACTGCCTCAATCCTCTCTTGTTGTGTAGGCATAATAAAGGTTCTATAAATATAGCGATTTTTTATCAAACCTTCACGATGTTTCACACCCAGGACCTCAGCAACCATCTGGGCAGAACCGCGTGCAGTATCAGGAACCGGAACCACCGCATCAGGTTTTATACCCGATTTCAAACACTCCTTACCCAGTTCCTCACCAAGCCGCAAGCGCGCCTCATATACGCCAATACCATCAATAATTGAATCAGGCCTTGCAAAATAGACATATTCAAATATACAGGTTGCCTTTTTTCCTTCAACGATCTGTTTTGTAAATATAGTTCCACCTGTATCAACAAATACTGCCTCACCTGGTGCTACATCCCTGAATTCTGAACAACCGAGCATATCAAGGCAAACACTCTCTGAGGCGAATACATATCCACCACCACTCTTTGCAAAGACGAGTGGTTTTATTCCATTTTTATCCCTGAATGCAAGAAGTCCTTTTCCCGCAATGATACAGACCACAGCAAAACTGCCAATAAGTTTATGATAAACACCCTTCAGACACGAAAATAAGACTTCTGGATTAAAATTCTTTAAATCCATCTTTGATAGTTCTATAGAAATTATATTCAATATCACTTCTGCATCACAGTTTGAATTGAGATAACGGAGGTGTTTTTCAGTGATTTCATTCTTTAAATCAAAGTAATTTACTAAATTGCCATTGTGTGCTAAAGCAATGCCATAGGGCATAGTCAGGACGAATGGCTGGGCATCCTCAATGCCGCCAGGACCAACAGTTGGATACCGAACATGCCCGATACCAATATTTCCATCAAGCCTTGCGATATTCTTGAGATTGAAGACATTGGTGACAAGACCACTTCCTTTTTTTAAATGGAAGGTCTGGGCATAAGTCACTGCACCTGCAGCATCCTGACCACGGTGCTGGAGTGCAATCAATCCAGGATAGATGTAATCAATAGCCCTGGTTCTATTAATGATACCAATTATCCCGCACATTTTATTCCCATTCTATCGTTGCTGGTGGTTTAGAGGTAACATCATAGACAACCCGATTTATACCCTTAACTTCATTTGTTATCCTTCTTGAAACCTGTCTCAAAAATTCATCAGGTAATTTGACCCAATCTGCAGTCATCCCATCCTCACTATAAACCGCCCTTATTGCACAAACACTCTCATATGTCCTCTTATCACCCATTACACCAACACTACCTAAGGGCAAGAGAACCGTGAATATCTGCCATATATCTTTGTAAAACCTTATTTTTTTCGCCTCCTCCTGTAAAATTTTATCAGTATGCCTTAAAATTTCAAGCCTTTGTTCGGTAATAGACCCCACTATTCGCACAGCAAGTCCAGGACCAGGAAAGGGTTTTCTCTCAATAAATGTTTTTGGCATCTTGAGTCTTTTTGCAATCTCACGGACCTCATCTTTGAATAACATCCTCAATGGTTCAATGATTTTTAAATCCATCTTCTCAGGCAGACCACCAACATTATGATGACTCTTTATTATCGCCGAAGGGCCAATCCCTTTTCCCGATTCAATCACATCAGGATATAATGTTCCCTGTATTAAAAATGCTATATCTTTGAATTTTTTTGCCTCATTCTCAAAGATACGAATGAATTCATACCCGATTATCTTTCTCTTTTCTTCAGGTTCCTTCACACGTTTTAGTTTTGTAAGAAATCTCTTGCGTGCATCAATTACTAGTAGATTAATCCTGTTTTTTAGATTTCTCATAACCTCATACCGTTCATTGTATCTCAAAAGTCCATTATCAACAAATATCCCTATCATATTTTTACCAAGCGCCCTTGACCCAAGGACACCTGCAACTGTGGAATCAATCCCACCGCTTATGGCACAGATTGCCTTTTTATCACCAACTATCTCTCTTATCTCTTTTATCTTTTCTGATATGAACCTTCCCATTGACCAGGACCTCTTTGCCCTGCAAATTCTATATAAAAAATTGTTTATTATCTTCATCCCAAATTGGGTATGTCTGACCTCAGGATGAAACTGGAGGCAATAAAGATCTTTAAACTGGAAACCAGCAATCGGGTTGGCATCTGTAGATGCGATAATCCTTGCACCTCCTGGGATCCTGACAACAGTATCACCATGACTCATCCATACATTGAATGAATCAGGAAGACCATCAAACAGGATATTCTTCCGCACCTTTATCCCTGCTGGTCCATATTCCCTGCATCTGGTATGCTGGACCCTGCCCCCAAAGATATGAGCAGCCAGTTGCATTCCATAGCAGATACCGAGCATTGGAACATCGTATTCGAAGAAATGGCGAAATTTTTTTATATTCTCCTGATACACGCTTCCTGGACCACCAGAAAGGATTATGCCTTCAAGGCTTTCTGTTTTTAGTTTGTCCATAAAACAACTGAATATTTCAGAATAAACACCACACTCACGCACCCTGCGCGCAATCAACTGGGTATACTGGGAACCAAAATCAATGACCGCTATCATAAATAAGTGTATCTAAATTTCCAAAAAAATCAAGGTGTTGCTTTGGAGCAGAGGCTTCAGCCTCATATTTTTGAAAAATGTAGCGGCGCGATTCATCGCACAACATTTTATTTTCATTGTCGGATAAATCCGACCGCTACAGTTAAATTAAAGACCGTCTATCGTAATGCGGTTTCGCTGCCCGTATCAGGGTTAAACCCGAAATTCGAAGCACGAAATCCAAAACAAATTTTAGACTATTGCATCTAAAGATAGTCTGTAGTGGTCAAGATTGCTTGACTTTTTCATTGCCGAGCAAGCTCGGCCATTACAGGAATAATTATTTTCGCGTCTGCATTATAACCTCCTATTTTTTGTTAAATGGCAATTGTTTAAATGGCTAAATAATTTGATCATTGTTTCAACCATTCTTCAATACACACTTTATGTTTTTAACTCATAATCACCCTCTCTTTCTATATTAAAATTTTAATTGTGAATTATATCCAGCCTCCAACTCTTGTCCAGATTTTACAGGGCATCAGTTATTACATAGCCAAACAAGATTGTATCTTCGGTATTTCGCCAATTGGCGAAATACCGAAATACGCATCAAAGGTAATAGTAGATTCAGAAGAAATAAAGAACTTGTCTGATAGCCGTATGGTCGGATAGTCGGATGGTCTTATAGTCTGATTGTCTGATGGTCGGGAGTTAAGGCGTCTACCTTGATAAAAAATTAACAGAAAAGATTTAGCCCTCTTTAGCTTTTTTGAGCTATTTTGAACCCTTTTTATTGCCTTCACTTTCCTCTATATCACATTCCTTTCAAAAATTCTTCAATCTTCCTTACCCATACCCTTACCCCAATTTTTTCAAAAATCTCTTTTGCCTTTTTCAAATATTTTGTAGCATCCGCCCTAAGACCGATGTTTTCCTTTTCGTCATCTATGAATCGAATTTTCTCAAGTAAAAATTGACCGTAATAGAAGTACGCCTTTGCAATTTCAAAAACTTGTTTTAGTTCTTCAAATATTTCTATCGCCATCTTGAATTTTTCCTCAACTTTTTCTCTTGTCTCATACTTTCCTCTTCTTGCTGCTTTACCCCTATCATACCTTATAACCATTGGTAATTGCTCTTTCGCATAAATCTTAGCCTGAAGCAGTAATCCTTCTGCCTTGCACAATTTTGAATTTGATTGGATAGCCAATTTCAGTGCCTTCCTGGCATAATCTTCTGCCTTTTTAGTGTTATTTTGTATTATTTCAAACTCACCCAGAGAAAGATAAATTGTCCGCAGAATTTCTTTTGCTCCTGTTCTCCTTACGATCTTCTTTGCCTCGTTAAGATATCTTCTTGCTTTATTATAATTTTCTTTTTCAAAATAGACCCTGCCAATATTATCAAGGCTACATACCTGACCTTCTCTATCACCTATTTCTTTCTGTATCCTTAGAGATTTACCAAGATATTCAAGCGCCTTAGGATAATCACCAAGAATCTTATACACAACACCTATATTGTTAAGGCTTGCTGCCTGACCTTCTCTATCACCTATTTCTTTCTGTATCCTTAGAGATTTACCAAGATA
>CAYQKL010000006.1:46555-74611 GCA_964418185.1 uncultured bacterium
TTCAAGCGCCTTAGGATAATCACCAAGAATCTTATACACATAACCAATATTGTTGAGACTTTCTGCCTGACCTTGGTGGTTCCCTATTTCTTCTCTAATCTTTAATGACTTGCTGAAATATTCAAGCGCCTTAGGATAATCACCAAGACTACTATAAACATAACCGATATTATTAAGATTATATGCCTGACCTTTTCGATTACCTATCTCCTCTCTAATCCTCAATGATTTGGTAAAATATTCAAGCGCCTCTGGATAATCACCAAGATTACCATACACATAACCGATATTGTTGAAGATTACTGCCTGACCTTCTTGATTTCCTATTTCTCCCTGGATTTTCAAAGATTTACGATAATATTTAAGTGCTCTGGGATAATCACCAAAACTATCATAGGCATAACCAATACTGTTGAGGCTTGCTCCCTGACCTTTTTTGTCGTTTAATGACTTATATAACAAAAGAGATTTTTTCGCTGATTTCAGCAAATCTTTATATCTACTAATGGAACTATAGACATCGCTCAATTGGGAAAGACCGTCAGCCTCAAATTTTCTGTCTCCAGTTCTTTTTGCAATTTCCAACTCTTTTTCTAAATCTTTTAACGCCTCCTCATTTTTACCTATCAAATTACTAACCTCTGCCCGACTTAAAAAGGCTTTCATTAGAATCTCTTTGTGTAAATGTATTGAGTCAGTCATTTTTGCCCTAAAACTTTAATATCTCACTGTAGTAAGGCTACCTTTGAACAAACCGCTAAATCAAGAAAACTTTACCCTATAGGAAATTTTTCCCCTGAAACCCGCCCCTCACCCTTACCTCTCCCCGCCAATCTTTGTGGCGGGGAGGGGAGTTGTTGCGTACAGGGACAAGCCCTGTCCCTACATTGCTACACCAGATAACTAAAAAATTCCACTATGCGAAAAGGGGAATAAGGGGGATTTTTGCCTTCAATTACCCCAATTGCCTTCACTTGCCCTCAATTACCCTTTTTATCAATATATCTCCAGATACTTATCAATCTCCCACTTTGAAACCTGTATTGAGTATTCATTCCACTCACGAACCTTTATCTCATAATATCGTTCAAATAGTGTATCACCAAACGTCTCTTTTACCATCTTACTATTATGATAAAACTGGAGTGCCTCCCAGAGTGACCTTGGTAGAACATCAATACGTTTTTCTTTTAGATCAACGGTCTCAATCTGATAGACATTCTCTTCAATTGGTTTCGGCGTTTTTAGTTTCTTTTTTACGCCATCCATTCCTGCACTAAGGATGACGCTGAATGCAAGATAAGGATTTGTGCACGGGTCAACTGAACGGAGTTCAAGCCGGGTGCTGTTCAAACGGTTCTTTGTTATCTGTGGAACACGCACAAGTGCTGAGCGGTTCATCCTTCCCCAGCAGATATATACCGGTGCCTCAAAGCCTGAGACGAGCCTTTTATAAGAATTCACGATCGGCGAGATTATCGCTGAAATCTCTTTTATGTGTGTAAGTAGACCAGCAAGATAATGATAGGCAAATTCTGAAAGGCCGTAATCATCCTTTGGGTCAGCAAAGATATTCCTGCCATTCTTGAATATTGATTGATGGGTATGCATTCCGCATCCTGCCATTCCAAATAATGGTTTGGGCATAAATGTCGCATAGAGATTGTGCTCCTCGGCAATCCGCTTTATCACCATCTTTGCAGTTAAGATATTATCCGCAAGCTGTAATGCATCAGTATATCTCAAATCAATTTCATGCTGGCTCTTGCCCACCTCATGGTGTCCTGCCTCAACCACAATCCCAAAATCAGCGAGTTTTTCGCACATCTCTTTTCGCACCCGAAGTGCAAGGTCACCTCCGAGGTCAAAATAACCGACCTGGTCGTGTAAGAGAGGCGTAATCCTTGAACCATCCCGCTGGAACAAATAGAACTCAAGTTCAGAGCCTACATTAAATTTCATTCCATCTTTTTCAAGGTGTGAGAGAATACGTTTGAGCAGACCCCTTGGGTCAACCAAGGATGGTCTATGATCAGCGCCATAGACATCACAGATGAATCTTGCAGTCTTCTCAATACTCCAGGGGATTATTCTGAAGGTATTCGGATCAGGCCTCAAGAACATATCACTTTCACATATCCTGCCAAATCCTTCTACTGAAGAGCCGTCAAACCATATCCCATCAGTCAATGCCTTATCAAGTTCATGAATAGTAATGGTCACATTTTTAATTGACCCAAGAATATCAGAGAACCACAGATCAATGAATTTTATATTGTTTTTTTTGATTTCCTGAAATATCTCTTTCTTTGTCATTTATTTTCTCCTCTTTTTTGTTCCAGTGAATTCCGCAATTGCCTTTGCCTGCGTGAATAACATAAGATAATCAGGTCCACCAGCCTTGGAATCGGTTCCTGACATATTGAAACCACCAAATGGATGAACTCCAACGAGGGCGCCTGTGCACTTACGATTTATATAGAGATTTCCCACAAAGAATTCCTTCTTCGCCTTCTCAATCTTCTTTCTATTCTTTGTATAGACCGCACCGGTGAGGCCATATTCAGAATCGTTGGCAAGTTTAATCGCATGGTCAAAATTCTTTGCCCTTATCACAGCAAGAACAGGACCAAAAATCTCTTCCTGGAATATCCTTGCCTTTGGACTATCAATCTCAATCACTGTGGGCCTTATGAACCAGCCCTCATCACCCGCAGGTTCTCCACCACACACAAGCCTACCTTCTGATTTTCCAATCTTTATATATTCCATTATGGAATTGTATGCGCTCTGGCTTATAACAGGACCCATATAGTTTTCAAAGTATTTAACCGGTCCGACCTTTATTGCCTCAACCCTCGGAATGAATTTCTCCATAAACTTCTCATATATTCTGTCATCAAGGATAAGCCTTGAGCAAGCAGAGCATTTCTGGCCTTGATAGCCAAAAGCAGAGGCAACAACTCCCGTAACTGCATTATCAATATCCGTCTCTAAATCAACAACAATCGCATCTTTTCCACCCATTTCAGCGACCACTCTCTTAATCCATATCTGCCCGGGCTGGGTCTTTGCTGCCTGTTCAACAATACGAAGACCAACCTCTTTTGAACCAGTAAATGCAATGAACCGTGTCCTTGGATGGCGCACAAGATAATCACCAGCAAGTGCACCTGGACCGGTCATAAAGTTGACCACACCTGCAGGTACCTTTGCCTCTTCAACGATTTCCATAAACTTCGCCGCAATCGCCGGTGTGTCGCTCGATGGCTTAAGAATCACTGTATTGCCACTGACAAAAGCCGCAGTGGTCATCCCTGTGAGTATTGCCATTGGAAAATTCCAGGGTGGAATCACAATACCAACACCAAGGGGAATATATACCTGTTCATCTTTTTCATTAGGATACTGGAGCAATTTTGGACCTTTATCATACCTCAATGCCTCTCTGGCGTAGTAGTCACAAAAGTCTATTGCCTCAGCAATGTCTGCATCTGCTTCATTCCAGTTCTTTCCTGCTTCAAACACGAGCCAGGCATCAAGTTCAAACCTCCTCTTGCGCATAATATCTACCATCTTAAATAGATAGTTTGCCCGGACCTTTGCCGGAGCATATTGCCAGGTCTTAAAGGTTTCAAGTGCAGCCTGCATCGCCTGTTCGGCAATCTTTTCATCTGCCTTTTGAAAGACACCCACTACCTGGTCTTTCCTGGATGGATTATAAGAGACTAATTTATTATCTGTTTTTACCCTTGCTCCACCAATAATAATATCATATTCCTTGCCAAATTGTGCCTCAACTTCGGCAAGAACTTTTTCCATTTTCTTTTTGTTTTCAGGTTTAGTAAAATCAGTATATTGTTCATTCCTGAATGGTTTCATAAAGCAACCTCCTTCACGGTAATTATAGTAAAAAATGGGACAAAGTCAAGAAATAGCGCTTTGCTGACTTGCCTTTAAATCGTCCATTGCAGATTTGATAGCAGATAAGGTTTCACTGTCCTTTGTTTCTTTTGCAATTTTCTCTGCCTTAAGAAGATGTTCCTCTGCATCAGCATATTGCTTCATCTTTGTATAGGTTATGCCCAGGTGATGATGCGCCATTGCCTCTCTTTTTTTGTCGCTCAACTTTTGGAAAACCGCACTTGCCATTTCCAGATATCGTATTGCCTCAAGAAAATCACCTTTTTTCATAAGTACACGACCAAGCAAAGCAGATGATATTCCTATTTGCCTTTGAACACCTAATCCCTTTGCAATCTGATGACTTTTTTTCTGGTATTCTACTGATGCCGAATAATTCCTCTGCAATTCATATACTACACCACAATTGCTAAGTGCTATACTTATCCCCAGTCTATACCCTGATTTTTCAGCCGCAACAAGAGAATTCCCATAATATCGCAGAGCCCTATCATAATCACCCTGTTCTTGATAAACAAGTCCGATATTCCCGAAAGTCATTGCCAGGCCCTGTTGATCCTGTAAATCTTTTTCTATGGAAAGACATTTCTCATAATTACTCAATGCACTATCCAGTT
This sequence comes from uncultured bacterium, assembly GCA_964418185.1. Taxonomy (GTDB): domain Bacteria; phylum Hydrothermota; class Tepidihabitantia; order SM23-42; family JAOAFX01; genus JAOAFX01. Next base: position 51,097 of record CAYQKL010000006.1, read on the forward strand.
CACCCCTGTTGTAACAGAGTAAAGCAATATTACTCAGTACACCGCCCATACCGTGTCCATCTTTCAATCTAACATAGATAGCAAGTGCTCTGTTGAAATATTTTTGCGCCTCGTCATATCTGTTCTGCCGCCGAAGTATGATTCCAAGCATATTAAGAATCCTTGCGTTGAATTGAGATACCCGCCTAAATTTTTCCATCATTCGTATCCGATTTAGCAGTCTTCGGGCATTCTTCAAATCATTCTTCCCGGTGATCAACATCGCCGAAATATGCAACATAATGTCTAACTTTTTTGATTGATTTTTGCCTGTTATATGAGAACAATAATGAAGAATCTTTCTATCCTCTTTAATTGCTCTATCATATTGACCAATCAAACCATATATTTCTGCTCTACTACTCAATGCTTTGATCAGAAGTCTTTTTCTTAAATCACTATCCATTTAGTTATGTCCACAATGTCTCATCAGTGAGAACAAAACTTGGTGCATTCCTTTATATAGAAGAATCAATTCATTAGAAAACATCACGCCTATTTTAACTGATTATTGGAGAAAATCAAGAAAAAAGTATTATGTTATTAAACTCTTGATTATCTACAGTAAATGGCTATAATTGAATAAAGGAGCAATAAAATGGAAGAAGAGAAAAGACAACCGATTAGTGTTGAAATAAGCCCTGAATATTCTGAAGGGGTATATTCAAATATCGTATTAATTGCCCATTCTCCATCTGAATTCATTCTTGATTTTGCCCGTATGCTTCCTGGTTTACAAAAGGCAAAAGTTTTCTCAAGGATAATTATGACTCCTCAGAATGCCCATTTATTAAAAGAAGCCCTGGAGGAGAACCTTAAAAAATATGAAGAAAGATTTGGTAAGATTAAAATCTTTGGTAAAGAAGAAAAAGAGATCGGTTTTAAATAAAATAGTAGACTTTTTTATACAATCTAATTATGAAGCCTATCTCGTTGGTGGCATAATAAGGGATAAACTCTTGCACAGGAGCACAAGAGATATTGATATAAGCGTAGCAGGAGATGCAGTAGAAGCAGGTCATATGTTCAATAAACTATTAAAAGGCAGAATAGAAGCACATAAAGAATTCAGAACAATCTCAATATTCAAAGATGACATAAGAATTGATATAGCAACCAGCCGAAAGGAAATTTATCCACATCCGGGTTCATTACCGGTAGTCTCTCCCTCAAATATCTATGAAGACCTCAGTCGCAGGGATTTTTCGGTGAATGCAATTGCCCTGTCCATCTCAAAAGATAATGTCGGAGAAATTCTTGACCCGTATGACGGTATCGGTGATATCAGACGTCGATTGATTAGAATTCTACACAAGAAAAGTTTCATAGACGATCCTACACGGATTTTCCGTGCCCTCCGCTATAAAAATCGGCTGAATTTCCAACTTGAGCGTTCTACTGAAGCACTATTGAAAGAAGCAGTATCAAAAGGCATGATCCAAAGAATTTCGAAACAACGATTGATGAACGAACTAAAACTGATCTTTACCGAAAAAACCTACTTAAAAACTCTGGATGATTTATTGAAATACCGAATATTTTTTTGCGATAGAAAAAGATTGAAAAATATAGCCAGAATGGGCAGTCTAAGATACTACTATTTCCTCAATCTGATCAGCGCAGAAAACTTCCCCTTAAACAGACAGGAATTGCAGATTATCAAAGATTTAAGGAATATCAATACTCTAAAAAATATCTTGAGTCGTGTAAAGACTAATAGCACCTTGTTTTACACACTCAATGGTGTGAACAAGCAGGTAATAATGGTAATGCCAAGGCTATATCCTGAACTGAAGCCGGTGATTCTCCGCTACCAATCTTTGCGGAAAATTAAACCCTTAATAAATGGAGAAGATCTGAAAAGACTGCAGATAAAACCAGGACCAGCATTCAAAGAATTATTAACCAAAATTTACAGTTTGCAACTTGATGGTAAGATTCACAACAAAAGGTCAGCGTTATCATTCTTGAAAAATGGATAATCGCCTTATTGAACTAATACTTTCTCTTCCGCCACTTTTGCTTGCACTGACCGTGCATGAATATTTTCACGGGCTCATCGCCTACCGTATGGGTGACCCAACCGCAAAATTTGCTGGACGATTGACATTGAATCCCCTGAAACACATTGATATCATAGGATTTATTGCCTTTCTTATCTTCAGATTCGGCTGGGCAAAGCCTGTTCCGGTAAATCCATATAATTTTCGTGATTATAAAAAAGGAATGATATATACTTCAATCGCCGGGCCATTATCAAATTTTCTACTTGCGTTCATATTCGGTATAGTATTTCGCATTTTCAAGTATTCATCTATAAATCAAGTACTTTTACCTTTGTTGTTGATGTTACAATTGGGGTTACTATATAATCTGATTCTATGTGCCTTTAACCTCATCCCCATTCCACCCCTTGATGGTTCAAAGGTTCTGTTTCATCTGTTGCCATCAAGATACAATAATTTTGCAATGTTTCTTGAACGTTACGGGTTTATGTTTCTAATCGGTTTAATCTTTATTGACAATCTTGGTATTCCGGTCCTCTGGGGCTGGATTGGACCATTTGTCAACTTTTTTGGTAGGTTATTTGGCGGAACAGGTTGATTTTATCTGTAAAAAAGGAGGATGAAATGAAAAGATTACTAAAGATTCTTGGTGTAATAATCGGTGTCATATTGATAATTGTTATCCTCGGTTACATAGTAGTTAGTTCGTTTCTGACGCCAAAATTTTTAAGAACCACGGTTGAAAAAATGGTATCCGAGGCAGTCAATTATCCAGTTGAAATTGGCAATGTATCTCTGAAATTTGGTTTTAAAATAGCCATCGGCATAGACAAATTATCAATTCAAAATCCACCACATTTTGGTTCTGATAGAATAGTAGCAATAGACAAGATAAGGTTAAATCTACGGCTTTTACCCTTGTTCAGAAGGCAGATTGAAATCAGCAGTATCAATATTGATGGCCTAAATCTAAAAATACAGAAAAATAAGAATGGTCAATATAATTTGGCATTGCCCCAGACCCAGAAGAAACAGGGTACTGGCTGGACACTGGCACTTGATGAGTTGTTGATCTCGCACGGTGATATTGCTTATACCGATGCAATATTGAACACAGAATTCCAGATAAAGGATTTAAGACAGAGAATAAAGTTCAAAGGTAATCTTTGGAAAATCAGGGGCAATCAATCGCTTTATATATTGAAGATCAAAAACGTCCCGGAACTGATTGTGAAGATTGATAACGAAATGGAATATGATACAGCCACAAAAAATATCAATATTAAAGAGATAAAAGCAACTTATGAACCGATTGACCTGAATTTATCAGGAACTCTGGAGAAATCAGAAATACTGAACCTGAAAGCGGATTTAAGGATTCTTGATCTCACTAAAACAATTCCCCTTATACCAAAAGAATACAGACCCCAAAGTCTTGGTGGTTCGGTCAAAGTGGATGTTACTGTGCTGGGATCAACAAGAGAACCAAAACTGAATGGAAAATGTGAATTAACAAATATTAATGTGAGACCTCGGGGGTTGAACCGCGATATTGAAAAGATGAACGGCAGTTTTGCCTTTGATATGAATTCAATTAAAAACATCATTATTCAGGGTATCGTTGGTACATCCCGGTTTGATATCAGCGGTTCGGTTAATAACTTAAAGAATCCAATCCTTGATATAATGCTAAAATTTGCCTGCAATCTGAAGGATATTGAAACACTCACCAACCAAACTAAGGGGATAAAACTGAATGGATTGGCGAGTTTGAATATGACAATCAAAGGCACGATGAACAAACCCAGTTATTTTGGTGATTATGCTGTGTCTGAGGCGAGCATTGATGGCATTGGACTTGCCAAACCTATTACAAATCTTAAAGTTCGAGGGACACTTCAGAATGATGGTGCCAAAATCACCGAATGCACAGGGCATATCGGTAGATCTGATTTTTCACTCAGTGGGTACATTTCAAATTTCACAAGACCAGTAGCCCAGATAAACAATAATTCCAATCTGATTGACCTTGATGAACTATTACCTAAGACAAAGGCAGGGAAAAAGACAGATGAAAAGGGAATCCCGATATCAATCCAGGGGAAAGTAAAGATTAACAGATTGACTGGTATGGATATGGAGTTCAGAAACATCAACACTGATTTCACCTATCAAAATGGTATTGTGGACCTGAAAAATTGTAAGGCAGAAACCTTTGATGGCAGAGTACAATTTGATCTTTATTACAATAGCAGCAGTCCTGAGCCATACCGTATCAACACCAGGATGGAAGACATTAGTGTTCAAAAAGCTTTTAAACGCTTTCTGAAGTTTGAAAACCTGCAAGGGAAGATTTCTGGCGTAAACAATTTTCAGGGCAGGGGTTTTGACCAAAAACAGGTGATCTCTAATCTAACTGCCTCAGGTAATGTAAGACTTGTCAACGGGATGTTCACGAATTTTGAGTTTCTGAATAAACTATTTGAGTGGATGGGATATAAAGAAACCAGGACCCTGCCTCTGAAGGATCTGGTCTGTTCCTTCAAGATAGTAAACGGGAAATCTGACATTGAAGACTGGTCAATGTCAACGAACATCGGTAATTTTCTGACCAACGGAACAATAAAACTTGACGGAGCAATCAATCTTAATATCACACTTACCCTTAATAAGAAGGAGTCGGACCTGTTGAAAACCTACCACGCCGACTGGTTATTATACTACGACCCTCAGGGCAGGGCGACCCTTGATATTATTGCAACAGGAAAACTACTATCACCACAATTCCGACTTGATACTAACAAAATTAAAGAACGAATTAAGGGTAGAATAAAAGATGAATATGACAAGAAAAAAAAGGAACTCGAAAAGAAACTGAAGGACCTTTTGAAAAAATAGTTAATGGTTATACGGTTTCACTGCCTGATTTTGTCTTTCGCCCATCGTTTTCCGAAAACCTTATGCCTGAACCATTCAATGATACAGGTTGCGAAACCTGTTAACCTATCCTGTCAGACTATTCAAAAATATGCCTGAACTTCCTGAAGTTGAAACGATAAGGCGGGAACTAAAGCCAAAACTCATAAATCAACAAATTGTTGGCTGCGAAATTGTTAGAAAAGATGTTATTGGTTACCCACAGATACAAAGTTTTTCCAAATCCATAATTAACGAAAAAATTCTTGATGTGCAACGCAGGGCAAAATATTTAATTATGATTTTAAGCAGTAACAAGAAATTGATATTTCATTTACGGCTCTCTGGCTCAATAATCGTAAAAAGATGCAACGCGGAAAAAGACAGATTCACCAGATTGATTATTAGATTAGAAAAATGCCAGATAAATTTTGACGAACCGCGCGTCCTGGGCAGAGTATATGTACTAAAAGATTATGAAACACCAGCGGTATTAAAAGGGTTTTTTAACCTCAGTTATGAACCGATCTCTCCGGAATATGATTTTCACTACTTTCAGAAGATGATCGCCGGACGAAAGACATTGATAAAATCCCTGCTTTTAGACCAGAGGGTCTGTGCTGGAGTTGGAAATATCTATTCGGATGAAGCTCTATTTCGCGCCGGTATAAAACCCACAAGAAAGGCGAATACACTCAGGATTGAAGAGATATTCAGACTTCTGCTTGCCCTGAAGCAGGTTCTTAAGGAAGGCATTGACGAATTTGGCACAACCGTCAGCGATTACAAAAGGACCTCCGGGAATTCAGGCAATTTTCAGAAATTTCTCTATGTATATAACCGGGAAGGCAAACCCTGCAAGGTCTGCGGCAAAATCATAGCCTTGACCAGAATTGGTAATCGTTCATCAAGATATTGCCCAGAATGCCAGAAATAATCTTGACTTCATTATAAATCTGTGTATATTTGAATTATGGATGATTTTTCAAGCAGATATGACCCAAAAGGAATTGAAGACCGGTTATATCAATTCTGGCTCAAAGAAAATCTGTTCACACCAGACCTGAATTCTCAAAAACCGACTTATACAATTGTCATTCCGCCACCAAATGTAACTGGCAGGTTAACGCTGGGGCACATACTAAATAACACCATTCAAGATATTCTCATTAGATATAAAAAAATGTCTGGTTTTGAAACCCTCTGGCTGCCGGGTATGGATCATGCGGGAATTGCAACCCAGGTAAAAGTAGAAGAAGAAAAACTTCAACCGCAGGGTATCAAAAAAGAAAACCTGGGTAGAGAAAAATTCCTTACCGAAGTATGGAAATGGAAAGAGGAGTATGCAAATATAATCAGGTTGCAGTTAAGAAAAATGGGCTGTGCCCTTGATTGGACAAGAGAAAAATTCACCCTTTCTGACGAGTATTCAAAAAAGGTAATAAAGGTATTCGTGGATTTGTATAATAAAGGATTGATATATCGTGGAGAGAGGATAATAAACTGGTGTCCAAGATGTCTTACTGCGATATCAGATGAACAGGTGGAGACCGAGAAGAAAGCGGGTAAATTGTATTATATCAAATATCCAGTGAAGGATTTTCGTGATTTCATTACAGTTGCTACAACCCGACCCGAAACAATGCTTGGTGACACCGGAATTTGTGTGAATCCTGGCGATGAAAGATACCGATACTTTGTGGGCAAAAAGGCAGTTCTTCCCATAATGAACCGTGATATACCGATCATTGCTGATGACTATGTTGACCCGGAATTCGGAACCGGAGCATTAAAGGTCACGCCCGCCCATGATCCATTTGACTTCGAACTTTCCAAAAAACACAATCTTAACATAATCAACATAATGAATTCTGATGGAACCTTGAATGAAAATGCTGGCGCCTATAAAAACATTGACCGATTTGATGCAAGAAAAAAGATTGTTGAGCATTTGAAATCTCTGGGGCTGCTTGAAAAAGTTGAAAACTACACTGTTCCAATGAGTATTTGTGAACGCTGTGGAACACCTATTGAACCCAGACTTTCAAAACAATGGTTCGTAAAGATGAAACCTCTTGCCCAGCCAGCGCTTGATGCGGTGAGAGAAGGGAAGGTGAAGATATATCCGAAACGCTGGATAAATCTATATAATCACTGGCTGGAAAATGTCAGAGACTGGTGCATTTCAAGACAGTTGTGGTGGGGGCATAGAATTCCGATATACTACTGCCGGAAGTGTTATGACACCATAGAAACAAAATCCACCACAGGAATTATTGTCTCCGAAACAAAACCAGATGTCTGTCCATGGTGTGGCTCCAGCGAAATCTACCAGGACGAAGATGTGCTTGATACCTGGTTCTCATCCTGGCTCTGGCCATTCGCGACCCTGGGCTGGCCTGAATCAACAGAAGATTACCAAAGATTCTACCCTACCCAAACCCTTGCTACGGGCTGGGACATAATCTATCTATGGGTAGCACGAATGATTATGGCGGGATTAGAGTTCACCAGAAGTATTCCCTTCAGCGATGTTGTTTTCCATCCAATGATCAGGGATGAAAAGGGTCGTAAGATGTCAAAGAGCCTTGGTAATTCACCGGAACCTATGGAATTGATAGAGAAGTACGGTGCAGATGCCCTGCGATTTGGACTAATTCTGATCACTCCTGCGGAGCAGGATGTCCTTTACAACGAAAAATCTATTGATGTAGGCAGAAAATTTTGTAATAAACTCTGGAATGCATCGCGGCTTGTAATGACCGGCTTCCCTGATGTTCTTGAAGATCTGCCGAATGAACTCTCTGATTTTGACCTCTGGATAATGGATGAATTTAACCACCTGCTAAAAGACACAGAATTTTATTATACCAATTTTGAACTAAATGCGCTTGGCAGGAGATTATATGAATTTGTCTGGCACAAATTCTGTGACTGGTATCTTGAAATTATCAAAATACCTCCGTACGACAAAAAAAATGCAAGTAAGTATCTATTGAGACAGATTTTGAAATTACTTCATCCCTTTATCCCCTTCATCACTGAAGAGATCTATCAGAAATTCTTTAGAAAACAAACAAGCATCCTGCTTGAAGAATATCTCCGAACAACTGACATCACAAAACCCATATTACTCGTAAACGAATTAATTAGTTTTATCGAAGAAATCAGAAACATACGCGGACTATTCTCCATCCCTTCAAATGAAATGCTCAATGTAGTTGTTTCCACAGATAACGAAAGAAAAGAATTTATTGAAAAAAATTGCCAGATCTTGAAAAGACTGGCAAAGACCAACTCAGTGATCTTTGGAAACAAACCAAAAACAGCGATTGCAACGATTGTGTTACCCAAGATCCTTGGTTATGTAATCCTCAAGGGAGTAGAAATAGATAAAGAAAAGAAGCGGCTTGAAACAGAAATTGAATTTCTTAGCCGACGTATTGATGAATTGAAGAATCGCCTGAATAATCCTCGGTATTTTAATCAGGCCAGTGCTGAAGTTCGGCAGAAAGAGGAAAAAAGACTTGAGGAATCACTGGCAAAAATAGAATATATAAAACAAGCAATAGAGAATTTATGAAATATTTATCCTGGATAATAATAATAGTTTTAGTTTTAGGTGGCTATTATTTCTACCGCGCAAGATACCTTCCTCTTAAAAGCAGTACTAATAAGTTGAAAGAGGAAATCAAAATGTGGGAAGAAACAATAAAGAATGAAAAAGGGATCCGCGGTGATTTTGAGCGATTGCCTGCAAACAAATTTTTCCAGAACGACAAGCTAACTGCTTATGGCGAAGTAGAGATAATGAGACGGTTTGACCGTCATTACCGGGGTATTGAAATCTACATTTCCGCGCCCAACGCATTAAAAAGAATGGCAGACCTTTTGAGTTTTCTCAATGAGCAGCGGATTGATTATCTATCCATTTACTGCACGGCGACAATAGATTCCGTAGAGAGATTTGATTACAAATATACAAAATGACGATGGCATCCTGGGGCGGACAGTGTTTAAAAAAGTGAGTTTAGCAGTCTGGTTTGGGATCTTCTTCTTATTACTGAATCCCTGCTTTGCTGGCAAAAAGTCCGCAAAAACAGCAATGTTGTTGTGTGTATTTCCAGCTGGTGGCCAGTTCTACACTGAACGATATGTACCGGGTGTAGTAATTGGGACGGGCGAAATAACCCTCGGTTATTATGCCTTAAAAAACCATTTTGAAAAAAAGTATTCAGAAAGGAATTCTTTTCTTTGGTGGGAATTATTTCTATTTGGTTACTCGCTTGCAGATGCCTATGTTGGAGCAAAGATGTATGGTTTTGATGTTGAAACCAATATTGATAAAGTAAGTATTAAGTATCAACTGAAATATTGAGCAAGTTTTTAGACTAAAAAATCAGTGTCGGGGATTTATTTTTACTTTCTCTATCGCCTTTAACAATTCTACTGTGACCTGTGTCTGCAACTGATCTTTACTCAAATTGAACATCGTCATTATATGACCAACATCACTTGACACATACATTGCCGGCAGATTATTGAGCGTTAGAGTCATAATGTCCTGATAACAATTCGGACACTGACAGATAGTCTTATCCTGTTCAGAAAGACGATGCAACTCTTCTCGGACAATCTTTTCAATATAATTTTCTGGCTTTATCTGTTGATCAGGCATTCAAACCTCCTTTTAACCCCTCCTTTTTCTACCCCCTTAAAAGTATCCTCCGGAGTACGAGCATACTCGCAAAGCGGAAACTGATGGTATGAGTAGGGGTGTTCCATTTAACCTCCATTATTTTTTTCCCCGATAAATCGGGCAACTACTGGGATGTATCATTTCGTAAATCCCTTTATCATCTTTAAAAATTCCTGCTCGTCAATAATCCTGACACCGATTTTTTTTGCCTTCTCATATTTTGAACCCGGCTCAGTGCCAGCAACAACAAAATCGGTATTCTTTGATACAGAACTTAAAGGATGACCACCGAGTTTACGCACAATTGATTGCGCTTTTTCACGAGTCATAGAAGATAACTCACCAGTAAATACAAAAGTCTTGTTCTTTAATGGACCTTGAGGAATTGTCTTTTCGGTTTCAAATTTTAATCCCGCCTTCTTCAGATTTTCTATTAACCGCCGGTTTCTTGAACTTTTGAAATAATTTATTATACCCTGCGCAACAACCTCTCCAATACCCTGGATTGATGTAAGTCTTTCAAGATCTGCCTTTATCAAGGCATCAATATTCTTGAATTCATCTACGAGAAGATTCGCCGCATTTACTCCAACATTTGGAATACCCAGAGCAAAGAGAACATTAACAAAATCCCTTTCCTTACTTTTCTGTATCGCATTGATCAAATTCTGTGCTGATTTCTCACCCATTCTCTCAATTTCTGCGATAGTCGCGGTTTCAAGTTTGTAGATATCATCAAAACTTCTTATCAACCCCATATCAACTAATTTGTCGACCAGCATATAGCCAAGACCTTCTATGTCCATTGCCTGTCTTGAGGCAAAATGTAGTATTGCACCCTTTATCTGTGCAGAACAGGATGAATTGACGCATCGCCAATCTGCCTCACCTTCAAGCCGATAGATCCTTTCTCCACATACCGGACATTTCTCTGGAAACTTAAAATTCTTTTCTTTACCGGTCCGTCGGTCTTTCACAACACCAACAACCTTGGGAATGACCTCACCACCCTTTTCAATAATAACATAATCACCGATCCTGATGTCTTTTCGTCTTATCTCATCCTCGTTGTGCAGTGTTGCCCGTGAAATTGTTGAACCCGAGAGCAGAACCGGTTCAAGAATTGCAACCGGTGTAACCCTTCCGGTTCTACCAACCTGCAACTGAATATTTTGAAGTCTTGTAATTGCCTGACGCGCCGGATATTTATAGGCAATTGCCCAGCGCGGACTTTTAATCGTATAACCCAATATTTCACGGTCGCCAAAACTATCCACCTTTACCACCAACCCATCAACCTCATATTCAAGACTATCTCTTTTATCTTCCCAATCGTTCATATAATCTATCACTTCTTTGATATTACTGCAGAGTTCAATATGAGGAATAATCTTAAATCCTGCTTCACCAAGTTTCATCAGGGTTTCATAATGTGAAGTGTGGTGTGACCCGGGTTGTGCAGGAATGGTATGAATAAACAAGTCTAAATTCCTCTTTGCCACTTCCTGGGGATCAAGAAGTTTCAATGTCCCAGCTGCAGCATTGCGCGGGTTCGCAAAGATAGACTCACCCCTTGTTTCCCTTTCTTTGTTTATCTTTTCAAAATTCTTCTTTGATAGAAATACTTCGCCCCGGATTTCAATGTCTTTTAGTTCACTATCCTGCGTCAACAATTGTAGTGGCACTGATTTTATTGTCTTTATGTTCTGGGTGATGTCGTCACCACGAATACCATCCCCCCTGGTTACTCCAAGCACAAGTCTTCCCTCTTTATAATGCAAGGCAACTGCAACACCGTCCACCTTCAGTGTGACTTCATATCTTACTTCTTTACCCAATCCTTTTTTCACCCTTTTGTCAAACTCTAACAATTCTTCCTCTGAATAGGTATTATCAAGACTTAACATCTTGATTCTATGTTCAACTGTCTTAAACTCTTTCAGCGGTTCTCCCCCAATGCGCTGAGTTGGTGAATCCGGAGTGATAAGTTCGGGAAACCTGTTCTCTAATTCAACAAGTTTTTTATATAACCTGTCATACTCATAATCAGTAATAACTGGCTGGTTCAGAACATAATATCTATAATTGTGAAAATTTATCTCATTCTTTAGTTTCTCTATCTCCTTCTTAGCCTCATCGGTTTTCATTTAAGATATTATACGGATTTTTCAAAATATGTCAATAACTTGACAGAAATAAAATTTTGAATATAATAAGTTAATATGGAAATTGCCATAAGGATAGACAATCTTTACCGCGCATTCAAGATCCATTTTTGGGAAAAGAAGAAAGAAATATTAAGGGGAATCTCCTTTGAAGTTTATAAAGGCGAAGTATTCGGTTTTTTGGGACCCAATGGTGCGGGTAAAACCACTACAATAAAGACCATTACTGGTTTGATCAAACCAGACAAGGGGAAAATTGAAATCTTTGGATATCCGCCCCATACCATTGAGGCGAAAAAGAGGATTGGTTTTTTGCCAGAATCACCGTACTTCTATGACCACCTGAGCGGTTTTGAGTTCTTGAAGATCCATTCTATGCTTTGTGACAAACACAGTGAAAAGAGCAACCTTATGGAGATTATTGAAAAAGTTGGTATGATAAAGGCGGCTGATCTGCCCTTGAGAAAATATTCCCGGGGAATGCTCCAGCGTATTGGTATTGCCCAGGCACTTGTCGGAGACCCTGATTTACTGATTCTTGACGAACCTCTGACCGGACTTGACCCTATCGGCAGAAAGGAGATAAAGGATTTGATTTTAGAACTAAAAGAAAAAGGGAAGACTGTCTTTTTCTCTTCGCACATATTGCCCGATGCTGAAGCAGTTTGTGATAGAATTGGCATTATCATTGAAGGCAGGATAATGGAGGTCGGTAAACTTGAGGACCTATTAAAGAAAGGGACAAGAACTGATGAGCTCTCTCTTGAAGACTGGTTCTTCAAACAGGTAAAGGGAGACCGAAGATGAACCGAATTCTTGCTATCTTGGAAAATACCTTCAAAGAAGCATTAAGGCAGAGGATTATGTTGTTGCTTATCATCTTTAGTATTTTGCTCATTATTGTTTCAATGTTCCTTGAACCATTCGCCCTTGGTGAATCCCCAAAGTTATTGAGGGATTTTGGTCTCGCAGTTGCTTCAATATTTGGTATTCTGGTGGTTATTATCGTCGGCTCAAGCCTAATACATAAGGATATTGAAAAGAGAACCATTTATACCGTGATTGCAAAACCCGTGGAAAGAAGCGAAATAATTCTGGGCAAGTTTCTGGGACTGTTTCTGCTTATTGCGGTATTGGAAGGAGCAATGGCTGTGATTCACCAAATTGTCATCTTTATCTACGAAGGTAAATTTGATTTGTCAATAATTCCTGCCCTCCCATTTTCATTGATTGAAATTATGGTACTCTTAGGAATTTTGCTCTTATTTTCTTCCTTTTCTTCGGCAACACTTACATCAATTATGGGTGTGATATTTTATGTAATTGGGCATGCAAGTCCGGACTTGAAACTCTTTGCGGATTCCATAAAAATCTCTCTGATAAAATATCTTGCCTATGGATTCTATTATATCTTACCAAATCTGGAAAACTTCAATCTCCGTCTGGAACTCGTGCACAAATTGCCAATTTATCCTGACCAATTGATTTTCTCTGTCTGTTATGGGTTTATATATACGATATTTTTGCTGTATCTATCGGTTCTCATCTTTGAAAATCGAGAATTTAAATAAGAGAAGATGTGAATCTGAATTTTTCTTCATATAGAACTTGTGTCCGAACCTTAAATTCTATTTGTCATTCCGAACTCGTTTCGGAATCCAACAAGATGCTGAAACAGGTTCAGTATGACAGAAAAACAGATTGTCACCCTGAATTTATTTCAGGGTCTCAATACTCTGTTTTGTATTTGTTTCTGGATGCTGAAATAAATGATATTTAGAAACAGTATGTCTAAGAAAATCTTTGCTATAGTCTTACTTCTCTTGCTTATAGGAAATCTCTCCTACCGCATTGACCTTAGAAAAACACCCCACGAACTCATTGGCGAACTTATGTATTTTCCATCTGGCTTTGCGGTTCGAGCATTATCATTAGGATTTTATGTGCCCCTTGCTGATATTGTCTGGCTAAGATTCATCCAGTATTATGGTGAGCATAGAATGACCGATGCCCGATTTGACCTGATGTATCATATCTTAGACATATTAACTACCCTTGACCCCTATTTTGTCCACGCCTATACCCTTGGTGCGCTAATGCTCACCCATGATGCAAACAGACCTGACCAGGCAAAGAATCTCTTAAAAAAGGGGATACATGCTGATTATAATGAATGGCGGATTCCATTTATTTATGGTTTTATACATTATGTTTTCTTGCGTGATTATAAAACTGCCTTAAAGTATCTGTGGATTGCCGGTCAGAAGCCCAGTGCCACTGATATGCCCAAGAGATGGGCTGGTTATATTGCATTAAAAAGGATTGGTGATTTAAAGGTCGCCCTTGCCTTATGGCTTGATTTGTATAATAATGCAAAAAACCCTGAAGAGAAAAAGATCGCGGAAACGTACATAAAAGAAATAAAAATGGAGATGGATATTGAATTCTTAAATAAAATGATTGATGAATTTACAAAAAAGATCGGCAGACAACCCGTAAGTTTAAATGAACTTGTGGTTTATAATTTTATTGACTCAATCCCTTCTGAGCCACATGGTGAGAAGTATTATCTCAAGGGTAACAAAACATCATCTACCTGGAAAAAGAAAAAATAACAAATCAACGCGTGCCTGCAGAAGTCATAACTATGGGTATCGGTCCTATTCTACCCATCCCTGTGATACGATAGAACATCGCAGGACCATCACCCACCTCGTTCCATGGATTTCCAGATATAGGGTCATCACCCAGGGAATTGCTTGCTTCATACCCGATGACCCCTGGATTGTCTCCAATAGAAACCCGCTGATTCTGTAAAGCCGGAGAATTTGTTGAAAAGGGATTTTTGACATTATCAGGAAGGATGGAATTGGAACCATAAGGCGGGCTCATAGATTCAGCAATCCTCATATTGCCATCTGGTCCCTGGACATTTGGATTCACTGAGGAAATTGTTGTCTCCAAGTCCCCTGGATAAACACCACCTGCCCGAATATTAAAATCCTCCAATGTCACCTGCAGAGTATGCATATTCTCTTTTGTCGCCGACTCCCTTGCCCTTGACTGCACAGCCAAAAAATTGGGTATTGCTATTGCAGCAAGGATGCCAATGATAACAATAACAACCATCAGTTCAATTAATGTAAAACCTCTATTTATCATAAACACCCCCGTTATAGTCTCCTAATATAAATTGTATCACCATTCAGGATATCCTCTTCTAAAATCTTCAAGGAAATTGGTTTGTGATTATTTATTATTATCTTATAACTCCCTGTATCACCTGTTGGATATGGAACCGTTATCTCAAAATTTCCTTCGGCATCTGCACATAAGGAATCAAAATAATTAAATACTATCTTCGGCAATTTTACCTCGTAACTCATTTTTATGCAGGTATTGGGTACAGTTCTCCCTATTATTACTGCACCTTTTACATATTCAAAAATTCGAATAGAATTATCTTCAGAAGCATAACGCAGTCTATAATGGCGATATGGTGGAAAATAAACATCTTCAATATACGAACCTGAACCCAAAAAACGATATAGTCTTGATAACGCAACTGAATAGCCCTTTATTTTTGGTACCATCATTTTATGATTTATACCATAGTTATCTTTGATTGTAAAAAAATCAAAATAATCAGACAAAGATTTCCCCAAATAAAGAATAACACCTTTCAAATCGTATTGCCAGTTTGCAAGATAGACATACTTGCAATTTAAACTATCCATAATCTCATTTGCTGCCGACTCAGATTCAGCGACGAAGAATCCATTGGCATAATGAAAATTCGGTACATCATTACCAAAATTTGACAGGGTTACGGGCCGTTGTGCGTGATATATGATTCTATGGCCATCATTCCAGGAACACATTATACCATATTCTGGTCTTTCGCGGGGATTGAAATAAAATGATGTCTTCGGTGTAGAATGTTTAAGCCATTGCAACGCAGAAACAGTGATTGGGGAATAGGCTATCCAGTGCATTTTATTATAACCATATTTAATCACCGGAACCATAACTAATAAGACTATCCCACAGCAAAACACATACCCCACCCAAAAAAACTTTAGTATTTTTGAAACCAAACCATAAATATGTAAAATCAAATAACTTAAGATTACCGCGTAAAAGGATGAAAACCATACTGAATATCTACGAGCGATAAATGCCATAATACCAGCAAAAACAGCAAAGAAACTGAAGATATAGAATTCCTTTCTTCTGTTTTCCCACAACATCATAAAGACTCCAATAGGCCAAATATAATAACTATAACCATAGAGGCTCTTGAGTGTAATAGTCTCAATAAATCCTGGATAGATCATTAAGGGATAAAATTCCAGAATAGTCGATAACCAAGGGTCTTTCTTTATAATAAACGAAAATCCACCTCTAAATGATTCCTGTCGAAAAAGAAAGCATACCAGAATAGTCAGTAAAAACCCAACTAAAAAAGAATAAAATCGTAAATTCATTTTCCAGAGCAATAGTATACTCATAACCAATATTGCAATAAACAACAGAGTCAGATGTAAAAGAGATAAACCACGATAACTGAACGGGCTATCAACAAAATGAGTATTCAAACTGAAGGGTAAAATCACTATCAGAGCAACTAAGAAACCAAGCGCTGACAAATATTCTCTACTAACCAGACAAATCAAAAACACCAATCCAGCAAACAATATTGAACCCTGCCAGAAAAGCATACCTGTACCCATAATAATCCCTAAAATTACCCAATCCAATATCCGTTTTGCTGGCTTTCTTATTAGTGAATGAGTTAACAAAATAAGCGTAATTGATTCAACAATATGGTGGTCATTGTAGCCAAGTGATGACCACCAAACATTACATGGAAAGACTGCTACAAAAAATGATGCGAGCAAACCAACAGTGTCATTGCACAGAGTCCGTCCAAGAAGAAAAGTGAGCAAAATGGATAGAAGACCCCAGAAGATTGGATAAATTGCACAAAGCCACTCAATTTTTCCCACTGCTGCGTTTTTTCCAAGAAAAAAGTATCCGAGCGTTGCTCCTACGAAATCATATCCCGGTGGCCAGATAATGTGCCCACCTGCAGGATACGAAAGATATCTATCATATGTCGGAATATCTGGATAGTTCTTTATAGCCAATATGACCCGGCGTGTGTGATAATGAGCATCAGGACCATGCAGAGGTAGTTTTTCAAAATTATTGGAAAAAGGCAGAACAAATCTGATCGCAGATCCCAGAAGTAATATCAATAGTAAAAATAACGTTTTTGAACGCATATATGTTATTCTGATAAAATAAAAGGGGATGCAGATATAATTCTGCACCCCCTTTAAGACCAAGTGTATCTTATTCAGCAGTACCTGCAGTAAGCATTAATGGCAGACGACCTTCATTGTATTTTGCACCATAACCTACTATGTAGTAGGTCTGTGCAGCATTAGGATTACTCGTAGAATTAAGATCATCTATGTATTTAACAATGCCTGCAGCAGTTGCTGTTGAGGAAAATGCAGTATCACCAATAACACCATCTTCAACTGCATTTTCATTTGGATAGAATGGATTCCTTAAATTGTCAGGCAGAATTGCATTATCTCCAAAAGGTGGCACATTGTTAGTTGCAATGTGTTTAAGCGCTTCAGGGCCACTGTAAGAAGTATTGATGTCTTCAACAGTAGTTACAAGGTCTGCAGGATAGGCATCTGCTCCGCGTGTTGAGAGGTCTTCAGCGGCGGTCTGTAGAGTATGCATATTGTTTTTCACAGATGATTCTTTTGCTCTTTGCTGCATTGCCAAAAAGTTCGGAATTGCGATCGCGGCAAGAATACCGATGATGACGACCACGACCATCAATTCAATCAGGGTAAAACCCTTTCTCATTGTATACCTCCTGTTTCCACTCCGTGGAAACCCGCTGATAAAAGCGGATTTTGACACGGAGTTACACAGATGGTTAACGGTTATTTAACCATTTAACCATTTTTCATTTCACCAGCATCGTGCCCCAGAACAGGAATGGTTGTATAACAACCCGATTTTATTCACCCTCACCTTTTCCGCCAATCAGTCTGGCAGACTCTCCCATCAAGGGAGAGAAAAGACTTGGGTAATGGGCTTTAGGGCACTGGTCGGAAGATCAGGATACCAGGTTATCAGAATATCAACGAGCAATTCGAAACACTGCAAAGCCCATCTTATATATTTTTGACACCAGATGGTGTCATAACAATTCCACGGGACCAAGGTCCCCACTCCAAGACATTTAATTATAACCGTCTTTTAAGAATTGTCAATAGGTTTGTCAAAGACCAGGGTTGGATATTCTTATGTTTTAGGTATTTTAAATATCCAGCATCACAACCTTAACCCCTTATCTATCTTAATAATATGCAAAAATCGTGCCTGATTGCCAATAAAAAACTATCGTAATTTCATTGGTTTTTTCTACGAAAGTGTCTCATTTTTGATTCTCTGTCTCATTTTGCGACACTTAAGTCTCGTTTGGCTATCTTCTTACTTCCTATTTTTTCACCTTCTTTCCTCCCTTCATTTCCACACCCCTCAATTTTCTGTATAATGTTGCCCTGCTTATTCCCAATCTTTTAGCGGCCTCAGTGATATTTCCATTATAATCTTTCAATGCCATCTTTATCTCGTTATCTTCAAGTTGCCTCAACGGTTCAATCTGTCCCTTTGGCAGACTTATATGTTCAGATTTAATATAATATGTATCAGAAAGAACTGCAGCCCGTTCAATAATATGTTTTAATTCGCGCACATTACCGGGCCAGGAATAATTCTTTAAAACCTCAATCGTTGGCTTCATCAATCTTTTCTCACCAAGGTTCTCACGCTCACAAATGGATTTTAAAAAATATTCAGCAAGCAAGGAGATATCTTCTTTACGCTGTCTTAATGGTGGAAGGGTTATTGGTATCACATTCAACCGATAATACAGGTCCTCACGAAATCTATTCTGTTTCACCTCATCATAAAGGTCTTTGTTTGTCGCAGCAATGAGTCTGACATCCACCTTTATGGGTTTTGTTGCACCCAATGGTACAATTTCACGCTCCTCAAGAAGTCTCAGAATCTTCATCTGGATTGAACTCGGGGCATCTCCAATTTCATCAAGAAAAAAACTGCCTTTGTCCGCGGTTAGAAAAAGACCATCTTTGTCGGTGCTGGCGCCGGTGAATGCTCCTTTCTTATATCCAAAAAGTTCACTCTCAAGCAGTGTCTCAGGCAATGCTGCACAAGATATAGTAACAAAATTATTCTCTGCCCTTTTTGACCTTTTGTGGATTTCGCGGGCAATCAATTCCTTACCAGTTCCTGATTCACCGAGGATCAACACTGTAGTATCAGTTCCTGCAATCTTATCAACCAGATTCAAAATGTTCTTCATGACTTTGCTCTCGCCGATAATTTCTACAGGCCTCTCCCTTTCTTTTTTGAGATTTACCCTCAGGCGGTTCAAAATCTCATCAATTCCAAAAGGTTTCATTATATAGTCGCTTGCCCTATCTCTCAGGGCATTGATCACTGATTCCATTGAACCATACGCAGTAATAAAAATAACAGGCAGATTAGGATACATCACACGCACCTGTTTAAGGAATTGAAATCCGTCCATTCCCGGCATCCTGATATCAGTGATAACACAATCAAATTTCTCTGACCTCAATTGATTCAGGGCAATTTTGGGTTCGGTCGTTGCAAAAACTTCATAACCGCTATCCTGCAATGCATAAGAGAGCCACTTGATCAAACTTTCCTCATCGTCAAGCAAGAGGATCCTGGGTTTCATATCTATTTTCTTCGTCTTGCAAAGACTTCTTCAAGAAGCAATTGCACCTGTGGTGCAAATACGATTTCTCTCAAAGACCCCTTCATCCTGACTCCAAAATCAGGATTAAAAGAAAACTTTGCAAAGCCTCCTATTGGCACATCTATACATATTGCCAGTGAGTGCTCCTTGATACCACTTAGGTACCAGGGGTTATATGCATAAGAAAAACCAAAATTTCCCCGGGCAATAGACCCTTTTAGTCGTCTCGTAGATTCAAAATCTCCCCCAAACAGATATTCAAATAACAGAGAAATCTTCCAGTTGCGGAATTCTTCTTTGATTCCTACCCCCAGAATCTGATGCAGATCATAGGTTGTATCATAACTGGATTTTTCCATATTTAGCCTGCCCAAACCTTCGTAAAAACAGGAAAACGCAAAGAGTTTTAGCCCGGCACTTAGTATCCCACCGCTGTATTTGTATAGAAATGTGTCCGCAACCGAATAACCACCAATGGTGTAATTCCAGACCTCCCTTGAACTCCCATAAAGATAAGACCCCCGAAAAAAAACTTCAGCAATACTGAGGCTCTGATTCAGCTGAAGATAGAGTTCCTCAATCCCACCCCGTCCCTGAACATACATTTTCAATTCTTCTTTTTCGCTATAAATATCAAATGATTGATTGAAATGTTCCATACTTCCGAGAGAAAAAATTAACCCTTTGTAAACTGGTATCTTCATATTTAACAAAAATGGATTGGTCCAGAATATGCCGCGCATATCACTGCTTTCATTCAGGATATTAAATTCAGGTCTTAATGAAAATTCAATCTGCGCAAGATCAATCCGTCCATAGAAAGGATCCACAAATATATTCTGCTCCTGACCAAGCCCTTCAATGGAGAAAACTGAGGCGTTAAATATAAAAAATAAAATAATGTTTATCATAGGTTCACTGCTTCCAAACTTTCTAACTTCACCTTTCCTCTGGTGGTCTGATATATCCAACCTTTAACTGATGAGAACCAGACACCAATTCAACATTGGCAATGTCATAATTCTCGGGCGAGAGATAGATAAAAAATCCGAAATTGGAATCCGGATGATCAATAATGCGCTGGACATACTGAACAATATCAAGCGTAAATATTGTATCATCAATGGCGAATTTTTTCAGGTCAATCAATGGGCCAAGATCTGTATCAAATCCAGAAAACGGCTTGAGCAGATATTTTACACCTATCTCTATTGTATCACGTAACCCATAATGGTTCTTTGCCCTTAAGGTCAATTCACCATAGACTGCTCTTGAATTGTTGAGTAATGTATCATAAATGAATTTCACATAGTTTCTGAATGCTACGCCACTTCCAAGCCAGTCTTCCCAGTAATTAGGCAGGGTGTCTATTTTCAAAATATGGCAATCTGCTTTTATTGGTATTGAAGTTGTTGTACCATTTTTGACGAGATAAAAAAGTGGTGACTTACCCGATTCACGCGCATAGAAACTGCAGAAACCTGTATCCTGAGGAATCAGTATTATTCCCTTACCATTTCTTATTTTGTTCAAATCCAGATAATTAAACCAGACCACACACGAATCACCTTTTATTTCACCCATCCTCAAGGAATCAGTTTCAAAATCACCACCTGGACTTGTCCATAAATCGGTGTTGTTTCTCTTGTACCAGGTCGCATCAATCTCAGAGAATTCATTATTCAAAACATAGACGCCAAAACGCAGTGAATCATTATTGAATTTTTTGTTTTTGAACAGAATCAATTTTATCTGGTCAAGACCCTGATAGGTTGTATCAGAAAAAGTGAAACTCAAGATAATTCGTGACTGATATCTATCGTTCTTACCAAGGATGAGATTCTGAGATGTACCAAGCGGGATTGCCTTTGATTCAGTAAAGGATACATACAAAGGAAGCATCAAAGTTATGGATTCAAAATCGCCGCGATTTGCCAACTCATCCTCACCCAGCGGAAGTTTATTACAACTAAGATATACTATCAGAAACAAAAATATCAACCGTCGCATATTCTAAATATATATAAATTTTCAAGAATGTCAAGTGAACCATCAGGGCAAAAATTCAATATTGACGCTCGCAATTTTTAGGGTATAATAGATTATGGAAAGTATTATTCGTAAGATTGGCAGGGAACAACTGGAAATTCTCTTTGAAATGGCGAGTTCCCTCAGTTCTACCCTGGAATTATCAAAAATTCTTGATATCATTATTGAGAGTGCGAAGAACCTCCTCAAGGCTGAGGCAAGTTCTTTGCTCTTGCTTGATGAAACGACAAACGAGTTATATTTTGCCAGCGTAAGCGGAGAAGTATCAGAGCGGCTGAAAAATCTCACAGTGCCTATTGATAAAGGCATTGCCGGTGCCTGTGTGCGTGAAGGCAGGCCCAAAATTGTCAATGATACAAGCCGGGATAAAGATTTCTATCAGAAGATTGATAAGTCCACGGGCTTTGTCACCCGTTCAATAATTGCAGCACCCCTGATAATTTCTGGCAAAACCATTGGCGTGATAGAAGTTCTCAACAAAAAAGACAGTCAACAGTGGACTGAGGAAGACAAAAATCTTTTGCTCATAATCGCATATCAATCTGCCCAGGTCATACAAAATGCGCAGAATCACCTGCGAATTCATGAATACAAGGATTTGCTTAAAGATGAAATAGATTCTCGCTACGCCCTGATTGGCCATAGTGAACAATTTAAGAACCTGCTCAGTCTCACTGAAAAGGTTGCCCAGAGCAATGCCTCGGTTTTAATCCTCGGTGAAAATGGAACTGGCAAAGAATTGCTTGCAAGATACATACACCGCCTGAGCCAGAGAAGAGAAAAACCATTCATTGCAGTGAGTTGCGCGGCGATTCCTGCGACCCTGCTTGAAAGTGAGTTGTTCGGATATGAAAAGGGTGCATTCACTGGTGCCCTGACCCAGCATAAGGGTAGATTTGAACTTGCCCATCAGGGCACAATATTCCTTGATGAAATTGGCGATTTATTGCCTGAAACCCAGAGCAAATTGCTGAGGGTATTGCAGGAGAGAGAGTTTGAAAGGCTTGGCGGAACAAAGACTATAAAAGTAGATGTGCGGGTCATTGCGGCAACCAATCAAAACCTTGAAGAAAAGATAAAACAGAAATTGTTTCGCGAAGACCTGTTCTATCGTCTGAATGTCTTCCCAATATATGTACCCCCTCTACGCGATCGGAAAGATGATATTATTATTCTTGCTGAACATTTTCTTGATTACTATGCAAAACAGATGAACAAAGATATCAAAAAATTTTCAGACGAAGTCATTGAAAGATTAATACAATATCCCTGGCCCGGAAATGTCCGGGAACTCCAGAATGTCATTGAAAGGGCAGTGGTCTTAACCAATACTGATACAATAAAATCCGAGGCATTGATGCTTCCATCAGAACCTATAGAACTACCTTTGACCTATGACAAAAGTCTAAAAGATGCAGTGGAGGAGTTCAAATTGAAGTACATAAAAGAAGCCATTAAGAAATGCGGGGGTAACCAGAGAAAGGCGAGTAGGATATTGAAAATACAACCCACATATTTATCAAGGCTATTGCACAAAAAGAATAACATTTCAGAGTAAATTCCAATGATTTTTAGGAAAGACTAAACTTCCGCAATTCGTTCATCGTTCATAATTTCCATAAACAAGCCGAAGGAGATACTATGTTTCCTGTAGGTCCCGACTTTTTTGTCGGGACGATACTGTACTTAAAGCAAATTTTTTGGAGCAGAGACTTCAGTCTCATTTTTCTCACGGGATTAAAGTCCCCACTCCAGAAAAACGGAAGAATCACTGGACTAAACCCTGCCCTGATGAAAA
>CAYQKL010000007.1:0-7165 GCA_964418185.1 uncultured bacterium
AATATAAGAAGGGATGTATCTTTACCGGATGGGCTCACCTTTAAAAATTGTTTTAAGTTAAATCCTTTGAAGAAATAACTATTGCCACAATTGTCCATATCAATCAAACCATCGTATTTTTCCTCATAGTCAGTGCCTTGATAAGTTCTAAGATAGTTGCCATCAAGGTTGTATATCAGAACACGGTTAGATTCAAACACCAAAATAAGACTATCAGAGAATGCAATTTTGTAATTTGTTCCTCCGGGGCAAATTCTTAGTTCTTTTAATGTATAAACCCGTGAAATAGTGTTTTTTCCAATGTTTAAAATTCGTCTACTGGAAATATCTGTAACCCATAGTCCACTCTTTTCAGAATAGGTTATAAATGTAGGATGTTTGAGGCAAGAATTCGATATAATTGGTTCCATCTTCCATTTGAGTCCTGGGCAGCATTCCCAGACAATTCCTAAGCGGAAATCCGTGACATAGAGTGAATGGCTGTATGTTGCAATGCCATAGGGCTCTTTAAAACATTCTTCAGGTTTATCACCTATTTTGCGGATAAACCTTAAATTCCTGTCATATTACCATAGGAATTCACCCGCAATAAGATAGATATACCGTGGACTGACATAAAGATATCGTCTGGTTTGAATCCCACGCATAGTCTCCCGCTCATAATCGCCTCCCCAGGGTACCTCGCCTGATACCCGCCAAATAGAATCAGACGGATTGAAACCAAAGATTGTCAGACCACCAGCATCACCGAGAAAGGAACTACAGACCAACCAGATCATGCTATCCTCTTCAACAAACATTAACTCCCAGTTTTGATTCTCAACATAAGTGCCGTAACCCCTCGCAATAAGGTCATCTGCCTTTTTAATAATTTCCGCGGTTGGTGGTATGGGCGCTTTACAGAACAAAAAACTATCTTTCCCTGGCGCATAGGGACAAGATTGTATAAAAAAACCATCAATGGTGAATTTTTTTATAAACAAAGAATCGTGCTGCAAATCAAGCACTAAAATGGTATCATTCTTTTCAGCCACCTTAATTGGGTCAACAAGGATTTTTATTGTATCAGGTGCTTCCAATGTAATATCTCTGATATAAACAAAATTAAGGAGAAATTGTATCAAATAAAACACTGAGTAATCATATTTTTTACCCAATTTGAATGTTTTGCCCAAAAATTATAGAACTCATTTTCTACCAGGTTTTGAGATAATAATTGTTTTTATAAATTTTAATATTTGCGCCATCATAATCTCCTAAAGAGAAACTTTAATAATCTATAATATAAAAATTCCTTAATATGTCAAGATTTATATGAAAATTGCATAATCTTTGAGAATCATCTTCCAAAACGGTCAGGTTATTGCCCTTTACTTTTTTCTATCCTAATAACTCAATCAAAAATTAAAAGTTTATGTCTGCCCCAAGAGTAGCCCACTTCGTAAGTGATGGATGAGAAAATCTTTTCTTATACTCCAATGCAATTGCAGAATTACAATAGTATGTCAATATCAGTTCGGGCTATAATAATTTGGTGGTTCCTGAATTTTTTCTTCTCGTGTATTCCCCTCCCTTGATGGGAGGAGATAAAGGGGAAGGTGATGTTGAAGTTTATCAGAATATCAGAGTATCAGGATATCAGAATATCTCTTCTAATTCCTGATACCCTGTTTTCCTGATATCCTGATGTCCTTTCTATACCCCTCACCCCTTCCTCTCCCCGCCAATCTTTGTGGCGGAGAGAGGATTAAGGGGAGAAGGTATTTTATTGTAATTTGTCAGCCTGACTATTTCTGCCCGATAAACATTCCGGAGCCGACCTTGTGTTCGTGTGCCGCCTTGCGCCAGATGGTCACGAGGTTCTCGGCAAAACTATAAAGGTCGGGCCCAAAGTTTTTCAATATATCGGGTTTCATTTTGACTGTGACCATCTGATGATACTGGTCAAAATGTTTGGCAAAGGCGTCAGTATTGTCAACTGCCTCAAGGACCTTAAATCCAACCTTCTTCATCAATTCCTGATAACCCTTAAATGATTCCATATAGGGAAATGCCATTGAATCATAAAGTGGTTCAAGTTCCTGGGGAGCGATATTGCCGGTGATAATCCAATCAGTGAATCCAATCTTACCACCCGGTTTTAGCACCCTGTATGCTTCACGCAAGAGCCTTTCTTTATCCGTAACATAGCACCAGGCTTCCTGTCCCCAGACCACATCAATGGTTCCGGACTTAAAGGGCAGATCCATTACATTACCTTCATAGTATTCAATCATATGTTCAAGTTTTGCAGCCTTTGTCCTTTCCATTGCCTTTTGTAGCATAGTCTTTGTGGCATCAACACCCTTCACATAGACCCCGTATTTGCTTGCCAGATGCCTTGCTGGTGCGCCGAGTGCACTACAAAGATCAGCAACGACCATTTTAGATTTCAAGCCCAGTTTTTGTGCCAGGACATCGGTTGCCTCTGGACCACCGGAGTGGATCTGCTCACCCATCACTGCTTCCCAGAGCAATCCACCAGGTCCATCATAGACATCCTGAACATCCTTTATTGTGTAGTCTTTTCTGTAGATTTCCATTTTACCTCCTTTTTTGTTACTTCGCAACCCGCGGATGTTGAATGATTCCTTTCTGCAAGGCTAAAGCCTTGCCCTACTACACTATTTTTAGGCAAGGCTAAAGCCTTGCTCTACATTATTTTTAAGTGTTCTTATCTATTTTATATACCAGACATCAATTCCGAGTGCATAGGAAAAAGTATTGCCACCTTTACTGACCGCCAGTAGAGGAAATACCACTTTTGGCCTGAGCGTAAGTCCAGGTATCGGTTTTATGGTCAAGCCAGGTGTAACTTGTAGATTGCGTTTTTCTGTATTGGATATTTCATTGCCTTGATCGTCCTTGTTCTTGAATCCCTCTACTATTTCGCAGTTGAGGAAGAAAAATGCACTCTTTGCAAGCCAGTAGTCAATCTTTACAATTCCCTCGATCTCGTCCCCGAGGTTGATTGTATCATCCTTTACTCCATTGAACCAGTATGCCAGTTTCAGGTGGCCAACAAAATTACCAAATTTTTGTGTCGCTATCTTGGCACCGATTGCAAAATCCAGGGTATGGTCATCAATTAGAGGCTTTGCATCTTTGCTTGAAGTTGGAAGTCTTACCGCGAAGAGCCCGGCAGCAGATGGTTTATTCTTACCCTTCAGAAAACAGTATTTAGCCTTAAGCCATATGTCGCCTATACCCTTTGAACTAAGTGTATCTCGGAACCTCATCGCGGTTGGAATATGCAATAAAATTTCTGTGTTGTTCAAAAGTCCATAGCCGAACATAAGGTGGCTTGCAATCGTCGTTATCTGTTGACTTGCCTGCTGGTCAACCCATTCTTCATTGGTCCAGTTCCAACTTTTCGTGGTCTTATTATAGCCAATACCAGTCATTGCAATGAAGCTACCTTTATCAATTGTCTTTGGATCACGCCACAACAATGGACCGGCCTGACTGAATACTGCTCCAATGAGCAGAATGATGATTATGGTGTTGGTTAAAGATTTCATTTTTCCTCCTTTTTTTCTTTTATAACCAACTCAAGGACCCTGCGGACCTCAATATGCAAATCCACAAACTCTTTTGCAAGACGGTCCCTTGGTCTTTTAAGATCAACCTTTAGGTCCTTTATTATCTTTCCGGGTTGACCGCTCATAATGATGATGCGGTCTGCCAGATATATGGCTTCGTCGATATTATGCGTAACAAAGATTATTGCCTTTTTTTCGTTTGCCCAGATCTTCAATAACTCATCCTGAAGATAGTGCCTTGTCTTCTCATCAAGTGCACCAAACGGTTCATCCATCAGTAATATTTCAGGCTCAAGCACCAGGGCACGGATTATCGCAACACGCTGCTGCATTCCACCAGAAAGTTCATAGGGATAGGCATGGGCAAAATTATTTAAACCAACGAGTTCCAAAAATCTTTTTGCCCTATTATATCTTTCCGTCTTTGGCTTACCTTTTAGTTCAAGACCGAAGGCGACATTATCAATAACATTAAGCCAGGGAAAGAGCGAGTATTGTTGAAAGACCAGGGTAGTTTTGCCATCTGGCTCTTTTACCCATTTATTGTTGATATATATGGCTCCACTGGTTGGTGTATCAAGACCGGCAATCAGTCTTAAAAGGGTTGTTTTACCACAACCAGTTGGACCGATAATACAAATGAATTCCTGGACAGATTGGGTAAAGTTAATATCATCTAAGGCAAACACCTCTTCACCTTTGGTGGTACTAAACCTCTTACTTACATTCTCTACCCTTATTGACATCTATCTTTCCTTTGCCTGCCAGGAATAGACATTCACACTCAGCAACTCAAGTCCTTTGCTCAGCAATGCACCCACGAGACCGATCAGAATCATACCGGCAATGATCAAATCCATCTCGGCAAGTTCGTAGGCATAAATGATCAAGTAACCAATTCCGGCATCACTGCCCGGCATCATCTCTGCAGCAATAATTACAAACCAGCAAATCCCAATACCAATGCGTAAGCCGGTCATTACGGCAGGTAATGAAGCAGGTAGGATTACTTTTCTAAACATTTGTTTTGGTTTTGCGCCAAGGGTTAGCGCGGTATCAATATATAGTTTTTTGACACCCATTACACCGTGGATCGTATTCAAAAGAATTGGGAAAAACCCTCCCCAGAATAGAATAAATATCATTCCAATCTGGATGTGGTCAAGAATTGTATGGCTATATCTTACTCCGAATAGATTGGGAATAGAGTAGGTCTTGAATACTGCAAGAGCAAATGGAATCCAGGCGATAGGGCATAGTTGGCGCAGGACTTCAATCAATGGTTTAAATAACTGGTGCACAAAAAGAATCCTTCCCATTGCCAGACCAAGAGGAATTCCCACCAGTGCGGCAAAACCAAAACCCCATAATACCCTGAAGGCACTTACTCCCAGATTGAACACAAGTGAACCTGTACCAAGAATATTATCAAAAGGATGGAGTAACCTGTTCAAGACTGACTCTGGTCTTGGAAGAATTGATGGATTTTGAGTGCGCACTGCGACCAATTCCCAGATAACGATAATAAATACAGGCAATACGATCCCTAAAAGAATATTTTTAATCCACCTGATTGTCACTTCTTCCTTTTTTCAAAATTTTTACGCGCCTGTTCAATCAAAGTGAGATCTAATGCCAGTCTATCAATCTCTGATGGTTCTTTGTCCTTCAGGATACCCTTGAATTCGCCCATTTCTGACATTTTCTGGCACCACATATAGATTGCCTCTTTCCATTCTTTACTCGGTTCTGTGGAGTATTCTGATGTTGACATAGATTTCTGTTCTACACTAAGCGAGGTTCCAATCCATTTTGATGCGGCATTATAACCAATCTCAGGTTTTTTGTTTATGTATTCGGTAGCAATTGTTATCAATTCCAGAAATTTTATGATTGCGGGTCCTTTTGCATTAATTGCAGAATCAGTTGCCGCAATGGTACAGCAAGGGTGTTCTTTCCATATATGCGGCGGCAAATTAGAAAGTTCCGCAATAATCTTACCCGAGCCCTTCTCTTCAGCAAGTGCACACCAGGGATTGTTAGAGATGTAACAATCTATGAGTTTGTTTTCCAGACCAGGTATTAGATTTTTTTCACCTTTCATATTGATTAAAACAACTTTTGCTTTTTTATTTCCCGGGTCATTAGTATACTCAACACCTTCCTCTTTTAGTGCACTCTCAAAAATTATCTTTGCAACCGCAACCGGATCTTTATATCCAACCCGAATCTGTTTAGGACTATTCTTTACCCATTGAACAAATTCATTCCAGTTTGAGACCGGAACATTTGGAGGAACTACCAACATATCACCTTTGCCATGCAGGGGTGATATAACCTTAATCGGTGCCTGCTTATCAACAAAGAATAGTTCTGCAGCAATCCCACCAAACCCAATCTCAAAATGCCCCTGAGACATCAATGTTGGCATTTCTGAACCACCACCAACTTTGTAGAGTTCAAGTTCGGCAATCTTCTTATTCCCTTCATAGAGTTCATATAACTCCTTTGGTTTTATCTCTTTGAGATATAGACCATAGTCGTTCTTGAATCTTTCACCTTCAAGACAGGCAACATATAGGGCAGCGTGGTGGTCATGCCCAACATGGGCTATTTTTAAGACATAAGGTTCCTGCTTGGCACAGGATACCAACAAAAACAAGATAGCGCATATTCCAATGAGCCTTTTCATTTTACCTCCTTTTTTGTTACTTCGCAACCCGCGGATGTTGAAAGATTCCTTTCTGCAAGGCTAAAGCCTTGCCCTACATTATTTTTAGAATGGGAAGCGAATTCAGGCATTTTGGATTTTAGGTATTCAGGTATTTTTATTTTTCACCCCCTTTTGCAATTATTGCGGCACCTAAGGCACCAATTATCTGGGGTTCTTCAGGAATCAATAAATTCCCCAGTTTCTTTCTTAACAGTTCAACCATACAGGGATTCTTTGCCACACCACCAGCAAAGACAATATCATCCTCAGGATCTATTCTGCTGACCATTGGTAAGAGGCGATTAACAATGGAGTGGTGCAGACTCAAGGCGATATTTATTTTGTCTTCGCCCCGGGCAATGAGGGAAACGACCTCAGATTCTGCAAATACTGTGCACATAGAATTTATGGGAATGGAGTTTGTTCCTTTTAATGCATTCTCACCGAATTCTTCAATTGTGTAACCAAGGGTATGTGCCATTATCTCAAGGAATTTGCCGGTGCCTGCAGCACAGCGGTCATTCATCTCAAAATCAATCACATTGCCATCTTTTGTTTTTATTACCTTTGTATCCTGGCCACCAATATCAATGACGGTGCGGCAATTGGAAAAGAGATAATGGGCACCAGTTGCATAAGCCTTAATCTCAGTAACAACTGGACAATCATAAGATTCCTGCATTAGATACCTTCCATAACCGGTCGCAGTAATTCTATCAAATCTTTTATCTTTTATTATCTCTTTTATCCTCTTCATCGGCTCAACTGTAGTATCGGTTATCAAATAATCTATAATCTTTGAATTCTTAAATAGAGCAAACTTTATCGTTCTTGAACCGATATCAATACCCGCAGTAACCATTTCTTATTT